>CAJPFH010000063.1 GCA_905339165.1 Flavobacteriales bacterium
TTTATGCGCGAGGGGATTTATGAAAAAAGAAAATCTGCAATATACCTTACAAATATTAGCCAGTCTCTTTGAGAACACGGCTGAAAAGTCGCATATAGAGGAATTCAAGATAAAATACAAAGGAGTCCGCTGGCATGGCGGAGTCAAAAATAGCCTGTTGGGTTATGCCAAGACTAAACTGGCAATGCAAATATGGATAGAGAACTTAATTAATTTTATGAAGGATAAGGGAATAATACTTACAGCGCAAAGAATCTGGTAGCATTTTATTTTTTTAACGCTTCTTGCTTTCTTCAACCTGCCGCACAATCTGCGGGTAATTCCCGAATACCGAAGCAAGGTCGATAGTACAAACAACATCCACAATGCCCAGAGCTGCTATGGGTTTACCGTCTTTGTCCTGTATAGGGGTGACAACAACAGGTATTCCTTTATATGTCCCTGCAGTTGGTATTGTATGGATCACCCGATTTTTTTGCATTGCTTCTTCAAGCACAGGTCCTGTATAATCTTTATCAACTAAGGTTCCTTTTTCAAGTCTGACGCCTTTTTTATTTTTACTTCGCATAGTAACAGGAAGTGAAAAAAGTTCATGCACCATTTTCGCAAACGGAAGTATCTCATCACTCGAAGAATTCTCGGATATACGCAATTCAGACATTTTGTTATTCTCCTTTGCTATTAAAATTCAATTTTGCGGCTAACACTCCATATTAATAATTATTCGCCGCACTTAATATCCTTTTCCTTTATCTCTTTGCCAGGTTCTATTTCCTCGAATATCTGTCCTTCAAAGGAATAAACCTGCGCTCCTTCAAGCCATGCATCGGGCATGAGTCCTGCTTTCATGCAGGTCTGGGAAAGAAATTCAGTACAATTAAATCCATGTTCCACTGCAACCTGCGGAAGAAGAAGTCCCGAGCTACTTCCGCTTGAAATAATAAGGCCATCCCGCCCGATAACTATTTTATCAGGAATGTCTCTGGGTTTTGCATTAATACGTTTCGGAACAGTAAGTACGGTGACTTCAATAACAATTTCATCAAGTTCTTTTAGCTCTACGGGATAAAACCGCGGATCTTCCCGCGCAGCATTAATGGCTGACAAGATTATAGCTTCCCCAAGAGGAAGGACAGGATAAGGTCTTCCAATACAGCCCCGAAGCTCTTTTGAGGCAATTTTCTTATTCAATGTTACAAAAACACCGCGCTTTTCCTTGAAAATATCCGGAAGGTTGTCCGGGTTGATCTTTTTTCCGTTAGTGAGGCATTCTTTTATTGCTGTTCTTGCCAGGCGTACAGCCATCTCTCCCTCTGATTTTGTAAGCATGGTTAAATATTATCCTGTAGGATTATATGTTTTTTGAAATCGCTTCATATTCATGCCCTGCCAAAATGTCAACATCCTGAATAGTTATCAACTTATCCTTTGCCATTTTCCTGATATGGGGAATAACCGGCTCCAGGCGCTCCTGTGTATCCACTACCTCAATAATTACCGGAAGGTCTTCACTCAGTCGCATAATGCTTGCCGTATGAAGGATACTGTGAACCCCATACCCTTCAAAACCACGAAATACAGTAGCTCCTGCAATTCCTTTGCTTCTTAAGTATTCAACAATAGCATGATACGCAGGTCTTCCTTCATACCGTCCTGATTCCCCTATGTAAATCCTGAGTAATTTTGCTTTCATCAAACAATATCTATATATTGTTCATCAGTTAAGTATTTTGGATAGAATAACACCGCTCCCCTTCTTTTTCTCGATTATCCGCATCTTTTTCGGTTCTTTCTTTGCGAGTTTTGAGAATATCCGGTCAACACTTTCTCTTACTTCAAGAAAATAACAATTTAATCTAAGCCGTAATGGCTGCTAAAATTGGATAATTTAACTGTTTTCATGTTTTGCTTTTACTATATTTAATACCCCGTTAACTCTTTTGTTTATATTCACTATAGCTTTTACCATATTAATGCAATGTTAATGGATTAATAATATCGTATATATCTTTTTTTTATTTTTATTTGATACTTAGAAAAATTTTAACCGCAGATGAACGATGATGAATGCAGATTTGCCGCGACATAGCACACGGATGACACGGATTTGGCGGATTTTCACGGATACGAAATCCGTGTGTATCCGCGTCATCCGCGTTCCCAGAGTTTATGCATCATGCCGCATACATTACTTTCCCTTTTCTCGCAAATTCAGTAATAAGGGATTTGCCGCTTTCAAATTCTTCAGAAGTGAGAGTGACAATATCAAGAGGAACTCTGAATTTTTTTATGGTGTTTATTTCTGCTTCCTTCGTCAATCTTGCCCTTTCAAAAATATCTTTGTCCTGAAAATCCTGAGAAATTATAAGAATATCCACATCGCTATCTATAGTCGCTTTTCCCGTACTATGCGACCCGAATAGAATTATCTTTGAAACTTTCAATCCTTTTTCTTTCAAACAATTCTCAAAGAATTTAATGGCTTCTGCTATTTTGACTTTAACCATGTATTTCGTTTGTAATTGTTTCTATTGCTTATTTGCTTTTCCCGTTACTCCGCCAGTATCCTCCTCACAACCGCCTCCAACAATCTCTCGCTGTCCGCCTGTGATCGCAGAAAGAGGCTTCAAGCTCATCGCGGGGGGAAATGAGCTGGTCTGGCGACGATGCGGATAAATATTATAACAATGGATCGCTTTATGTAGGCTGGTAGAAAACATTGAGTCATATCACTCTTCTTACGTTGGAAATATTACTGGATATCAATGAGCAAATAAAAATCCGTGCCTCAAAAGACCCCCGGATAGAATATTCTGGAAGTGAAGATTATCCGATCAAGATTCATGAAATAAAAAAACTAATCGAATATGCCCCAAAGAACCGAGATATCCTTGAAGTAGCTGCGTATTATTTAAAAAATATAATACTTCTGCAGGCTTTCCCTGATGCAAACCATAGGACCGCATTAACCGCAATAGAAATGTTTCTGGAAGATAATGGTCTAAATTTAGATTATACACCTGTGGAAGCTTTTGATTTTAGAAAAGAACTCTATAAATGTAGATTAATGGTCTATAAAACATATGAAGAAATGTCCATAAGAGTCTTAAAAGAGGATGATAATCAGGCAGGGAATAGTGTATTTACTTTATGCCTGAAGTTCGTCAAGGCACATGTCAAATAGATTAACTTAACTCTATCAATACTTCATATCTACGGTCAAGAATACGATTTATTGCTTTCAACTCGAACTCTCGATCGTTATTTTTGTTTTTTAATACAACAGGTTCAGTATTCTTCTTTTGATGCGGTTTCATTATTATCCTTGCAGGTCAAGTATAAAGATTCATATTATTTAAATCCTTTTCCCGTTACCCCGCCAGCATCCTCCCCACAACCGCCTCCATCAGCTTCTCGCTATCCGCCTGCGAGCGCATGAGTCCGGCCACTATGAGTTTGCAGGTCTGCGCATCCACACCTGTATTCATGAGCTTGGATGTGGTAGCTATCACCGGAT
>CAJPFH010000064.1 GCA_905339165.1 Flavobacteriales bacterium
AAATAAATAACAAAACTCCTTGGGGTTATTGGGGTTAAAACAGGGCATGTGGTAACCTATTGGGTCTGTATCAAATGTTTGTGTTAACCACAAGGCATATTTGGGTTGAGGAGTATAACAATCTCCATTGCCAATAGGCAGATAGGGGTCTTTTTTGCAGGTAGTAAACAGCAGCAGCCCTAAAAAGGCTGCTGCTGTTATGGTTATTTTTCTTGTATAAAACATGGCTTTACTGTTTTATAATTTTTCTTACAAAAGTATCTTCTTCCGTTTTTACTTTCAGCACATACACTCCTTTGGCTAAATCTGCTATATCCAGCACGCTTGTATTTTCCTTGGTAAATGCAGTAAGCAGTATTTTGCCCTCCAGGCTGCTTAGCTCTATTTGTTTGCTACCACTTGTTGTTCCGCTTAGCTGAATGTTCAACACCGTGTTAGCCGGATTAGGGAAAACTGCCATTTCTTTGTCGCTTGTCTTCTCTTCTTCTCCTTGCGGAACATGGCTTAGGTGTAGGCTGTAAGCCCATTTGGCTGCATCGCCCGGTGCGTTAGGATACCATGTATAAATCATTTGCCAAGGAAAGAATTTCTCTTTAACAAAATAAATATACGCACTTAAAGTAGCCGAACTGCTGTTGTAACTTTCCAATGTAATGTCTGCCCAAGGATTTAATACCAAACTGTTAGACCATAAACTAGAGGAACTGTTGCGTACCCAAGCGTTAAGTATAGAAGCATTTCCAATGTTGTGCGAAATTGTAACCGTTACCTTATACATATCAGCAAGGTACAAACCCGGAGAAAGATTTTGAAGGTAATAATCGTTGGGTACCAACACCGTACAGGCTTGTTGCACTAAGGAAGGATTGCTGATGCTTTGTACCGAAGTTACATGTTTTACCTCGTAGTCGGGCATATTAATCATGTGCATAGCCTTGCCCGCGTTGATGCGTCCCCAGCCGGATTTTGCATCATAACCGGGTATATAATCTTGATCCCATTGTATGTTTTTTATATCATACGCATACTTTTCGAGCACATTTTCTACATCTTCGGGGGCAAGGTTGTTGGCATAACCCTGTTGGGTATTGTGCCGGCTAAGCATTAAAGAGGCTACTCCCGAAACATGAGGAGCTGCAGCAGAGGTGCCCGAAAATTTTGCAGAGGCAGAAACAGAGCTTTTAGATACCGACATAACAATATGGGTATCGCCCGGAGCAATAAAATCCAACCCGTTACCGTACACAGAAAATCCAATTTTTACCCCTGCGGTATCACTTGCACCTACTTTCATTACCCATGAATCAAAATAACTGGCCGGATATTTCATGGATGTATTTCCATCATTTCCAGAAGATGCAACAAATGAAACCTGATTCAGATTAGCAAAATGTGCAGCCTGTTTAAGCATACCACTGCTAGTGGAGAATGCATAGCTATTGTTCATAACATGTAATCCGTAACCATTACTGCTGATACTTGTCGCACCCTTAATGATAGCACTTGCAACATGCAATGTCAATACTAATTCTGTATAGCCTTGTAAAGATAAACTTAATTTAGCATCTATTAACTCCGTTCCATAGTCATAGCTTCCGCCTCCATTACCTCCGGAAATACCTGCCACATTTTTTGAATTATTACGTAAGGCTCCAATAATACCGGCAGAGCGTGTTCCATGTCCATGTGAAGAAAGAGTATAATTATCATTATTAGGGTCGTTTTTAATGTCTTTATTATTATAAAAATCCCAGCCCCCTTTAATTTTAGATCCGTTCCAGGTATTGCTGCCATCGGTGCTAAAATCATTGTGTGCCCAGTTAATACCGGAATCATACACGCCCACTTTAATGTAGGAGTTTCCGGTGGAAATATCCCAGGCTGAATCCATATTGATGTGTGCATTGGAATATTGCTGCGTAGGGTGTAAACTTGCCTGATTACCACCGGTAAACTCAGGGTCATTAGGTAGTGAAGTAAGGAAGCCGATATAGTTCGGTTCAGCCAGATACACCGTAGGTCGCAAGGTATTTAAAGAGTCGGCTGTTTCCATCACATCTAATCCTGTGGGGAGTTTAACCACAAAGGTAGCCCAAAAAGGAGGAATTTTTATGGTATCGCCCAGGCGGGTAATAGAAAGGCTGTCGGCAGTGGTCATCCAATCAAAAACCTTAATGGTTTTCGCCCGGCTCAGGTCTAAGCCCAGTTTTGCATTTATAAGGTTTATGGTGGTGGTGTCAACAAATTCTTCAAGTAAGCCAAATCGTTTGTGTATGCGGTTTACTTCCGTTTTGCTTACTACAGCCGAATCAAACATAATTATCAGCTCACGGTCGTTGTAAACGGGGGTGTCGTTGCTGTCTAATACAGGAATGTAGGTATTTTCGTACTCTTCGTAACGTATAGTGGCATATTCAAACCCTGTTTGTGTTTGCGATTGTCCGCTTACCAACACCCCACCGAGCGAATCAAGGGCAATATCAAAAGCATGGTCATCACCATTTTTTGTACCATTAAAAGCAATGCCCCAAAGCTCTGTGCCGTTAGATTTGTATTTTGTGGTATAAAAATCTTCGGTAGAGCCATTAAAAGAAGAACCTGTAATATAAACATTGTTGTTTGCATCTACTGCAATGGCACGGGCGGTGTCGGCAGCATTGCCTTCTCCGTTAAAGGTTTTTACCCATTGCTGTGTGCCCGATGAGTTGTATTGGATGGTAACATAGTTGGTGCCTTCGGTACTTGTTTCGGAAAAGCCGGTTACTATTACATTTCCGGCATTGTCCACCGCCAGGGCGTTACCAACATCGTTCATGGTAGAAGTGCTGTTGTAGTTTGCCGACCAAATTACATTCAGGTTATCGTCTAACTTAACGGTTAAAATATCATAACCTGTGCTGGCATTAAAAACGGTTCCTGTTAAATAAAAATTACCCGAGGCATCGGTTTGTAAATCGTGTACCTTATCGAAACCAGCCGTACCACCGGTAGAGGTGCTGTGCGAGATATACGAACCGTTTACAGGGTGGTAAGCAACGTACAGATAATCCCAGTCGGTAACGCCCACTTGTGTAGCTCCGGCAATGGCAAGGCGGGTAGAAGTAACAATAAGCGAAACGGGTACATCGTGTACATTGTTTAGATCGAACTGTTGGTTTAAAAGCAGAGAACCGGAGTTGTCGTACTTCAGCAATAAAAAATCGGAGCCGTTATTGGCATCTTGTGTAAATGCACTCACATACACGTTGCCCGAAGCATCTACTTGCAGGGAGGTGCCACCATCGTTTAGGGAGGAAGAACCGTTGTAAATTTCGTCCCATTGCAAAACACCTGATGCGTTGTATTTTAGTGTAACCACATCGTTGCTATCGTTAGAAGAAGTAAAAACCGAACCGGTAACATATACATTGCCGGAGGCGTCTACCCTTAGGTCGGCAGCGGCATCGTGCCAGCCTCCTGCACCGGCATATACAACGTCCCACAACAAAACGCCCGAAGCGTTGTATTTGGCAAGATACAAATCGTAATTTCCGTTTTGGTTAAGGGTAGCACCTGCAATATGTGCATTGCCCGAAGCATCGGAACGTACCACCGATTTTTGAAAAAAAGCTTGGGAGCCTTGATTGTCGTACCAATGCTCGGAAACCATTTGCTGAGCTTGCAGAAAATGGTATGCAAAGATTACCACAAACAGGGCTGAGATTTTAGATAAAGTTTTCATAAAAATGGGTTTTAAAGGTTAAACAAAAAAATGTTGAGAGAGAAAAAACTCAATACATTAATGCACCTGATTTTATTTATATCTTATTTAACTGAAAAGAGTTTTTATGCAAATCGTTTTCTACCGAAAGAACATAAAAACCTTTTTCGAAATCTTCGAGAGGTATTTCAATTATTTTT
Source organism: Flavobacteriales bacterium (assembly GCA_905339165.1). GTDB lineage: Bacteria > Bacteroidota > Bacteroidia > Flavobacteriales_E > Vicingaceae > BCD5. The sequence goes on from CAJPFH010000064.1 coordinate 3,901, forward strand.
TTATTCGAAATGCTACTAAAAATAAAATTGCCCTTATCATCTACAATTTTACAGGTAGCATTTTTACAGTCGAAATCAGTTACATCAATGTAAACCACTTGAGTTGTGGTATCGTAGTTGATTTTAAAATCGGGCGTTTGTTTTTTGTTTTCTTCCTTCAATCGTTCTGTATCCATAAAAAATATAATTCGGTAGTATTCGTTTCTAAGGTCATTCATTTGCTACCGCATCGGTAGGACTAAACTCAAGCTGCACAACCATAGCCGACAAGATAAGCACCACTATGGCTGCGCAGATGATAAGAATATACAATATTCTTTCGTGTTTCATGAGAAGGATTTTAAATGAGTATCATTTATTTAATTCCATACTTCTTCCAAACAACAGATGCCTGTACTGTCTATGTACACTATTACCCACATATTGGGGTACTGGGTAGTGGCAATGCGGTTGCAGGTGCCTCTTTCGTTTCTTAAACTGTACACCTGATAACCGAAACTGTTTAGGTATTGTATTACCTGAGTATCGGTTACCCCACAATTGTTTTTACTTTCTGTTTGTACCTTAGGGATGTTTTCAAGGGCATAGCTTAATGAAGAAATACTGAATAGTAAAAGAAAGGCAAGGCCTTTCAAAACATAATTGAATGAGTTGAATTGGTTTTTCATGGTATGTATTTTTAAAATTTGTACCACGAAATACGAGGTAAAATTTTAATTTTTTTGTTACACTTTTTTCAATTTGTTACACCAAAATGGGCTGTTTTTTGTATTCTGAAATCAGTTATCTATCAGAATTACAATTAAATAATTATTAAATTAGCCCACATTTTGTTACACCATATTTTATGAAAGAGTTGCAGAATCTCGTAAAATCCTTATCATCAAAGGAGAAGCGGATGATTTCGGATTACCTGAAAGCATACCCCAAAACAAAAGAAGTGCCGAAAATATTGGATTTTTTTAAGCGGATTTCAGCCTTTTCGAAAAATGAAAAAAAAAGTAATTTCTCTGTAAACAGTTTACTATTTAAGGAAAATTCTTCCGGGCGTTTTCGTACTATGAAAACGAGATTAAAACATAAAATTTATGAGTCGCTATGTAACGACAACCACATACTCAGACACCCCGGATTAGATGAGAATATAAAACAATCCATACGCCTAAGAAAAAAACTGGTGCAGTTTATTGTGTTGTATAATTTAAAAGGAAAATCGGAAATAGCACTAAATCTACTTGATTTCGTAATTAGGAAAGCCAAGGGATATGAGTTATATCCATTACAAGTAGATGCTTTAATGCATAAAATTGGTTTACTAGACTATTCAAAAGATAAAAAGGAGCAGAAAGAATATTATGCACTTTCTAAAGAACTTACAAATTCTATACGCTCCCTAAGTGTACAAACGGATGTGTATAATGCCTTTAACAAGCTTCGCATTTACCACGCGGAGGGAAAGCCCACCCGCTTTATTACCCATTACCTTTACCATAGCACAAGGCATTTGGAAAAAATGGTTAAAGATTCTCACTCCGGTTTAAGCCTGTACTTTTTTTACTTAATGAAAATAAATTATTTCGAAAACATAAAAAAATATACACAGGCTGCTAATTATTGTAATAAACTAACGGAGCTTGTAAAAAACACCCCCCTCGGTATATCGTAAAAACCGTTTGGCATCGGCTTACTGGAATTCTTCTGCCATATATATTTATGCCGGAAAATATGATTTAGCCATAGAGCATGCTAAAAAAGCTCTGCTATTATTTCCAGCCCATTCGGTAAACAGCCTTAAGGCTATGGAATTTATTTTTTATGCCGCCTTCTACTCTCAAAAATACAAAACAGCCTACAAGTATTTGCTGGCATTGCAACACAGTAAAGTACCCATCGATGAGTTTGAACAATCGAAATACATTTTTTGGGGAATTTGCCTGCAATTTACCAAAGGAAATTATGCCTCTGCACTTAAACAATTATTACAAAAACAAATTATTTCTAGGGATAAAATGGGCTGGGATTGGCAATCGCGCATTCTGCAAATACAATGTTTTATAGAACTCCATAAACTGGAAGAGGCTGAAAACGCCATTCAAACCTTACGCCAATACATTTGGAGAAATGATTTGCTCAACGAAAATGTAAGTAAACGACAAAAGCATATTTATTTCTTATTGCAAAAGCTGGCTAAAAACGGGTTTCAGTATAAACATATTAAACCTCCATTGAATAAACATCTATTGCTTATTACCAAGCGTAATGCATGGGAGCCGCTTGGTGCAGAACTTATTCCATTCGATGTATGGCTGAAAAAGAAATTAAAGAGATGAGCCAACAAAGTTGGCTCATCTCTTTTTAGAAAAAGTTTGTACTTACTTATTTTCTAATTTTTTCGCTTCCTCGTAGGTCATCATTTCATACTCGCCTGTTTTGGGATTTTTTACTCCCACCGAGTCGGTGGGCAACAATTCAGCACTTGATTCCGAAAAGTTTCCGCTCAGGGTGTCTTCAATAAAAACCATGTCGTTTTTATCGGTTTCGGTATTGACTGAGTTGTTGCAAGAAGAGAGTATAAAAACAAGAATAATTAAAAGAGAGCTTGGGGTTTTCATAGGTTTTGGTTTTAAAGGGTAATACGAATGTGTCAAAAATAAGTTATGAACCGGAAAGTACTTTTTTTGCTGTACAAAATTTGTCGCAACACGCAGAACAAGTTGTTACAGAATAGCAAATTACCCAACTAAATGTTCCTGAGATATCGCACCACTCACATCTGCATTTAACACTCCCGTCACTATCCGGCAAATCAGTTTCTATTCTATCTGTGCTTTTATTATATTTTAGAAAATATTGAGAAAAATCCGTGTGCCCAAAGTAAATGTAATTAGAATCTTCATTGTATGCTATCCAGCCACCAAAAACACTATCTGCTTCATATGGCATATATACCCATATAGTGTCATCAATTGAGGGATGCCTCATCAAGTCGTTTTGATTCACAATGCTTGAACCAATTTTCTGCATCTTTTTTTCGTCTTCTCTTTTATTGCATGCAAATGTTACAAGTAGCAGAAGCATAATGCTTAAATTTAAAGTTGTTTTTTTGATAAGATTAGGATTTTAATTTTACCTACTTGTGCAGGGCTTCGGTTTTCCCGCTGTTATGTTGCGGCCGCAAAAAATACAAATCAAACTTCTGCTAAACTTTTTAATTTTTTTGTTACACTTTTTTCAATTTGTTACACCAAAATGGACTGTTTTTTGTATTCTGAAATCAATTATCTATCTGAATTACAATTAAATAATTATTAAATTAGCCCACATTTTGTTACACCATTATTTATGAAAGAGTTGCAGAATCTCGTAAAATCCTTATCAGCAAAAGAAAAGCGGATGGTTTTGGAGTACCTGAAAGCATACCCCCAAACAAGAGAAGTGCCGAAAACACTGGATTTTTTTAAGCGGATTTCAGCCTTTTCAACAAAAGTAAAGTATAAAATTTCTTACAACAAACAAATGTTTCAAAATAAAAAAGATGGCCTTACTAGTGGAATAGAATTTTTAAAATTTTATCAGTAGCCCCTGTATTTTCAGCCATGTAGCTCTTTGCCGCATTTCCGGATTCGGCTGTAAAAGAAGATTCATTCAGAAATTTTTCCATACATTCTGTAAATTCAAATAGAGTAGAAAAAGAAAAAGCGGCTTTACGTTCTATGAGGTCTTTGGCCTCAACATTTTTGTGATAATTGGGGCCAAATAAAATGGGAATACCAAAAACAGCCGCTTCCAAACTGTTATGCAATCGACTGTGAAAAGCCCCACCAATAATGGCCATATCTGCATATTGGTAAAGTGAAGAAAGCATGCCAATATTATCTATCAGCAGCACCTGAGCATTTTGAATATTTTCTTTTCTTGCTTTAGAATAACGAACAATAGGAACGGTAAATAACGATTCAATAAATTTTAAGTGCGCTTCATGAATCTCATGTGGGGCAATGATACACTTTACCCCCTGTTGCTGTTTATTTATATAAGCCGCTATTATTTTTTCTTCGGAAGGCCAAGAACTGCCGGCAACCACAAGAAATTGATTCTCTTTAAATTCTTTGATTGATGCTATTTCTTTGGCAAAAGCTGCGTTTTCCATACATCGGTCGAAACGGGTATCTCCTGTTTTTAAATAATTAGTAAACCCTATCTTTTTTAACAGCAAACAAGATTCTTCATTTTGCAAAAAGAAAAAGGTAAAACCGGTTAAATGCTTTTTAAACCAGTTTCCGTAAAATTTAAAAAAATGCTGATTAGGCCTGAATACTCCGGAAACTAAGTAACATGGAATATTTCTTTCTTTTATTTCGTTCAGATAATTAAACCAGAATTCGTATTTAATAAAAAAGGCAGCCGAAGGTTTTACGAGGTCTAAAAATTGTTTTACGTTCTTTGGGGTATCGGAAGGCAGATAACAAACCACATCGGCAAATACGTAGTTTTTGCGTATTTCAAAGCCCGATGGAGAAAAAAAACTGAGTAAAACAGGAATGTGTGGGTGTTCCTTTTTTAATTTTTCAATCAGCGGCCTGCCTTGTTCAAATTCGCCCAAAGAGGCACAATGCACCCAAAAATAATTTTCATCTTTTATTTTTTCTTTTAATTCTGTTCTCCATTTTTTTCTACCCTTTATCCATTTTTTTGCTTTGGTATTGAAAGACGAAGCAATGTAAATACCCTGCGTATAAAGATGTATGGCAAAGGTGTATAAAATTCGCATATACGAATTGGTTAAAATAAATTGCGAACAATGAATAATTTTTTATGCAAAACTGTATTTCCGTAATGAAATGAAACAAAGTAAAGCCCATCGGGAAAAGAGGATAGGTCGATGCGTTGAGCATGTTCGGTAATCTTTACGAGCCTAAGCCACTGCCCATCTGCCGAAACTATTTTTAGTTCGTAAGGATACCCATCGGAAGTTATATCTAAGTAGGTACTGGCCGGATTAGGAAAAATTTCAAACCCCGCTTTTTGCAAAAAGTCTACCTCGGCTGCACTAGGTATTACACAGGAATTTTGATACGTAATACGATTCGATTGTTGAAGAGAATCTAAAAAAACAGACAAAGAATTGGTATTGTTTTTTAAATAATAATTTAACCACAAGCCCACCAAATCGTAGGTAACCTGTTGCTGCTCCTGACGTGTAATACTAATACCCGGAGAGGAGGTGGATTCGCCAAAATCGCAGTTAAAATTTGGCTTTGCAAAATAGCAGTGTGCACCACCTTTAATGTTTACAAATGTTTTGCAAACAGAAGCCAATGCATTATAAATGGGTAAATGATGTTGGGCAGGAGGCGTAACGCCATCTTTTTCTCCCGAAAGAATTAAAGCAGGAACTGTTACGTTAGCTGCCGCTGCAATAGCCGAAGGATTGGTTTCGGCCGGAGCAAATCCTATAACGGTTTTTATACTGTTGTTGTTAGCTGATGCCAAAAAGGAACTGCCTCCACCCATGCTATGTCCCATAATGGCCGAAGCAGAATCTATTTTATTGTATAAAAGAAACGCATTATTGGAATTATCCATTAAAAATGCATTGACTAAAAATCTCAAATCTTTACCAAACTCTTCATGGTTGGGAGAAAATCCGGTTTCGGTATTTGCAAAAACAATAATATACCCTTGGGGTACCCACTCGCTGCTAAGATTTTCGTAGGCCGTGTACGTCATCACAAAACCATGCCCGAACACAATAAACGGAAATTTTCCGTTGGCAGGAGTGGTGTTATTTCCGGCCGATAAAGCAGGGTAATAAATTTCGGCCTTTACCTGCCTATTGTTACGATTTACATCGGTATACGTTTTGCTGGTAATCCCTACCTGAAAACTTTGTGAAAAGGTTTCTAAAAAAAGAAAAAGAGAAAGTATAAAAAAGAATATTGTTTTCATAAAATAAACTTTTTTGCTTTTTCAAAAACATGGTTAAGTCCATTTATATCGGTACCTCCTGCAGTGGCATAAAAAGCCTGTCCACCTCCACCACCCTTTATTTCTTTTGCCAATTCCTTTGTTATATTTCCTGCATGCCAGTTTTTTTGTTTGGCTAATTGTTCGGAAATAACAACGGTAATAAGAGGTTTATTATCGAGTTCGGCTCCTAAAACCAAAAATAAATTATCGTATTCTTTCATTAACTGAAAAGAAATGTCTTTAAGGGAGGCTGCATCGCTTAAATTAATTTTCCCAATATAAAAATAGATTTGATTTTCGAAGTGCAACTTATTTTTTAATTCTGCTTTGATTATTTTAGCCTTTTCGAGCAACAATGCATCTGCTTTTTTTTGCAGCTCTTCGTTTTTACTTTGCAGTTCAATTATTGCCTTTTTAATATCTTTAGGATTTTTGAGCAATGTTTTAATTTCTTCCAGCAATTGAATTTTTGCATTAATAAACTCTTCTGCTTTTTGCGAAGTGATGGCTTCGATTCTTCTTACTCCTGCGGCAACCGAACTTTCAGCAATAATTTTAAACAAAGAAATTTGCGAGGTGTTTGATACGTGAATACCCCCGCACAACTCAACCGACTGCCCGTATTTTATAATCCTTACCGTATTTCCGTATTTTTCTCCAAACAACATCATGGCTCCCATTTTTTCGGCTTCTGCAATAGGGGCATTCCGCATTTCTTCTAATGCCATTGCATTTGAAATGGTCTCGTTAACCTGTCTTTCTACCTGACTGAGTTCTTCATCGGTTACTTTTTGGAAATGCGAAAAATCGAAACGCAAATAGTCGGGAGTTACCAAAGAGCCTTTTTGTTCTACGTGTGTTCCCAGCACTTTTCTTAATGCATAGTGTAATAAATGCGTAGCTGAGTGATTTTTTGCTGTGGCCATTCTTTTTCTAACATCAACACAAGCAGTAAAAGTAGAATCTGTTGGTTCGGGAAGTGTTTCAGAAAAATGAACAATGAGGTTGTTTTCTTTTTTGGTGTCTGTAATGTATGTTTTGGAGCCGTTATACTCTAAAAATCCGGTATCGCCTATTTGCCCACCTCCTTCAGGATAAAATGGTGTTTTATCAAAAACCAGTTGAAACAACTCTTTCTCTTTGGTTTTAATTTTTCTGTATTGTAGTAATTTAATTTCTGTCTGTGTGTGGTCGTAACCTAAAAACTCTGTTGCTTTAAATGGTTGCAGTTCTACCCAGTCGGAAGTTTCTATTTTGGTAGCCGCCCGCGACCGTTCTTTTTGCAACTGCAAACACTGGTTGAAAGAAGGCATGTCTATTTCAAACCCCGATTCTTTAGCCAAAAGCTGAGTAAGATCAATGGGAAACCCAAAGGTATCGTAAAGTTCGAAGGCAAAGGTTCCGTTTATCATTTTGGCTGAAGAGTGTTCGTGAATGTATTTTTCGAATCGGGAAATTCCCTGTTCCAGGGTTCGCAAAAAACTTTGTTCTTCTTCAAGAATTACTTTTACAATTAATTTCTCTTGTGCTTTTAATTCTGGAAAGGAAGTCCCCATGTGATGAGTAAGAGCAGGCACTAATCTATAAATAAAAGGGTCTTTTAAAGAAAGGAAGCTGTATCCATAACGTACGGCCCTTCTTAAAATTCTACGTATAACGTATCCGGCACCTGTATTCGAAGGGAGTTGTCCATCGGTAATAGAGAAAGAGATGGCTCTCAGGTGGTCGGCTATAACCCGAAAGGCGATATCTTGTTTAGAAGAAGAATGAGTATAGGGAAGCGAGCAAATAGTTTCTAACTCTTTTATGTAAGGCATAAACACATCGGTATCGTAGTTAGAAGTTTTTCCTTGCAGTGCCATGCAAAGCCTCTCGAAACCCATGCCCGTATCAACGTGTTTTGCCGGAAGAGGTTTTAATTCTCCATTGGCCATGCGGTTGTATTGCATAAAAACCAAATTCCAAATTTCAATTACCTGCGGATGCCCTGTGTTTACCAATGTATCTCCGTTTTGTTTTTTTATTTCTTCATCGCTACGCAGGTCTATGTGTATTTCGGAGCAAGGGCCACAGGGTCCGGTATCGCCCATTTCCCAAAAATTATCTTTTTTATTTCCTTTTAAAATACGGTTTTCCGGTATCCATTTTTTCCAGCAATCGAATGCTTCTTGGTCAAAATCCAATGCATCATCTAAACTACCTTCAAATACGGTAACATAAAGTTTATCTTTATCCAGTTTATACACTTCGGTAAGCAATTCCCATGCCCACTCAATGGCCTCTTTTTTAAAATAATCGCCAAAGCTCCAGTTTCCGAGCATTTCAAACATGGTATGGTGATAGGTATCTACTCCCACTTCTTCCAAATCGTTATGTTTTCCTGAAACGCGCAAGCACTTTTGGGTATTGGCAATGCGTGGAAATAGAATGGGAGAGTTGCCTAAGAAAAGATCTTTAAACTGGTTCATTCCGGCATTGGTAAACATCAGCGTGGGGTCGTTCTTAATAACCATGGGAGCCGATGCCACTATTTCGTGTTTTTTATTTTTAAAAAATTGCAAAAATCTTTCGCGTACTTCTGTAGAATTCATGTAGAATGTTAATGTTTGTTAATCCTATATTTAACAAGTGCGGCATCGTATTTATAAAACTTGGCAAAGTGAGTTTGTAGTTTTATATTTGCATACGCTGCAACGGTTGCCAAAAATAATGAATTAAAGCAGAATGTCTAAAATAAAATACAGGTATAATACCCAAACGCTCGATTACGAAAAGGTAAAAATAACTTGGCGTACCCGTATTTTAAGGGCAATGGGTTATCTTGCCACATCGGGTGTAATAGCGGCCGGCATGGTGTATATTGTTTACCTGAGTGTAGAATCGCCCAAAGAAAAAATACTACAGGAAGAAAACTATCAGTTACAAGCACAATATAAAATCCTACACAAAAGGATGGAAGATATTGAAATGGTATTGAACGACATTCAGGTTCGCGATAACAATATTTATCGTGTTATTTTTGAGGCGGAACCCATTTCAGAAAACATCAGAAATGCGGGGTTTGGCGGCATAAACCGCTATAAGCACATGGAGGGTTTTAGAAGTTCCGATTTATTGATTGAAACCACCAAAAGGGTAGATAAAATTTCGAAACAACTTTATATACAGTCTAAATCGTACGATGAGGTGTTTGCCATGGCCAAGAAAAAAGAACAACTGTTGGCTTCTATTCCGGCCATACAGCCTGTTTCGAACAAAGAATTAAAATATATGGCATCGGGCTTTGGGTTTAGAATAGACCCTGTGTATAAAACCACTAAATTTCATGCAGGCATAGATTTTACTGCGCCCATAGGAACCCCTGTATATGCCACCGGAGATGGAGTGATTATGCCTTACGCAGAAGGATACTCGGGATATGGTAATTTTATTCGTATTAATCATGGATACGGATACGTAACCCTATACGCACATTTAAGCAAAATAGCTGTAAAAACCTCTCAAAAAGTAAAACGTGGCGATGTAATCGGGTTTGTTGGAAATACAGGGAAATCGGTTGGTCCGCATTTGCACTACGAGGTTCGAAAAAATGACAATCCGATTAACCCCATCAACTTTTTCTTTAACGATCTAACTCCGGAAGAGTACGACCGACTCATTCAGCTTGCGAACGACCCCACTCAGGCTCTCGATTAGTTTTTTTGTTTATCTTTATCTGCTCCAATATGCAACCAGATAAGTTATATTACACCATTGGCGAAGTGGCCAACATGTACAAAGTAAAACATTCTTTAATTCGTTTTTGGGAAAAAGAGTTTGCCATTATTCATCTGCACAAAAGCAGCAAGGGAAACCGATTGTTTACAAAAAAAGATTTGGAAACTTTTGAAAAAATTTACCACCTTGTAAAAGTTCGGGGTTACACATTAGAAGGAGCCAAAAAAGCCCTGAAAGTAAAAGAGGAACTTCCGTTGGTTTCAACTTCAAAGATTATCCGAAAGGAAGAAGAATTAAAAAAACGATTAATAGACCTTCGTTTAAAATTAGAACAACTGAAACAAAGTTTACACTAAAAATAGCTGTTCTTCATCAAATAATTTTTTACATAATCCTCTACTCCTTCTTCGAGGGTGTAAAAAGGTTTCTGATAACCTATGGCATGTAGTTTTTGCATATCGGCTTCGGTAAAATATTGGTACTTGCCACGTATATCTTCCGGTGTAGGGATAAATTCAATGTTGGGCTTTTTGTTTAATGCGGAAAAAGTATAGTTGGCTAAATCTAAAAAGGTTCTTGCTTTTCCCGAACCAAGATTATAGATACCATTGTTTTTACGGTGTTCCATTAAAAACGCACATACACTAATTACGTCTTTAACATACACAAAATCGCGCATTTGTTCTCCATCTTTGAACAAAGGATGGTGTGATTGAAATAAATTAAGTTTTTCGGAATCGATGATTTGTTTGTACGCATGAAAAATAACCGAAGCCATTCTTCTTTTGTGGTATTCGTTGGGGCCATAAACATTAAAAAATTTTAAACCGGCCCAGAAGTATGGTTTTCTTTCTTGTTCTAAAGCCCATTTATCGAAATCGTTTTTTGAATCGCCATAAGGATTGAGGGGTTTTAAAACTGATGGAGAAGTACTGTCACTATACCCATACTCGCCCATTCCGTAGGTTGCGGCCGATGAAGCATAAACTAAGGGAATTCCGTATTGAACGCATTTCTGCCAAACTTTTTTTGAATAATCTAAATTTAGTGTATTAAATATGGACACATCAAACTCTGTTGTATCGGTTCTTGCTCCAATATGAAAAATAAATTGAACAAATTTTTCGTTTTCATCTAGCCATTTAAAAAAAACATCCCGATGAATTTTTGCGGTTAGTATTTTATTTTCAATATTTTTATTTTTTATTTCATTCGAAAAATTGTCAACCGCTACAATATCCTTGTATCCCTCTTTGTTTAAAAAAGAAATTAAACAACTGCCAATAAATCCTGCGGCTCCGGTAACTACAATCATAGATAAATAAACTACAAAAGTAAATCATTTAATAAGATAAAGGGCAGAATCTTTTAGTAACAATACTAATACTTTTGTTATTTATTATAATACGAATAAAATACTGTAATAAATGAATAAAACAAATAAAAGAACGAATTATTAGTTTTTAATAAAATAAAACATCAAATGCAATGTTATTATATACAAAACTAATTACCATGAAAAAGATAATAATTGTAATATTAGTTTGCGTAACTAATGTATTATCAGGGCAAGTTGCTTGGCAACAAACAGCCCCCCCCCCTCCAAAAACAAAGAATGTAAAAGTAGATGGCGTAACTTATACACTTAAAAGCGACCACCCAAAAGAACTTGAAATTCTTATTGCTGTAAAGAACTTGAAAAAGGGGGAAGAATTGAGTAAAGAACAAGCTCTTATCGTGTTTGAAATAGTAATAGCAAGAACATATAAAGTGTCTGGAACAAAGGTTTCTTATAATAATTCTTATAGTATAAATGACGTGTGTTCAGGGTATGTTAAGTATGTATATGACGGGTTAATTAATTATAATAATATTTATAGTAACCCATTAGGAACTGCAGTACCTAAAAACGAAGAATCTCTTACCCCTAAAACCACAAACCCTATAAGGGGTATGCCTATTTTTTGGGATACTAAGATATCCGGGCACGTAGGGATTTTTTATAGTATGGAAGATTTAGGAGGAGGATTAATGAGGGTAAAATATTTTGACCAAAACAACGGGTATAGGAGATATGTGGATTTGGCAGAAATAATATTATATAAAGAAGATTTGCAGATTGCAAAAGTTTTTTCTTACTTTTAGATAAAAAGCGAAACAGAAAAATAGATTGCAAAAAACAGCAACAGAAAAGTTATTTAAAGAAGTTAATAAACCAAAAACAATGAAAAACGTACCTATCCCTACAAAGGAATTTGGAAATAATATAAATGATTAAAATACAGAAACAAAGGTATGAAATTATCCGAAGTATATAAAAAATATAATACACAAGCGAAATGCCTGAAAAAATTAGAGGTTTTGCGATGGGGTAAAACTGTAAAATGCCCTTATTGTGAATCAAAATCAACAAGACCAACTAAAAGCGAAGCTGGACGGCACTCTTGCAAAACCTGCAAACGCTCGTTTACTGTTATGGTAGGCACTATATTTGAACATTCCGCACTGCCACTACCTAAATGGTTTGAATTGGCTACACTAATGTTAAACGCTAAGGGAGGCATGAATGCAATGGAATTAAAAAGAAACGTAAAAGTAACATATAAAACAGCCTACTACGTAGCTATGCGAATACGTATAGGTATGCTTGAACCTGATACAAAATTAAATGGCATAATAGAAATGGACGAGAGTTATTTCGGTGGAAAAGCACGTAAACTTAGAGCCGTTACCGATAATACACCAAGTTTGGCAAAAGTAGATTTAAAAAGAGGTCGGGGAACTCATAAAATTTCGGTAGTAGGTATGGTTCAGCGTAAAGGAAAAGTTAGAACAAAAGTAGTAGAAAAACTTACAAAGCGTAACCTCTTATCTATGCTAAAACGCTATGCTAAAAAAGACAATTCACTATTAATGACAGACTGTTTTCGCTCATATAAAACATTAGAACAATACATTGATAGATTAGTAATAAACCATAGTAAAGCATACAGTAAAGGAATAACACATATAAATACCATTGAGGGATATTGGAGTTTTGTTAAGAATGGAATACGTGGAAATTTTAAATCAATAAGTAAAAAATATTTACCTTTCTATCTTATTGAATATGAATGGAAATATAATCATAGAAATTTTAAAGGCAATCAATTAGAAAACTTCTTAAAAAATGCGTTAAAACATGAAAAAGAATTAGAATACTGGAAAGCACAATCAACACAACAAGTAAAAGAGATAGCTTATGATTGAAGTGAGTGCAAACGAAAGCCCAGTTTGTAAGTCAGGGACTGGGCTTCGGGTTAACATCAACAACTGGTTAAAGTTTCGTTAAAACTAAAACTACGCAAACAGCTGATATGATAACAACAGTACCAATCAGAAGTTTTTCGTACTTTCCAGTTGTTGATACACTCACACAATGTTTCGTGGGAGTGCAATATGACAAATTAGTCATAATACAAAGATATGAATAAAAACCATTTAGTAAATAAACAAAATTCCTTTGTAGGGATAGGTACGATGAAAAAATTAGACCGTATTTACACCCTGATGGAGGAGGAAGACAGGGCAAAATTCAATCAAGTGATGGAGATACTAAGCAAGAAAGCGGAAGAGTACAAGCGTGTGCTTGCTGAGAAAAAGGCTCAGGAAAAGGAGCCGGACGAAGAATTGAAACAAACAAAAGAAGCCTCCCAAACTGATACCAAGCAGAGCGAAAATATGAGTGATGAAAAATAAAGCTGTTTTTGTTTTTAATTAGTTTCTAAAATTTGTAGTAACTCATCCAGTTTAGGCGTAAGTATTACATCGGTTCTTCTGTTTTTTTTACGAGCTTCCGGGGTGTTGGCAACTTCAATGGGCATAAATTCGCCTTTACCCGCAGCTTCTAAACGCTTAGGGTCAACCTTGCTGTTGCTGGTAATAATTTTAACCACCGAAGTGGCTCGCATTACACTTAAATCCCAATTATCTTTTATGGCTCCGCTGCCTTTGTAGGGTACATTATCGGTATGGCCTTCTACCAAAATATTTATATCGGTATTTTGTTCCAATACTTTTGCCAGTTTTTTAAGCACCTCTACTCCTTTTTGTTCTACCGTATAGCTGCCCGATGAGAACAATAAACTTTCTTCGAGTGAAACATACACTTTGCCATTTTTTTGTTCTATGGTAAGCCCGCTGTTTTCAAAACCAAGCAGGGCATCCTGTACTTTTTGTTTTAGTGCCTTTACGGCTGAATCTTTTTTACTAATAATTGATTCTAATTCCTTTACCCTGGCTTCTCTTTTAGAAAGTTCGAATGTTTTTGTATTTAAATCTTTTTCTAAGGCCCGCAAAGCATCTTCTTTTCTCTGTAATTCTTCTTGTGTAACTTGTAATTGTTTCATCAATTTTTTAGTTTCTTCGGCATTACCGGAAAGCAATTCTTTATTTTTATCTAACAGAAGTTGATAGGTTTTATTAATATTATTGTAGTTCTCTGTTAATTGCCTCAACGACATTCCCTGAATAAATGTATCGTTTTGCAGTGCCGCAATACGTTTTTCCATATCGGCAAATTTTGCATTCAGCTCATTATTTTTATTTTCCAGCTCCATATTGGCTGTTTTATAAGCCTCTAATTCGGCTGCACATTTTTTTTGTCGGTTCTGAACTTCTTCAAATTTTCTGGCAGGCACACAGGCAAAAAGAATTAAACCAAAAACCGCAACACATATATTTTGAACACGTATAAGCATAACCTTTTTTATTACAAGAATACGATAATGTATATTAGGCATTTTTATTGCTTATACTAATTTATAAACACACAACTATTAATAATACCATGCTAAGTAGAAATTGGATAACCGAACATACCTTAGACTTTGAGTACAAGCAATACCAGTTTCTGAGTTATATAAATAAAGCGAAAAGCAATTTCCGAAACAAAAAGATACAACCTTTTTTGTCCGAAATAACAATGCATCTCGATGATTTAATGAAATTAAAAAACGAAAGACAAAGACTAAAAACAGAAGTAAATTTCTTTTTATCGGGTGTTGACCTTAAAGAAGCAAAACTGCATTATGCTGCAAATAAAGAAGAGGAGATGATACTCGAACCTATAGATAAAATACTTGATTTTACTGAACCCATTTTAAAAAGCACTATAGAAATAGGTAAAGAAATAAAACAAAAGGCTGAACAAACAATACACGTTTACTCTCTTGGAATTGTTCCTCTTTACAAAGAGGAGGGCATAATTATTTTAGATTTACAAAGAAAAAATAAAGTCTTTATTTTTGAGTACGCAATAGATAACATAAGCTCTTTTGCCTCTCATATTACTGTTAAAACAACTTTTATTCAGTCGTATATTTTAAGCGTTTCAAATACCATCTACTCAGTAAAACTAGATTTCTTGAGAAATTACCGAAAAATTCCGGTACCTGCAACATTTGTGGTAGAATCTGACGGAGCTTATCCAATAAAAGAAACACTATTGCCTATTGCTACTCAAAAATTGATTACCGAACTTTCAAAACCTAATTAAGAATCCAAGATAAAAAAATTTCATATTTAATTCTTAAAAGTAATATCAGTAAAATTGTAACTATGAAAAAAGTTACAGTATACCTTTTGTTTACCTTGTTTTTATCTAATAGGGCTAGCCTTGTTTCTGCTCAGGAACTTCCATGCGGAGCCACCGAAATGATTGAAAAATCTATACAGAGCAACCCCTCTCTGCGTTTGCTGATGGAAGAAGAAAACGAAAAAGCACTTCAGTATTCATACAAAAACAACGGAACAGAAGGAACCAATAAAGTGATTCCGGTAGTGGTACATATTATTCATACCTACGGAAGTGAGAACATTTCCAAAGCTCAGGTAGAAGATGAACTGAAAATATTGAATGAAGACTTCCAAAAATTAAACTCCGATACAAATCAAATTGTTCCCGCTTTTAAAGGCATTGCAGCCAATAGTGAAATTGAATTTCGATTAGCAAGAATGGACCCCTACGGGAACTGCACCGAAGGTATAACTCGCACATATTCTTCGCTCACGCACAACGCCAACGATAACGTAAAAGATTTAATCAGTTGGCCTACGAACAAATACTTAAATATGTGGATTGTAGAAAAAATTTCTTTCGGAGCAGGCGGATATGCCTATTACCCGGGCACTGCACCTCAAGCTAAATACGAAGGAGTAGTAATGCTAAATAAACAATTTGGTGGCATCGGCACCTCGTACGGAAGCAATTTTGCTAAACGTACCACCACCCACGAAGTGGGGCATTACCTCAATTTACCACATACATGGGGAAGTAGCAACAGTTGTGGCGATTTAGGAAATTGTTCTACCGATGATGGTGTTTTTGATACGCCCAATACAATTGGTAATTGCCAGTCGTGCGATTTAGCTGCAGTGAATTGCAACTCCTTAGATAATGTGCAAAACTACATGGATTATGCAGTATGCACCAAAATGTTTACCGAAGGTCAAAAAGACCGTATGCACGCTGCGTTAGCCTCAGGAGCCGGAGGGCGTAATAATTTATGGACCAATGCAAACCTTATTGCTACCGGCACAAATGACGGGTATGTGCCCGTAGATTGTACTCCCATTGCCGATTTTAAAAGCAATAAAAATAACATATGTGCTAGCGATAGTATTAAATACACCGATCTTTCGTATAACGCCCCGATTGACGGAAACTGGCAGTGGAACTGGGTATTTCAGGGAGGAACACCCGCTACTTCCAATTTGCAACATCCTGTTGTGTATTATAATTCGCCCGGAGTGTACAACACAACACTAACCGTATCTAACCTTTCCGGTAGCGATGCAATAACCAAAAGTCAATATATTACTGTAGGAAACATCAACGGAGGAGAAGTAGCTCCCTTTTTAGAAGGCATTGAATACCCTAATTTTCCTTTGCATATAAACAACCCTATTAAAAATTGGCAATACGAAAGCGAATCGGGATTTTTTTGGAGCAGAACTACAAATGCAGCAGCTACAGGCTCTGCTTCCATTCACTTAAAATGTTCCGATGTGCCCGATGATGAAAAATCTTCTTTTATTTCTCCTCCCATTGATTTATCTGGCTTAACAGGAATTCCCGGAGTTAAGTTTAAAGTTGCTTATGCCAAGCATTTCGAAGAAGATGATGACATGTTAAGAGTGTATGCCTCAAAAGATTGTGGTAATACATGGACCATCCGCTATGCCAAAAAAGGAAATAACTTGGTAACCAATGGCGGAAGTTTAGTATCAGGAAATTTTGTGCCCTCGGTTTCATGGCATTGGAGAGATGATGTGGCCAATTTGAGCACCACTTTTCAGGGTTTATCAAACGTGCTCTTAAAATTTGAACTAACGGCCAAAGGTAGCGGAAATTATATCTACATTGATGATATTAATATTACCGTTAATGTGGGAATGGAAGAAAATGAAAATATGACTCCGTTCTCGGTATTTCCCAATCCTGCCAACAAAGAGTTAACCATTGCATTTAACGAAACACTCAACGGAAAAATAAAAGTGTTTAATTCTTTAGGGCAAGTTATTATTGAAACCGATTTTTTGTCGTCTGATAATTACGTAATGAATATCGAAGATTTACCAAAAGGGGTTTACTTGTTACAGCTGAATATTGCTAACGGAACCAGAATACACCGGTTTATAAAGGAATAGAAAACGTAAAAAAGAATGCTTAATTAGTGGGGATATTCTTTTTGAATTTAACCAATGATGCTTTTACAACAATATCTTTTTTAATTTTTGTTTTACTTTTTCCTCCTTCTCCTTTTGTTCTTCCATCTTCCGATTCGCGAGAAATATTGCCTCCGGTGGTAACAAAACCTCCGGCCTGCATATCGAAATTGTCTATAATAATAGCATCAGCCCCTTTTTTTGCAGCCGTGGACTGCACTTTTCGTTGAATTTTTTCTGTTTTCATTTTTTCCGGAACCGTAACATCCATCTTGCCCATTACTTCGAATGGCTCTGATATATCTGTTTCTCTGAAATAAAGCTGTGCATCAGAGGTAGGTGCGTATGTTCTGCCAAAATACTTGTAATGGTTAGCACAGGCCGAGAAAAGAATTACCGAAACCACAGCAAACAAAAACTTCTTCATAGCTAAAAATTTCAATGATTTATGAAATAAAATTATTTCTTAGCATTCATTTCTTTTTGGTCAAGATACACCTCCGACAAATCTCGGTATTCCATAGCATTTGCCGGAAAGTTTTTAACATAGGTTTGCAGCAATCGAGTATTTTCATCGTAGAAAATAGGCATAATGGCAGCATCGTTAATTGCTTCTTGGTCGGCCAAACGGAAAAGTTCAAAACGTTTTTTAGCATCCACTTCTCTAAGTGCAAGTTCAAAAATAGAATCGAATCGGGTGCTTTGATAACGAACCGAGTTAATATATGATTTATCGGCTAAGTTTTCAGGAACATGTTTGCTGTAAAGCAAGTTTAAAAAGTTTTCAGGGTCCGGATAATCGGCTGTCCAACCTGTTCTCCAAAAAAGAGCCTTTCCCGTTTCCAAATTTTCTAAGTGCTGAGCAAACTGCATAATCTCTATCTGAACTTCAATATTCAAATTCTCCTTCAACATTTTCTGAATTACTTCGGCAGTTTGCACATTTCGGTCTCCTCCTCCGCTGTTTATTTGTAAAATCATTTTCGGAAATCCTTTTCCATTGGGGTAACCTGCCTCTTTTAAGAGTTGGCGAGCTTTTTCAGGATCGTATTTAAATCCTTCAATTTTTTCGTACTCGTACCCTTTAAAAGGAGGCACAATGCCATAAATTCCGGCACGTCCATCACCTTGCAAGGTGTAATTTACTATAGATTCTCTGTCTATTGCGAAATTGAATGCCTGACGAACCAATTTGTTATCAAAAGGCGGTAATTTGTGCTGAAAACCGTAATAAAAAACGCTCATAGCGGGCACTACCTGCATTTCGAACGAAATATTTCCACCGTTTTTAGCTTCTTCGAATTCGGTTACTACTTCTTTAACCATTTCCAAAGGCAAGCGGAAAACCATTTCCTGATTTCCTTTGCGAAATTCCATTAACTCTGCTTTTTTTTCTTTAATGAAAGTGTATTTAACGGCATCTAAGTACGGAAGTTGGTTGCCAAATTGATCTATCCCCCAATAATCCGGATTTCTGTCTAAGATAACGGCTTCTCCTTCTTTGATATTTTTAATCCGGAAAGCTCCTGTTCCTACGCAATTGGTACGCATATCCACACCATATTTATCGTACGCTTCTTTAGGATATACCCAACAGGCAGAATGGCTTAGAATGTTTAAAAATCCGGCAAAAGAATAGCTAAGGTCTATTTGCAGGGTATAGTCGTCAATAACCTTTATTCCGGAAACCCCACCCTGAAGCGGAGCTTTTTTAACTGTAGATTCGTTGTATTCATTGGCTCCCATCACACGGTCTTTAAAAAGCCAAAACATTTGATTTTGAGGATTTGATTCGCACACTTTATCTAAGCAATATTTAAAATCCTGAGCCTTTACTTCTCTGCCTTTTCCTTCGGGGAAGCATTCGTTATCATGAAATTTAACTCCTTTACGCAGGTAAAAAACAAACGAGGTGGCATCTTCGTTTACATCCCATTTTTCGGCTATACAAGGCTTTACCGATAAATCTTCTTGGTTTAGTTTTACCAAACCCTCGTAAACCTGGTTTGCTATACGGTGAGATACTACCTCGGTAACATCTAGGGGGTAAAGACTTCTAAAGTCTTCTGTTTCGTTCACTCTGAATACCCCTCCGTAATACACTCCGCCTTTTGCAATTTTACCTTCTTTGTCGTTTTTGTTATTTCCGCCTCCGCATGAGTAAAGTAAAACCGAAGTTGCCGCAAATACTGCCAATGCTATTTTTTTCATAATCAATGTAGCTTTTCTTTTTAAATTCACAAGTTACAAATATATAATTTACCTTAGAATATTCTAAATTTTATTGTATTATTCCTAAAAAATTATTCTAAGATAGGTGATTAGTCGTTTAATTCCAACAAAACGGGGCAATGGTCGGAATGTTTGGCCTCCGGAAGTATATGGCTTGATTTCAGTTGTTCCCGTAGCACTTCGCTGGTCATGTGGTAATCTATTCTCCACCCTAAATTTTTTACCCGGGCATTGGCTCTAAAACTCCACCATGTGTACTGGTGAGGCTGGTGGTTAAACGCCCTGAATGTGTCTATAAATCCATCGGAAAGAAATAAATCGACCCAAGCTCTTTCTTCGGGCAAAAAACCTGAGGAGTTTTTGTTGGAGATAGGATTATGTATATCTATGGGTTTATGACAAATATTAAAATCGCCCGAAATCACTAAACAAGGGTGCGTTTTCCGAAGCTCGGAAAGGTATTTTCTAAAATCATCGAGCCATTGCATTTTAAAGGCCTGGCGCTCGTCTCCGGTAGTACCCGATGGCATATACACGCTCATTACTGAAGCAAAGTCAAAGTCGGCACGTATTACCCGGCCTTCCACATCATACTTCTCTATTCCGCAACCGTAGACTACTTGTCGGGGTTCTATTTTTGAAAGTATTGCCACTCCGCTATATCCTTTTTTTTGTGCCGGATACCAATAGTGGTAATATCCCTGCTCTTCAAATATTTCTACCGGTATTTGTTCTGCATTTGCTTTAATTTCCTGAAGACATAAAATATCGGGATTTGCCGCTTTTAACCATTCTGCAAAACCTTTACCAATAGCCGACCGTATGCCGTTTACATTGTAAGTTACTATTTTCATTTGGGTTAATTTATACTTTCCTGTTTTTGGGAGGAAGTAAACGTACATAATTTTTAAATAAATTACAGACTGTTGCGTTATAAAAACACGAATAAAAAAACGGTTGTACTTTTATGCTTTCTAAACTCTCCCCAAATTAGTTGCAGGCAAATAAATTTATATCGTTTTTATTTTTTCTGTTAGTTGCAGTCATTTCTGTAAAAGCTCAGGTTTCTTCTAATTTTCGGAGTAAAAATTTTTATCTGCTAAAAGACACCCTACTGCTCGATACGCTGAGCATTGTACCAGGTTCGGAGTTTATTAAAATCAATCAACACCTTGTGTTGGATAGTTCTTTCTATACCTTAGATGTGGCCAACAGCATACTTATTCTCAACAGAGATAAATTAGATGAATTAGACTTTATACCCACCGAAATAACAATCAGCTATAAAGTATTCTCGCTTCTTTTTACAAAACCTTATTTCCATAAAAAATTTACCATAAACAAAAACGCAGGAAATTCCGAAACGAATCCTTTTGTTTTTAAATACGTCTCGACCCCCGATGATATTTTTAGCTGGCAAGGGTTAAATAAAACGGGAAGTATTTCTCGGGGGGTAAGTTTTGGTAATAATCAGGATTTGGCAGTTAATTCCAATCTTAACCTACAACTTTCAGGCAAGCTTACCGAAAACATAAATATAATAGCGGCTATTTCTGACGATAATATTCCCATACAACCCGATGGAAACACGCAACTTTTGCAGGAATTTGACCAAGTATACATAAAAGTTTTTGACGAAAAAAACGAACTCGTTGCCGGAGATTTTTTTCTAAACAAGCCTCCCGGGTATTTTATGAATTTTAATAAAAGAGCACAAGGTGGAAGTTTTTCGGGCAAATACTCGATTCCAAAAGAAAACCATAAAGAACACTCCGTAGTGGTTAAAGGCAGTGGTGCAGTATCTAAAGGAAAATTTGCCCGCAACGTAATCAATGGAATAGAAGGAAATCAAGGTCCGTACAGGCTTACGGGTAGCGAAAACGAAACATTTATTATTGTATTAGCAGGTACAGAAAAAGTATTTGTAGATGGGAAACTGATGGAACGCGGACAAGATTACGACTACGTAATTGATTATAATACAGCCGAAATTACATTTACCGCTAATCGCTTAATTACTCAATTTTCGCGTATTGTAGCCGAGTTTCAGTATTCCGATAAAAACTATGCCCGCTCGCTTTTTTATGCCGGAACCGAATACCAAACTTCCTGGGCGAATTACCGCATCAACATGTATTCCGAACAAGATGCCAAAAATCAACCCCTGCGGCAAGAGTTAGATACCGCCCAACGCAGGTTGCTTTCGCAAATAGGCGACAGCCTCTACATGGCCGTTGTTTCGGGCATTGACAGTGTACCCTTTGCAAACGATGCCGTGCTGTACAAAAAAGTAGATACGTTGGTAAATAGTGTGTCCTACTCTCCCGTTTATGTGCATTCTACCCATTCAGATAGTGCACGATATAAACTCTCTTTTTCGCAAGTTGGAATTAATAAAGGAAATTATGTGCAAACCAAAAGCACTGCCAACGGAAGAGTATTTAAATGGGTAGCTCCCCTTAACGGAATTCCGCAAGGTAATTACGAACCGGTGATACTACTTATTACGCCCAAACGCAAACAAATGGCCACCTTTGGCAGCGATTTTAAATGGGGTAAAAAAGGAAAAATTCAACTGGAAACAGCCGTTTCATCGAACGATATCAATACCTTTTCGGCTAAAGACCAAAACGACAATGTAGGATATGCCGTAAGAATATTGGCCGATAATGCTTTTCCGCTCGATACACATAAAAACCCACTACAAATTATTGCAGGAGGCGGATTTGAAATGACAGACGAATATTTTGAACCTATTGAACGATTCAGAACGGTTGAATTTGAACGCGATTGGAACGTAAGCCAAACCCCTCTGCTCAACAAACAATACATTGCCAAAGCCTACTCCGGAATTGAAAAAAAAGACAAACTCCTGCTACGCTACGAAACAGGCTCTTTTATAAGCGAAAAAGAATACGAAGGATTTAAAAATACGGCCAATGTGTTCTTTTTTCAAAAAGGGTTTCAGGTAAAGGGTAATGGGAGTTTCCTTCAGTCGGACGGCAAAGTAGCTTCTGAGTTTTTACGCCACAATGCCAGCCTTTCTCAAACCTTTGGCAAAGTGCAAGTAGGCCTCTACGAAGAGGTAGAACAAAATAAATTTTCTTTACCCCGTATCGACACCTTACTGGCCAACAGTTTTCGGTGGAACATTCTTAAAGCGTTTGTAGAAATAGCCGATACTCTTGAAAACAAGATGGGCGTGAGCTATCAGTACCGCGAAGATTTATTTCCTTTTCAAAACCGCTTTAAACTAGCTAGTATAGCCGATGATATAAATTTTGAATGGGCCATGAATCAAAATAAAAACAGCCGTTTTAAAATAAAAACTACCTATCGTAAATTAAGAGTTACCGATTCGCTTATCAGTGTTACCAAACCAGAAGAAACGATTTTAGGCCGTGCCGAATACCACGCCCTTGCAGGCAAAGGACTGCTTACCTTGGGCACCTATTATGAAATTGGATCGGGCATGGAACTGAAAAAAGAGTTCCGATTTTTAGAAGTGCAGCCCGGACAAGGAACCCATGCATGGAAAGACTACAACGATAACGGAATTAAAGAACTCAACGAATTTGAAGTAGCTCAGTTTCAAGATCAGGCTCATTACATTAAAATATTTACCCCCACCAACCAATATATTAGAACCTACACCAATCAATTTAGTCAAACTTTTTTTATTAGGCCGGAAACTCGTTGGGGAAACAAAAAAGGAATTAAAAAATTCGTTTCGCGATTTTCCGATAAAACTTCATACCGTATTGACCGTAAAACAGGCAATCGAAACAGTATCTACAATCCCCTATCAGAAAATATTATAGACACCCACCTGGTAGCATTGAACACTTCATTATTAAATTCCTTTTACTTTAACAGAACCTCGCCTATTTATGGTTTCGACTTCACTTTTCAGGATAACAAGGGAAAGACCCTGCTTACCAACGGCTACGAATTGCGAGAAAACACGTATTACGAAATACGAAGCAGATGGAATTTTTTAAGCCAATTTACCTTAAATACAAACTACAAAAATGGAGTTAAATCAAACCTCTCGGAATATTTCAGCAATCGCAATTACTCCTTTGCTTACGAAGAAGCAGAACCTCGTTTTAGTTTTCAGCCCAATACTACCTTTCGGTTATCGGTTTACTATACTTACATTCAAAAAATAAATAAGCCGATTTATGGCAACGAAAAAACTTTTTTAAATAAGGCAGGAATCGAGTTACGCTATATTGCTCCTGCAAAAGGAAATGTTATTTTAAATTTTAATTTTATTGACATTAACTACAATGCTACACCCAATACAGCTGTAGCATACGATATGATGGAGGCCTTACAACCCGGAAAAAATTATACATGGAGTGCTGTTTGGCAACGCAATCTTTCTAAAAATACTCAACTCAATTTAACGTATAACGGTCGCTTGTCAGAAAACAGTAAAACCATTCATTCGGGAGGAGTGCAGGTAAGAGCCTTCTTTTAACTAAAAATGTTTCTTACTGATTTTTCTTTTTTGGGAATATTCTCTTTTTTTCTTTTCTCGATATGCTCGAACCTTGTTATTTGAACGAACAAATATTCTTAAACACATAACCATTAGGCAGTTTTATTGTTTTTCGTTACTTTGTAAAAAATATTTTTATGAAATCGTATTTAATTGTTTTTCTGTTTCTTTTCTCTATTTCTATTTTAAATGCCCAGTTTGCTGCACCCATTGGGCCACAAAATAGTACGCTAAATACGGCCAATCAAATTCGGGGCTATCATTTTACAGCCACCACCTCTTTTACAATTTGTGGTTTGTATATTCCCGATGATAATTCTTCGCTTCCGCAAAACATAGAAGTGGTAAGGTTTACCAATGGGGCACCACCAGCATGGATAATGACCACCAATGATTTTGTTTCGCTATTTTATATTTCGCAGTACGCCATAAACGATACTGTATCTTGTTACATTCCGGTTGCCAAAGGCGATATTATTGGTGTTTACGGGGCTAGAGGAAATACCACGCTGATGTACAACAGCTTGAGTACACCTAATTACGTGAGCAATATTTACGGAAAACCGGTAACTTTTATTCGTAGTGGAATGAATTCTCCGTTGCATAATCAACAAATGAAAGATATTTTTAGTGAACAAAGTCAGGAAATTGGCCGTATTGCTATGCGTTACCATTGCTGCGAGCCCCCCAAACCCGATTTTATATACGGGCCTTCCGAAGTTTGCGTGAATATTCCTTACTCTTTTTATATTGATTCTTCTTACTCGGCCACACAATACATTTGGTCGGTACCCACGGGTACTACCTTAAATAACGGACAAGGCACTGATACCGTAAGCATTACTTTTACCAATGCCATAACCGATACCCTTTGGGTTAAGGCTGTAAATGGCTGCGATACCAGTTTAGTAGAATACAAAGTAGTTAGCTCTCTGCCTATTATTCCCACCATTACTTACAACTGGCCCGAACTCATTTCATCACCTGCTCCAAGTTATCAGTGGTATGTAAACGGCAATTTGTTGCCGGGCGAAATTTTTCAAACACACACTCCAACACAAAACGGAAATTACGAGGTAGAAATTGACACCTTGGGTTGCAAATACAAATCGGCCCTTTATGCCTTTGGAAGTTTTTCTATAGAAGAATGGATAGAAAAAAATACTCGTCTTTATCCAATTCCTGCTAAAGATGCTATTTATATTGAGTTTTCTGAAAAATTAAATTCCGAAAATAAGGGTATAGAAATTATTGATATACTCGGAAATTTTGTTTTTAAAGAAGAATTGAACAGTACCCTAAACCGTGTTTCGGTTTCGCAACTCCAAGCCGGAATTTATTTTGCAAGAATTAAAAACGGAAATCATTCGTTTGTTAAAAAGATGGTGTTGGAATAATGATTGGGAGTATTAACGGATTTAATAGGAGTAAAATGAAATGTTTAAAAGTGCTTTTTTAATCAAATACTCTCTTATGAGCAGATACTTTTAATCGTTCATTGTTTTATTTTTTCAAATTCTTCTCGTAGATATTTATCCATTCTTTTACGGTTATTTTTTGCATTAATTTACCAATAAGTTCGTAAGGAATTTCTTCAAACTTTTTAAACCGGATACAACTTTTCCCCATATCTAACTTTTGTTTACAATACTTTGGATATTCAGATACAAACCAATTCAAAAGGATAGAATCAGCATATATCCCCATGTGGTAAAAATTGATTGAGTTTTTTTGAGAAGCAATTCCGGCAAAAGGAAGTGGCTCACTGGGTTTGCAATGGTAGCCTGCCGGGTAAATAGTATGTGGAACAACATAGCCCAAACCACCATAACTAATGGCTGCTTCAAAACCTTTAGGTAAATTTTTTACAATAATATTGTGTAGCTTATTAAATGCTTCTTCCCTGTCTTTCGGAAGGTTTTGCAGAATCTCTTTTACCGTTTTTCCGTTTGCTTTCATCTCTCATTGGTATTAACGATGTTGGTCAAGTAAAATCACATTACCGTCAGGGTCAGATAACATAAGGCTTGCGGGGCCTTTCGTTTTTTCGTCCGCTTCGCTTGTAAGTGTAAGCCCATTGTTTTTTAGCTTTTTTTGAAGTTCACGAATATCGTCAAAGTTTTCTACATTGTTGGCATTTTCATCCCAACCCGGATTAAATGTTAACATATTCCCTTGAAACATTCCATGAAAAAGCCCAATGAGTGCATTGCCGTTTTTCATGATGAGATAATTCTGCTCCATTCCTCCGGCAAAAGCATTGAATCCTAATTTTTCATAAAACTCTTTTGATGTTTTTAAATCTTTTACATTAAGACTGATTGAAAATGCGCCTAATTTCATCGGGTATTGTTTTTCGGTGTTTGTTTTTTCTATATTTCCTGTTGTTGACCTTTGTGCAACAACAGAATTAAGGTAAAATCCGATTGCAAAAGATACAAGTAATCCCGCAATAATTAATAGCTTTTTTTTCATCTCAGTTTGTTGTTTTTTACTTACCCAATTTTTACAGAGGTCATGGTTAATGAGCCAGCCACTGCTTTGTCGTTAAAGATACTAATTTCATCTTTGTCATCTTTTAAAGCAATAGAATAAATTAGTGGTAAATAATGTTCGGGGGTTGGAATAGCCAAATCAAATGCTTTCCCCTGCGAACGAAAATTGATCAATTCTTTGTGATTTCCCTCAAGAATAAATTTTTTTATTTTTTCATTGGCTTCTATAGCCCAGTCATAACCAAATGTTTCATTTAATCTTCGCCATTCTACTTTACTAAGATTGTGAACGATGTTACCGCTCCCAATAATTAACACACCTTTTTCGCGAAGCGATTTTATCTGCTGTGCCAATTCGTAATGATATTGGGGGCTTTGACTATAATCTATGCTCATTTGAATGATAGGAATATCTGCATTAGGATACAAATGTTTTATCACACTCCATGCACCATGGTCAAGGCCCCATTTATCGTCTAAACCTATTTCAGTTTTTGTTATTAATGATTTAGTTTCTTTTGCTAAATCAGGGCTTCCTAGAGCAGGGTATTGCACATCAAACAATGCTTTCGGGAAACCGCCAAAATCGTGAATAGTTGGTGGGTTTTGCATAGCGGTTACAAATGTTCCTTTGGTTTCCCAATGGGCAGAGAGGCACAAAATGGCATTTGGTTTTGGAATTCCTTTGGCGATATTTCTAAAACCGATTACAAATTCATTTTCTTCAATGGCATTCATGGGGCTTCCGTGACCAAGAAACAACACGGGCATTTTAGAAGTGTTGCCTAATGGTGCGGTTATTTTATTTAATTCATTCAGTTTCATAGCTGCTGCTGTTAGTGGCAGAATTGCCAGTGATTTTAAAAATATTTTTCTGTTCATTTCTCATTATTTCTACTAATTGACAATGCACCCGAAGGACATTTATTTACAGTTGCGATAATTTCTTCGCTAGAAGCATTTGCCACATTTACCCAAGGACTTGCTTTTGTATTAAATACTTGCGGCAAATTGTTAACGCAATTGGCAGAGTGAATACACTTGCCCGATTGCCAAACAACGGTTATTTCTCCGTTTGAATAGCGTTTTGTAATGTTGTTTTTATCCATGATTATATGATTTTTAGAACGTCTTTAAATTCTTTTACTTTATCAAAAACACTTCTTGCAAAGGGGCAAAGCGGAAGAATTTTTATTCCTTTCTCTCTTGCAAAGCTAACAGCTTTAGTAATCATTTGCTTACCAACTCCTTTGCCTTTTAATACAGCATTTACATCTGTGTGATCAATAATTATTCTGTCTGTTCCTGCCCATACATACGTCATTTCTGCAAGAACTTGATTGTCTAATTCTACATAAAATGCACCTTTGTTGCCATCGTCTTTTTGAAGTATTTCCATTGTGCTGCTTTTATTTTACATATTTCCATAAGCTACCATTCTTGGTAACTACTTTTGTCAAATTACCTTTTGTAGTATGTTCATTCAGCAGTTGCTCACTTTCCTTTCTGCCAATTCCTGATAGTTCTGAAAATTCTTTAGCGGTTAATGTTTGGTATTTTGCAAAAAGGTCTTTCCAATCTTTCTTGTATTCGCTTTTATTTGCAGTGGGAGCAAGTTTCAATACCGCCACTTCATAAAATGAATAGGGTTTAGAACCATATACCAACTCTTTGTTTCCTTTTTCGTCCACAAAAAACATAGTAGGGAAACCTCTTACGCCAAGTTCTTTTCCCAGTTTTAGATCTTCCTGAAAAAGTTCTTTTGCTTTTCCTTCGTAGTCGGTTTTAAATTGCTCAATATTCAATCCAACAGTTTTTGCAGCTGTTTCCAGATGTTCCCATTTGGCAATGTTTTTCTTTTGCAGAAATACCATTTCTCTTATTTCACGAAGAAACAGAATGGCCTTCTCGCTGTCTTGCAATTGTGCTGCTTTAAAAGCAATAGATGGCGGATAGGAAGAATGTAAAGGATCTTCCAGCCATACATCGCCATCAATGGGCATATCGTAATACACACTTACTTCGTCCCAATGATGAGCCACATCAGAAGGTTTGCTTATGCCGCCACTATTGTAACTCCAGTCAGGTAATAAGCCACCCATTCGGTATTCTATTTCAATACTGTTTCCGTATTCCAATTTAAGTTTTCGTAACTGCGGCTCTATGCCCCAGCATGATGAGCAAATCGGGTCGGTATAGTAAATAACCTTTACCGATTTTTGGGTTGATTTTGTAATTTCAGCGGTACTATCTTTTTCTTTTCCGGTTGGCATTTCGCACATGCCGGTTTCTATGTCGCATAAAAGCGGATTGTTATTTTTTGATTCCATTTTACCTTGTGTTTGTGTTTTGCAGCTTAAACTGCAAAATGTTAAAAATCCTATGATTGCAAATTCAGAGAAATTCATGCGTTGAGTTGTTTTATATTAGTAGGTAGTGTCATCAATGTGATGATGACACTACCTTTTTATTGAAAATTGTATACTCGATACATTCCTCAATGCTGCGGAACACTCGAATTGACAAATTTTCTTTCAAATGCACAACCAGTTTTTAATATTGTTTTAAAAACTGAATTTCACCCGCTATTTTCACTTCTTCACTTACCAATACACCGCCTGTTTCTAACGCTGCATTCCAGTTTAACCCCCAATTTTTTCTGTTAATTTTTCCTTCAACCGAAAAACCTGCTTTTTCATTGCCCCAAGGGTCTTTGTTAATGCCTCCAAACTCTACTTCGAGTTTTATTTCTTTACTGATTCCTTTGATGGTAAGCAACCCTTTCAACTCATACTCATCATCGTCTTTTTGTTTGAACGAAGTGCTTTTAAACGAAAGTTCTTTGTGGTTTTCCACATCAAAGAAGTCGGCAGATTTCAGGTGATTGTCCCTGTCGGTATTGTTAGTACTGATAGATGAAGCATCTACTGTAACATTTAGCGGAGAGTTAAAAATATCCTCTCCGTTTACTTCAACTGAGAAGTTTTTAAATTCACCTTTTACATTGGCAATCATCATGTGTTTTACTTTAAAAGTAAGTTCGCTATGAGTTGGATCTAAAATCCATTTTGTTGTTTTTTGTGTTGCTGTTTCCATTTTTATTAGTTTTTAAATGATGAATAAATTTTACACTACAAAGTTGCCATCATTTAAAAGACTAGTGGTAATAGAATTTGGAAGAAGAGTTGTAAAATCAGGAAATCAATTTCTTCATTTCTTCCCGAAACTCAGAAGGAGTTTGTCCGGTTCTTTTCTTGAACACATTAGTGAAGTAAGCTTTTTCGTTGTAACCCAGGTCAAAACCAATTTCAGAAATATTTTTGTTGGAATGGATTAACTGATTTTTGGCTTCGATAAGTTTTCGGGTTTCAATCATCTCACTCACGGTTTGGTAGAGGATGTTTTTGCAAATCAAATTCAAGTTTCTTGTTGACATAAACAACTTTTCCGCATAGAATTCTACTCCAACCGGTCTTTGGTAATTTTCTTCAAGAATTTTCAGGAAGTTTTGAATGGTGGTATTTTGTGATAAATCTAAACCAATATGGTTTGGTGCCATTTTATTTTTTTCCGACTCAATCATAATAAACAAAGCACTTAGTAAATGCTTTACCACACCAAGGTCAGGGTTTTCTTGTTGCATAGCACCATTTATGATTTCGCAAAGTGTAACCAGTCGGTTAAAACAATCACCAGGTTGTATTTTTAGCGTGGCATGATTATGATAGCTGGCATAAAGCTGAAAGGTTGTTTCGGGAATAAACTCGCTTTTGAAACGAAGTACCCACATGTTGCATTTGCCATTCTTTAATTGTGGAATAACACGATGAACCTTTCCTTTTGTTACAAAACTCACCAGCGGTGCGTCAAGTGTGGTGTTTTTGAAATCAATAAAATGCTCTAACTGACCTTCCATACCAATAATCAATTCTTCAAAATCGTGTTGGTGTGGCTCATCGGGAGAAGCACTAATTTTAGTAGCTTCTGCTTCATCTACTTTGAATATTTTGAAAAGTTGATTCATATTTTCAAAGTTAGGAATTTAACGGAACAGCTAAAAAAGTGGCTCTTTTACTTATGCAGAGTGTCTGCTTATATGGTGGCAAAAGCTCTCACATACTCTTGCATTTTTTCGGCAGTCTCCGATTTTTTTTGTTCTTGTTTATATTCATTTTGGTTGATTTTGTGTCAACCTATTTCAGGAATATACACTTTATATAATCACAGCTAACGTTTTCGGGCTTTGCGTTGGTAGGCTTTTTAGCACAAAAGTTCAATCGGAGAACTGCACTTGATCCTACCACAAAACTTTCATACGAAGCACTGAACCGCCACTTTTGCAAAACCGCTGTTATATGCCGTTTTTCTTTCTTCGCATTCATTAGTTCCAAAAGTCTAACAAGTTTGTAATTGCGTCTTTGAATAGTTTTGGTGCTTTCACGCCTAAAATTAGTTGACCATTTTCGTTGAGTAAAAACCCAATTTCTATTTCAATTATTTCTTGTGCTGTGCTTCCATATAATACAACTGTCCTCAATATTTTAAATTTTGGATAGTGTTTCAAAATGTAATTTTTCTCTATATAGTCGTAGTTCCCAAGCTCAGTAATTCCATTTTTGCGAAAAGCGTATTTTTTGCCCTCAACATTTATAACTTCACTTCGTCCAAAGTCTATAAGTATTAAATCTGGAATATGTACAATTTGTTTCTTATCACCACTTTTATATTTTTCTCTGTCTTTGTATTTTTCAAGCGGAATATGTTCGCCATTTTTAGTTATAAAATAACCTTTTTCAGAACCAGCATGATTTTCAAAAATCGAATAACCTTCTGTGAAATTTTCTACAACTAAATGAATAAAAATTGTACCAAGTTTTTCGCCATCTGTGTCGTATTTCCAATAATCCTTATTCATTTCGGCTTTTGGAACTGTCAAGCCTTGTAAAGAAATGTCTAATTTATTAGCAATTTGGATAAACTTGTTGGTTTTGCCAACGTGTTTTTGCAAAAGTCCGTGTTGAGTAATTTCAATTTTTTGTGTCCAACCTAATTGTCGTAAAACTGCACAAATAATGCTCAATGCCCCAATATTTGGGTCGTGTGAAAGTCCACCGCTTTTAAAAAGTCTACCTGAAACTTCAATTTTAGTTTTTGATTTTGTTAGCAAAATTGGCACGTTTCCTTTTGGTGCTTTTCGCATATTGTCTTTCAATTCTATGATTTCATCAATGGTTTTGAAAGGGGTAAATATTTTGCTGTCAAGTTTCTTACCTAAAATTTCAACGCCCAAAGTTAAAAGCAACTTTGTTCCAAAAATGTAAGTAGATGTCGGCTCTTCTTTTTGGTCAATTTGCAAATTGTAAAGCATTACCTTTTTTGCGTTTGGGTAATAACTTTGAATAAAAACAAACTTACTACAACGTTGATAAACACCTGTATTTCGACTTTCTTTATCGTCTGTTTTTGTTTCTTCTATCGCATAAATTGGCTCGTCTTTTAATGTTGGTTCATCTTTTTGATAGAATATCAAAAAATCTGTAAAACTTGAATTACCCGAAACAGTTTTCACATAAACCTTGTCCACTTTATTACAACGAAAACCTGTAACTTCATAAGTGAAAGTAAATTTATTGTCCTCCAAAATCGGAAAAATACGAAGCGTATCAACGAAAACGGCAAAACCGCAATCTTTGGCAAACTTTTGAAATATCGTTTGTAGAACTTCTTTTTTAGGTCGTTCTTCTGTTAGAAACCAAAGATTTTTAGGCATACTTTTTTAAAATGTATAACTGTTCGTGAATAAATTTCTTTGTGTTACTTTGTCCATTGCTGTTGCTTTTAAAACGCAAATATTCAAACTCAACTAATTCAACTTCCCCATACTTCTCTAATGTAGAAATTATGTCTTCTTGTTGCATAATTCCTTCGGTGTTATAACTTAATATTAAACTTTTAAATTTCCCTTTTTTAGCAATATCATTGAGTTCTTGTATTGCAGTAGTTGCATTGCAAAACTTTGATTTTTGATTTTGATAATCTCTTAAACCTGCAACTCCTTTAATTTTTGGGTTATCATACTTTGCAATGGTTTCTAATAAATGATAATTTGGTGCGTATTGACGTTGATTATATGGTGGGTCAAGATAAAAAATGTCTGCCTCAACTTCGTTGAGTAATTCGGTCGAATTTTTATAGTAAGTAAAATTTTCTTTATTGTTTACTACAAATTCAACTGGTCGTAAAATCATTTTTTTTACTGCTCTTGGGTCCCATATTTTTTGAAATGCAGCATAAACACCAGAAATATTGGCGTAAAAAGGAACAGTTTCAATTAAACACGCCAATAAAACAAAATATTCATTTTCATTTATTAAATCCTCTATTTTCCAAAGTTCAATTTTTTGTCTAATTGCATCAATTATTTTTCCGTTTTCGTCAGAATAATACATTCGTGGAATTTCTAATTCAGAAGTTCCAAAAGGCGTATAATTTTGAGAAATAAAACCTTCAACAGGCTCAATTTGGTTTAGATATTCGACAACTATATGTATAGGTGAAGCAAAAAGTGATGTGCTTTGAAAATTGAGTTTTTTCAATAATTTTTCAAAGTTTAATTCTTGATTGTTTGAAATATATGCTCTTTGTAAAACATAAGAAAAGTACATTAAATCAGATGAATAAATTTGATAATTCAACTTTTTAAAAAATTTACTTACGCTTGTTGTACCAGCAAAAAAATCAAAAAATGAATTTCCTTGAATTTTTTTTAATTGCATTACTTGATAAATTTTCTCAAGTAAGTTTTCTTTGTTTCCGAGATACCTCATAAATGCTAAAAATCAAATTCATCAAAAAGAGTTTTCTCTTTTTGTGGTTTTTGAGGTTCGTAATTTGTTATAAGCACTTCCACACTTGCGTTTTTATCTCGTACAAGTGTTTGATAGTTTGAGTTTGAATAATGAAAATTTAAGTAATTAATTTTATAATTCAGGTTGCTTGCAACCCAAGACTTTAAAACATCATTTGATTTTCCTTTGTGTTCTAAAACATTTGAAAGTGCAAACTTTATATCTCGTTTGTTCAAATTGTCAAGTATTTGCAAAAGTTGTTTTTCTTCCTTTTCTGTCCAGCCTTTAAAACCTCTTTTTCCGTCATTGTAAGTTCCTGTTGTAATCAAATAAGGAGGGTCGCAATAGACAAAATCATTAGAATTTAGAAATGTAAAATCAAAATTATTAAAACAAACATTGGTGAAGCCAATGTTTGTTTCTTTTAATCTTATTATGAATTTCTCTAAATTTTGTTTCATTGAAGTGTTGAAACTACTTCTTTCACGTCCAAAAGGATTATTAAATTCGTGATTATTGTTAAAGCGGATTTGGTGGTTAAAAGAATAGGCAATAAGAACAAATAAATCCAATGGATTTTTTTGTTTATTATATTGCTCTCTCAATTTTTTATATCCTTCTTCATTAGTCAGAGAAAGTTGAAACTCTTTAATTCGTTTTTCAATGTATGAAATTGTTGTATCAAGGTCGTTTTCTTGAAATTTTT
Source organism: Flavobacteriales bacterium (assembly GCA_905339165.1). Taxonomy (GTDB): domain Bacteria; phylum Bacteroidota; class Bacteroidia; order Flavobacteriales_E; family Vicingaceae; genus BCD5. The sequence goes on from CAJPFH010000064.1 coordinate 38,083, forward strand.
GGTACATCTCAATTAGGTAAGTCAAGTTGTCATTAAAGTAAATTTTATTAGCATTTACGTTAATTCCAACGTTGCAACCACCCGCAAACAAGTCAACAAAATTGTTTATTTCTTTTGGAAATAAAGGCAAAATTTGGTCTAATATTTTTGCTTTCCCTCCAATATAATTTAGTGGAGATTTAATTTGTTTTAAACTATGTCTGCTTGTTACTGCCATTCAAATTTATCTTTTTGCAAAGTTACAATTGTTGTTTTCTTTTAATGTCAAATTTTCAGATTTTATTCCAAGCTTTTGTCGATTGTGTGATGTTCTAAAAAGGCATATAACGTTTTCGGGCTTTGCGTTGTGGCAGTAGTTATTCTATTATCAGTTTGTTTGTCCAAACTTTTCCATTATCAAGAATTGCTTTTACTAAATATAGTCCTTTTTGCAGTTCGCTAATTGATATGCTTATTTCTTTGTTTTGTGTGTTTAAAAATTTTACAACCTGTCCTTTTAAATTAAATACTTCAACTTTTAAAATTTGGTTGGCTGATTTTAAATTTAAAATGTCGTTGCTTGGATTTGGAAATAATTTTATAAAATCGTTTTGAAAATCTTGATTATCAATCCCTGTTGAGTTACACTGCAGGTCGTTTATGTATTCCCAAATGTCATCGTTAAGCAAAAAAGGAACTAACGAATTTACAGGCTCATTACCCATTCTTACCCAAACCATATTTTGACTAGGAATTACATTTAAAAATTGCCCACCTTTTCCCATTGCCGAAATCATATCAGGTGGGGCGTTAGGTATTATATAACCCGGAAATACAATTTGTGAGGAAGGTATCATAAAACTTTGTTTTCCGTTTAACCACCACAAATATCCATAGGATTTATTGAGTGGTTGTGAAGTGGTTGTCATTTGGTTAAAATAAGTGGTGTCGGTTAGTATTTGGTTTCCGTTCCAATTTCCATTGTTCAAAATTAGAAGTCCAAAACGTGCCATGCTTCTTGCATTGCTGAAAAACACATTGTTGTAACCAACAGGCACAAATGTTCCTGTCATTCCTGTCGGAGTTTTAAGCTTTTGCGTTGTGTAGCTATTCAGTGTTTGTCCTGTTGCGTTCTCAATTACTCCGTCAAGAAGTGTATAAGGGGCATTGTGATATGCCCAACGTATTCCAGCATCTGCTTTATAAATTAAGCAACTGTCCAATGTGCAATAGGGATCAGCAACACCGTCATCAAGTCCCGATGTCATCATAAGTTGGTGGCGAATGGTTATTTTTTCTTCTTGCATAGTAGTGCAATCTGTCCAACCTTGTCCAAGATAAGATGAAGTAGTGTCATTAATTGATAAATGCCCTTCTTGTTGAGCTATACCAACCATAAACGAAGTGATTGTTTTTCCTGCTGAAGCCCATTGCCAAACAGAACTTTGAGTATGTGTCCCAAAATATTTTTCCAAAACAATCATTCCGTCTTTTAATAAGATAAATGCCTTGGTGTTGTTTGTGTCCAAAAAAGCATATAGGCTGTCAATTTTAGATTGGCAATACCCTAGCGATTGTGGTGCAATAGTGTCCCACGTATTTCCTATTGTTGGTGGGAAGTAAAGCGACTGTGCATTTACGCTGAAAGCTACAATTGTAGCAATTATTGAAGTAAAAAATTTATTCATATTCGTTTGAATTAAAATTATTCGTTAGACGTATTAAATGTTGTTTGGTTTATTCCTGTGTCATATTTTGTTCGGTTTTTCTGTCGTGATTCGTTTTTGTATAATTCCTGCCAACTTGTTTATACTCACCATAAACATTTCTATAATCCTTACTCTTTAATATTAATAAGAGAATGTTTATGAGATTTTATTTACAAGTAGTAAATATATTTATTTTAAAATTTAGAAACAAATTACTTGCTGTTTCTAAGAATCGAAGTACTGTTGGCCTGAGCGGTAGAAGTCATTACCAAATCGTTAATACACACATGTTGGGGCAATGCTGTTACAAAGTAAGCTACCTCAGCCACATCTTGTGCGGTAAGTGGTTTATATCCATTGTACACCTGCCTGGCTCTTTCGGTATCGCCACTAAAACGCACTACCGAAAACTCGGTTTCGGCCGCTCCCGGACAAATTTGTGTTACTTTTATTCCGTGCTCCAGCAAATCTATGCGCATGGCCTTGCTTATTGCATCTACGGCATGTTTAGTGGCACAATACACATTACCTTTTTCATACACTTCTTTTCCGGCCGTAGAACCAATGTGTATGATATGTCCTTTTTTTTGGTTTACCATCAGGGGCATTATTTCTCTGGAAACATAAAGCAAACCCTTCACATTGGTGTCAATCATTTTTTCCCAGTCGCTTAAATTCCCTTCTTGTATTTTATCTAATCCGCTGGCTAATCCGGCATTGTTAATGAGTACATCTATGGCTTTCCATTCAGTCGGAAGATGTTGAATCTTTTCTGCCACTTCTTTTTGGTTTCGCACATCGAAACAAAGCGATAACACTTTTACATTGAATTTATTCTGCAAGGTATTTTTAAGCTCAATAAGCCTTTCGTTTCTGCGTCCGGTAATAATTACATCGTGTCCGTTTTGAGCAAATATTTCGGCCATTGCTTTTCCGAAGCCCGAAGTAGCTCCGGTAATGAAAATTATTTTTTTTGCCATTTATTTTTTTTGTAAAAATAATAAACCCCTCGGAATAGGAGGGGCTTATTATTACCTGTTTAACCTTTTCTCTAAAAAAGCTAAATACTAAAAAGGTGGACTATGAAGAAGAACGATGCAATAAAGTTAATGGCAAACAGAAAAAATAATCGTATCAATTAATAATGGGTCGTTTTGAGGCATTAAACGGTCGTAAAATGCAAACAAGCGTAAAAAATGAAAGGCGTACATGGTACGCCTTTCATACTATTCAACAACCTTAATCTAATAAAGAACTAATTTCTTTAATGCTACCAAAAATACAAAACCTAAACCCACACAAACTCACATTAACATCTTATTAACAATATGCGGAGTTATGTATTCGAAAAATCCTTCAACACCCTTCGGTATGCGTTAAATAGCTTAGCCTTAGAAACAAACCCTATGTATCTTCCGTTTTCAACAACCGGCAAACTCCACGCTTCGGTTTCCTGAAATTTTTGCATTACCTGTTCCATGTTTTCATCGGAATAAACAATGGCCGGAGGGAATGTCATTAAATTTTCTACCCAGTATTTATTGTAATTATCGGGATTGAACATAATATCGCGAACATCATCTAACTGGATGATACCAACCAGTTTTTCATTGTCCAAAACCGGAAAAATATTTCTTTTGGAACGGGAAATGGTTTTAATTAAATCGCCTAAACTATCGGAAACTTTAACGGGCAAAAAATCGGTTTCTATTTCGGACCGCACGTTCATAAGCGTTAATACCGCCTGGTCTTTATTGTGTGTAATTAATTCGCCTCGCTTTGCAAGGTGCTTGGTGTAAATGGAATGAGGTTCAAAATAATTTACCGTAAAATATGAAATGGCCACCGTAATCATAAGCGGTATCATAAGGCTGTAACTTCCGGTAACTTCTGCAATAAGAAATAGGCCGGTTAAAGGGGCATGCAATACTCCGGCAATTAATCCGGCCATACCCACTAAGGTAAAATTAGAAACCGGTAGTTGAAGGTGCCCCCAATGGTTTATGGCCTTAGAAAAAACAAAGCCTGCAGTAGCTCCCGTAAATAAGGAGGGGGCAAAAATTCCGCCTACACCACCGGCTCCAAAGGTAAGCGAAGAGGCTACCACTTTAAGCAATACAATTCCAAACAATAGGAGCAGCAAAACAGGGGTGTTTTCTTTAAATTGATAAAAAATACTGTTATCTACTATATCGGAATAATTACCGTTAATCAGTTTGTTTATCACATCGTATCCTTCGCCATATAATGGGGGAATTAAAAAAATAAGTACGCCTAATAAACTGCCAAATACCACGAGTTTGAAATATTGATTTGAAATACGATCGAATACGTTTTCCATTTTCCAATATACTTTAACAAAGTAAACGGAAAGCAATCCGGTAAAAATGCCTAATAAAATATAGAAAGGAATATTTTGAATTTGAAAAGCATGATGGGTGGTTATATTAAACAACACGTTTTCTCCTAGTATTAATCGAGAGGTTAAACCCGCTGTAGCCGAAGCAATAAGCAAAGGAATAAGTGATGACATGGTTAAATCGAGCATAAACACTTCGATACAAAAAATAATAGCGGCAATAGGTGAATTAAAAATACCCGATATAGCACCGGCTGCTCCACAGGCCAACAGCAAGGTGGTTGCTTTATAATTTAAACGCAAAAATTTTGCAATATTAGAGCCTAACGCACTGCCGGTGGCAACCGTAGGGCCTTCTAAACCTACAGAACCTCCAAAACCCACCGTAAACGCACTGGTAACAATAGATGCGTACATAGCAAAAGGCGGAATAATGCTTTTTCGTTTAGATATAGCATATAAGGTATTGGGGATTCCATGTCCTAATTTCTGACGTATTACAAAGCGGGCAAAAAGAAGTGCAATCAGAATTCCTACAATAGGATAAAAAAAGTAAGGAAAGTTTTGATATTCTTTTACAAAAAAACCGGTAAGTAAAAACTGTGTAAAGTGAACCGCATTTTTAATAATCACAGCAGCAATACCTGCAATAAGGCCCACTAAAATACTAAGTATAAAAATAAATTCCCGGTCCTTAATGTACCGTAATCTCCATTTTAAAAATTTTTTTATATAGTAGTGGTAGGACTTATTATTCTTTATTTCCACTTACTCCTCATTTTAAAATAATTCTTCCGCCCAAAGCCTCTGCCAATTCTTGTTGAATATCTTTTATTGATTTGTATTTGTTTAAAAGCTCAAACAATGCTTCTTCGTTACTTGTATTTTTTATTTCTATTTCGGTATCTTTTAGCATTTTGTTTATCACCTTTAACTTAAGGGCGTACAATACCTGATGAACGGTTTTATGAAGCATGTCTTCTTCGGTTACCACAAAAATATTTTTTTTCTCCCATTTATCGCTTAGGCGGTAGGGCTGAGAAATAATATTTACGGCTGCGGCACATATATCGGCATCGGGGTGTTGCGTAAAATAATGTTCGCTCGGAAGTTTGTTTTGTTCGGTAAACGATTTGTACTCGCAAAACATTTTGCTGTAAAGGGTATGAGCTAATTCAATCTCATCATTCGTTAAATCGTTAACGATGTAATGGGCCACCGGCACTTCAAATTTAGCAGGCAAACCTCTTTCATCAGGCTTTTCTATAGTAATGTTTTTATGCCCGTAATTTAAAAGAATACGAATTAAATCTTTTTCGAGAATATGATTTTCGGGCTCGTTATCATTTGCAGGAGCAGTAGTAACCGGAACAACGATATCAGGCATATCTTCCAGTTCATTGCTACCTTGTTGTTTTACTTTTTTACTGATGCGATCTTTTCTTATTCGGTTTAGTGTACTGAGTAAAGCCTGCTCTTCGGCTTGCAGTAATGAGGCACATTCTTTAATGTATACCGATCGGTAAATAGGATCGGGAATGCAAGAAACAGAAGTAACAATATCTTTTATTAACTCGCTTTTTTTAATAGGATCGTTTGCAACATCTGCTGTAAGAATATTTGTTTTAAACCGAATGAAATCTTGTGTGTTTTCGGTAATGTATTTTTTTAACTCTTCGGTAGAAACCATGTGTGCGTACGAATCAGGGTCATTGCCATCGGGAAAAAGTACTACTCGCACATTCATTCCTTCTTCCAAAATCATATCTATGCCTCTGAAAGAAGCTTTAATGCCGGCAGCATCGCCATCGTATAAAATGGTAATATTATTCGTAAAGCGTTTAATAAGGCGAATTTGTTCGGTAGTAAGCGAAGTGCCCGAAGAAGAAACTACATTTTCTATACCTGCCTGCACAAAAGAAATCACATCGGTATAGCCTTCTACCAAAAAACAGTTGTTATTGGCTATGATTGATTTTTTGGCAAAAAACAATCCGTACAATACCTTGCTTTTGTTGTAAATTTCCGATTCGGGCGAGTTGATGTATTTTGCTTTTTCTTCTTTTTTTAACGCCCTGCCTCCAAAACCTATTACCCGTCCGGTTTGGTTGTGAATGGGAAAAATAACTCTTGCCCTGAAACGGTCGATGTATATAGTTTCTTTTTTAATACACAAACCTGTTTTTTCTAAAAAAGAAGGGTTATGCCCTGCCGAAACAGCCGATGTATAGAGAGCATCGCGTGCATCGGGGCTGTAGCCCAATCCGAATTTTTCAATGATGTCGTCTCTGAATCCGCGTTGCCTCAGGTAACTTAAACCCACCGATTTTCCTTCATCGGTATGGTGAAGCCTTTCGGTAAAAAACTGCCAGGCAAAATGGTTTACCACCATTAAACTTTCTTTGGTATTTTCTTCAATAAGTTGTTCGGGAGTGGCTTCGGCTTCTTCTATTTCTATGTTGTATTTTCGGGCTAGGTATTTAAGGGCTTCAGGGTAAGAGTAGTGTTCGTGCTCCATTACGAAATTTACCGAATTTCCGGCTTTTCCGCAACCAAAGCACTTATAAATTCCTTTGGCGGGCGAAACCGTGAAAGAGGGGGTTTTTTCGTTATGAAAAGGGCATAGGCCAAGCAGATTGGTGCCTCTTTTTTTCAGTACCACAAAATCGCCCACCACTTCTTCTATAAGTACGGCTTCAAAAATTTTGTCTATATCGTTTTTTGAAATCAAGAATGTAAAAAATGAATGGCTAATTTACGAAAGTAAAACGGGCTTAGGGATAAATTTTTTCTTCTTTCATTAATTCGCCCCGTTCGCTGTAAAATCGCCAGGTACCCGCTTTGGCATCGTTTAGATACTCGCCTTCGTACCGCTTTATTCCGTTTTCGTAATACACAATGGTTTCGCCATGTTTAGCCCCTTCGTTGTAATGGCAAATGCTCCACATACTGCCGGAGGGATAATAGTATTCCCACTTCCCGTGTCGCTTATTGTTTTTTAAACTACCTTTCATTTTCACTTTTCCATCTTGGTAATATTCCGTTTCTTTAAGTTTTTCTTTTGCACCCGAAGCGTTTTTATATGTTACCACCTTTTGTGGCTGCTGATTGGGGTATGTTTCCTCAATAACCTCTACTTCCTGATTGCAGGCAACGAACAGTATGGCAAAGATGCTTATGGTAAAAACGGATTTCATTATTTTACTCTTTCTACCGTGAAATTAACCAAATCCTGTAAAGAATTACGGGCTTCGTTTTGCGGAAAAGTATGAAGCAATTCAATGGCTTTATTCCGATATTCCAACATTTTATTTCGGGTGTACTCAATGCCTCCGCTTTTAATAACATATTGAATAACTTCTTTTACTTTTTCAGGATTTTGATTGTGGTTTTTTACCGTGTTTATAATTCTTCTTTTTTCGGAAGAAGAGGCTTGATTTAGGGCATAAATGAGAGGCAGTGTCATTTTCTTTTCTTTAATATCTATTCCGGTAGGTTTGCCAATACTTACATCGGAACCGTAATCGAATAAATCGTCTTTTATTTGAAAGGCAATACCCACATATTCGCCAAAAAGCCTCATCTTTTCTACTACCTCATCGGAAGCACTTACCGATGCTGCCCCACAAGCACAACACGAGGCAATAAGGGAAGCGGTTTTTTGACGAATAATTTCGAAATAAATAGGTTCTTTAATGTCTAATCTGCGAGCTTTTTCAATTTGCAGCAATTCTCCCTCGCTCATTTCGCGTACAGAATTGGAAACGATTTGCAGCAAGCGGTATTCTTTTTTATCAACCGAAAGTAAGAGGCCTTTAGACAGCAAATAGTCGCCTACCAGCATAGCTATTTTATTTTTCCAAAGTGCATTGACCGAAAAAAATCCTCTGCGGAGGTGGGCATCGTCTACCACATCATCGTGTACCAATGTAGCAGTATGCAGTAATTCTATAAGCGAAGCAGCTGTAAAAGAAGACTCTCCGGGTTGCCCGTGCAACTTGGCTGAAAGAAAAACGAATAAGGGGCGAATTTGTTTCCCTTTTCGCTTCACAATATAGTGCGTTATTTTATCCAACAACGCTACATTGCTTTTCATCGATTGGCGAAACCAATCTTCAAAGCCATCCATTTGTGCTGCTACCGGTGCTTTTATCTGTTCAAGTTTTCCCATTCCGGGTTCAAAAATATGGTAAAAATGTTGAAAATACCTTTAAAATTTATCTCTTCGTTTATCAGTGGCATTTACTAATTTCGCTGCATGGGTATTTCTAATTCCGAAAAACAAGAACGATACGATAGGGCCTATCTTAAAATGGCACTGGAATGGGCCAAACTTTCTCACTGCAAACGCAAACAAGTGGGGGCTCTCATTGTTAAAGAGAATATGATTATTTCTGACGGCTACAACGGTACACCTACCGGATTTAATAATTGCTGCGAAGACGAAAACGGAGAAACCCACTGGTACGTTCTGCATGCCGAAGCCAATGCGATTATGAAAGTAGCCCGCTCTACTCAAAGTGCCAAAGGATCTACTCTTTATATAACCCTTTCGCCTTGCAAAGAGTGTAGCAAATTAGTGTTGCAAGCAGGTATTCATCGTTTAGTGTATATAAAAGGATATAAAGATGATGCCGGATTAGCCTTTTTGAAAGAAGCAGGAATAGAAATAGTGCAAATACCCGAACCATAAATGGAAGACCACAAAAAATTCAATTACCAGTCGGTATTAATGCCCATTCTTCTCGCCTTCGTAGTGGCCGTATCTCTTTATTTAGGCACACTAATTACCCAACCTCAATCGGAATCTTTTTTCTTTCCCACTAAAGAACAAAAAATTTCCGGATTAAATAAACTAAACGAATTGCTCCATTTTGTTGAAGAAGCCTACGTTGATACTATCAATAAAAATCAACTGTTAGAAAAAAGTTTTAATGATATTTTACAAAGTCTCGACCCCCACTCGTATTACATACCACCTGCCGAATTTGATGAAGCAAACGAACCGTTGGAAGGAAATTTTGAAGGAATAGGTATTGAGTTTCGTATTATTAATGATACGGTAACCGTTATTTCTACCATAGGCGGAGGTCCATCAGAAAGAGCCGGATTGCTTTCGGGCGATAAAATTATTATGGCCAACGATTCGGTTATTGCCGGCCATAACATTACTAACGAAAAAGTAATGAAATTGCTGAAAGGGCCCAGAGGTACCAGTGTTAAAATAGGAGTACTTAGAAAAATGAAAAGCGAAACGCTTTTTTTCACTATAAAACGAGATAAAATACCCATCTACAGTATTGATGCATCCTATCTGATTGCCCCAAAAATCGGGTATATCAAAATAAACAAGTTTGCCAAAAATACCTATTTCGAATTTTTAGAAGCGGCCGAAAGTCTTAAAAACAAAGGCATGGAAAAAATGATTATTGATCTCCGTAATAATGGCGGAGGAGTAATGAACGCAGCCATAGAAATTGCCGATGAATTTTTAGATCAACGGAAAATGATTGTTTATACCAAAGGCAGAAAACGAAATAAAGAGGCTTACCTGGCCACATCCAAAGGCAATTATCACGATATTGAGCTGGCCGTTTTGATCAATGAAAACTCTGCATCGGCCAGTGAAATTTTAGCCGGAGCTATTCAAGACAACGACCGAGGAATTATCATTGGAAGACGTTCGTTTGGGAAAGGACTTGTTCAAGAACAAATAGAATTTCCGGATCATTCTGCTATTCGCTTAACGGTAGCACGGTATTATACCCCTGCCGGAAGAAACATACAAAAACCCTATAACGAAGGACTTGATAACTACCGACACGAAACCTATATACGAATGGAAAAAGGAGAATTATTTTCGGTTGATAGTATTAAATATCCCGACTCGCTAAAGTTCTTTACTCCAAAAGGAAAAATAGTGTATGGCGGAGGAGGCATTATGCCGGATTATTTCGTTCCCATTGACACTATCGGGTATACCATGTATTTATCTAACCTGCATGGCAATGCAATATTTCAGGAATTTGCTTTCTATTATATGGAAAAAGAAAAAAAGAAATTAAGTATGTATAAAAATTTAAACGATTTTAAAAAACTCTTTCAGGTAAACGAGTCTATTTTGCTTAGTTTTTATAAATATGCCGAAGAGTTGGGTGTCTCTAAAACCGAGAACGAAATTAAACTATCTAAAAAAATCATTCAAAACCGCATTAAAGCCCATGTTGCTCGCTATTTGTGGAGAGAAGAAGGCTTATATTCTGTATTAAACGAGGAAGACGTGATGATAAAAGAAACCATTAAACTTTTATCAAAATAAAAAAGCCTCCGAAATTCGGAGGCCTTTCAATAAACTTTTTACTAAAAATTTATTTTGTAGCTTCTTCAGCAGGAGCTTCTTCAGCAGTAGCTTCCGATTCTTCAACAGCCTGATCTAACGATTGCATTAATTCGTTAGTAAGTTTTTCAGCTTCTGCCTCAGCAGCCGCTTTTTCTTCTTCAGAAGGACCACAAGCTACCATTGAAAATAGGCCTGCAATCATAATCATTGATAAGAACTTTTTCATGTCTTTTTTAGATTAAGGGTTAATAATTTATTGAATAGTTGGCAAATTTAAAACATTTTCCCTTAATATTAAAAAAAATAAACATTTTCTTTTCTGTATTGTTTTAAAGGTGATTCATTAATTGTAATATCTTTGAAAACAATAATACCTAAACTTTAAAAAAACAAAAATTATGGCCTTTGAGTTAGCTCCCCTCCCTTATGCACACGATGCATTAGAACCTTACATTGATAAAACTACCATGGAAATACACCATGGAAAACACCATGCTGCTTACACCAACAACCTGAATAATGCAATAAAAGGAACCGAATGGGAAAGTAAAACCATTGAAGAAATACTGGCAAATGTTGGAAAGATTAGTACTGCCGTTCGCAACAATGCCGGAGGGTACTACAATCATAACTTGTTTTGGAGTATTATGAAGCCAAATGGTGGAGGAGCTCCGCAGGGAGAGCTTGCCAAAGCAATTGATACAGCATTTGGAAGTTTTGAAAAATTTAAAGAAGAGTTTTCAACCGCTGCCGCCACTCGCTTCGGTTCGGGCTGGGCATGGCTGTGTGTAACAGCTAATCATTCGCTTTGTGTTTGCTCTTCTGCAAACCAAGATAATCCCTTAATGGATATTTCGGAGTGTAAAGGCACACCTATTTTAGGAATTGATGTTTGGGAACATGCTTATTACTTACACTATCAGAACAGACGCCCCGACTACATTACGGCATTTTGGAATGTAATAAACTGGGAAGAAGTTTCGAGAAGATTCACTGCCACAAAAAAATAATGAAATCTTTTTTTGTAGTATTTCTACTTTACATTCTCACTACAACGAACTCTTTTTCGGGATTGTTTGCCAACTCGGTGAACCATCCCGAAATTTTTTATACTCTTACCGATAGTAATGAAATTACTCAGGCTTCGGACACGATAGCTCATCCTAGACATAAAAAATTAAAAGCGGCTCTCTTGGCTCTTACGTTAGGGCATTTTGGAGCACATCGCATTTATTTAAGTACCAACCCTCGCATTCCGGCCGCGTACACTCTAACGCTGGGTGGAGGCTTAGGGATTTTACCTTTGGTAGATTTTTTTAATATCCTGTTTACTAAGGATATTTCCAGATTTCAGAATAGTAGTCGCTTTTTTATGTGGCAAGATGAGCCTGTAAAATCAGTTATTCAACCGTAACCGATTTGGCTAAATTCCTTGGCTGATCTACATTGCAACCTCTCATTACGGCAATATGATACGATAATAACTGTAAGGGGATTACCGATATTAAAGGAGAAAGCAGTTCATCGGTTTCGGGAACTTCTATGGCATAATCGGCTAAGTCTTTTGCCAACACATCGCCTTCGGTAACCACGGCAATAATTTTTCCTCTTCTGGCTTTTACTTCCTGTATGTTACTTACTACTTTTTCGTACGAGGCTCCTTTTACAGCAATTACCACAACAGGCATTTCCTCGTCTATAAGAGCAATAGGGCCATGTTTCATTTCTGCTGCCGGATAGCCTTCGGCATGTATGTAGGAAATTTCTTTTAGCTTTAAAGCCCCTTCTAGTGCTACCGGAAAGGTGTAGTTTCTGCCTAAATACAAAAAGTTTTTAGCCTCTTTAAAAATAGAACTGATGTGCTTTATATTTTCATCGGAATGGTTTAAGAGTTTTTGTATTTTTTCGGGAATGCTGTTTAATTCGCTAAGCAACTGCCTAAATCTTGATTGAGGAATAGTGCCACGTTTAAACCCTAATCGCAGAGCCATTAAGGTAAGAACAGTTACTTGTGCTGTAAAAGCTTTGGTAGAAGCTACTCCTATTTCCGGTCCGGCATGGGTATATGAACCTCCGTGGGTGGCACGAGAAATGGAAGACCCTACTACATTACACACTCCTATAATGGTAGCTCCTTTTGATTTCGCCAACTCTATGGCTGCTAATGTATCAGCTGTTTCGCCCGACTGGGAGATGGCAATAACTACATCATTTTCGTTGATAATGGGATTGCGGTATCTGAATTCCGAGGCGTATTCAACTTCCACAGGTATGCGAGCCAAGTCTTCAAACAAGTATTCGCCAACCAATCCGGCATGCCATGAAGTTCCGCAAGCTACAAAAATAATACGTTGAGCATTCATCATTTTTTGCTCATAATCTAAAATACCTCCCAAGCTAACTATTCCATCGTTTATATTCAATCTTCCTCTAAAACTATCTCTTATGGAACGAGGTTGCTCGTAAATTTCTTTTAACATAAAATGCTCAAAGCCTCCTTTTTCAATGGCTTCGAGATTTAACTCTAGCTGTTGAATATAAGGTGTTTTTTCTTGCTTTTTAATGTTCATTAGGTGCATTTCCTTTCCGGGAGTAAGCACGGCAATTTCTTCATCTTCTAGGTATACCACGTTTTTTGTGTACTCTACGATAGGGGTGGCATCGGAAGCAATAAAAAATTCGTTGTTGTTTGCGCCAAGCCCTACCACCAAAGGGCTGCTTTTTTTTGCAATAATGAGTGTTTCAGGATCGTTTTTGCTCATTACTACTATGGCATATGCTCCAATCACTCCGTTTAATGCCATTCGTACAGCCTCTACCAGTGTTACTTTTTCTTTTTGCTGGATATCTTCTATGAGGTGTACTAATACTTCGGTATCGGTTTCGCTTAAAAAATGGTGTCCGCGTTTTATTAATTCTTTTTTTAAAGGAGCATAATTTTCTATGATTCCATTGTGAATCATGGCAATGTTAGTGCTGCCCGAAAAATGTGGATGTGCATTTTCATCGTTTGGCTCGCCATGGGTAGCCCAGCGGGTATGGCCAATACCTATGCAACTTTCTATGTTTTTACCCTCTACGTGTTGTTCTAAAACAGAAACTTTGCCTTTTTTTTTGTAGATAAATATTTCTTCATTTAATAGAGCTACTCCGGCACTGTCGTATCCGCGATACTCAAGACGGTGTAACCCTTTTATTATTATTGGGTAGGCTTGTTTTTTACCAACGTATGCAACAATTCCACACATAGTTTAAATTATTTTAGTATAAATAAGGTTTAGTTTTATGGGCGATGCCAACGATTTTTCGTTTTGCAGTATAAGGCGAGATGCATTTACCGCCCGACCTGAAACATATAAATAAAAACCGTAATTCTCTTTTTCTCCGTTAACAACCTGATGTACATGGCGGGTAATATTAAAAACATAAGCCCCGCGAGTAGCATCGTATTTTCCTCCGTAGTGCGATTCGCTTTCAAAATAATCTTTTATAAAAAGGTCTTGCCCGGCAGAATCAACAGCTACTAACACCAATTTATCGGGTAAACCAAAAGGAGCAGTTGTTCCTTGCTGAACAGGTAATATTAATTCGGCTTTATTGATTGCAATTTTCCCTTCGGTTTGGTAAGCCGAAAGATAGGGAGTTTCTATTTTAACCGATACTCCCGCCATCGATTGGAGGTAAAGCAATGTAGTATCCGCAGGATTTCCGCTAAGTGCATTTTCTACAGGCGTGGCTGCATATTGATGCTGAAAAGTAGTAAATCTGGCACATTGATTTGTAATGTTAAACTGGTATTTTGTAGAAACTCCGGTATTGGTATTGGTGTAATAAATTGTTAAACGCGAAACAGAAGAAATTAAATCAATATAAGAAACCGATCCGCTACCGGGAGCCAAAGCCCACTGATAACCCGGAAACATTTTATAGGTATTGCTACCGGAAGGAACTGAAAAATTATTTGTGGGAACAACGTAGATTCCTTTTACAACACTTAAAAAATCATCGTTAGAAGAAAACCCACCTTGCTGAAGTATTTTATCTCCGAAACTGCGGTTTAATTTTATCTGAATATGTGGAGCCGCCTTTGAGCCATCTAAAACTACACTATCGGTAAAGTTTAATCGAAATGATTTGGAGCCTATCGGATTATTATAGTAATTTATTTGGGTAGTGTTGTAGTATGAATTGTCGAAATCTAAATGGTCGGAAATTTCAAAAACACTCACCGAAATAGGACTCAGCACATTACCGTATCCGGCATCTGTTTCTAACGATAAAAGAACGGAATCGCATTTTAATTCCTGAGGGTTTCCGAAACTTACCGAAGTAGAAGATAAATGCACCTGAGTAGCAAATCCGGCTGTGGTAATACCAAAAACTTCGTCATTCATAATTCCCAACAAATTCCACGTGGTTTTAGAGGTTGCCAAACTATCGATTAGGCGTTGTGATGTTATTACGGTTGAAGTATCCGAAAAAATGCCCAATAAATCATTTTTATCAAAGCCCGGGGTAAGTACCCCCTTTTTTTTGCAAGAAAATAAAAAGGTGAAACATAGTGCAAAAATTACAACGGAAAGTAAATATACTTTCCGCTGTAATTGATATAAAAAAGAAAACAAAACTTTACTCATTATTCAGCTAACACCTCTTCTTCCAAAAGCACCTCATCGTAAAACTCGGAGTAACGCTGAACAAAACTATCTTCCGGTTGATATTTAAGCACAGGAACTTGTAATTGTTTCATATATTTTTCTAACTCTTCGTCTATATCGGCACTGCCTTTAATAACACCATCGGCCCATTGCATAGCAGCTTTGTTTAAACTAACAAATGTTGGTTTTTCGTAGGCTTTGAGTTCGTCTTTCGTATTGGCATCCATCATTGCTTTTTTAGCAAATTTGGTGTTTAACGCTTCTTTAAAGCTGTTGTTGTATACCGAATACACCACTTTGGTATTTGAAAAAATAGGGTCGTCTTTATAGGATGTTTTTACATACATAGGTATTAAACTGCTCATCCAACCCAGGCAATGTATTACATCGGGTGTCCATCCTAATTTTTTAACTGTTTCTAGTACACCTCGGCAAAAGAATATGGCTCGCTCATCGTTATCTTGTAAAAACTGTCCTTTTTCATCGGTGTATAAACACTTCTTTTGGAAATAATCTTCGTTATCGATAAAGTATACTTGCATGCGTGCAGACTGGATAGAGGCCACCTTAATAATTAAAGGATGGTCAGAATCATTAATAATCATGTTCATGCCGGAGAGGCGAATTACTTCGTGCAATTGGTGGCGCCTTTCGTTAATACACCCGAAGCGGGGCATAAAAGTTCTAATTTCTTTTCCGAGTTCTTGTACGCCTTGCGGTAATTTTCGGGCGGCTAAAGAAAGTTCCGTTTCGGGTAAAAAAGGAGCAATTTCCTGAGAGATGAATAAAACACGTTTTTTCTTCATAGTTGGGAGGCATTTTTAGAGTGTAGGCAAAATTACGATAATTTTTCCCTATTTTCAAAGTTTTAAACGCCCTTTTGTTGAAATTGTGAGAAGAACAGAGTTCTATCATTTCATTTTTTATGAATTTAGGCCCCATATATTTTTCAATGGAAATTATACATACAATAAGCACCCTCCAACCTTACATTAATGAATGTAAGGCTCGTCAACTTCAGGTAGGTTTTGTTCCCACCATGGGCGCATTACATGAAGGGCATCTTTCACTCATCAAACAATCGTTAAAAGAAAACGACATTACCGTGTGTAGTATTTTTGTTAATCCAACGCAGTTTAATAATACTAGCGATTTAGCCAACTACCCCCGCACCATTGCATCTGATATTCAATTATTGGAAAAAGAGGGTTGTACAGTGGTATTTATTCCCAGCGAAAATGAAATTTATCCATCTTCTTCTTTTAAAACTTTAAGTATAGATTTACAAGACCTGGATAAAAATATGGAGGGGAAATACCGACCCGGACACTTTATGGGTATGGTTACCGTTGTAAAACGCCTATTTGAAATTGTGCAACCCCATAAGGCCTATTTTGGAAAAAAAGATTATCAGCAACTTAAAATTATTCAGTTTATGGTTTCGTATTTTAAGCTCCCCATACAAATTGTTGCATGCGAAACTCTTAGAGAACCCAACGGATTAGCCATGAGTTCTCGGAATACACGCCTTAGTACCGAACAAAGAAAAAATGCTGAAGTAATTTACAGAGCCTTGTTAAACGCAAAGCAACACTTTTTTACTTTGTCAATAACACAATTAAAAAATCAAATTGCCGAAGAAATCAATTCCTGCAAAGATTTTAAAGTAGAATACGTGGAAATAGCGAATGCCAACAGTTTAAAACCAATTATTGATAATGAAAAAACCAATGCTATGGCTTTTGTAGCCTGTTTTGCAGGCGAAGTTCGGCTCATTGACAATATACATCTCTCTTAATTTATTACTTTTGCAACACCATGAATATTGATGTACTAAAATCGAAAATACACCGCGTAAAAGTTACCGAAGCCGATTTAAATTATATTGGCAGTATTACCATTGATGAAAACCTGATGGAAGCCGCTAACCTTATTGAAGGAGAGCAGGTACATGTGCTAAATTACAGCAACGGAGAAAGAATTATAACCTACGTAATTACTGGCGAAAGGGGTTCCGGAGTAATTTGCCTAAATGGACCTGCAGCCCTTAAATTTTCTCCCGGAGACTATGCTATTGTGTTATCGTACGCCAGCATGCCCTTTGAAGAAGCTAAAAAATTTAAACCGGCCATTGTATTCCCCGATGCCGAAACCAACTCGCTGAAATAAATTTTTAAAATTTTGAAACGATCTATTGTTTCGATTCTTAAAGTGGTGCTGCCTATTGCATTAGGCATTTTTCTTATATGGATTGTAGCCAGAAAGTTTACTCCCAAGGATATTGACGAAATAAAAGGTTCTTTTGAAAAAGCAAATTACGGATGGATATTTTTATGCATCTTCTTGGGAATACTTAGCCATGCAAGCCGTGCATGGCGATGGAAATACACCTTGGAACCTCTCGGTATAAAACCAACCTTTTACAACAGCTTTTTTTCGGTAATGATTGGATATTTTGCCAATATGGCCATACCACGTTTGGGCGAAGTATCACGCTGTGCCATTATGGCTAAATACGAAAAAGCTCCTTTCGATAAACTTTTCGGCACCGTAATAGCTGAACGGGTGGCCGATATGCTCATTCTGCTCACTCTTATTATCACTGTTCTTTTTATGCAGTTCGATACACTGAAAGAGTTGTTTTTTAATACCTCCATCGGTCAAAAACTTAGCGGCCCGCTCTTCTATATTTTAATAGCTGTTTTCTTGTTGCTAGGTTTATTTCTATTCAAATTAATTAAAAACTCTTCGCTTCCATTTTTCGAAAAAATACGGCAACTGTTGGGAGGAGTATTTGAGGGCATTCGGTCTATTATAAACATGAAACAAAGAGCAGCCTTTTTATTTCACACACTATTTATTTGGAGTATGTATTTACTGATGCTTTGGGTGGCCTTTTTTAGTTTAGAAGAAACTTCTCAAATTCCATTTTCGGGTGTAATGAGTTGTTTTGTAATGGGCGGAATAACCATTGCTGCCACCAATGGCGGTCTTGGAGCATATCCGTTGGGTATACAATCGGTATTGCTTTTATATGGTGTAACCGCAAACGCAGGCTATGCTTTTGGATGGATTGTATGGACGGCTCAGGCAATTATGCTGGTAGGGTTAGGTATTTTATCATTTATTTTAGTTCCTCTGTTTAATAAAAATCCGACAACATGAATTCATTTGAGGTAATTAAATATAAAATACACAACGCTGAAAACATTCAGCCCATACTGGCCGCTTGGCGATTGAAAAGTGAAAAAATTGTATTCACAAACGGATGCTTTGATATTTTACATCCGGGGCATGTGGAATATCTTGCCAAAGCAAGAAGTATGGGAAACCGGATGATAGTAGGTATAAACTCTGATACTTCGGTAAAAAAACTTGAAAAAGGAAACAACCGTCCCATTCAATCGGAAGAGGCAAGAGCCCTTGTATTAGCTTCCTTGCAAATGGTAGATGCAGTAATCATTTTTAATGAGGAAACTCCCCTGGAGCTTATTCGCATTATACTCCCCGATGTACTTGTGAAAGGAGGAGACTATGACGCCCACGAAACCAATCCTACCTCTAAGAAATACATTGTGGGCAGCGATGTAGTAAAAACTAAAGGGGGGGCCATTATAACCATTCCTTTTGTAGAAGGCTACTCTACCAGCAATATAGAAAAAAAAATAAAAGGGTAAATTAGCCGAATTAACTAAAGGCCTTGTCTAAATCTAAAATTAAAACCAGTTTCTTTTGTCAAAGTTGTGGGCACAATGCCCCGAAATGGCTAGGCAAATGCCCTTCTTGCGGACAATGGAATACTTTTGTGGAAGAAATACTAAAAAAAGAAAACGAAAATTCAAACCTCCCTTTTACCTCTAAAACTTCAAGAATTCAGGTTATTTCTGAAATCGAAATAGGAGCCGAACACCGCATTTTACTTCCCGATTTGGAACTAAATCGAGTACTGGGTGGTGGTTTGGTTCCGGGTTCAATCATACTATTTGGGGGTGAACCCGGTATAGGAAAATCTACCTTATTGTTACAAATTGCCCTTGGCTTAAAAAATAAAAAAGTGCTCTACATTTCGGGCGAAGAAAGCGAACAACAAATAAAGATGCGTGCCGAACGTATAGAAACCGGAAATAAAAACTGTTACGTTCTTACCGAAACTTCACTGCAACATATTTTTAAACACTTAGAGCAGCTACAACCCGAACTGCTTATTATTGATTCCATTCAAACCCTGCATACCGCATTAATAGACAGTTCGCCCGGAAGTGTTTCGCAAATAAGAGAATGTACAGGCGAACTGCTACGATACGCAAAAGAAAGCAATACACCTGTTTTTTTAATAGGCCATATTACCAAAGATGGGAACATTGCCGGCCCTAAAATTTTAGAACACATGGTAGATGTTGTGTTGCAATTTGAAGGCGACCGAAACCATATTTACCGCCTACTACGTAGCATAAAAAATCGCTTTGGTTCTACTAATGAGCTGGGCATATACGAAATGATAAGTTCAGGCTTACGCGAAGTAAGCAATCCTTCTGAAATCTTAATTAGTCATCGCGATGAACAGTTAAGTGGTGTAGCCATTGCTGCAACCATGGAAGGCCTGCGACCAATGCTTATAGAAGTACAAGCATTGGTAAGTACAGCCGCATACGGCACTCCTCAACGCTCTTCTACCGGTTTTGATTTAAGAAGATTGGGTATGTTATTGGCAGTACTTGAAAAACGCTGCGGTTTCAAACTAGCGGCCAAAGATGTATTTCTGAATATTGCCGGAGGTATTCGGGTAGATGACCCCGCAATAGATTTGGCCGTAATTTGTGCGGTGCTCTCTTCCAGCGAAGATATTTCCATTAACCCTAATATTGCATTTGCTGCCGAAATAGGATTATCGGGCGAAATACGCCCTGTTACAAGAATTGATCAACGTATAAGCGAAGCAGAAAAACTGGGATTCGAAAAAATATTTATTTCTAAATACAACAAGAAAGGCTTGGATACAAAAAACTTTAAGATAGAAATCGTTTTTGTAAGTCGGGTTGATGAAGTATTTCGCTTGTTATTTGGTTAAATGTACTTTGTAAACACTCCATACCTGCTTAAAAAATTCTACCCAGGGTTAATTTGGGAAATTCCCAATAATCACCATCATGTTTTTCTCACTTTTGACGATGGTCCCACTCCGGATATTACAGAAGAAGTACTTGCCGTTCTTAGTAAAAACAACGCAAAAGCTACCTTTTTCTGCACAGGTAAAAATGTAGAGAAAAACCCTGCTATTTACCAATGCATATTACAAGAAGGGCATACTGTGGGAAACCACAGTTTTATGCATCAAAATGGCTGGAAAACAAACGATATTGATTATATTGAAGATGTAAAAAGAGGCAGCTCCCTGATTCATTCAAACTTATTTCGCCCACCCTACGGTAAAATTACCTTTTCGCAAATAGAAAAATTAAAAATTGATTTTAAAATTGTGATGTGGAGTGTTCTAAGTGCCGACTTTGATAATACCATTTCTCCTCAACAATGTTTAAAAAACAGTATCGAACAGATTAAGTCAGGTTCTATAATCGTTTTTCATGATAGCGAAAAGGCAAAAAAAAATATGCTTTATACATTACCTCGTTTTTTAGAACATTGCCACGCAAAAAATTTAATTCCTACTTCTTTACATACTTCATCTGCTGTTTCTATCTAAGCATTGGACACTGTTCCTTTTGACTTTAACTAAATTTCGAAATATTTTCACTACCTAATTCTTATTAAAAGAATCAAATTGTTTTAATGTACCACTATTCTATAAACAGCACTTTGATTGTTTGCTTTAATCATTAACATATACACTCCACTACCCACATTCTTAAGATGAACAGTTTCATTAATATTTCCATTTTGTTGTTGTAATAAATCAGAGTAAATCACTTGTCCTAAGGTGTTTTTAATTTCTAGTTTGTATTCTCCCGGTAAATTTAAAAAACCGGAAAAAGTAAACTCTCCGTTATTTGGATTTGGATAAATTTTGAGATTTGAAAAAACCGCATTTTCTTTCACATTACTTGCATCTAAGATGGCATCGAACACATCGGAAGAGTTATGACACCCATTTGTGTCCGTAACTTCTACCATATAGTTACCCGACTGAGTTATTGTATAACTTTGAGATGTTGCTCCCGGAATTAAAATACTATTAAGATACCATTGATAAGAAGCATAAGCTGGATTACAGGTTAATACATTTCCAGATTGTGTAATGGTTGGCATAAGAGGCAAAGGATACACAGTAATCACAACGGTTGCCGAACCCACACATCCCTCAATACTTGTTCCGTTAACGGTATAGGTTATACTTGTAGTAGGAAATGCAAAAACAGTATCTCCGCTTGTATTACTTAATCCGGTACCCGGCAACCATGTATAAGCAGAGGCTCCACTCGCAACCAGTTGTACGGTATCCTTTTCGCACATTTCATGAGAAGGAGGAATAACCGACACGATAGGAATAGGAGACACCACTACCGTGATAGTAATTGGACTACCCACACAAGCATTGGCTGTTGGTGTTGCAGTATAAACCGCTGTTCCACTTGATTGCATAACTGTATTAAGGGTTTGAGAAATTACAGATCCATTTCCATTAGATGCACCGGTTACATTGGTTTGAGTAACCGTCCATGCAAAACTGGTGCCCCCCACATTAGAACTTAAATTAATATTAACTGTTTCTCCCGAACAAATGGAATCGTCAGGTGGTGTGGCTGTAGCTACAGGATTTGGTTTAACTGTTACTACCACCGTAATGGGTGTTCCGGCACATCCGTTTGCCGTAGGAGTTATGGTATATGTGGCTGTACCGTTAGTGCCTCCGGTAGCCGTTAAAGTCTGAGAAATAGTACTTCCAGAACCATTGCTGGCTCCGCTTACTCCGCTTTGAGTTACTGTCCATGCAAAAGTGGTACCTCCCACATTAGAGGTTAGTGCAATATTGGTGGTACCTCCCGAACAGAATGTTTGTGAATTGGGAGTGGCTGTGGCCACAGGTATTGGATTAACCGTTATATACGCATTCTTTGTTTCAGTACTGCTTCCGTATATGTTAGTTGCTACCAGCGTAGCATTGTAAGTACCCGGGGTATTGTATGTAATCAGAGGATTTTGCTGGGTAGAAGTCCCCGGAGTACCGCCCGGGAATGTCCAACTCCAACTGGTAGGAGCATTTGTACTCAAATCAGTAAACTGCACCG
Source organism: Flavobacteriales bacterium (assembly GCA_905339165.1). Classification (GTDB taxonomy): domain Bacteria; phylum Bacteroidota; class Bacteroidia; order Flavobacteriales_E; family Vicingaceae; genus BCD5. The sequence goes on from CAJPFH010000064.1 coordinate 60,372, forward strand.
TACCCCCTGCACAAACCGAGGTAGGATTGGCACTAAAGTTTGCTACGGGCTGTTGGGGTGGAGAGTATAAGTCAGACTCCCACAAACCTCTGCCAAACGTGGCTGCTCTTACTTTTTGAGAACTATATTGAATTTCTAACTCATCTACAATTACGTTTGGTAGATTGTTACTGAAACTCGTCCAAGAACCGAGTCCTGAATTTCTGTAATACACACCCACATCGGTTCCCACGTAAACTCCATCGCTGGAATTATTTTCGTAAACAATGCAATTTACAGGCAAATTAGGTAATCCGGTGGAGTAGTTCGTCCAGCTAGTTCCTCCATTGGTTGACATATATACTTTACTGGCCGCAGTATAACCGGAATAAGTTACATAAACCTTATTGGGATCTGTATTAGAAACAGCTATATACGTAATGTTTAAGTTTGGTAGTCCTGTAGTAATATTAGTAAAAGAGGTGCCCCCATTAGTAGAAACATGAATCGTATTGGTTCTTGCAACATAAATAATATTTGGATTAGAAGGGGCGTAAGCGATAGCACAAACATTTCCACTTCCGGCAATAGCACCCAAAGTAGTCCAATTTGTTCCTCCGTCTATAGTTCGGTACAATCCACTCTTTCCTACCAATAATGTTTGGGCATTACTTGGATGCATTACGTATGGAGTTACCCAATTCCCGTTTCCATGAACGCCCGCTCCACCGGAGTTTACAATAGTAGCAAACGAGGCTCCTCCATTGGTTGATTTTCGGATATTTCCATAGTACAATTCACCGTACATGGTATTGGCATTAGAGTGGTCAATAATGCACTCCATACCATCTCCTCCAATTACTCTGGCCCATGCTCCTGAACTTAAGCGATTGGTTCCGTTATCTTGCCAACCGGTTAAATTAAGATTTGCATTGGTTGCTGAAGTTCCTAAACGATACATTTGCCCTATTTGTAAACCATTGCTCAGGTCAGTATAAGAGGTGCCGTTGTTTGTGGTTCTAAAAATTCCTCCGTCAGAGCCTACCCAAACGGTAGTGCCGCTTCCGGGCACAAAAATCAGATCGTGAATATCGGCATGCACATAGGGTTTGCTGAAGCCTCCATACCAATGTGCATTCAATACCCAGTTTACCCCACCATCGGTAGAACGCCACACATTTACCCCACCTGTAAATACTTCGTTGGCGTTGGTAGGCGAAATCGCTATAGATAAATCGTACCATCCTTGCCCACCACTATCTCCACCATTGTCCCAACCCATAATATTTGGACTTGTGCTTTGTGTTGTAAAATTAGTTCCACTATTGGTAGAACGATACATTCCTTGAAAGCCACTATTCGATTGCAGGGAAGCCAAAATGTAAACATAGTTTGCATTAGCAGGGGTAACTCCAATGGCTAAACGATTTACAAGATTAGCAGCCGGAACCCCTGCTGTAATCTGAGTCCATGTGGCTCCTCCATCGGTAGATTTGTAAAACTGGTCGGTAGTGGCATATACTGTATTTGGGTCTCCTGGCTTAAATTCGGCATCATAAAAACTACCGGTTTGAACTTGTGTCCAAGCAGTACCTCCGTTGGTGGTTCGGTAAATTCCATTACTGGTAGCAGCTATAAGAATGTTCGTATTGGAAGGATTAACAATGAGCCTGCGAATTACCCGCCCCTGATTTACTGTCCAATTGAGCCCTGTGGTATTCCAGTTTATTCCTCCATCGGTTGATTTAAGCACCCCTATACTATAAGTGTCAGAAGCATCTCCATCGCCCGTGGCCAAATACATTACATTCGTATTGGTAGGGTCAATGGCCAAATCGGAGCAACCTATTACGGGGAGGTTATCGGTATTCCAGTTGGTCCATGAACTTCCGCTGTTGGTAGATTTCCATAAACCACCTCCTGGTGAACCGGTATAAACGGTGTTATTGTTGTTGGGGTCAAAACGCACAAAGTTGCATCGGCCTGCCCCTCCTCCATTGGTAGGCACATTAGTAGGCCCTAAAAACGCCCAGTTGCCATTGGGACTTTCCGGACTATTTTTTACTTGATCGAAATACTGCCCCATGGCGATATTCATAATGCTTCGGTCTCCGCTGGGATAAACACGCTGCTCGGTAAACCATTCCCACCGTTTAAAGGGTTTCCATCCCTTACCTTTTTCGGAGCTATCCTTTCCTGCCCAATATTGGTTAAAGGATTGCCTTACATCGTAAAAGTTTACAGTTGGGTCGGCCATCATCTCTACCCAGGTTTGTTGGGAAAATAGAAATGTGGCGTTTAAAAGAACTGAAAATAGGAATAAAAAACGATTAAAATTTTTCATATTCAGAGCATTATAAAATAATACCCCGAAAGTTAGCAATTCTTTGTATTTGTATTCGATTAAATTTTAAAAAAGGAACAAAAAAAACAGGGTATTATTGAAACCCTGTTTTGTAAACCAAATAGATTTTTTTATTTTTCTGCAATAACCTCTTCACGATACACATTATCTCCCCTTTGTCTTTTGCTCTCAATTTTAACCACTCTTTTTCCTAAAAGGGAATCTTGTACTGTGAGCATGGAAGTGGAATCAAAACGACTAAAGTTGTAAATCACATCAACATCTAATACGGCTGAATATTTAAAATCGAAAGTAACTTCTCCATTCCCATCGGTAGTGCCCTTTTGATCCATTTCTTTATTGGGGGTTCCATTATTTGCCGTAGCCCCCTTGTAAGCATGAACTTTTGCCCCTTTCAGCGCCTTACCGGATGTATCTTTCACCGTAATAATTAATCTTGGCGATACTTCTTTCTTACAAGAATACGTAATGCCCGCAAGAAAAAATGCACCCATCATTAATAAGAGTAAGTTTGAAAATAGTTTCATGGTCTAAAATATTATTAATATTGTAACACACAAATATAGTATTTTTTATTGTATTTAAATTCTTTCTTATTAAATTATATCGATTATGAATACACGAACTATTTGCATGCTGATTGCGTTTTTTGGATGGCAAACCATTATTTTTGCTCAAAAAAATACAGAAATGAACCCCGAACAAAAAATGGTACTAATTGAAACCTCACTAGGTAACATCACTGTTAAATTATACAACGAAACCCCATTACACTGCGATAATTTTTTAAAATTAGTTGAAGACACTTTTTACAATGGGTGCATCTTTCACCGCGTAATAAATCAATTTATGATACAAGGTGGAGATCCCGACTCTAAAAATCCTAAACCAAATCAAGTATTGGGAAATGGGGGGCCTGGTTACACCATTGCGGCCGAAATAGTGCCTACACTTTTTCATAAAAAGGGAGTGTTAGCAGCTGCCAGATTGGGCGATAATGTGAATCCCGATAAAGAGTCTTCGGGAAGCCAGTTTTACATTGTACAGGGCAAAAAATTTAGTTCTGCCGATTTAGATATGCTCGAAACCCGTATGGGAACAAAATTTAGTACAGAACAACGAGACGCGTACACAAACATTGGAGGAACCCCCCACCTAGATGGGAATTACACCGTTTTTGGAGAAGTGGTTGAAGGGCTTGAGGTAGTGGATAAAATTGCACAGGTACAAACCCACCCTGCCAATAATCGCCCCCTGCAAGATATTAAAATGAACATGAAAATCATTCAATAACCCCTTGTCTTAAATGATTGAAAAAATAAATAAACTTATTGAAGAGGTTGAGCAGTTCAAAGCAGAAAATACTGAACAACTCGAAAAATTCAGAATAAAAATACTAGGCAGCAAAGGCTCTTTAAAAGAACTTTTTCAGGATTTTAAAAATGTTGGTGCCGAAACAAAAAAAGAAATAGGGCAAGCCATAAATACGCTGAAAATAAAAGCCGAAGAAAAAGTTGCTTTCTATAAAAACCATTTTGAAAATAATCTTTCCTCCTCTTCTTCCAACCACATAGATTTAACCCTTCCATCGGGCAATACCCCCATAGGAAGCATGCACCCTATTTCTTTAATTAGAAATGAAATTACAGACATATTTGGACGAATAGGGTACGTGGTTGCCGAAGGTCCTGAAATTGAAGATGACTGGCACAACTTTACTGCACTGAATTTTCCGCCCAACCACCCGGCCCGCGATATGCAAGATACTTTTTTCATAGAAAAAGAAATCGCACTTCGTACGCACACCTCTTCGGTACAAGTAAGGGTAATGGAAACAAACTCTCCGCCCATACGCATCATAATACCCGGAAGGGTGTACAGAAATGAGGCTATTTCTGCACGTGCCCACTGCTTCTTTCATCAGGTAGAAGGATTATACATTGCCGAAAAAGTATCGTTTGCCGATTTAAAACAAACGCTGCTTTATTTCGCCAAAGAAATGTTTGGAGAAAACACCAATATTCGGCTACGACCTTCGTATTTTCCGTTTACCGAACCCAGTGCCGAGATGGATGTTTCCTGCCCTTTTTGCAAGGGAAGCGGTTGTAATATTTGCAAAGGAAGCGGTTGGGTTGAAATTTTAGGCTGTGGCATGGTAGATCCAAATGTGCTTGAAAACTGCAACATAAATTCCGACCAATACAGCGGTTTTGCTTTTGGAATGGGAATAGAACGCATTGCTATGCTTAAATATCAAATAAATGATCTGCGACTTTTTTCGGAAAACGATATTCGCTTTTTAGAACAATTTAAATCTGTTTTACTATGAAAAAATTATTCTTAATGCTTTTTCTTTTATCCTCTTTTTCTCTTGTTTTTTCTCAGGAGTACGTTCAAAAACTTTCGAAAGAAGGGATACTCTTTGAATATAAGCTACCCGAAAAAGCTTCTACTAAAAACGAATCCTTAGAAATTCAGATGATTGTTAGCAACACCAATAAATATCCAACTCGTGTTACATTCAGTGTAGAATATTTACTAAACGGTGAGTTGCAAGAAGCCATGGATAAAACCAGTATTTGCTTGGTAAGAAAAGGGTTTCCGAATGCCAAACAAATTATTTTTTTAACCACTCAAAATATAGATAAAAACAGTTTCGACAACCCTAAGTTCGATTGGAAAATTGAAGATCTCTCAATTAAAAAAGTAGAGGGTTGTAAGTAATCTTTATCCCAAAAATATCCATAGATAAAAAGCAGGAAACAAAAAATATTTGCTAGCATGAGTTTCGTTTTTTTTCTTTTGCATTGTGATGTACAGTCGCATTGAACGGTTGTCCGTTCGAATAAGTGGGACGTATCGTGAACATTGAGATATAAAGCAAACCTTGTTCACTTCTCGATACGCTCGTTCCTCGCTACTCGAAATGACAGTTTTTGTTTCTATTTTTTGTCCGTTCGAGTAGGTTTAATGAAGTGTTAACGAAATAAAACTGTATCGAGAACTGATAAAGGGATTGAGATAAAAACTATTCTTCTCGATACACTCGTTCCTCGCTACTCGAAATGACAGTTTTTGTTTCTATTTTTTGGTCCGTTCAAGTAGGTTTAATGAAGTGTTAACGAAATAAAACCGTATCGAGAACTGATAAAGGGATTGAGATAAAAACTATTCTTCTCGATACACTCGTTCCTCGCTACTTGAAGTGACAGTTTTTGTTTCTATTTTTTGTCCGTTCGAGTAGGTTTAATGAAGTGTTAACGGAATAAAACCGTATCGAGAACTGATAAAAGGATTAATATAAAAACTATTCTTCTCGATACACTCGTTCCTCGCTACTCGAAGTGACAGTTTTTGTTTCGATTTCCTTGTCCGTTCGAGTAGCGGAGCGTATCGAGAACAATGAAACTCGAAGTGACAGTTTTTTTTCCTCATTACGAGGTATGCGGTACCAAAGTAATTTACTCCTTTTTACTCCGTAGCAAAAGATGGCTTCGCTCACCATAACGAACAAGCAAAAAAAATTGCTCCTCTAAAAAAATCTTATTAACTTGCAGGCCATGAACATTACCCTACAAAGCTACAAAGCTACAAAGCTAGTTCTTTGTTCTCCCCTCTTGAGACACTGTATTGAGCTTGTCGAAATAGGGGCAAGGGGTGTGTTAAAAAAAGAAAGGAGGTGCTTATGAATAAATAAGCCAAACCTCCCCGACCTTTTTCCTGCTTGCTTGTATAGGCTAAACAAAGCAGAGTTTTACTACCTTTACAAAAAACAATGTTGTAACCAACCTTAAAAAAGTGTACAAAAACCTGTTGTTTTTTTATTGCTGTTGTTTGACTTTTGTTGCCCCTGCACAAAACCTGCTCCTTAATGGCGATTTTGAAGAGTACTGGGAGTGCCCAGATTATTGGGATCAATTAAATCGATGTAAATATGTTTTTAATCCTTGCAAAATTTCAACGCCTGATTATTTTAATTCTTGTTCGAATTATATTTCATATTTTGGATACAATATTCAACCTTTACATGGGCAAGGTTTTGTTGCAATAGTAATTGGAGGAGCAGGAATAAGTGATAGTACAAATAAATTAGCCACTTATAGAGAATATATTCAAATTAAACTTTCACAACCTTTAAAATTTGGTAATGAGTATAAATTTTCGTTTTTCTTAAAACTTCGATTTACACCAAATTTTAATTGTTTTACAACAGATAGAATTGGAGTAAAGTTTGTAAATGAAGAAAGGGTATATGATCTCTACTTATGGAAAATATTAAATGCAGATTGGGAAAATCCAAAAGGTAATATTTTTATAAATGATAATAATTGGCAAAAAATAGAAGGTTCATATACCGCCAACGGTGGTGAAGAATGGATGATTATCGGAAATTTCCATAATACATTTGATTTTCCATATTTTGTATTAGATTCTTCGTCAATATGCATAAGCAATGGCGATGAAATATATGTATTTCTAGATGCTATTGAAGTAAGTGAAATGCTTGCTTTGCCTAATGTGTTCACTCCAAATAACGATGGCATTAATGATTTGTGGCATTTAAACAAAATAATTGATGCTGGTTATATATTTAAAGAGTTACATATTTATAACCGCTGGGGTAATGAAATATATAGAAAAAGTGATGTGTTCTTTGGTTGGGATGGTAATTGTGACGGATTACCTTGCAGTGAAGGAATTTACTTTGTAACAGTACTTTTTGAAAAAAACAACAGCATAAAAAAGATTTCGGGTTACATTACACTTTTAAGGTAAAACTCCTTAAAAGCTATGAAAACAATTAAAATATTTATAACAAGTTTTTGCATCTTATACTTATCAGATGCGTACTCTCAGTGGTCTGGAACAACTCAAGTTTATTTAAATCCAGGTCAATCAGCCGGTATCGGCACCCAGTCACCCCAAGCCCCTTTGCATATTATAGGCGATGGGTTAGCTAATGCACAGGGCTGGAACAAAGCTATTATCCTTGATAAAAATGCAGCCTTGTATTGGAAGGGCAGCCAAAACAGCTATTTTATGGCTCACCCTTCGGGTACCCCTGCCGGTGATTTTTACCAAGGGTTTTCCGCAGGTATTAACCCGAGTGCTGTTGTTACCTACACCAGTAAGGTGTTTGCCTCTATTGCTCCTCCTGCAGGTGTACCACAGGGTTCTACACAATTATACCGCAATTTAATTGTGTTAGATTTTGATAATACTACCAAACGCAGCCTGGGCGTAAATATTCTGCTACCCAAACGCAGTGTAGATATTGTAAACAACGGCAATACCGCTGCCGATGCCCAACTACGCC
>CAJPFH010000065.1 GCA_905339165.1 Flavobacteriales bacterium
AAAATTAAAAAAGATGAAAGCACATAAACTCCTTTACCTGCTGTTGGTGTTTGTACTGTTTGCCACCTGTAAAAAAGACCGCAACCGCCTGTTTAAAACCAAGGTGCACGGCACGGTACTAGACTACTTCGATTTAAAACCCGTAGAAGGCGTAAAAGTTTCGGTTGTTTATACCTACGATTTTCTGCCATATTCTTGGCCGTATGGTTATCCTCCTCCAAACGGATATCTCCCTCCTTGCAAGGAACCCGATACCTTAGAGCAAACCTACACCAATGCCAACGGAGAATTTGAGTTAAAATTTCCGGTAAAGAAAAATGTAGATGATTGCGGCTTAAACCGAAATGTAGTACATAGCAATAATGCCAGCGATTACGGCTACCTGCTTATTTTCGAAAAACCCGGAACCGATTATTTTAAACAGTACTACTCCTTAGGCTTTGCCGATAAAAATAATATTAATGTGCTATACAGGATTAGGTCATTGGTTACATTGGTGTTTAATGTTAGCACTAATGACACAAATAATAGTGTTGGTTATAATATTTCAGCAGGTTCAGATCTCTGTTTATTTGGAGAGTTGAAACAAGCAGGAATAAGTGGAATAAATCTAAATACAAGTATTACATTAAAAGTGCCTTTTTGTGAAAAAATATTAACTAAGATTAGCCACAACATTTGGCAATCTTCTACTTCGACATATTTCTTCTTTGAATCTAAGAAGATAATTTTTAACAAAAAAAAATATGAATTTTATGCAAGCTATTAAAAAAGTTTTTCTTATTTTCTTGTTTAACAGCACAGCTATCTTATCATTTTCACAACACCTGATGATAAAAGAGCAATACGATGCACTTGAAGATATTTCACCTAACAATATGGGTATTTATAAATTTATTAATGCTACGGATATTGAGAATTTTCCAATTTTTGATTACGGAAATAATCAGACCGTAAAAATTTCCAACTACGATGATTTATTAGGCGATCGGTTTGCTTATGTGTTTGCCTCTTTTTTAACCATGTACAAAACCACCGGAGATAAAGCCTACTTGCATAAATTTATAAGTCAAACATACTTTGTACAGCAATTCCGAAACGATAAACAAATTGGAGGCGTAAACCCAAATAAAGGCTGGTGGCAGTTAACAAAAAATACCGAACAAATCTACTACGATGGAGTAACCATTTGGCCCATGGCCGAGTATTGCTTTAAAATGAAATACGACCCCGATTTTATGGCTATTGCCAATACGCCTTTACCTAGCTGTACAAGTTTAGATATTAACTGCACTATAAAGTGGCCTTCAACAAATATTATTACATATGGAGACTATGCCAACTGGCTGGCCGAAAGGGTACACGAAACTCTAAAGTGGTATATAGATAAGGGGTATTATAGTTTACAACATGGTTTTAAAAACAATCCTTTTAATTTACCACAATTCAATTATCCCATACAAATAAATCAACAAGCAGGTTTTGCAGCAAGCCTTTTTTATATAGGAGCATTTTATAAAAACAGCAATCAAAATATCAGCAATATGTACTTGCAATTTTCTAAAAAACTAGCACAAAAATATAAGGGAATTAAATTGGTGTACAAAAAGAAAAATAACAATGCTTGTGTGCCTAGCGTGCAACCCGTTTTCCAAGTGTATAGTCAGCAAAGCAATGCCTACACCTGGCATACAAACGGATGGGAAAACCATACAGTTCCAAACCCATTAAACGACTGTTACAACGAACAGAATCCGAGAATTGCAACAGGCTATTGGGAAGATATAAGCCATGGAGCTTTGTCTTTGGTATTCCCTCTTGCCGTATATCCTTATCAACAGCAGTTTTGGAATCAAACTCTTTTTACACAAACCGATATGTAGCGTTTTGCCAACACCTTAACCCAGTTGTTATATTTTAACAACAACGGACAAACCGATTTTTATTTTTCGGTAAACACCGGTAATAATTTGTGTTATATATGTCCGGATAATCTAGAAAACGGTCTACCTGTTGCATACAACGAATCAAACCGAAAAGCAGCCCTGATGTGGGGAAATTTAGATGAACATGATTTACAAAACCAACAGGTATATAATCTTCTATTAAATTACTACGCCATTACACTAGATGGACAAAATGATAATGCAGCCAATAAAATTACAGAGGGTAATCATTATTTGGGTTTATCGTATTTAATCCAAAACCAATGGCAAAAAGTATGTGTAAACCTAAGCCTGTACAAACGCAACATGGTGTATAACCAAGATTTTGTGGTAAAAAACAACATAAGCGTAGAGCCTAATAGCAACAGCATTTACAACAGCCCCGAAAGTTATACTGAGCCAAAAATAAACACAGCCGAATTTACCATAGAGCCGGGCGTAACCGTAAACATGCTTGCCGGAGAAGAAATTCATTTAGCCGATGGCTTTCATGCCAAAGCAGGAAGCAACTTTCAGGCAAGCATAAACCCCAATATGTGTACCGATGGAGGGCGGGTAGCAGGCGGAAATACAGGGCACAATATTACATTACACGAGCCACTTAACATAAGCATAAATGAAAATCTTATGGATAACGAGGATGTTTCCATAGAAGAGCCCGAACAGCAGTGGTTGGTTTTTCCTAATCCTGCACAACAAGAATTAAATGTATTGGGTAGTATCGATGAAAATGTACAGCTTATCTTGCTCGATATGAGCGGAAGAACAATATGGCAACACAATTTTGCCGGCACATTTTATACTGCCGATATTTCTGCTTTGGAACAAGGAATATACATTTTACAAATAAATACTTCTAAACAAATTCAAACAGAAAAAATATTTGTGAGGTAATGAATTTAGATTCAGTTCTATATTTTTTATACAACTTAAATCTCATTTGCATTTTTTCTATTTAAGTCTATTTTTGCTGCAAGAACTAAATTCTGAGCAGTATGAAAAACGTTGACAATTATAATTTTAAAGACAAAAAAGCATTGGTACGCGTAGACTTCAATGTGCCTTTAGATGCTTCTTTTTCTGTAACAGACGATACCCGTATTCGAGCTGCCGTTCCTACCCTAAAAAAAATTCTGAACGATGGGGGGAGTGTAATCATCATGTCGCATTTAGGACGACCCAAAAGTGGATACGAAGAAAAATTCAGTTTAAAACACATTATTCATCGCGTATCGGAACAGTTGGGAACTACCGTAAAATTTGCCGATAACTGTATTGGTGAAAGTGCAAAAATTATGGCATCCGAACTAAAGCCGGGCGAAGTGCTTTTACTGGAAAATTTACGGTTTTATAAACAAGAAACCGAAGGCACCGAATCTTTTGCCCAACTACTAGCAAACCTTGGCGATGTATATGTAAATGATGCTTTTGGTACAGCCCACAGGGTACACGCTTCTACCACAATTATTGCTAAATTTTTTCCCCACGACAGAATGTTTGGGTACTTAATGGCCAAAGAAATTGCCAATATCGATAGGGTATTGAAAGAAGCAGAAAAACCTCTTACAGCCATTATGGGCGGAGCAAAAGTATCTTCAAAAATTACCATTATTCACCAACTGCTGCAACGCATCAATAATTTAATTATTGGGGGCGGTATGACTTATACTTTTATCAAAGCCATGGGAGGAGAAGTGGGTAATTCTTTAGTAGAAACCGAACATTTACAAACAGCTCTCGATATTTTAAAAAAAGCAAAAGAGTTAAAGGTAAATATTATTCTTCCTACAGATACAGCTATTGCAGAAAATTTTAGTAATGAAAGTAAAAAACTTTTTTGCCCCATCAATCAAATTCCGCAAGGATGGATGGGAATGGATATTGGCCCCGATAGCGAAAAACTTTTTGCCGATGTAATTACAAACTCCAAAACCATTTTATGGAACGGCCCGGTAGGCGTTTTTGAATTCAGTAATTTTGAACAAGGTACTAAAGCCATTGCTGAAGCTATTGTAAAAGCAACGGAAAACGGAGCATATTCACTTATTGGCGGAGGCGATTCGGTAGCCGCTATTAATAAATTTAACTTAGCAGATAAAGTGAGCTTCGTTTCAACCGGTGGAGGCGCCTTGCTGGAGTATATAGAGGCCGGAGATTTGCCCGGTGTAGCGGCAATTAGAGCGTAGATTATATTCGAATAATAACACTAAACCTGTAAAGGTATTTGTAACAGATTTTCTTTTCGAATATGCTTAAATTCTATTTGATTGCTGATGATGGTTTTGCCTTTATAAACGGCTTTTATAGCCTCCACTAAAAAGTCGAATGAATCGTCTTTTAACGCATACCCTTTCACTCCCAAATTAAACATTTTGGCAACATAGTATTCGCTATTATGTATGGAGTAAACCAATACTTTTTTATCAGGGTTTATTTTTAAAACCTTTTCCGCCACTTCAAAACCATTCATAAACGGCAAATTAATATCAAGTAATATTACATCGGCACTTGTTTCTATTGCTCTTTCTAAACCCTCTTCCCCATTATCGGCCTCCGATACAATTTCTATTTCATTTGTTTTTTTCAGAAGTATTTTTATAGTATCTCGCATTATTTTGCGGTCTTCTATCATTAGTATTTTAATCTTATGCATATCTCGTTAGTTTATTTGTCCTTTTCTTTTCATCATTTTTAATTCTTCCAGTTGTATTTGATGGGTATAATAGCGACAATGCTCAAAACCTTTTTTTTCAATACTGTAACGTATTATGGCTATAGGAAAATCTAAATCAATATCGTTCATTTGAGCTATTTCGGCCGGTTTAAGCAGTTCTATTTCCATTTCGTATAAATACACTTTTTTTGTTTTTACGGGAATTTGTGTATCGAACAAAACGCGTTTTGTAATGAACCCTTCTTTCGAAAATTCTAATACATATTTTTTATCTTTTTCTAACTCTATGGCGTATGTTTTCGGGTTTATACGAACTTCTTCGCTGAGCATCTTGTTTTCTTCATACACCCTTATTTCAACTGTTTTTAGTTTCTTTTTTTCCGAAGAACCAATTTTACATTGTACCAATAAAGGGTACTCTTTTTTCAATTCTTTTTGAGCCGATAAAGTAAAACAAATACTGGTAATCAGTAGTAATAAAACAGATACTTTCATACATCTTAATTTTTAGTGTTGAACATTATTTTTAGGTAATAAACGAAAACCAACCGAAGCTTTAATTTGCAGTCCGATATCGTTTATACTAACGGTATAGGGATTTGCTTCGTGGTTGTATTCGGTAAAAGAGCTTGAATGCATTCCTCCCAACCCAATGGATGCACTCCAAAAGAAGAGATGTTTTAGCGGAGAACGGTAACTAAATCCAAGGTAATATTCTAGTAGAGCATATTTTTTAAGTGGAACAATAACATCGTATTTTTTAATCACGTCTCTATATTCATATTCCTGCATAGCATTTCTGTGGGCGGCATTTATTTCTGCAAAGAATTCAGAATAGTTATCGGAAAATGCCAGTCGTCTTTGATACTTTATCATTATACCGGTATATATGAGAGAACTGCTTTTTTCAAACCATTTGCCTTGCTGAAAAATACCTCCGGCCGAAAAAGAGTTTTTATTATTTACGTAAACCAAAGAAGGTATCCAAAGAAAACCTTTGCCACCTGAGGTTGATGCAGAACTTATTTCGGTTAACAAACTTTTGTGCTTTGTTTTTAAAGTTTCTATTGCCTGACTGTAACTGCTACAATAAGTGAGAATGCTAATTAAACCGAGAACCATTTTTTTCATAATGAGATGTATTTTAAAACGGTTCAAATTTGGCCTCAAAAAAAAGTTTGTGAAACCGTAGTTAATGGTAATTTAAAAAAAATAAAATGAGTATGTATATCGGCTTTTACGCAATACTGAATCAAAAAAACAGTACCTGTTTTCCTTAAAAAAGAAGATGCCTTTACCTTTTTGTACCTATTAAAACATTTGGTAGGTAAATACACGTAAAACAGCTTGGGTAAAATTGCTTAAAAGATAATAATATCAGCAGATTCCGTTGTATAATCAATCTTATTTCATTAGCTTTATACTTAGAAAAATAAAACGGTATGAAAAAAAGAAACATTTTACTGGTAGACGACCATGTATTGGTTCGCAACGGATTAAAGTTGATGTTGCAATCTAACCCGGAAGTTGGGCAAATAACCGAAGCAAGCAACGGGCACGATGCTATTAATTTATGCAGCGAAAAAGAATTTGATATGGTATTTATGGATATTAATATGCCAGAAATGAATGGTATTGAAACCAGCGAAATTATACTAAAGATGAAACCTCAAACAAAAATTGTTTGTCTGAGTATGCACAACGAATTTACCTATATTTCTAAAATGTTAGATATTGGGGCGTACGGCTATTTGCTGAAAGATTGCGAACCAGAAGAATTTTCCATTGCCATACGCTCTGTTGCAAACAACCAAAAATATTATAGCCGTGGGGTAACCGATGTGCTGATAAAAAAACATTTAACAAAAAATACAGATACCGGAAAAGAATCTCAGATTGAGATAAGCGGAAGAGAATTAGAAGTATTGAAATTTATTATTGACGGGCTTACCAATGCCGAAATTGCCGGCAAACTGGTATTAAGCATACGCACTGTAGACTCGCACCGAAGAAATATTCTTAAAAAAACCAATTGTAAAAATACCGCAGCATTGGTAAAATACGCTATCGAAAATCGTTTGGTATAGAACCCGAGTACAAAACAATAAACAACGCCCTGCGTTTACGCAATGGTAAAGTGTTAGGTATAAATGCCTAACACTTGTTAGGTTTTCTTTTTTTTATTTTCGGCAATTCTTCTAAAAAACCAATTCCTTTCTACCCTTAGCTTTGGCCTATAAATTTTATGCTATGAATAAGCCCTCTGCCCTTTTGTTTTTTTTGTTATTTGTATTAAATCTTTCCATTTATTCTCAATCGGAAAATTTAGAAATAAAAGAAGAAATTGTAACACCCGTAAAACATTGGGTAAAACCTGCCGAAGGAAAAAATTATTTGCTTTGGACTGTTATAGAGAAATATGATAATTGCATTTATTTAATTGAACGCTCAAGCAATAATACCGATTGGGAAATGATTGGATATAAAGATGCATACAAATCACCGGGAGATATTCCTTTGGCTTATTATTTTACCGATGAAGAACCCCTTAATGGCAATAATTTTTACCGACTAAAAAGAGTAATCTTATTAAAATCAGCTTCTGCAGAATCGAATCCCATAGAAATAATTACCGTTAAAACAAACTAGCTCTGTATAGTTTATTTTACAAATTGCTTACACCACTCAAATGCCTTTTCTTTATCTGTAAACACCTTGTAGGGTTGCTTGGGTTTTTGTACTTTAATATAAAATTCAGCAATAATACGATACGCTAAATTTTGTACTACCACTGCAGTAGCACAAATGGGCGAAAGAGGCTCTATGACAAGTGCATTATCTCTGGCTTCTTTTGTAATAGTTACTCCTTCTCCGGCTGTAACCACAAACGGGGTGGGTTTACCCTCTGTAATTTTTTGCAATACGTTTAAATGTTCCATTTGCTCCTCCACATCAACGGTAATATGATCTTTAAAATGCATTTGACCTATGCCGGCTCTATTAATACTGGTAATAAATAAATCGGTTTCTATTTTTTTAATTTCTTCTGTTTGCATTTTCAAATATAGAAAAAGATTATTCAGTTTTTAATTCTACCAAAATATAAAGTTGTGTTCCCTTTGCCGGAGACGAAGAATAATCGAACGAACAACCTAAAGAGTCTAAGCGGTGTATAATGTTTAATACTCCAATGCCATTCTTGTTCATTTTAGCTTCTTCTACATTAAACCCTTTTCCGTTTTCAACTATAAAAATTTCGAGACTTTCTTTTCTAAAATGAAAAGAAACTTTTAAATAGTCCGCATCGGAGTGTTTTATGGTATTATTAAAAAACTCTTGAATAACTCTATAAATATTTATTTTCTCTACGTTCGTTGGTTCTTTTTCCTGTCCAATCTTTTTAATGTCGCATTTTATAGCAGAATATAGGTTTACTTGTTCAACCAGTGCGTTTACTGCTTCAAACAAACTAAAATCGGCAAATTCGGGCGCCACCAAAGAATGCGAAAGATTTCTGATTACACGAATCACATCATTGGCCGTTTCGTTGAGATGTGTAAATATATTTTTACTCTCATTGTTTTTGATAGTATAAGGCTCCAGAGCATTGCAAAATAATTTGAAGGCCATTAGTTTTTGCCCTATGTTATCGTGCAATTCTCTTGCTATTCTTCTTTTTTCGGCTTCTTGCGACTGTATGGCGGTGTTTGCCAAATAAGCCTGTAATTCTTTCCGTTCGGTAATATCTACATGCCTTAACACAATGCGGGATTCTTTGCCATAAAAAAGATTGGCAGAAAGTAAAAACCATCTTTTTTTTGCAGGAGAATGACAGGGATATTCAATTTGAAATGTTTTTATTTTTTTGTTTAGTAATTTATTAAGACCTCTAAGTATCTTGATAACCGAATGGTCGCCATTTTTTATGGCATTACGACATGCTTCAATGTAGTTAGCTCCTTCGGAACAATGTTGTATAGAGAGTTCGTTTTCTTTAGCAAAATTCTTCCAAGCTTCGTTGGTCACTAAAATAGTGCCCTTTTCATCTATAACCGCAATATGCGAGTTCATAGAATCGAAAATTCCATGTATAAATTTTTCGTTTTCTATTATTTGCTGTGTCGCTTTTTTAATTTCTGTAATATCATTTACAAACGACATGATGCCGTAAAAATTTCCCGAATCGAAAAAAACGGGAGAAGCACTGATTTGAACCCATATTACTTCTCCGTTTTTTTTTATCATTTGTGTTTCGTAAGTTTCTTTCTCTCCTTTTTTTCTTTTTTCTATTTTCTCTTTTAATATAATTTCTGCATCCTTGGGTAATAAAAAATCGTATCCAATTTTTCCTAGCAACTCTTCTCGGGTATATCCCAACATTTCACAAAATGCCAAATTGGCCATTTCTATAACGCCAATAGGAGACGAAATAAGAATACCTACTTGTATGTTTTCAAATAAATTGCGATATTTTTCTTCGCTTTTTCGTAGCCTATTCTCGGCATTTCTTTTTTCTGTAATATCTTGTATTATTTCTAATTTAGATACAATTTCTTCTTGCTCGTTTTTTAAAGGAATATCTAACAATTCCAAACACATTTCTTTATTGGGTGTTTCGTAATACCACGTTACTTTTTCGCCTTTAAAAACAAACTCGTTCTTGCAAAAAGAACAGGGGGTGTCGGCTTTATGAAAATAGGTATAACATTTTTGCGAAAGTTCTTTGCCAAACATTTCTTTGGCTATGGGGTTTATATATTCTATGTCGTAATTTTTGTTTACAATATAAATTCCATGCGGAAAAGAATCGAGAATTTTTTTAAAAAATTTTCTTTCGCTATACAATTTCTCCTCATATTTTTTTATTTCTGTAATATCTGTTAATACTGCCAAAATAGAATTTATACTTCCATCGGTATTATGAAATAAAGAACCTTTTAAATGACACCAAATTTCTGCCCCATTTTTTGTCTTTAGTTTTCTTTCAATGTCTCTAATTTTTACTTTACCGCATACAACTTCTTGTATTTTAATTTTAGCATCTTCTTTTTCTGCATCTACAACGTAATTATAATAAGAGGTGTTTAAAAGCTCTTCAACTGAAATGCCCAACATGCTTGCCATTTTACGATTTGCAAACATGACATTTCCTTCAACATCTAATTGCATAATACCTGAATTAACGGTATCAAAAATTAATTGTAATTTGTTATTGGTGTTTAATCGTTCTATTTCATTTTTTTTCTTTTCGGTAATGTTTTTAAACACAGCAATCATTCGCTTTTCGGAAAAATCAAAGTCGAAAGAAATAAAATTTAATTCGTAATACAATGTACCTTGTGAAGTTTCTCTTACTTCAACTATAATATTTTCGTTTTGTTTTTCTTTTTTATTAAAGGCATTGTAGAGAATCTCTTCTGCGCATTGTTCTGTATTAAGAATTGTATAAGGAAAAGGAATTTTTGTAATGTTTTTACCAATGATTTTTTTAGATTGGAATTGACCAAAATTTATAAATTCCTCGTTGCAGGCAAGAATTTGCCCTGCCGAATCTAATATAAACATTAAATCGGGCGAGTTGTAGAACATAAATTCAAAAGAAAAATTGGTTCTTTTTTGTTGTTCGATTAATTGGCTTTTAAGATTTTCTATTTCTGTTTTTGAGCGTTCTAATTTTCTATTCGCATTAGCAAGTTGCAGTAAATTTTTTATCTTAAGCAACAATAAATCGTTTTCGAAAGGCTTTGTAATACAATCGGTATACTCTATTTCCGTGCACTTTTTATAAAATTCTTTTTCTATGGTTTGATTTATAACAAAAAGTATGGGTACAGATTTTTGTTTTAAAGCAGTAACCGTAGGTATTAAAGAACTATGGTGTTCAGGGTGGTTTAATATCAATATGCAATTTTCATTTTGCAATATCATTTCAATACATTGCTGCTCATTTTCGGCTGTATCAAAAGAAATCGAATTGTTATTGAATACTTTTTGCAGCGTTAAATCTTCAGAGGAACTAAATCCGAAAAGCAATATTTTCGTTTCTGCAGCGAAGATCATTTTGAAAAATATAAATCAAAAAGCAAATAAACAAAAAAGCGTAGCAGTGATGCTACGCTTTTCTACCTAAAAGAAAAAAGAATTTTTATTCAATTATCAACTTTGCCTTGGCTATCGTTGTATTATTTTCTTTAATAAGAATTGAATACATTCCTGCTGTTTTGTTGTTTCTGTTTAGAAGAATCGTGTTGCCATAAAATTTGCCTTCCTCTATTTTTTTACCTGTATAATCGTAAATTTCGAATGTGCCATTCGTTACAAAAAGATTTTGAATAGTAACTGTGCTGCTGTTATGAAAAGGGTTCGGATAAATGGAAACACTCGTATTGCTAGATAATTCATTTACTCCGGCACAAATATGTACCACTACCTCGTCTGTAGCAGAATTAGTACAAGTATTTCCATCGGTATAGGTATAGGTAATAATATGTGTACCTATACCCGCACTCACTGCACTGAAGTTTCCTCCGCTTACACCGTTTCCGCTAAATACACCTCCATTAGGAGTTCCACCGCTCAACGCAATAGGTGCTGCAGAACTGCAAACAGTATCGATATTCAATGTTAAAGAAACACTTGGCAATGGATTAACGGTTACTGCCAACGAATCGGATAGAGAAGAATTTCCGCAAGAAGAGCCTGCGTTTACATAAATTTTTCCGGAACCACTTCCCCATAATACGGTGATAAGAGTATCGCCTTGTCCGGTAAGAATATTAGAGCCCCCCGGAACTGTCCAGGTATAATTATTCATTCCGTTAACTGTGTTTACGTAATATGTAGAAGTATCGCCTTCGCAAACAGGTGTTGGACCAACTATGGCAACAGATTGAGAACAGTTGGTAGTTCCTCCATTTATGGTACCAACAGCTCCTGCAGTACCAGCGGGTGCAGAGTTAACTCCAACACCGGGTTGTCCTCCATTCACTTGGATTGTAGCACCTAAAGTGCAAACATTGGCAGAAAATTTAATTCTACCGCCACCACCGCCACCACCGGCTTGTGCATAGGGGCCTCCGGCACCGCCATCACCACCATTTCCTCCATTTGCCTGTAGTATTCCTGTAACATAGCCTGCTGCTCCTGAAATATTAATGCCGCCTCCAGCTCCTGCACCACCACCAGTGCCTCCATAAGTTTCTGCTTGTCCGGTTATACCGTTCTTTCCATTTACATAAATAGCTCCTGATACAAAAACAGAATTAGAGGAAATCAATTCAACTGCTCCACCACCATTTCCACCCGCACCCGATAAGCCATATCCTGCTCCGCTACAATGTGTGGCTCCGGAACCTCCGCCAGAGCCCATGCTTATTGCAGGTAAGCCTAGTGTTCCATACGCTGTTCCTCCCATCGCAGGAAGGGGCGGACTTGATATATTATGCTTACTGCTATTCCCTCCATTCCCCCCATATGCACCACCACCACCACCAGTACCATGTACACAAGGCCCGTGAAAGCCTCCTTCACCACCACCGGTTCCGGAACCGGTTATTCCGGAAGCAGAAAAGTTTGGATTTACCGGCCCACCGATATGTCCTGCTCCATTTCCCATTATGGTGCCTTCTATATTTATACATTGTGCCGAAACAGAAAGTATGGTTCCGGGAAATACATAGACAGTTACTCCATTCTGAACATGAAAATTACCCACATTGGTAAAGGTTCCGCTTAAGGTATCTCCATTGTTTGGAATCAGATTGTTTCCGTTATAGTTTCCTCCGTTAATTACCGTGGCAAACGAAACAAGTGGAAGCAACAGTGTACTCAAAATTTTGTAATGTTTTTTCATAGGTTTGTGTGTTTATTTATTGTGTCAAACAAAAGTATTGAAAAAATGTTCAAAAACTATTTTAATTAAGGAATTACTCCGGTAACACCTAATACTTGCAACAATCGGCTTTTTATGGTACTTTTGCAGCTATTTAGATTTAATCTAAATAAGATAAAACTTTTTTAACGCATAATTGTTTACTGGTTTAAAATAGAATTGATATGATTACTGTAACAGATAATGCCAGCGCACAGGCAAAAAAATTAATGGCCGAACAAAATGCAGGGAAGGATGCATTTATACGTGTTGGTGTAAAAGGAGGAGGCTGCTCAGGCCTTAGTTACGAGTTAAACTTTGATAATAAATTAAAAGAAGACGATAAAGTGTTTGAAGACAAAGGCTTAAAAATTGTTTGCGATAAAAAAAGTTTTTTGTATCTGATAGGCACACAATTAGATTTTAGCGGAGGGTTGAACGGCAAAGGATTTATATTCGTAAACCCTAACGCTTCCAGAACATGTGGTTGCGGAGAAAGCTTTTCCATCTGATATATAAAGGATAAAACGAGACATGCCGGAAGAAAACGAAATATTAGACGAGCACCTTTCTGGGGAATACAAATACGGTTTTGTAAGTAATATTGAATCAGAAAAAGCTCCTATAGGCTTAAGTGAAGATACCATTCGGTTTATTTCGCAAAAAAAGAATGAACCGGAATGGATGCTGGAATGGCGGTTAAAAGCATTCAGGCATTGGCTTACCATGAAAGAACCTACGCATTGGCCACACCTTACATACCCCGATATCGATTTTCAGCAAATCTACTATTACGCTGCACCCAAACAAAAACCTCAATACAACAGTTTAGATGAAGTAGATCCCGAACTGCTTCGCACCTTCGAAAAATTAGGCATTTCGTTGGACGAGCAAAAACGTCTTAGTGGAGTAGCCGTAGATGCCGTAATAGACAGCGTTTCGGTAAAAACCACTTTTAGAGAA
The DNA here is from genome assembly GCA_905339165.1 of Flavobacteriales bacterium. GTDB lineage: Bacteria > Bacteroidota > Bacteroidia > Flavobacteriales_E > Vicingaceae > BCD5. Next base: position 13,454 of record CAJPFH010000065.1, read on the forward strand.
AAGCTAAGCGAAATGGGTATTATTTTTTGCTCGTTCAGTGAAGCTGTACGAGAATACCCCGATTTAGTAAAACAATATTTAGGCAGTGTTGTGCCTCCTGCAGATAATTTTTATGCAGCACTCAACTCGGCCGTTTTTAGCGATGGCTCTTTTTGTTATATCCCTAAGGGAGTACGATGCCCCATGGAACTTTCTACCTATTTTCGTATCAACGAAGCCAATACCGGACAATTTGAGCGTACCCTGCTCATTGCCGATGAAGGGGCTTATGTTAGCTATTTGGAAGGCTGCACAGCACCCATGCGAGACGAAAACCAATTACATGCTGCCGTAGTAGAACTGGTTGCTCTTAAAGATGCCGAAATAAAATATTCTACAGTGCAAAACTGGTATCCCGGAAATAAAGAAGGAAAAGGAGGAATTTACAACTTCGTTACAAAACGGGGAATTTGCCTGGGAGATTATTCTAAAATTTCGTGGACACAGGTTGAAACCGGTTCGGCAGTTACCTGGAAATATCCCAGTTGTATACTAAAAGGAAATCACTCCACTGGAGAGTTCTATTCAGTAGCCGTTACTAACAACTACCAACAAGCCGATACCGGAACCAAAATGATACATATTGGAAAAAATACCAAAAGCACTATTGTATCCAAGGGCATTTCGGCAGGTTTTAGCAACAATTCGTACAGAGGTTTGGTGGCCATTCAAAAAGGTGCCGAAAACGCCCGAAATTATACACAATGCGATTCTCTGTTGATGAGCGATCAATGTGGCGCTCATACTTTTCCTTACATTGAAGTAAAAAATAAAACCGCTAAAGTAGAACACGAAGCGACAACCTCTAAAATTGGCGAAGACCAACTTTTTTATTGCAATCAAAGAGGAATAGACAATGAAAAAGCCATTGCTTTAATTGTAAACGGATATTGCAAAGAAGTACTGAATCAGTTACCTATGGAATTTGCGGTTGAAGCACAAAAATTGCTGGAAGTTAGCTTGGAAGGTAGTGTGGGTTAATTAGAAAAATAATACTATGTTAGAAATAAAAAATTTAAAAGCATCGGTAGAAGAAAAAGAAATCCTGAAAGGAATTAACCTGAAAATAAATGCCGGTGAAGTACATGCCATTATGGGACCCAATGGATCCGGAAAAAGCACTCTTTCATCGGTACTTGCCGGAAGAGATGGATACGAAGTAACCGAAGGAAAGGTAGACTTCTTACAAAAAAACCTGCTGGAACTTAGTCCTGAAGACCGTGCACGTGAAGGACTCTTTTTAGCCTTTCAGTACCCTATAGAAATTCCGGGAGTTAGCAATATTAACTTTTTAAAAACAGCCTTAAACGAAATTCGGGCTTATAAAGGCTTAGAACCTATCAGTGCTAAAGATTTTTTAGCCTTAGTAAAAGAAAAATCACAGTTGGTAGAACTCGATTCTAAATTAGCAAACCGCTCGGTAAACGAAGGATTTTCGGGAGGAGAAAAAAAACGAAACGAAATTTTTCAGTTAGCTATGCTTAATCCGAAGCTGGCCATACTCGATGAAACCGATTCCGGGCTCGATATTGATGCACTTCGTATTGTAGCGAACGGAGTAAACAAATTGCGAAGCAAAGACTGCTCTTTTATTATTATTACACACTATCAGCGTTTGTTAGACTATATTGTACCCGACTTTGTGCACGTTTTGTACAACGGAAAAATTGTTAAATCTGGAACCAAAGAACTTGCCTTAGAGCTAGAAGAAAAAGGGTACGACTGGATTAAAGCAGAAGCCGTATAAAATAAAAAATTAAAAATGACAACCGTTGCTACTACCGTAAAAGATAAAATTCTTTCTGTTTTTAAGAATGTCTCTGTAGTAAATAACACCACTTACAGAAAAGAAGCGTTAGAATATTTGCAAAGTTTAGAAGTACCTCATTCTCGCATGGAAAACTGGAAATACACTCGTCCGGCTTTTCTTGCTAAAAATCATTACGAGCTTGCATCCGAAATACAAAATATCGACATTTCTCTGTATTTATTAGACGCCACCTACTACCATTTAGTTTTTATAAACGGGCTGTACTCCGAAAAAGAATCGGCATTGCCGGCTGTGGCCAAAGATATTGTATCTCTTGAATTAAAAAATACAGATACCTCTTTTAATAAAAACTTCTTTACAACTCTTAATGCCGCTTATTATACTGCCGGCCTTAACATTCACATTCCTGCAGGAATTAAGCTCGACAAACCTTTACAAATAATCCATTTATCTACCCATAATTACATAGCAAATGTTCATCACCTTATTAAGGTAGAAAAAAATGCAGAAGCCGAAATTTTAATTACTTCTCACTCCCTAAGTGAAAAAGCTTTTTTAAATATTTTTACCGAAATAGAGTGTAAAGAAAATGCAACATTAACTGCCCATTTGTTGCAGCTGGAAGAAAGCGAATCATCTCAATATAATTACATTAATTGTAGGCAGGGGCAAAATAGTGTGTTTACAATAAATACTTTCTCTTTAGGTAAAGCATGGATTAGAAACGATTTAGATATTGCAATAAACGGTAGCCATTGCGAGGCTAATTTATACGGAGCATATTTACCCCAAAACAACCAGCACATAGATAACCATACATTGGTGAAACACTTAAAACCACACAGTGTTTCTAACGAATTGTATAAGGGAGTTTTAACACATCGTTCTACAGGCGTTTTCAACGGTAAGGTATTGGTAGAAAAAGATGCTCAAAAAACAAACGCATATCAAAGTAATTCCAATATTTTATTGAGCAATGATGCTACCATTTATTCTAAACCCGAATTGGAAATTTATGCCGATGATGTAAAATGCAGCCATGGCTCTACCACCGGGCAGATAGATGAAGAAGCCTTATTTTACTTACAATCGAGAGGTATAAGCAAAGACTCCGCTATGCGTTTGCTAGTTCAGGCTTTTGTAGCTGATGTAACAAAATCACTAAGTAATCAAACAGTAAAAACATACGTAGAAGAGTATGTTGCCGATAGATTTAAAAGCGGATATGCCCAATAAAAGCAAGCCACATATTGCCCCGTATAATGTAGAAAAAATTCGTAAGGATTTCCCCATATTGTCGCATTTTGTAAATAAAAAACCACTGGTTTATTTCGATAACGGAGCCACCACACATAAACCCCAGCAAGTTATAAGTCGCATACAAAGGTTTTACACTTTCGAAAACAGTAATATTCACAGAGGGGTGCATGCCCTGAGCCGCCAAGCAACCGATGTATTTGAGAATGCAAGAAAAACGGTACAGCAATTTATTAACGCAGCACATTCACAAGAAATTATTTTTACTTCGGGAACTACCGAAAGCATTAATCTTGTGGCTTCTTCTTTCGGGAAAAAATTTATAACCTCAGGCGATGAGATACTCATCAGTGAAATGGAACACCATAGCAATATATTGCCATGGCAGATGCTTTGCAAAGAAAAAGGAGCTATATTAAAGGTCATTCCTGTATTAGAAAATGGAGAGTTGAATACAGATAAATTAATAACTCTTTTCTCAGAAAGAACTAAATTAGTATCTATTACACATGTATCTAACGCGTTAGGAAGTATAAATCCTGTAAAAGAAATCATTGCACTGGCACAGAAATACAATGTTCCTGTTTTAATAGATGGGGCTCAGTCCGTTCCCCATTTAAAAATTGATGTGCTGGATTTAGATTGCGATTTCTTTTGCTTTAGTGCACACAAAATGTACGGCCCAACCGGAATAGGTGTTTTATACGGTAAGGAAAAATGGCTGAATGAACTACCTCCTTACCAAACCGGAGGAGGCACCATAAAAACCGTATCGTTCCATGAAACAGAATATGCCGACTTGCCCCTTAAATTTGAAGCAGGAACACCACATATTGCCGGAGTAGTTGGCTTAGAAGAAGCCATTCAATACGTAGAAAAAATTGGAATAAAAAATATTTCGGCCTATGAAAATTTTTTGCTGATATATGCCACCGAACAGCTAAAAAAAATAAATCGATTAAAAATAATTGGAGAAGCTGAAAAAAAAGCCGGGGTTATTTCTTTTGTAATAGAAGGCACCCATCCTTTTGATGTAGGAACCATACTTGACCAACAAGGAATTGCCGTACGCACCGGACATCATTGCACGCAACCCCTCATGCAAAAGTTTGGAATAAGCGGCACTGTTCGTGTTTCGTTGGCCATGTATAACACAAAAGAAGAAATAGATTTTTTAATATCGGGTATCCAAAAAGCCGTAAAAATGCTTTTATGAAAATTGAAGAAATAGAAAAACAAATAATAGAAGAATTTGCCTTATTTGATGAGTGGGAAGGGAAATACGAATACCTCATTGAATTAGGTAAAGAAATGCCCATCATGAACGAAAAACTTAAAACCGATGATAAACTTATAAAAGGTTGCCAAAGCAAAGTTTGGTTACACTCTGAAATAAAAGACGGAAAAATAATATTTACTGCCGATAGCGATGCTATCATTACCAAAGGAATTGTGGCACTATTGGTTCGTGTTTTATCTAACCACACGCCCGGTGAAATTATTGATACCGAACTAACATTTATAGATAAAATAGGACTAAAAGAACACCTTTCTCCAACTAGAGCAAATGGTTTAGTAAGTATGATAAAACAAATGAAATTAGATGCGCTGGCACTTAACACTCAAAACGAACAAATGCAATGAGCGAAGAGAAAAACAACAACACCCCACTAGATAAAAAAGAACTAGAAGAAACCATTATTCAGGCTCTGAAATCGGTTTACGACCCCGAAATTCCTGTAGATGTATATGAGCTTGGATTAATTTATGAAATTAATATTGATGATGAAGCGAATGTAGAAATTGTAATGACTCTTACCTCCCCCTCTTGCCCGGAAGCCGAAATTATTCCCGTAAAAATTGAAAATGCAATAAACAGTATATGGGGAGTAAAAAGTGCAAAAACCACCATCACATTCGATCCTCCTTGGACCAAAGATATGATGAGCGAAGAAGCTCGTTTGGAACTAGGTTTTATGTAAAAAGGATAATAGCTGAATCTTTTCGGGCTAAATATTCTCGTACTAGTTTTTATTTTATTTTTCCGGGCATCTTTTCCCGTTTCCCAATTCGCCCAATTTAATATCTTTGTCAACTTATTTAAAATTGTATGAGCCACGAATTAAGCGAACAGGAAATTATACGCAGACAAAGTCTTCAGAAACTTATCGACCTAAACGTAAACCCTTATCCTGCCGAACTCTTCGAAGTGAATGTAAGCAGTAAAGAGATTTTAGAAAACTACGAAAAAGACAAGCTGAGCTACAAAAATATAAGCATTGCCGGCCGCTTAATGAGTCAGCGTGTAATGGGAAAAGCTTCATTTGCTGTATTACAAGATACAACCGGAAGAATTCAGTTGTATATTAACCGAGATGAAATTTGCCCCACCGAAGACAAAACACTCTACAACGAAGTTTTTAAAAAACTACTCGACATAGGCGATATTATAGGCGTAAAAGGATATGTGTTTACCACCCAAACAGGAGAAATTTCCATTCATGTAAAAGAACTAAAACTGCTTACAAAATCGTTAAAACCTTTGCCTGTGGTAAAAGTAGATAGCGAAGGAAAAACACACGATGCCTTTACCGACCCCGAACAACGCTACCGTCAACGCTATGTAGATTTAATTGTAAACTCACACGTACGCGAAGTGTTTAGAATGCGTTCTAAACTAGTAAACACCATGCGACAATTTTTAAATACCAAAGGATACCTCGAAGTAGAAACTCCTATTTTACAGCCTTTATATGGAGGTGCTGCAGCACGCCCGTTTAAAACTTACCACAATACATTAGATACTACCTTGTATTTACGTATTGCCAACGAGCTGTATTTAAAAAGATTAATTGTAGGCGGATACGATGGAGTATTTGAATTTGCCAAAGATTTCCGAAACGAAGGAATGAGTCGCTTTCACAATCCGGAGTTTACCCAAATGGAATTATACGTTGCCTACACCGACTATTACTGGATGATGGAACTTGTAGAAGAAATGGTAGAAACCATAGCTCTTGCTCTGCACGGAAAAACCGAAGTACAAGTAGGCAAAAATCTCATCAATTTTCAACGCCCCTGGAAACGCTTTACCATGTACGAGGCCATACAACATTACACCGGAGTAGATATTAGCAATATGAACGAAGACGAGTTGCGGGAAACAGCCCAAAAATTAAAAGTACCCGTAGATAAAACCATGGGAAGAGGAAAACTGATTGATGAAATTTTTGGAGAACATTGCGAACCCCTTTTAATACAACCCACCTTTATTACCGATTACCCCATAGAAATGTCTCCACTGGCAAAAAAACACCGCAGTAAACCCGGTTTGGTAGAACGCTTTGAAGCAATTTGCAACGGAAAAGAAATTTGCAATGCCTTTTCAGAATTAAACGACCCTATTGACCAACGGAAAAGATTTGAAGAACAGTTGGAACTTGGTAAACGAGGCGATGAAGAAGCCATGGTACTTGACGAAGATTTTTTACGAGCCATAGAATATGGAATGCCACCTACCTCGGGCTTAGGAATAGGGATTGACAGACTTAGCATGATTATGACCAACCAGCCCTCTATACAAGATGTATTATTCTTTCCACAAATGAAACCGGAAAAATAAATATAGAATAAAATCAACCTTTTCTTTTTTAAAAACCAGGGCAGGTTAGTTTTGTTTTATCATAAAGTCGAGCAGCCAATATTTAAAAAATGGATTTAAAAAAAGTGGCTTTTCGCTCCATGCATCAATGATTTCTTTTTTCTCCAAACCTTGGTAAGCCCTTACTAAAGCAGCAGAACTGTTGATATTAAATTTTTTTAAACTCTCGTACGAAGTAAGTTTTGCATCAGGGTTTTCGGCTAATGCCAACACCAATTTTTTTTGCACCGCACTTAGTCCCGAAAATTCTTTTTTAAAATAAGTATGCTGCCTTGCCACTAATTCGTTTAAAGAAGCCGAAATTATTTCCTCGCTTACACTCCCTTTTGTGTTTTCCCATACCGAATGGGCTAGCATTTTTAAATAGTACGGATTTCCACCCACTAAATAGGCTAGGCGAGCCGCCAGTTCTTTACTTATTGTTTTTCCGGAATATGCAAAACCGGTCATCAGGTACTGTAATAACTCATCGGTTACCGAAAGGGAGGTAATGGTTATTTCATCGGCAAAATGAAAAAACGGAGCGTTCTTATTTTTAACCAATTCGTAAAACGACTCTTTGGTATTCATCAACAAACAATGTACACATTTTTGTTGTTTATCCCATGTTTCTCTCAAAGCGATAAGCCACTCCAAGTTATTTTCCATCTCAAAAAATTCTTCGGCATTCTCTATACATACATACAACAAAATATTTTTTTGCTTGGCAATTTGCTCGGGAATATCTAATAAAGAAAGTGACTGCTGAGGGTTTGTATTAATTTGAAACGAATCGCCCTGATCTGAAATAATAATATTTGCCTGAGCCGACAATAGGGGTTGTATTTTTTTTAGCCATTCCAGTTTTTCTTCTTTTGTATCGAGTAAAGCATTTAATGTTTTGCTCAGATAAAAATTGTAAAAATCAGTACTGTTTCTACATTTTAAAACATCAACAAAAACACAGCGATAAAAAGAAAGATTATTAAAATTTGAAAACACATTTTCTACCAACGATGATTTGCCAACTGCCCGACTTCCGGTTAAAACGGTATTTATTTTTTGTTGAAAATTATTTTTTAAGCGGTGGGCTTCTACAACTTGTAAATTAGGTATTAACTTGCTGATTTTCTTTCCGAAAGAAAATGGAGAGGTAATTATATCCATAATGTTAGTATCATTAATGTTACAATTAACAAAAATATAGTTTATTTATTGATTTGCAATTTTTTAAAACAAAAAATCCTCAACACTATATAGCGTTGAGGATTTTGTAATAGATAATACTCTGCTAGTAAATAATCTCCAGAGGCTTGGTAATATATCCTTCTTCGGTTTTAATCGATAAAATGTAATATCCTGAGTTTAGAGAAACTTGAATAGAAGTTCTATTGCCGGAATTTAATTTTTCATTTAATACCATTCTTCCGGCAATGTCGAATATGGACACTTCTTCTATCATCAAGTTATTTGATGCTATTTGCAGTAAACTTCCGGATAAAACAGGATTAGGATAAATTTTTAAATCATTGCCTCTAATCCAATTTTCGTGTATTCCTACTCCAAAAACATCGTATTTAGCAAAAAAGGCATCGTGTGTACCAGTTGAAACCAAATTGTTTGTATTTTGAGTATCGAAGTTAAAATCGCAGGTTCCGTTAAAAATACCACAAATATAAAACACATCATTATTTAGCACTTTAATGTCATTTCCATAATCTAAATCAGCACCCCCCAGTGAGTTTATCCAAACTATGTTGCCATTGCTTGCGTCTAGTTTACTTACAAAGAAGTCTTCATTTCCGGTGGATGTTAAATTTACCGGATTACCACCAATGCTCACATTCATAGAGCTAGAGTATGTGCCAATGAGGTACACGTTACCACTGTAGTAAGAAATTCCTCCTGCTTCTGCATTCCCTCCCGGAGAAGAAAATACGGCATGCCACTGATAATCGCCTGCAGCATTGTATTTAGCCGCAAAAGGACTAACCCCAGGACTTGTGGCGTTTACTGTATTACCAGAAGGATCCATATCAAGCGAATTTCCGAAAGAGGCAGAAATATAGATATTGCTATCGGCATCGGTACTAATGCCTTTGCCATATTTACTCGATGGACCACTGAGTTGCTTTACCCAAACAAAATTGCCGCCTTTAGTGTATTTAGCAAAAAATAAATCGTGATTGGAAGAAGCTGTTAAATTAGCGGTTCCATTTCCCGGATCAAAATCAACGGTTTGTTGAAATCTGCCAAAAACCAATACATTTTCATTTACATCTAAAGCTATTCCATGGTCGTTTTCTGAGCCATTTGCTCCTATTTTAAATACCCATATAAAATTAGCATTTTTATCGTATTTAGCTATAAAAATATCGAAGGTGCCATTGAGAGAGGTGTTACCTGCTCCGGGATCAAAATCTACCGATTGGTTGAAGTATCCGGCTAGGTATATATCGTTGTTTGCATTTATTTGAATATGCTTACCATAATCGTTGGCTGCACTTCCAAAAGAGAAGCCCCATGTAAAACTGCCGGAAGCTGTGTATTTAGCAAGAAATCCATCGTTATTATTCCATACAGAGGTTACGTTATATGTGCCTGGCCCCGGGTCTAAGTCAATGGTTTCCATAAAACTTCCCGTAGTAATGAGATTTCCTTCATTATCAATTTTAATATCCAAAAATTCATCATCGTATATATCTCCAAAACTAAAAGCCCAAACAAAATCTCCGTTTTCGGTGTACTTAGCCAAAAAAGCATCTAACATGCCGTTTGATACTAGCTTAAAAACTCCCGCACCGGGGTCTGCATCCATAGAATCTCTGAAAGCTCCTGCAACATATACGTTTCCCGCAGCATCGGTTTCTACACATTGGGCCCTGTCTACTCCCGGGCCTCCGAGGTTTTTTGCCCATTTATAATTTTGCGAAAAAGAACTAATGCCCACAACCGTAAGCACAAACGATAATAAAATTGTTTTCATAAGTATATTTTTTCGGCAAACGTAGTTTTTGTAATCTGCTATTGCAATACGTAGAAGTACGTAGCCAGAAAATATTTAAACTCGTTGTGTAGTTAGAACAATTTTTAATTCTCGATACATTCCGTAGGGTTGCGGAATACTCGAATAGACAAATTTTCTTACAAATACACAGCGGGCAATATCTATTATTCTATTGTTTTTAAAAGTTCTGAGGCTTGATTTTTATAAAAGCCATTTGTGTTTATAATTTCTTTTAATAATGCTTTTGCCTTCTTGGTTTCTTTTTGGTTCACGTAAGCTTGGGCTTTATACCATTTGGCTTCCTGATAAAAAAAATCGATGGGGTGGGCAATGGTTTTATCGAGGTAGACATGTGCTTCGGAATATTTTTGTAAGTGGTAATGGCATAAAGCTCCATAAAACAGAGCATTTACATCGCTAGGATGTTTAACTAAAATGGTTTTAAATTGTACCAATGCTTCTAAAAACTTTTGTTTATCGAATAAATGAATTGCGTTTTCCAATGTTTGTTGGTAAGTAATTTCTATTATTTCATCTTTTGCCTCTTTTTCACTTTCGGCTTGTGCTTGTTTATTGGGATATTGAGGAGGGGTGTTTTCTAATGCTTTTTGTTTTTTATCAAATAATTGTTCTTCCTGCAAACTGTATTCGTAGGTATAATCAACTACCTTATAATTTCCTATGGCATTTATTTTATAAACGGGTTCGTTTTTCTGATAAGCCATACCGGCAACCGATTCTTCACTTTGTGTTGGAGCTGCTGATTCTGATTTTTTTGCGGCATTTTTGCCTTTGTTTCGCTCGGTGGAACTGGCGTTTGCTCTTTGCTGTTGTGTTTCGTAGTAAATTCCGAATTCTCTGTCATCTTCCTTCCTCAGGGTACTTAGGTCGTTGTCTTCTGCCGAAACAGCAACCCCTTTTGTTTCGGCAGACTTATTACTGTTTTCAATGATATTCTCTTCCCTGTCCGACATGGGTGCAGAGGCTTCTTCGTTTATTTCCATTTTGTTGCCTTCGGCTAATCGGGTATTCTTTTTTTCTTCTTTTGTTTCATCTTTTTCTTCTTGTCTTGTTGTATTTAAAAGAGCTTCTTCCGCGGTTTCTTCTTCCCTTGGTAATTGTGCCGATGCAGGCAACTGTGGTTGTTCTTTCACAATGGCTAAATCAGAATTTTTGTCCAAACTTGTGTTTACAAATTGATAGCTGAAGTAACTTAAAATACAGAGTACGGCAACTGATGCTGCTACCAAATAAGCATTGAAATTACGGGTGTTTCTGCCTGTATTTTTTGCAGCAAAGCGGTCTACTTCTCTGTTTACTTCATCGAAAAAATGAGGTGAAATGGATACAGCATCCAACCCATCAAGTGCATCGGAGCACATATCGCACTCGAGTAGATGTTTTTGTATTTGATGCAATTCCTTTTTACTTACATCTTTCGCAGCATACTTTTCCAGTAATTCTTTCGAAATACATTCGGTGGTGGAAAATATATCGTTGTGTAATTCTTTCATTGTTTGCGTGTAAGGTAAATTTTTAAATTTCGTTTTCCATTTTGTATGTAGCTTTTTACATCGTTCAGGCTATAATCGGTAAGGTCGGTTATTTCTTGATAGGTTTTTTTATGCAAAAAGAATAGCTGAATGCAAATTTTTTGTTCTTCTTTTAGTTGTTGAATTCCTTTTTCTAAATCGGTTAATTGCTCCTCTTTAGTTTGTGTTTCTTCGTAAGGTAAATAACCCATTGTTTCTTCTGTAAGTACTGCTTCTTGGTAGTGCTCAAAATGTTTTACTTTACTGCTGGTTTGCCTTAACTTCATAAGGCAGTGGTTGCGTGCTACACTGTGTAACCAGCTTTTAAAGTTTGTGATGTTATGTTTTAATAAATCTTGCATAAGGTTTTCAAAAATTTCTAATGTGGCATCTTTAGCATTATCTCGGTCTTTCAGATATTTTAGGCAAACACCCACTACTAAGTGCGAGTAGCGTTTGTATAGTTCTCCCACGTAATCGGTATTTTCCGATTTTTTGTACTCTGCAATCAGGGTTGCATCGTCAAACTCCTTTATATGTTTATGCCTAAATGGCCACATTTACCTTTATTTCGATAAATTATATTCTTTTAATACATCAAAATAGCCTTTTGTTTCTACTGCCACAACTCCTCCGGTAACATCGCCATAGCGGGCGGGAATGCCTCCGGTATAAACTTTAATATTACTCATAGCACTTCCGGGAATATTTATTTCTCCGTCTATACTTTTTACGCCATCTATAAAATAAACGGTAGAAGTAGGTCTTGCTCCACGAATGTAAAGGTCTTTTCCGTTAGGGGCTAATTTTACATCGCTGAATGTGGCTAATAGGGCTTTTGGTTCGCGAAGAAGTGCGGTGTTTTTTAACTCTTTAGGACTTATCACATTCAATCCGCCTTCTTTGTTTAACAGGGGTTTTTCGGCTTCGTAATCGGTAACAACCAGCGTAGGTAAACCAATCGTTTGCTCGGTAAGGCTTGCATCAACAAACGCTATTTGGTCGGAGGTTACTTGTACATTTTCTTTTACTACCGATTGGTAGCCCATCATGCTCATTTGCACTTTGTACATTCCGGGTTCTAAGGGTTTAATAACGTAGTTTCCTTTCTCATCGGTAAATGTTCCTATTTGTTTACCGGCTCTTTCTACGTAAACATTCACTCCCGGCAGAGGTGTTTTTCCATTGTCTTTATCAATTATTTTTCCGCGTATTTCGCCCATTTGGGCAAAAAGGGAAAGTGTATTAAAGTACAATAATACGGTGGCAGCAAAGGGTGTAAATTTTTTCATGGCTAAATGATTTTAATTTACAACATAGATGCACAAATGAATTTCATTCCATAAAGGTATGGAAAAAAAAGTGAGAGAAATTAAAAAATACTTAGCCGTTTATGGCCACTACTTCTTTTACTTCGGGAACCATGCGGGTAAGTAAGCCTTCTATGCCGGCTTTTAATGTCATGGTAGAAGATGGGCAACCACTACAGGCTCCGCGAAGCACTACGCTAACTACTCCATTTTCGAAGCGTTCAAATTCTATGGCACCTCCATCGCCTTCTACTGCAGGTCTAACGTATTCTTCTAATACTGCCATAATTTGCTTTTCTACATCAGTGAATGGCTTGGTAGTAACTGTAGGTGCATTTTCTTTTGTTAAAGCCTCTTTGTTTTTGGCCTTTTCAAGCACCACCAGACCACCTTTGTTAAGGTAATTAGATATAAAATCGCGTATTTCAAGCGTTATCTCATTCCATTCTATACTATCGTTTTTTGTAATGGTAACATAATTGGTGCGTATAAAAACACCGGTTACAAACGGAAAAGAAAAAAGTTGCTGAGCCAAAGGCGATTCTTTTGCTTCGGCTAAATTAGAATATTCAAAAAGCAAGTGTGTAGGAACCAGCATTTGATCCGATACAAATTTCATGGTAGCCGGATTGGGCGTCATTTCCGCATAAATGGCGTGTGGGGTATTTTTTGTTTCCATAGCGTTTGTAAAAATACAAACAATTTTAATGCGTAAAAGTTTAGATGTTAATGCGAAATAAGAAAGTTGAAAAAAACATGCTTTAAGAAACATTTGATTATAACCATTTGCATTCTGTCTTTTAAGAGCATTATCATTGATAAAAAATTAAACTAAACATTTTTTAAACTAACAGCTTCATTAAAGTAACTTAGCATAAAAATATAAACATGGCACTTGTAAAATCTGTAAAAGGCAAAACACCGGTATTTGGAAAAAACTGTTATTTGGCCGAAAATGCAACCATAGTGGGCGAGGTAGAAATGGGTAATGATTGCAGTATTTGGTTTAATTCCGTAGTACGTGGTGATGTACATTTTATAAAAATAGGCAACAAGGTAAACGTGCAAGATAACGCAGTGATTCACTGTACCTATCAAAAACACCCTACTACCATAGGTAATAATATTTCTATCGGGCATAATGCCATAGTGCACGGTTGCACCATACACGATAATGTATTAATAGGCATGGGAGCCATTGTTATGGATGCTTGTGTGATAGAAAGTAATTGTATTATTGCTGCGGGTGCCGTTTTACTGGAAGGAACACATGTGGAATCGGGGAGCGTCTATGCCGGTGTGCCGGCCAAAAAAGTAAAAGAGGTAAGTCCCGAACTTTTTAAAGGAGAAATACAACGTATTGCCAATAACTACATTATGTATTCCACGTGGTTTAAAGAAGAAGAAAAATAACTAACCCCCGGCATAAGGCGGAAGAATAGCTATTTCTGCATTTTCGTTTATTTCAAAATCGGCATTTACCAGTGTTTGATTTACGGCTATTTGAAAGGGAAATCTTCTAAGTTCCGGATACACCTCTTGAAGAGTCTTTTTTAGTGCTTCTACAGTGGTAGAAGAAATAATCTCTCTCTCTTCCTCTTTTTTTCCGGTAGCTTCGGCTGCTTGCCCGAAATAAATTATTTTTAATTGCATACGCTTATGGCTTTATATTCTTGAGGGGTATTTATATTTAAAAAAAATTTTTTATCCATCCACTTCAGCGAGGAGTTTATTTCTACTTCTTTTGCCTGAATGAAGTTTAAAAAATCTTTCATTTTAAGTTGGTTTTTTTCTACCTGTTCCTGCAATGTATTTTTAATGCTTCTGCTGTAAATACCGGGAAAAGGATATATTTTATTTTCCCATACAGGGACAACTGCTGTTTTACAATGTTCGCTCAATAAAAATTCAATCAATTCTTTTTTTATAAAGGGAGCATCGCAACTTACCACAATATAATTGTCAAAATTACTTTGATTTAGTACGCTGTATATACCTCCCATAGGACCTTTATTGGAAACGGAATCGGGTATAACAGGATATGTTTTTTTAAAAGGTAGTTTTTGGTTCGATGAAATAAAAATATGTGGAGTTATTTTTTCTATTTCGTTCAGCACTTTTTCAAACATCATCATCCCCTCCACTTCGAGCAATGCTTTATTGCGTCCCATTCTTGTACTGTTTCCTCCGGCAAGTAAAATAGCAGCTAATTGATTTGGCATGATGTAAAATATTCGATAAAAGGGTTTAAATCAAAAATTCAATTTTTTAAATTCTTTGGCCAATGCTTTTTTGCATTTTTTATCTAATTTATTAAATGCTTTTATGGCCTTTAATCCGGCTTTAGTAACCACTGTTCCTCCACCTCCTTTACCCCCTGTTTCGGTTTTTACCAAGGGTGATGTACTTTGAGCATTCATGCTTTCTATTAATTTCCAAGCTTTTTTATAAGACAATCCCAACTCTTTGGCGGCCGAATTAATAGAACCCGTTTCTGAAATTTTTTCGAGCAGGGCTATTTTGCCATAACCCAAATAAATACCTTTGGAACTTTCAATCCAGATACGACTTTTTACGGTAAAGGAGCTCATGGTTTTTGTTTTATTTATTTTGGGAGTAAAGTTACATAAACCTTTACAATGGTTACCCATTCCTATTTTTTGGCAATAAAATAACTGATTAAAATCAGAACAGATACGTAGAACATTTGTAAATTTGCCTGCCGCATAGAAGCCGGATACATGGATAAAATACTGGGAGTAGAATTAAGCCACAAGTTTGCACCTATCTCAATTAGAGAGAAAGTAGCCCTCAATAAAAAGCAAACCATAGATGCTCTAGCCGATTTAAAAAAGGATTGCAAGGAAGCTATCATTCTTTCTACCTGCAACCGCTTGTCTATTTACGCATACACTTCGAACATACAGCCTCTCATTGATTTTTTTAACCGTATGGGAATTTCCAGGCAATATTTAAACATACTGCCCGATACCGATATTTCTATTACCAACCTTTTTAATACCGCTGCAGGACTGGAATCTCAGGCCGTAGGCGAACATCAAATACTGGGACAAATAAAACAGGCCTTAGACTATGGTCGTCAGGCAAAATCTACCGGACCGGTGTTAGACGAAATGGTTCGCCAAGCCATACATACCGGTAAACGGGTACGCCTTGAAACTAAAATTGGAAAATACTCTGCTTCATTGGCCACCGTTGGTTTTGAAATCATTGAAAAACATGGGTATCATTTGCCCGATTCCACTTTACTGGTAATTGGAACAGGGAATATGGCTAACTTGGTAACCACTATTTTAGATCGTTCAAAAATTAAAAAATTATATATCTCCAGTCATGAAATGGACCGAGCTGAAAAAATGGCAAAAGAATGGGGAGGAGAAGCCATTGAATTGAAAGATTTATATACCACCATTACTTCTACCGATATTGTAATTGGCGGAACGCAGGGCGAAATAAATATACTCAGCGAACAAGAACTACAAAACAGCAAATGCAAGCGTGCAGAATTTGCTCTTGGAGTGGGAAACAAAAAACTATTTATAGATTTTGGGGTGCCTCGTAATTTTAACCCAAGCTTAAAACTGCACCCCAACATAGATTTGTACGATTTAGACGATATAAAAAAATTAACTTACGAAGGCTTACTGAAAAGGTACAACGAAATTCCGCAGGCACATGCCATCATCAACGAAAAAGTAAAACATTTCAGCGAATGGCTTAAACACCGAAAAGTAGCCCCTATTTTAGAAGCCTATTGGCACAACCTTGATGAAATAAAAATGGAAGAGCTAAAATGGCTTCTTCCAAAATTGGGAAATATCTCCGACCAGCAGAAAGAACTCATTATGCGATTTACTCATCGCATGATGCGGAAAATAACAAAATCGCCCATTCAAGGAATAAAACGAATTGCCGATAATTTACACATAGACCAAAACCCGCTACATACTGTGCAAGATATATTTGACGTAAACGATGTAAACATTTTTGTTCCCAAGAAAAAAATTATCGTTGGAACCAGAGGCAGCAAACTGGCCCTTACCCAAACTCAGATGATGATTGAGGAACTAAAAAAACACGAACCCCAATACGAATTTATTACCAAAGTAATTCGCACCAATGGTGATGAAGGCGATATTAACGTGGTAGGAGCATTTACCACAGCCATTCAAAAACACTTATTGCAAGGAGAAATAGATTTGGCTGTACACAGCTTTAAAGATTTGCCTGTAGAAAATATTGAAGGTTTAAAAATTTGTGCTGTAACCGAACGCGAACCGGCAAACGATGTGCTTATTTCTAAAAATAATATACGCCTAGAAGATTTGTCCGCCAATGCAATAATAGGCACAGGCAGCTTGAGAAGAGATATTCAGCTACGCATGCTCCGTCCCGATATTCAAATTAAGCACATACAAGGCAACGTAGATACACGCATAAAAAAAATGGAAGACGGAGAATACGATGCCATTGTACTTGCCGCTGCTGGATTAAAACGACTGGAAATGCTGCATCTGGCAACGCAAGTATTTACTTTAGACGAAATGCTTCCGGCCGCAGGGCAGGGAGCGTTAGCCATTGAAACTAGAGATGAAAAAAATTATATCTCCGATTTGGTTTCTCTTTTAAACCACGAACCAACACGTATTGCCACTAAAGCCGAAAGACACTTTCTGATTTCATTAGGCGGAGGTTGTAATTATCCAATTGCCGTATTTTCTGAATTGAAGAAAAATAATATCACCATTAAAGGCTTCTATGCTACCGATGATGGTTCTTCTGTAGTAAAGGAAACTATGAAAGCCCCGCAAAATCAATACATGCGAATTTCGGGCGAATTAGCGGCACTTGTAAAAGAAAAGTGCGGATTAGAGTCTAAATCGGCTTTTCGTGAAACCACTTCAGAATAAACGTATTCTTGTTACTCGCTCCGCAGAACAATCGGCACCTTTTGTTCTTCTATTAAAAAAATATGGAGCCATTCCTGTTTTACTACCCTTAATTAAAATAGTTCCTGCACAAAATACAGAAGAGATACACCAAAAAATTGCGGCTTTACATTCATTTCATCAAATTATTTTTACCAGCAGCAATGCTGTAAAATATTTTTTTCATTTCTGCAATCAACCTCTCCCCACCCATATTAAAATTGCTTGTGTGGGAAAAAAAACGAGCGATTACCTTAAGGGAATTGGCTACAGTACCCACTTTATTCCGGAAAATTATACAGCAGAATCGCTTTTAGATAGCATAACAGTTTCTGCAAACGAAAAAATACTTATTCCGCAATCATCATTATCAGATGATTTATTGTACAAGGGACTAACGAAGAAAAATTGCCAAGTTGAAAAAATGGTGGTTTACGAAAATGTTCCCACTGCTCATGACAAAGAAAGCATAGAAAAAATATTTTCTGAAAAAATCGATTTCATTACTTTTACAAGCGGTTCAACGGCCAATAATTTTATTATGCTTACAAAAAAATACAATATACATTATGCAGAAAGCAAAGTGGTTTGTATTGGCATGGAAACAAAAATTGCAGCCGAAGAAAATGGAATAACGGTTCATGCGGTTGCTTTTCCGCATACCATCGAAGGAATATTACAGGCCATTATAAAACTGAATCGGGTATGAAAGGCTTACGAGAAAATCGAAAAACCGAAGAAATTAGAACTCAGTTTCGTGAAACCCACTTGAGTGTTTCCGATTTTATATACCCTTTATTTATCGAAGAAGGCAACAACATAAAAAAAGAAATTGCTTCTATGCCCGGTATTTTTCGCTATTCGTTAGACCAAATCAACGATGAGTTAAACGAGGTGGTAGCCTTAGGAATAAAATCGGTTATTCTTTTCGGAATTCCTTTACATAAAGATGCGGAAGGCTCTGAAAGCTGGAATGAAAATGGTATCATTCAACAAGCGATACGTTACATCAAAAAAAATTATCCAACCCTTCAAGTCACTGCCGATGTTTGTTTTTGTGAATACACCAATCACGGGCACTGCGGAGTGTTGTGCAACCACGATGTAGACAATGAACTAACACTTAAAAACCTACGGAAACAAGTATTGGCACAAGCCAAAGCAGGTGTTGATATGGTTGCTCCATCTGGCATGATGGATTTTGCCGTTCGTGAAATTAGAGATGAATTAGACAAAAATGGATTTCATCACATTCCCATTATGGGATATTCGGTAAAATATGCTTCCGCGTATTATGGTCCGTTTAGAGATGCTGCCGATTCTACACCAACTTTTGGCGACAGAAGAACCTATCAAATGGATTCAGCAAACCGCAACGAAGCCATTAAAGAAGCTCAAGCCGATGTTGATGAAGGTGCAGCTATTTTAATGGTAAAGCCTGCTTTATCGTATTTAGACATTATAAGAGATTTGAAAAATAATTTTAACTTACCCATTGCGGCTTACAATGTTAGCGGCGAATATGCTATGATAAAAGCCGCAGGTAAAAACGGATGGATTGACGAAACTAAAGTAATGATGGAAACCTTACTTTCTATTAAAAGAGCAGGAGCTGATATTATTATTACCTACTTTGCAAAAGAGGCTGCTAGAGTATTAACCCCCTCTATCCCCTCTTGAGAGGGGATAGATTTTGTTCACGCTTTTCGCGTGGTTACAAAATCAGGGGTGTGTAATATGAACAGAAAACCAAATATAATTAACAGATTCCGGGTCAAGCCCGGAATGACGATAAAGATTAAATATGAACAACACAAAATCACAAGAACTCTACAATAAAGGACTCAAACACTTAGTTGGCTCGGTTAATTCACCTGTTAGAGCATTTAAGTCGGTAGGTGGAAACCCTTTGTTTATCAAAAATGCTAAAGGCTCAAAAATTTATGATGTTGATGGAAACGAATACATTGATTTAGTTCTTTCCTATGGCCCAATGATTCTTGGACATGGAAATCAACATGTTATTGATGCCGTAACTAAACAAGTTAACGAAGGATTTAGTTTTGGTGCAAGTACCGAAAATGAGATAATTTTAGCCGAAATGGTTTGTGCTGCTTTCCCAGGAATGGATAAAGTGCGTTTTGTAAACTCAGGAACAGAGGCCATTTTAAGTGCCATTCGTTTGGCAAGAGCTTTTACAAAAAAAAATAAAATCATCAAATTTGCTGGATGCTACCACGGACACAGCGATGCACTGCTTGTTGCAGCAGGTTCAGGATTAGTAACCTATAGCTTACCAGGAAGTGCTGGCGTGCCAGATAGTGCAGTAAAAGATACGCTGATTGCAGAATACAACAACATTCAAAGCGTAAAAGCACACATCGAAAAACACAACGATATTGCCGCAGTTTTTATTGAACCTATTGCAGGAAACATGGGCGTTGTAGTTCCTACCGATTCGTTTATCAAAGAACTTCGACAAATCACTCAAGATGCAGGAATATTATTGGTGGTTGATGAAGTAATGACTGGATTCCGTTCTAAATTTGGTGGAGCTCAAGATTTATTAGGCATACAAGCAGATATTACTTGTTTAGGAAAAGTAATTGGCGGTGGTTTTCCGGTTGGAGCTTACGGAGCAAGAGAAGAAATTATGAACCATGTCTCTCCGCTCGGAAGCATGTATCAGGCAGGAACATTATCAGGAAACCCTGTGGCTATGGCTGCCGGCATTTCTACGTTAACCGAATTAAAAGCTCAAAATCCATACGAGAAATTTAACCAACAAGCAGAACAATTGGAAAAAGCAATGCTTGATGCAGCCGCAACAAATGGAATTGATTTAACCGTAAACCGATTTGGCTCTATGATAAATCCATTTTTCAGCAAAAAAACCATTACCAATTTCACTGAAGCTCAAGAATGTAATACGGCTCAATTCACTAAGTTTTTCTGGGGCTTAATAGCAAACGGAATTTACATTCCGCCAAGTCAATTTGAAGCATGGTTTTTATCAAGTGTTATTTCTGATGAAGACATGGAAAAACTTGAAAAGGGCCTTAATAAGGCGATGAGAATGCTTGTACATAGCTAAATAAACGTGAGTTCGTATAAGGAGTTCAATTATAAGTTTTGTCGTATAGAGTAAATTTTCAGAGAAAATTTGTATCGAAATAGACAAAACGACTTGTTTTCGATACGAAAATCTTGCAGATTTTCACTCAGACTGACATCGTTTTGTTTATATCGAACTCATGTTAAATAAAGGCATCACCTACCTCTTCTACAACCTTTTCAAATGCAGATTCAGCATACATAAAACATGAGCCAACACCAAAAGAAATAAGAATTGCAAAATAAATCTTGTTCTCTTATTTATTTTTCTCTACCTTTGTATCAAATCTTTATAAAACACTCATTATGAAGCACTTACCCCCCCCATTTTTGGAACACTAAAAACTCTTGTGTTTGCGATATTTATTAATGTTACAAGCATGCTCCATACACAAAACAACAACTCTTGCCAAACGGCAGCCATTTTAAATCCGGTATTGGAATGTAACAGCCCGCAAACTTTTATTTTTGGTAA
>CAJPFH010000066.1 GCA_905339165.1 Flavobacteriales bacterium
ATTTTTCGTGGTTAATTGAGTTGAAATATAGGTGACTGTATTTTTATTGTCAAGAAGACCGTAAGCAAATCTCTGGCACAGTGCGCTTTTTCCACTCCCGCTGGGACCGTCTATCATTATCAGGGAACCTTTCGGAAAACCTCCCCCCAGCATCTGGTTCAATTCGTCCCTGTCAAGTACAAAATTATATCCTGCCATATCTATTGTGTCCTGAATGAAAAAGTATCTTCAATTCCGTTATTCGTTATTACCCTGATATTATGACTGCTTGCGGAAAGTGACGCTGTCGCATTTATTTGCAGTACATCTCCTGAAAGCCACATCGGATCGTTACCTAAAATTGTTTTATTAAGGTTACTGTCAGCAACGATAGTTCCATCTATGATGACTGTAATATATTGTATGCCGAGATTTTCTTTCCCCGTGTTTTTTACATAAAATGTATAAATGCCGCTGCTACTGTTATAAGGTATCGATTCAGGATCGCTTATAATGGTGATATCCGTTTTCAATTGTTCCGCAAATGTCTTACTACCCATAATTGCTGCTGAGGAGATCGATTGGATGTTCAGGAACATTGCTCCAACTACACTCAATGCAATTATTACAGATGTGATGAAAAAGACCATCTGAGTTGCTGATGCGCCTGCTCCCATTTTTATCTCCTAGGTCAGTGAATAATAATCTGCTGCGCCGTTTTCGGTGATTATCTTCACTCTGCCGCTCTGTGCCCCGATAGTTACATTGATGGATGTCTCAGGCGGCCAGACACCGCCGGGATTTACATTATAAAACGAGTCGAATTCCCCATTTAATATTACATTGATCTTACTGGAATTAAGGGTCATTGAGCCATTATTAAATACAGTGAGGTTTCTGTTATCCTGGTCCCAATTCGTGATTACTATTTTGGTATTCAATTTTTCATTCCATAATTCATTTGAATTTTTTTTTGCTTCTTGAACCTGCCGATATGACATATCCACCATAGGATAGAATATTGACGCCATATGCAGAATGGATGCAATGAATATAATCACAACAGCAGAGGTTGAAAAGCCCATCGGATCTCTCCACTGTTATGGATATAGTCGTACGTACCTGTTTACCCCGAACGAGTTAGGAGTTGCTATTTCGAGATTTACAGCCTGCCCCAGCTCCTGGTTCAAAGATAGCCAGAAGGTTTTTCTCGGGGCTAAGGTTATACCCTGTATAGAATTGGCAGATACCTGGATTTCTATTAAGTCTCCACTGTTAAGTACAGGAGTTGTATTAGAAAATGACTTATCTTCATCCCTAACTGCTATAGCAGTATAAGTTGTGTTAGTATTGTTACTACTGTTAGTACTATTATAATCCTCACTTGAATAATTTAGATCATAGCGTTTAGTAGAATCCATAATCGTTACAATAACCTGTCTCAAATCTATCGAAGTAGTACCTACATCCGGTTTAAGCCTGATTAATAGATCATTTATTGATTGATTCATAGTTCCATTGACCGCATCACCTCTATCTCCAAGAACCTGCTCCACAACGATATTTGAAGATATCTGCTGTGTGGCCTCTTTGCTTGTCTTTGTAGCTTTCTGCTGAAGCGCCCCTGTTGTGTATATCAGTACTGTGGCAGCTACTGCGGCGACAAGCACC
>CAJPFH010000067.1 GCA_905339165.1 Flavobacteriales bacterium
TAAGCCGTCTTCTACTTTATACCAGTTGGTGGTTACTCCCACAGGGAATGTTGCTCCATCGGGTAAGCCCGCTGTTTGAGTGGTAATGGCAGGGCCGCCTGTCCATGAAATAATTACTTGACCGTTGCCGGATTGGTAACCGTTAACATGAACAACATTTGTAAATCCTGGTGCTGAATATCCACTTCCACCTCCACCTGCTCCCCAGGCTCCTCCACCTCCTCCATAATATCCTCCTGCACCACCACCACCGCCAGAAGGGCTACATCCTTCTCCTCCAACCCCTATTGTTCCAGGATTTGCATTACACCATCCTCCATAAATTCCACCCGTTCCACCTGCGTTTTGAGTAGCCCCTCCTCCTTCACTTCCATTTTGGCATCCACTTCCTGCATTTCCAGTAAGACCACCTCCACTACCACCATTGAAGGGAGACCCGCTGCAAGAGGACGTTCCACCACCACCTCCGGCAACAAGTATTCTGTCGTTCAAGGTGTTTCCATTTTTTCTTATATCAGAAGCACCTCCACCCCCTCCGCCTGCTTGATCGCCACCGGGAACATGAAACCCGCCCTTTGCTCCTCCATTATAACCACCCGCACCTCCAACACCGCTAACCCCGTCTTGTCCAGCAGCACCAACAAAAATATTTAGTTGATCTCCTGGATTAACTACCAAATCTCCTTTTACTTTACCTCCTAATCCACCCACTCCAATAAGGTTTCCGCTATAGTATGCTTTCCCACCCTGAGCACCACAGGTTGTAATTGTAACATTAGTAACACCTTGAGGAACCGTAAATGTTTGCATACTGCCTGTATAATTGAATATTACGGAATCGGTTCCGCAAGGATTTGTTCCCACAGGGGTTACATAGTTTACCACCGCAGTACATGTGCCTGGTGCGTTATTTACCGTAATGTTGCTTGGACATGTAATTTGAGGGCACTGTGCACTTACGATAAAGGCACTCAATATGCCTGTAATAATGGATAATTGTTTTTTCATTTTGGTTGGTTTTCTATTAGGTGTCTAAGTTAAGTAAAATGTATACAAATTCATTTTATCTATATCCATAAATAATTTCTTTTTACTCGTGGACTTATTGAAGTAAGCACTTCGTAAGGAATTGTTTCCGACACACCGGAAAGTTCTTGTATAGTATTCTGTTCATTAAAGATTATCACTTCATCACCTTCGCTGCATGGAATATTGGTAACATTGAGCATACACATATCCATACATATATTTCCAATGGTGTATGCCTCTTTTCCGTTAATAAGCATCTTCCATTTACCATTGCCTAATTTCCTATTTAGTCCATCGGCATAGCCAATTGGAATTGTAGCAATGGTAATATCGTTTTGAGCCACTCCAGTTCTACCGTATCCAACCGTGTTGCCTTTTTTAATTTTTTTAATTTGTGATATGCTCGTTTTTAAAATCGAAACTTGCTGTAATTCTTTTACCTCTTGCGATGCTATACCGAATAAACCAATACCTAAACGAACCATATCGAATTGTGCTTCCGGAAAACGTAATATTCCGTTAGAATTTAATATGTGCCGCATAAATATTTGCTTCGTTTTCTCGGAAAGATTTTTACACACATTAGTAAAAGTTTCTATCTGATGCTTTGTAAATTCATCATGTTCCGCTTCATCGCTAGAAGAAAGATGCGAAAAAACGGAGGCTATCTTGATGTAATTATTCTCGGTAAGTTTTTGTGCCAATTCATCTGTTTCATTCTCTAAAAAACCCAGCCTATGCATACCGGTATCTATTTTAAGATGTATTGGGTAAGGCTCGTTTATAGAATGTTTTTGAAGCTCTTCGGTAAAAGCATGCAAGATTCTGAAACTATAAATTTCAGGTTCTAAATTATACTCAATCAAATTTTCAAAAGCGGAAATTTCGGGATTCATCACCATAATTGGCAATGCAATTCCGGCTTTACGCAACTCTACCCCTTCGTCTACGAAGGCTACGGCAAGATAATCTGTACGGTAATGTTGTAAGGCATTTGCTATTTCGTATGCTCCTGCACCGTATGAAAAAGCTTTTACCATAGCCATTACTTTGGTTTGTGATTGCAATTTTGATTTAAAAAAATTGTAATTATTAATTAATGCCGTAAGATTTACTTCCAATATTGTTTCGTGTTTTTTTAGCTGAAGTTTATTAATAATTCTTTCAAACCCAAACACTCTGGAACCTTTAACCAGTATGGCTTCATGGCTAAATTTTTCTAAGCATCCGGATTCTAAAAATGTATTCGTGTTTAGAAAAAATAAAGTATCTGATTTAAAAAGTGTGGAATTTCTTGTACTATTTTCTCCTATACAAATTAGTTTATGGATATTCTTTTTATTAACCAAGGCGGCTATTTCTTTATACAAAACAACTTCGTTTTTGCCACTTTGTAATATATCGGACAAAATAAGGGTTTTGGTTTGATGTTGGTGTTGCCGGTTTAACAAATCGAGAGCTATTTCGAGTGAAGCTATGTCGGAATTATACGTATCGTTAATTAAGGTACACTGGTTTATTCCTTTTTTAATCTCCAATCGCATGGCCACCGGAGTAAGTTCAAGCATTTTTTGATTTATTGTATCAGAGGTATAACCCAAATGCAGCAATGTTCCGTAACAGTGTATGGCGTTTTCTATGGAAGCCAAATCGGTATAGGGTAATTCAAATTGATAATTTTGATTATTTAACTGAAAATTTATTTTACTGCCATGTTCATTTACTGTATGATTGAGCATACTCCAACCCAAACGAAGAATATGATTGTATTCCGGTTTTAGCAATTCATCTTCTATTTCAGCGTAAGCTTTGTTGTAAATAAGCACTTTGCTTTGTTTGGCAAGTTTTACTTTTTCACTTACCAGATGTGCTTTATCGGTAAAATTTTCTAAATGTGCTTCTTTAATATTGGTAATAATAACGATATCGGGCTGAATGATTTGTTCCAGTTTTTCCATTTCGCAAGGCATAGAAATTCCTGCCTCGAAAATACCCAATTGGTGCAACCTATTGATTTGCCAAACCGATAGAGGAACCCCAATTTGTGAGTTATAACTTTTAGGGCTTCGTACAATGTTTCTATCGAATTGTAAAAGTTGAAACAACCATTCCTTTACAATGGTTTTTCCGTTGCTGCCGGTAACGGCAATAACCGGAATATTGAATTTGTTTCTATGTTTCTGTGCTAAACTCTGTAATGCATTAAGTGTATTTTCTACCAGCAAAAAAGTGGCTTCGGGGTATAATTCCACCTGTATTTTTTCTGAAATAATAAAATTGCGTACTCCTTTTTGATACGCATCGGAGATATATTTATGTCCGTTGTTTTGTTTGGAAACCAAACAAAAAAACAGTGTTTGGAAGGGCCATAAAATACTGCGACTGTCTATTGCCAAAGTCTGCACCAATACGTTCTTTCCGTCTTGAACTACTTTTGCATTTAATATCTCGGCTATTTCTTTTATATGGTAAGGTTGAGAACTCAATTTACTTTTTGCGTTTCATTAAAAATGCCAATAATTTTTTGTTGGTTTCTTTTTGTTGCTCCAACAAATTTAGCATTGTTTTTAATAGCAAGTTGTTCTCTTCTATAAGTGTTTCTATTGTTTTCTTTTCTTGTTGTTGTTTAAGGGCTGCCGCTTTTTCATATCTTACTTTTGGTTCCGATAAAAACTGAAAATTATTTTCAAGTAAATCAATCAACTCGATATCTAATATTTCACAAATTCTTTTAAGAAAATCTAAATTCAAATTAGTTTTTCCGGCTTCTATGCGTGAATAAGATGCTACCGACATTCCAAGTTGTTTTGCTATTTCGACTTGGTTATATCCTCTAAATTGTCTTATTTTTTTTAGTTTTTCGTGTACTTTAAACATGTTCAGTCACCCTATCAAGGCAATAAAAGTACAAATTAGTAGGTATAAAAGCCTATTTATTTAATACTTGTAATTTTTTTGCACTTATCGTAATATTTTCTAATATTGTGTAAGCAGTTGTTTCTAACTTTTATCTTTATTAATACCTTATGGAAGAATTAACCCCTTTTATTATTTGGCTCAACAAAAATGATTTGGATAAACTTCTCACTTTAATGATTGAGAACTCGTGTAAAAAAGACGAAGTGCTAACCCGTGCCGAAATGGATAATTACTGTGAGAAACTAATAGAAATAAACAACCAAATGTGCGATGTGCTTAAAAACATAGAGCCGCTTAAATCTATTGCTCCTTCGGATATTGTGACTTACCGCTACCACGATGGTTGTAAAAACATACAACAGATTAATGAAATTAGAAAACACTGCGGAAAACACCACCCCGATCTAAAGAGTGTAGAAAATAAATTAATAGAAGTGCTTGAGTGTAAAAACTGCAACCATCATAACTCCAATAAAATTTCGCTCAAAGATTTTGAGAATAAATACAAACCCAATAATAACAAATAGTTTTTATTTCGTTTCATAGAAACAATTTCTACAAAGCGGCTCGTAACTTTCAGTTTCACCTAAATGCACTAAATTACTGTTTTCAATAATCCGATGCGAGTGGTTAGCCAGATTACCGCATTTTACACAAACGGCATGCACCTTAGTTACGTACTCTGCAATAGCCATTAGCCCTGGCATAGGTCCAAAGGGCTTTCCGGTGTAATCCATATCCAAGCCCGCTACAATAACCCGAATACCCATGTTAGCCATTTGATTGCAAACATTTACCAGTTCTAAATCGAAAAATTGAGCTTCATCAATTCCAACCACTTGCACCTCGTTTAATAATAACAAAATAGTTGAAGACGAAGGCACAGGTGTTGAATGAATCTCATTGGAATCATGCGACACCACCTTTTCCTGATGATACCGGGTATCGGTTTCGGGTTTAAAAATTTCTACTTTTTGTTTAGCAATTTGTGCCCGCTTCAATCTGCGAATTAACTCTTCGGTTTTGCCTGAAAACATAGAGCCGCAAACCACTTCTATCCAACCGGTTCTTTTGGTATTATTAATTGTGTTTTCAAGAAACATTTTGCTGAACTTTACCGTTTAACTTCATTTAAAATTTTCCCTATGAATTACGATGTGGCTAAGATAAGAAAAGAGTTGACAAATTTAGTAGACAAGCTAAAAGAACAATCGGATAATGTATCTAATATGGAGCATGTGCCTTCTTTAGAAATAAATGTAATGATGGCAAGAGTGAACAGGCTCTACGAAAAGGCCGTTTTATACAAACACATTCTCATTGCCGAAGAAAATTTAAAAGAACAAATTCCCACTCAATCTTTTTCTTTAAATGAATCCATTGTACCTGTTATTGACACACTTGTAGACACCCCTGCACCTACGGCAAAAGTCGAAAACACGAGCCTTTCCTCCACTCAATCCTTAAAATCAGAAACCAATATTCCTGAAAAAAGAAAAAGCAGCATCTTAGACGGAACACCTATTTCTAACATAAAAAAATACTTAGGAATAAACGAACGGTACCTCTTTGCCAACGAACTTTTTAAAGGAAAAATGGAGGATTTGATGAATGCCATTGATGAAATAGAAAACCAATCTTCATTTGAAAATGCTCAGGGACTTATTAAAACAAAATGGGCCAATTCCCATCAGTGGGACGAAGATAATGCCCAAGTAATTAGTTTTTATAAAATAGTTGAAAGGCGTTTTTTATAAATGATTTTCAAATTACTTTTTTCTTTTTGTGGCCTCTCCTTAATATATAGCGCAAAGGCTCAAAATATTTCTTACGCCCGTTTTGTTATCGATACGCTTTGCTCTCCATATATGGCAGGAAGAGGCGGCCCTGATGAGGGAGAGAAAAAAGCGGCCCACTACATTGCCGGTGAATTTAAAACATTAGAACTAAGCCCGCTTGGAGATAACTACCTCCAACCCTTTACATACCCTCTTACTACTTTTAACGGTAAAATGAGTGTTTATGCCAATGATAAAGCCCTGGAACCTGGGGTTGATTTTTTGGTAAATCCTTCATCGGCCTCAATAAACGGAACTTTCGATTTGGTTTGGTACAATAAAAATAATATTCCTGATAAAAAAACTCTTTGCAAGTTGGCAAAAAAAAACTTTTTTACTCATAAGTTAATTGTGTTGGATTTGTTTAAAGCCGAAGAATCTAAAAAAGATTTTGACTTTTTGCTGGAAAACCCAATGGGAGCTTCCGGAATCATTTTGTTGAAACAAGACAAACTTACCTGGGGCAAATCTACCTCCTGCCTTTCGTTCGCATCTATTGAAATAAAAGCAAATGCTCTGCCTCTGCACACAAAAAAAATAACCTTGGAAATTGAAAACACTTTTCTTAAAAAATTTGAAAGCCATAATGTAATTGGCTATTTAAAGGGAGCAGAAGTTCCTGATTCGTTGTTGGTTTTTACGGCCCACTACGACCATCTAGGCAAAATGGGGCATTCTGTTTATTTTCCGGGGGCCAACGATAATGCCAGTGGAGTGGCCATGCTATTAAACTTAGCTGAATATTTTTCTAAAACACCCCACCGGTACAGTACCGTTTTTATTGCTTTTGGCGGTGAAGAAGCCGGTTTATTAGGCTCTGCCGCATTTATTCAACAGCCACTCATTCCATTAAATAAAATTAAATTCCTAATAAATTTTGATATTACCGGAACAGGCGATGAAGGTGTAACGGTAGTAAATGCTACAATGCACGAAAAAGAATTTTTAAAAATGCAAGAAATTAATTCCCTAAACCATTATTTAAAACAAGTAAAAAAGAGAGGCCCTGCTGCTAATAGCGACCATTATTTTTTTGCTAAAAACGGAGTGCCTTGCTTTTACATTTACACAATGGGAGGTATTAGTGCCTACCACGATATTTATGACAGGCCGGAAACATTACCTCTTACAAAATTTGAGGATTATTTTAGGCTTATTCGGGATTTTTGTTTGAGTTTTTAACATAAAAAAAAGGCTGCAATCCTGTCGCAGCCTTTTCATTTTCGTCACCATTGTACTAAAAAGGAGGTTTATCTTAAAAGTTGAATGGTGCCGTTTGTATTATGGGTTTTATTATCGATGCCCACTGCTTTAATAACGTAACTGTAAGTTCCGTTTTTACAAGGGTTACCGTTTAAGTCGTTTCCATTCCAAGTAATTTCAGGGTTGGTTGTTTCAAATACTGTAACCCCGAGCCTGTCAACAATAATTAAGTGGAACACTTGCATATTGCTAAGTTTTACATTAAACACATCATTAGAGCCATCATTGTTGGGAGTAATTACATTCGGCACAAAATCAATGCTCGATATTAATTGCAGATTTACTATTTTTTTAATGGATTTTTTTTGCCCGTTTTTACTCCAGGCGGTGGCTATTACCACATACTCTCCGAAATTAGAATAGCGGTGCAATCCGCTCAAAAGAGAGGAAGAATTTCCATCGCCAAAATTCCATTCTACTTTTTCTACTTCGTTTTCAATACTGAAAGCAATGGTTTTATTGTCGTAATCTTCCAGCACATTTACTTCTGCATCTATTTCGAATGTTGAAACAACTGCAGTTTCTTTTGTATTTTCTTTTACCGTTTCTTTTTGCTCTGCATTTTGTTTATTCTTTTCGGCAGTAACGGTGTTATTTTCAGAAACAAATTCGGGTTTAGTGCTTGTTGAAGTATTCTCTTTTTCCGAATGGGCACTCATTTTTACTTCGTTGTTTATTTCCTTTTCGGTTTTCGTTTCTCTTCCGTTCGTTTGTATGGTATGTTTATCAGATAAAATCTCTGTTGAGTTTTTATTTAAATCCGATTGGGGTTCTGCAATATGGGTTTGATTGTTCGTTGCCGTTTTATCTTCTTCTAGTACCGAAAGTGCCGATTGCTTTTCATTTTGGTTTGCATTAAATTCGTTGGCAATAAAATAAGCTCCGGTTACCGTAGCCACAGAAAGAATGGCAATGGCTACATATTTTAGAGCCATGCCTTTACCGGCAGCACTGGCAGCCGATGTGGGTGCCGCAGGGGTTTGTATGGCTTGCTGCACATTCGTCCAAACAGAAGGATTTACCTCCTGCTCGAAGTTCTCGAAACTTTTACTGAAAAGTTCTTCTATGTCGTTTACATTTTTCACTATCGTGAGGTTATATTTTCTTTTTCTAATATTTTTTGTATGTATGCTCTGGCTCTGGAGTATTGCGATTTTGAAGTACCTTCGGAAACATCGAGCATTACCCCAATTTCTTTATGAGAATACCCTTCTATGGCGTAGAGGTTAAACACGGTTCTGAAACCGGTGGGCAATGTTTGTATTATCTTAAGCAGTGCTTTGGCTTCCAGCGATTCAACCACAAAATTATCTGCTTTCAATAGGTATTTTACATCGTCTACATCGGTTTGGTTCATGTGTTTTTTATTCTTTCTGAAATTATCCAATGCGGTGTTTACCATTATTCTTCTAATCCAACCTTCCAAAGAACCTTTTGCGTTAAATGCCTCTATTTTATCAAACACTTTTATAAACCCGTCTTGTAAAATATCTTGAGCCTCATCGGTACTGGAAGCGTAGCGTAAACATACACCCAACATTCTACGACTATATTTATCGTATAATGCCTTTTGGGCAAGGGCCTGTTTTTTTACGCATCCTTCAACAAGTTGCTCATCGGTCATTTTTACGTTTCTGTTTAGGTAGATGCAAATTTCGTTAAAAAGGTTGCACCTATAGCTAAAAACTTGATTTATAGGCTAAAAAAATGGAACAATAAAAAACTTTTACCCCCCTGTATGAGTTGGTATTCATCAATTTTAATGTTATCTCTTGTACTTGTTATTCTTTTTTAAAAGGCTATAAAAGATAGCCAAACAGACACTCAATATTTTCGACTTTCCCTCTGCCGTTATTGCGAGTACGCTGAAAGCGGACGAAGCAATCTTTTAATTTTGTATCCATAAACAAACAGATTGCCTCGGCTCTTACACACAATTCCGTTTTTTCGCCTCGCAATGACGGATTGGGCTCCCCCGCTCGTTCGGCTGTGCCGAGTGAGTATTATTGCTATTGTTTTCAACAATTTTGGTATTCATCAATCTTAGAATTACTTCCGAATTTGTTATTCTTTTTTTTCAATATAAAGGGCTATCAAAGATAGCCAAACATATACTCACTCGGCACAGCCAAGCGAGTGAAAAAGTTGTTAGTTTACGTATTACTTCTTCTCGAATTCAAGAAAAACTTCCTCATGGTATAAATCGTTCATTGCAGAAGATGCTACATCGGTTTTAGAATGCTCTAAATAGAGTTTTTCAGAAGATAAGCCAACTACTCTCCATAAACTTCCGCCCAAGATAAAACGACCGCTAATGGGAGCTTGCAGAAAAGTTTTTCCTTTTTCGGTTTTCTGCCAACTCCAATAATCTTCCATAAAATTAATATTCTGAGCCATTTCAACCGTATAGGTAAATTTTCCTTTTTTATTAAAATCTAACTTCATGCTGTAAAGCATACTTGTATCTGCTCCGGGGTTATTGGGGTGCATAACAGTAAGCAAATCGTTAGAAAAAGAAACCGTGTAATTTTGTGTTGGGTTTAAATCGCGTACAGATTTCATTTCGCCCTTTGTTAATATCCATTCGCCTTTTAATAATCGCACGTTACGAGGTGTAAGCGATAAAAAGGGGTCTTTTTCACCTTTTCTGCAAGAAACAATAGTACAAAGGAATGCTCCGGTTATCAGAAAAAACAGTATTTTATTTTTCATATTAAATTGGTTTGTTCAAATGTTATCTTACTATCGTTAAAAATCCTTTTTCTTTTTTTACTTCGCCTTCTGATGTTGTGTAGGTAACCAAGTAATAATATGTGCCGGCACTAACGGGCAGGCCGCTGTTGCTACACCCATCCCAGCTAAGGGTAAGGGTTTGGTTTGTGGTATCTGTTGACTGTACCTCCTGCTGCCACAGCAAGCTGCCTAAGCGATTATACACGGCAGCACATAATTGCTGCACTCCGTTTGCTTTTACCTGCCATATATCGTTTAGCCCATCTGCATTAGGGGTAAAAATATTGGGTATTTGCAAAGAAAATGTATCTGCAATTTCTTCAACTATATTATCGCACAATACAACCGATACATCGTCTATGTAATAATACGCTGCTGACATACTGGTTTCATTCGGTTTTAACCAAAGTTTGTTGGTGGTGCTGTCCGGATTAAAATTGCCAATTATTATCCATTTTTCGCCTCCATTGGCTTTGTATGTACCAGATATTTCTACCCAGTTTTCGGTATCGGTTATAATGCCGTTTGTGTTCTTGATGTGGGGGGTAAAGGGAAGGTTTTTAGCCATGGCATAGGAAAGACTATCTGCTGAAAAGTATAATCCAATATTTTCTATCGCAACATTTACACTTGTATAACCCCAATTTGTATATCTGCCATCGGCCAAACTAACATAGAATGAAACACAGTAAATATTATTTTTTTTCAGTGTTTCGGATAATTCGCCCATAATATATTCTCTGCCATCGTCTGGTGCTACAACCCATACATAAATACCGATATATGCATTTCCTTCTTTTGCTTCCTGATGGCCAAAGTAATTATTCGGAACACTTGCATTTCCACTGCTACATGTATTATAGTAATCGGTTGATGAAAAAGATGGCACACTCCAGTTATAGATATAATCACTAATCTCATACGATGGGGTAATATCAAAAGGGCAAATTTTGAATTCCTCAAAAGAAGGGTTAAGTACAAGATTGGCTTGGGCATTCATAGATGCTTCTTTTATAAAAAAAACAAGAAAGAGAAGAATTGAAAAAATTGTTCCTCCTGAGGGTATGAATAAATAATAACGCATTATCTATTTATTCAGTAATTATTAGTTTACCGCCTTTAACAGTTTGTCCATTTGTTTTTATGCTGTACATATATATACCGGGGATAACATTACTTAGGTTAATCTTAGTAAGCCCAATGTTTGCAATTTTATTAGATATTACCACTTCTCCCAACACATTATATAGGTAAAAATGCACGTTGTCATAATTGCCGATAATACTTATGTTCAACTCCGTTTGGGCAGGATTTGGGAATAATTCTAAGTAATTATCCCTTTTATGGTAGTTTATTTAAAGTTGGCATATTTCTACATGATTATTCGTATTACATTTATATCTCAACATACATTTTCCTTTATTTACTGACAATTCTATTGCCTTAGAAAAGGAGTTTTTGTCTAAT
>CAJPFH010000068.1 GCA_905339165.1 Flavobacteriales bacterium
CTACAACATCATGTGTCAATTTGACACCGATCAAGTCTGCACCTATCTTTGGTTCATAATATCTGTTATATAACAGTTTATAAAGTGGATTTCCTGATGAAACGATCTTACTCATATCGATCATTCGTTTGTTGTATATCGAATATGATATTAAGAAACCCAATACACCCACGATCACGGGCAACAGTACTAAAAATGCTGATGGGTGGAATGCCTCACCTTCATGAACAGCTATATTTACGTCCATCAATTCAAAATTTTTCTCAAGATATCCATTGAAATCAACATGTGAGAATCCAAAGAATAAAGCAAATAAGGCAAGTATTATTAATGGGCCTGTCATTACTCCCGGTGATTCATGGGAGTGCCTTTCAGAACGTGGTTTTCCTGTAAAAGTCATGAACCACAGCCTGAATATGTATATCGATGTCAAAAGAGCTGCAATAATTGCAAAGCCGTATGGGATCATATCATGTGTCACTTCCCCATACTCCAATGCCCCTTCTATTATGGCATCTTTGCTGAAGAAACCTGCAGTCCCAATATTCATAATGGGCATACCCAGACTTGCAAACGGAAAACCAATGCCTGCCAGGGCAAGTGCAGCTATAAACATTGTAGTTCCAGTTATTTTCATCTTTTTGAATAATCCACCCATTTCACGAATGTCGTTCGTGCCAACTGCATGGATCACACTTCCTGCACACAGGAAAAGCAGTGCTTTGAAGAATGCATGACTCAAAAGATGGAACATGGATATTCCTACGGCTTCAGCTCCAAGAACAGTTCCGGCTGTCCCGAGTGCCAGCATCATATACCCAAGTTGGCTGACCGTTGAATAAGCAAGCACTCTCTTAATATCATTCATTACAAGTCCCATCGTTGCTGCAAAAATGGCAGTAAAACCGCCTACATAAGTAACAATCAGAAGCGCATCCGGCACACCCGCAGATATTGTTGACGGGGTTGCGACAAACATCGGGAATGTTCTTGCAACAAGATAAACACCAGCCGTTACCATTGTTGCTGCATGAATAAGTGCAGACACCGTTGTCGGGCCTTCCATGGCATCAGGCAGCCAGCCATGAAGAGGGAACTGGCCGCTCTTACCTATAGCTCCGCCAAAGAAGAGAAGTGCGATATATGTTAATTGTGTCCCATCTATCAACGGAATTGCTTCAAACATTTTCTTGAATTGCAGTATGTAACTTTGCGATTCGATAACAAGAGTTCCATTATCTACAAGCAGTTTCATATTTACATAGAGCAGTACGATCCCTGCAAGGAAGAGCACATCTCCTACCCTTGTAACAAGGAAAGCCTTCTTAGCTGCTGCCGCTGCTGATGGTTTATGATACCAGAAACCTATCAGGAGGAATGAACACAGGCCCACAAGTTCCCAGGAAACGAAGAACTGGAGGATATTATCA
>CAJPFH010000069.1 GCA_905339165.1 Flavobacteriales bacterium
AAGAGGAGGTAAAATCATGGGGCTAATAGAAAGAACAAGTACAATGATAAAAGCTAAGATCAATAAGATATTAGGAAAATTCGAAGATCCAAGAGAGACTCTTGATTATTCTTATGAAAAGCAGGTTGAACTCTTACAGAACGTTAAGCGCGGTGTGGCTGAGGTAACAACCTCAAAGAAGAGGCTTGAACTTCAGAAGGTAAAACTGGAAGAGAATATCAAGAAACTGGATGACCAGGCGCGTGAAGCTGTAACAGCAGGACGCGAAGACCTTGCCAGGATAGCGCTTGAGAGAAAAAGTACATCCCAGGCTGAAATCACAAGCCTGACTTCCCAGATAGCGGATATCAAGAACCAGCAGGATAAACTCGTTGCAACAGAAAAGCGCCTGTCTGCAAAGATAGAATCATTCCGCTCCACAAAAGAAACAATAAAAGCACAATATAGCGCGGCTGAAGCCCAGGTCAAGATAACCGAATCCGTGAGCGGTATCAGTGAAGAAATGAGCGACGTAGGGATGGCAGTCCAGCGCGCGAAAGACAAGACTGAGAATATGAAAGCACGCGCCTCTGCTCTTGATGAACTTGTGGAAGCAGGAACGCTTGAAGATGTGACCGGCGGCTCACAGGATGATATTGACCGCGAGCTTTCAAAGATAAAGTCAAAAGGTGATGTTGACACGCAGCTTGAAGCGCTTAAGAAGGAGATGGGAAAATGATCGTAAGATTAATGGGAGAAGGCCAGTACGAACTTGATAAAAAGCATATGGATGAGGTCAATAAGATCGATAATGACATAGTGAAGATCCTTCAAAAAGGAGACGAGTTAGTATTTAAGAGCGAATTTAAGAAACTTGCAGATTATGTCAAAAAGAATGGGAAAAAGATATCTGATGAAGTGATCAAGCCAAGTGAAATAATCATACCGCCATATGACCTGACGCTTGATGAAGCAAAGAGGATATTTGCAGGGGATGGGCTTTTTCCAGATTGATCAATGGAATTGTTAATAAAACTGTACCGTATTGGGATTGGGAGCAGTTGAGTTATGGGTAGCTGTCCCCGCGGGTTTTGTGCTGGAACTCAGTCCGTCCGTGACAGCTATCACTGCAGCCACTGGCGCTGTGCTTGGCCTGCTCTTTATTTTGACCCATGGGATCGTTATGGGGTAGCAGGTTTCGGTTTATTGGCTCCCCTGCTTATCGGAGCCCCGCTTGGAACGGCGCTTGGTATTGCTCTGGGCGTTCCGGGAAATCGCCTTTTTTTCTGGATGAGCCTTGGGATCATCATTTGCACCATCGGGTTAACAATTGTCGTTGAATTTGGTTTGATGGGTATTGAGTCAGTAATGCGTTCTTGAACCACTGTGAAATATATATCTACAAATAAGGAATCTATCAAATCTCCGTGAAATCTGTGTACCATATCTTAATTTTTCTCTTAAACGATGATCCAAAATATCATGTTTCCCATATTTCGCACATGATACGATAAATTTCTGATTTATCTATGAAATATGAGCTTTTCATATATTTCTATAAGAAAAAAGCATTTTTTCAGATAGGATTCACAGGATTTACAGGATAAGTCACTTAAATATATCCTGTCGATCCTGTAAATCCTGTCAAATGGGGGATATCTAATCATTTTAGGTTGAAATTTGAAAAAACTAATTGAGATGAAAGAACATGCGTGTAAATATTATAATATAATCCATATTCCTGCTATCGTAGCTCCTGTCCCGAGCAGCAGCGCCACATTTAACTTTTCTTTTAAAGTAACAAGTGCAATAAGACTTGAGAGAACAGGGGTTATTGCTGCAAGACCTGTGGCTTTTGCTGCTCCTATCTGAGTAAGGCTCACAAAGAAAAAGTAACTTCCAAAACCCATGCCCACAATCCCACCAAGCCCGAGCAAAATATATGCTTCTTTCTTGAATTTAAATATGGTTTTTGCACCTTCGTTCATCGAATAATAAAGGTATAATAACAACAATGGCACAGGCATACTGATAAGCGCGGACTGGAACGGATCAACATCTTTTAAACCGGTCTTTGTAGCAACTATGGAAAAAGCATATAAAAATGCCGCGAGAACTGCTACTGAAACCCCAAGTCTGATGTTTTTCTCACCCCCCGTACTTTTGCCCCTACTAAGTATCCATATCCCGACAACTATCAAAACAGTGCCGGTAACAACTTCAGGCCGGATTTTTTCTTTCAAGAGAAGTGCGCTTAAAAGGATCGTTAACAGTGGAAATGTGAACAGGATCGGAATGAACCTGGAAATTGATATATTCTCAAGTCCTTTCATGTATGCTGCGCCTCCCAGGATCAGCCTGAAAAGACCTCCGAGGTTCAGAAATATAAATCCCATCAGTGTAAACTCAAAATGCCCGCCCCTGATAATTATGAAAAGTATTAACAGGAAAAGCATTGCAAAAAAAGTGCGTATCAGAACAGCAGGTATTGCACCTGCTCCGATGCCTTTTTTATAGAAAACAGCAGCTACTGACCAGCAAAATGCAGCAGCTAGAGCATAGAGTTCTCCGGATATCACGGAGCATGTAAAGGATAAAGTACTATTTTGGTTTATCGGAAAAAAATACTTTAGTGCAGAATTACTTTTTTAGAGGCTAAATCATTATCATTTAGAAAGGTATAAATATTTTTATTATTATCATGATTATAATGGATGAAAGTATTTTACACTATTAGAGAATCAGGAAAATATGAAAATTGTTTATAAACTTACAATGGGATTCCTGATTATTTCAATATTAATGGGATTTGTAGCATATAATGGATATGTTGGAGCTACTTCTATAAAAAATCAATATGATCGAGTTGCAGATGAAACATTACCTGTATTTAAAAATCTAAATAATATTAAATTTTTAACTACACAAATTGTTCATGACACACAGGAAATAATGACTTTACCATCAGGGGACAAAGTAGATTTGAATTTAGAAAAGCAAGAAATTGAAGAAGAAAAATTACTCTTTGAAGCATCGTTTAAAGAATACGAAATTCTTGTAAACACGTTCTTTCCTGACGAAACGGAATACCTCCAAAATATAAGGACATATTCCCGGAATATTATGAGATTAAGTTCTGAATTGATCTATTTAAAAGAACAAGGTAATAAAGAATTGGAAATTCAAGAAAAAGAATTTGAATTGGATAAGCTTGAAAAAGAGTTCTTGAACATTGTAGATATTGCATTAGCAAAAGAAAATGAAGAGCTCAAAGAAAGAACGGAAAATGTAAACAATACAATTGAAAAAATCCTGATAAATTCCCTGTTAGTTGGTTTTAGTTCATTTGTTGTGGCAATATCAATAGGTTTATTTATATCAAATCGTTTATCGGCGTCAATAGTCAAATTGAAAAATGCCAGTAATGAAATTGGCAAGGGAAATCTGGGTACACTAATAGATATCAATACTAAAGATGAAATTGAAGAGTTGGGTCAGGCGTTTAACAAGATGACCCACGATTTGAAAACATCTATTAATGAACAAAAAATTGCAAATCAACAAATTCAGAAATCTCTCCAGGAAAAAGAAGTGCTTCTTCGGGAAATTCATCATCGTGTCAAGAATAATATGCAAATAATTTCCAGCCTTCTTTTGCTTTCTTCCCAAAATATCGAAGATAAGAAATTTATTGAAATATTAGGTGATAGTCAAAATCGGATTCATTCGATGGCGCTTGTCCATGAAAAACTTTACCAATCCGAGAACCTTGCACAAATTAATATGAATGAATATATTAATGATATGGCATCAAACCTTTTCAATTCTTATAGTAAAGGTAACGTTAAATTAGAACAGGATGTTGAAATTTGTCCATTAAATATTGATTATGC
>CAJPFH010000070.1 GCA_905339165.1 Flavobacteriales bacterium
ATCATGCTCCTTTTGCGCCCTTACGCATCACCAGGGAAGGATAATCCAGAGCAGGAGCATAGAATCAATTGTACGGGAAGTAAAAAGAATGACGAAGATGCCTGATTTTAAGGGCATCGTGCAGGATGTGGGAGGACCAACAGCAAATTTGTATTCGATGCATTGCAAGCGGTGGGAGGGAGAGGGCGCATGTCCCGATAAAATATGCATGGACTGCAAGAGTCTTGACGCAAGCCATAAGGGCCAGGTCGAACTCCTCCGGCGCCTTCTTGAAATAGAAGGAGTTAAAAAAGTGTTCATAGGTTCGGGGATACGTTATGACCTTGTGCTTAAAGATACATCCGGATATATTTCCCAACTATGCGAGCATCATGTGAGCGGCCATCTCAAAGTTGCACCTGAACACATAATAAAACATGTCACGGATATTATGCATAAACCCGGAAAAGAAGTATTCGAGGATTTCAGGAAACGATTTGACGCAGAAAATAAAAGGCTGGGGAAACGGCAATATATTCTTCCGTATTTCATGTCCGGGCATCCCGGATGCAGCGTCGAGGATATGGTTGAGCTTGCAGAATATATCCGCGATAACAACCTTTACACCGAACAGGTACAGGATTTCACGCCCACGCCCATGACAGCTTCAACGTGTATGTACTACACAGGCATTGATCCTTTTACGATGGAAAAAGTGCATGTGGCAAAAGGACGGGAAAAAAGGATACAAAGGGCGCTTTTGCAGTACAGGGATGAACGAAATTACGGGTTTGTGGTTGAGGGATTGAAGATGGCTGGGAGGGAGGATCTGATCGGGAGTGAGAGGAAGTGCCTGATAAAGAGAGGAAAAGAGAACAGAGGATATAAATGATATTTTCGGTACCGATAGGGGGATTTTTGTACTATCGCAGTAAACTATTTATAATACTTGCAATCCTATATAAACAATAAGAGGTCGAATTATGGAATTCAATAAAAAAACCGTTGGTTACATATTGTATGCAATAGGAATTGTTGGCGGCGTTGAAGGCGCTACTGATGCACGCCCGGAATTAAGCCTTGTGATAAGTATTGTATCTGTGATTGTTATCGTAATCGCCAGCTATCTATTAGCTAAGAAATAATGCTTTTTTTAATATTTTGATCTTTTTTCAGGCATCGGAGAAAATATCTAAAGTTGAATAAGATTTAGAAATGCCTATTTAGCAAAAGAAAGATACAGTTTTTCCGAGACCGTTACAAAGGAAAATCTCTAACATTTCTATTTCCATTCTGTTTTATTCATGACATACTTGCTCAATTCAATTTTGAGTTTATCATAAATATTATCGACATCTGATTCTTCAGTTGATATGTATTTTATATTATATTTCCTGTAAATTTCTTCTTTCTTTCTGCGATTCTCAACATAACTTGGTTCATCTGACCCCCAATGTTCTAAATATATCCCAATTGTCTGGATATAAAAATCAGGATGAAGTTCTTCTCCATCTAAAATCAAAGTTGGTTCATATTGAAATATGATGCCGTTTTCCATCAAAAATTCTGCAATCGTTCTTTCAATTCTTGAACGGACTGATAAACCATGTTTTGTTCTTACTTTTAGTCCTTCCTTATGCTTTTCTCTAAAATTTTGATTTCTATATTTTAATTGCGTTTTATCAGGCACAGTTACATAATCCAGTTATGGTCAAAGTAATATCATCACAATAAATACTTATTTATTCTTTAATGTAATGATATTACCTGCGAATGACCATGGTAACAATATCTTCTACATTTAAAAATATATCTGAAATCCCGA
>CAJPFH010000071.1 GCA_905339165.1 Flavobacteriales bacterium
CAGCAGCTTCAAGAGGAGATTTGCACCGTGCAAAAAGGGCTCCTGTCAGGCCTGCAAGGACATCTCCTGTTCCGCCAACGGTCATGCCTGCATTGCCAGTCCTGTTGGCTCTGACTTCTAACCAATCGGAAATTAGATCAATTGCACCTTTTAATAGTACTGTGACTTCATTTTTTTGTGCAAAACTTTTTATGAATTCAATTCTTTCTTTCTGCTCATCCGGGACATCATTACCAGACAACCTTTTCATCTCGCCAGCATGGGGCGTCAGGATCATATTTTTATCCAGGAAGGGGACCAATTGCGGGGATAGAGCATCGGCGTCAATAACTGCTTTCGTGCATAGTGGAACTATTTTTTCAATGGCCAAAAGGGTCTCATCTGCATTCCCAAGACCCATACCCATGACAACCACATCGTGTTTTTCAATAAGCCTCGAAATAATCGGTATATCATCTTCAACAAGTATCTCTCCAGTAAGCTTTTTTACAATGAGATTTGGAGAATACGAGGCGATGATGTCCGAAACATTCTTTGGCGCAGCAACTGTAACGATATCAGCGCCAGCCCGAAGTGCAGAAAGTGCAGAAAGTGCGGGTGCTCCTGAATATGGCCCGCCCCCGATAACAAGGATTCTTCCTGCATCGCCCTTATGGCTTATTGCAGGTCTTTTCAAGAAGGGCTGGATATCACCGGGCCCGACATAAAATTCTGCTTCAATTGGTATTCCGATATCAACAACACGGATTTCACCTGTATATTGTTGGGCATTTTGTGAAAGGAAACCTGTTTTCATTTTATGAAACGTAAGTGTCAGTCCTGCATGCACTGCTTTGTCAAATTCCCCACCATCAGGATCAAACCCTGATGGCACATCCACGGAAAGCACGAAAGCGCCGGAGCCGTTTATCAGATCAATAATAGTGGATTCAGGTTCATGTATTCTCCCCCGCACGCCTGTTCCAAAGATCCCGTCAATGATAACCTTTGCATTCTTTAATATGGAAGGATCGAAGAATGTTGAATTCGTGAATTCCACGAGCGGAATTGATGTTTTTTCAAGGACATTCCAGTTATGCAGCGCTTCTGGTGTTTTGAGATCTTCTTTTTTTCCAATCAGGATCACGGTGACATCATAACCACCGAGATGTCGCGCAGCAACGAAAGCATCTCCGCCGTTATTACCCCTGCCTGCAATGATCACAACCTTTCCTGAACTTATTCTTTCTTTAACAGCACTGGCAACTGCAGCACCGGCATTTTCCATGAGCTGGAGACGTTTTATCCCCAGGTATTCACAATTTGTGTCTATGGCTGCCATGCGGGCTGAAGTGATTGTTTGCATATATTGATAATCAGCACATGAACACTTATAATTTATTAAATGTTTAAGGGATATAATGAAATAAGATATACTCTATTTAAGGGTATTAAATGGATCAAACACCTCAACAAATGGATATTAAACAATCTCACATAAAACGCGTCCGCACAATTGCTGATTACCAGTTCGGCCGCGGTGCTGGCGAAATCCTTTTTTCGGATGAGGTCAAATTCCAGTTCTCAACCACAAAAAGGGTCCGCCAGATACTTCTTGATAACGAGCGTATAGCAACGGTCAGGGCAAAGGACGGTATGCTGACCCTGAGCATGAAAGGAGCAGGGAAGCTACATGGATTTATCAAGTATCCTGGACAAAGAGTTGTTGTAAACAGCGATGCTGCGCCATTTGTTGCAAAAGGCAAGACCGCTTTTTCGCGTCATGTTGTGGCAGTTGATCCTGAAATCCGGGCAGGGCAGGAGGTTCTTATAGTGGATGAAAATGATCGCCTGCTTGCAACAGGAAAAACTATATTGTCCGCTATTGAAATGCAGGCTTTTAAGAAAGGTATTTCAGTAGATGTAAGAAGTGGAATTGATACAAAAGACAAACCTGATATTGATTGAACGTTTTTTTTGTCCCTGATTATTACTATGGGTTATCAATCGGTATAGTAAATATTATATATGGTAATGTAGTAATATGCAGAGGTGAAGTTAATGAGTCACGTCATCGGATTAAAATGCAGGGAATGTGGAACTGAGTACCCTGCAGGTATCCAGAATACATGTTATGAGTGCTTCGGGCCTCTTGAAGTCAATTACGATTGGGATTATATTTCAGATCATATAAGCAAAGAGAAGATTGCTGCGGGTCCAAAATCCATATGGAGATATGCGGATATGCTGCCCCTTGAATCGGAGAAGCGTGTCGACCTTGGTGCTGGTTTTAATAAATTGCATCGGGCCCGGCGTCTGGGAGCAGCGCTGGGGCTTGATGAACTCTATATCCTTGATGAGTCGGTAAATCCCACAAATTCATTTAAGGACAGGGTAACATCTGTTGCAATTTCAAAGGCTCTTGAATTCGATATCAAAGCCGTGGGATGCGCAAGTACAGGAAACCTT
>CAJPFH010000072.1 GCA_905339165.1 Flavobacteriales bacterium
TAGAAGAAAAACACAAAGAAATTACCGACAGTATTAATTATGCCGAGCGAATACAACGCAGCTTTTTGGCCACCACCGAAATGTTAGATAAGTATTTAGGCGTTACTTCGAGCAGCCATAGGCATGAGGGCGTATCGAGAAGTGAACGCAATTACTTTGTATTTTTCCGCCCCAAAGATGTGGTAAGTGGCGATTTTTACTGGGCATCAAAACTCAACAATGGCCACTTTGCTTACTGCTGTGCCGATAGCACCGGGCATGGTGTACCCGGAGCCATTATGAGTATTTTAAATATTTCGAGTTTAGAAAAGGCCATAGAAACCGAGGAAAGTCCCGACCAAATTTTAAATAAAACCCGAAAAATAATTATTGAACGATTAAAAAATGATGGCAGCCCCGAAGGTGGCAAAGACGGCATGGATTGCAGCTTGTTGGTATTAGATAAAAAAAGAAAAAAACTTTCGTTTGCCTTAGCCAATAATCCTGTTTTTATTGTACGTTCTGTTGCTTCGAATAGCCCAAAGCAGGAGGGCATTTCGAGAAGCAACACCCATGAACTCATCGAATTTAAAGCCGATAAGATGCCCGTGGGCAAACATGAGAAAGACCAAGAGCCATTCCATCTGCACACCATACCATTACAACCGGGCGATACCATTTACACGCTTACCGATGGTTTTTCCGATCAGTTTGGAGGCAGCAAAGGCAAAAAATACATGATAAAAAATGTAAAAGAATTGCTTTTGCAAATAGTGCATCTTCCTATGTCCGAACAAAAACAAAAACTATCCGAAGCATTCAATCAATGGAAAGGAAGTAATGAGCAGGTAGATGATGTGTGTATCATAGGCGTGAGAATATAGTATATTTGCAATACCAATGTACAAAGAAAAAAAAATAGCTGTGGTTGTGCCGGCTTACAACGAAGAAAAGCTCATTTCTCGTGTAGTAGAAACCATGCCCTATTTTGTAGATAAA
Source organism: Flavobacteriales bacterium (assembly GCA_905339165.1). Classification (GTDB taxonomy): domain Bacteria; phylum Bacteroidota; class Bacteroidia; order Flavobacteriales_E; family Vicingaceae; genus BCD5. The sequence continues at coordinate 979 of CAJPFH010000072.1, forward strand.
ATTATTATTGTAAACGATAAAAGTAAAGACCGCACAGGGGAGGTAATAGATACTCTTGCACTACAAAACGAAAAAATAAAACCCATTCATCATTCTAAAAATAGTGGGGTGGGTGGAGCCATTGCCAGTGGGTATCAATGGGCTCGCGATAATGATTTTGATGTAGCGGTGGTGATGGCCGGTGATGCACAAATGGACCCCAACGATTTGCTCAATATTATAGAACCCGTTGTAAACGGTGAAGTAGATTACTCCAAAGGTAATCGTTTGTTTACAGGTGAGGCGTATAAAAAAATACCGAAACTAAGGTATTTTGGAAATTCGGTTCTTTCGTTTTTTACCAAAATCGCTTCGGGTTATTGGCATATTGCCGATTCGCAAACCGGTTATACTGCCATTAGCCTAAAAGCACTAAAATTAATAGACTGGGATAAAATGTATAAACGCTACGGCCAACCTAACGATATATTGGTTCGGCTCAATGTTTTCGATTTTAAGGTACGCGATGTACCTGTAAAACCCGTGTATGGTATTGGAGAAAAATCGGGCATTAAAATACGGAAAGTAATTTTTACTATTCCCTGGTTGCTGCTTACACTATTTCTTTGGCGAATGAAAGAGAAATACATTATTAGAAATTTCCATCCCTTGGTATTTTTCTATTTTTTAGGAACGGTATTTTTCTTTTTTACCCTTTTTCTGTTTATACGCTTATTTTATATGTGGTACATCAGCGGAAACATTCCGCCCATTAATGCCTTGGCAGCCATGTTTTCATTTATGAGCAGCAGTTTATTTACCCTTTTTGCCATGTGGTTCGATATGGAAAATAATAAGGAGTTGAAATAAGTGAGAAAAAATCCGATTCATCTTTAACACTTTTAACTTACTTGATTTTTATCAATTTTTTTATTGAATAAAAATTCTCATCAAAAATTTCTAAAAAATAAATTCCTTCAGATAAAAACGAAGTATTTATTTTTTCCGAATTGGCAGTGATGTGTTGAAGAAGAAAAACAGTTTTACCATTCAAATCTTTTATTTGTAAGGTACCATTTTGCATAGGTGCAGAAAAAGTAACCAATAGATTATCTGAAAAAGGATTAGGATAAAATGAAATGGAATGAGAGAAATGTTTCTCTGAAATTTTGCTTGGAAAACTACAAGCGGTTGGATTATGTATATTCGGAATAGTAAAATTCATGGAAGCAATCATATAATTAACCTGCCCTTGAGTAAACATATTTCTACAGGCATCTTCCGAATAATCCATATAATTCATATACATAACTCCGGGGCTGTTGGGAGAGCATACGTCAACCAAAGGAAAAGAAGGGCAATTGGTAGAGTAATTCGCCTGATTGGGCGTATCATTTATAAAATCTGTTCCGGCACAAGTGCCGTTATCATCGCCCCAAATATGTTTAAGCCCAAAGTAGTGCCCCATTTCGTGTACAATACTTCGGCCTTTGTTATAGGGATAGCCATTGGTAAGTCCTATGTGGTTGTAGTGACAAACAATACCGTCATCACCCGGTAAAAAATTACCTTTTGGAGCAGTATAAGCAGTAGATCCGGTTAAGTTACAAATCCAAATATTAATATATTTTTCGGTATCCCAAGAATCGCTTCCCCCCATATTGGTTCGTTTAATGGGGTCCGGAACACCATAGTTTACAGGCGAAGCGAATGATGTAGTAGCTGTTTGCACTCTAAGAATACCGGTAGTAGATTGCCCGTTTGGGGTTTGCTTAGCTAAACAAAACTCAACATCTAAAGCTCCCGAAACCGATTTAAACGCAGAAGGTGTATTGCTGGTATCGGCATTTTTTCTTTGAAAATCGTTATTTAAAATATCCAATTGCCTGTAAATTACCGAATCGTGTACGTTTTGTTGAGGGGTACTGTAAACAATATGAAAAACTAACGGAATAATGGTGGTGGTTTTATTATTCTTTACCGAAGGAAATTCTTTCAAAATATATTCATTTAATTGAGAGTAGAAATCTTTTCCTTTTTCGGAAGTAATAAAATGCTCGGTGCCACAAATAACTTGTGTGTATGAAGATGTGATAGAATAAATAAAAAAGAAAAGGAGAATAATGTATTTCATAATTTCTTGATTTAAGTAGTGGTAAGTAAAAGTACAGAAAAAGTGTTGGGTTAAGATTTTCCCTGTACTACAATTACAAACTCTCCTTTAATTTCTTTCGATTTAAAATAATCTAACAATTCTCTTAATGTTCCCCTTACGGTTTCTTCATGTAATTTGGTTAATTCTCGCGATATGCTTGCCTGTCTATCTTCGCCAAAAACTTCAATCAATTGCTCAAGCGTTTTTAAAATCCGGTAAGGCGATTCGTAAAAAAGAATAGTACGTGTTTCTTCTTTCAAGGCTAGCAAACGGCTGCTTCTTCCTTTTTTGTGTGGCAAAAAACCTTCAAAACAAAATCGTTCGCATGGTAAACCGGAGTTAATTAATGCCGGCACAAAAGCCGTAGCTCCGGGTAAACATTCTACTTCTATATTTTCCTTTATACATTCTCTTACCAGCAAAAAGGCAGGGTCGGAAATGCCGGGGGTACCCGCATCACTAATCAAAGCCAATGTTTCGCCTGCTTTAAGTTTTTGTATAATGTGGTTTAGGTTCTTGTGTTCATTATGCTGATGAAAGCTAATGAGCGGTTTTTGTATGGTATAGTGTTGGAGCAATTTGCTGCTTTGCCGGGTATCTTCGGCTAAAATCACATCGGCCATTTTTAATACATCAAGTGCCCGTAAGGTAATATCTTGTAAATTCCCAATGGGTGTGGGTACAATGTAAAGTTTTGGCATACTCCAAAAGTAGGCTTATAAATTAAATCTGTTTTTTATTTTTTGTTCTTTGATTTTTTTTGCGTTTCTTCTTGATTTTGTCTTACCTTTGCGATACAAATTACATAATCTGCTCATTATGAAGCATTTCCCCCCCCCCCCACACACCCCCCCTATTTTTTTACTATCATATGGTTTTTAAACAAACCAAAAACAATTATCACTTTTCTTTTTTTTCTTTATGCAGTTTGTGGTTATTCGCAAAATACAGTGTCGTTTAATTATACTGGTAATGCCCAATATTGGACAGTGCCAGATTGTGTATTCAGTTTAAGTGTTGAAGCAATGGGAGCAAAAGGTGGTTGTACAAACGGAGGAAAAGGAGCAAAAGTAAATGGAACAGTTTTAGTAACACCGGGGCAAATTTTACAAATAAATGTAGGAGGAATGGGAGGATATATATCTGCTGGATGGAATGGTGGCGGACTAGGAGAAACCGGAACAACTTCATCGTGTGGAGGGGGAGGAGCAACTGATATAAGAACAGGAGCTTACACACTGACAGACAGAAAAATTGTGGCATCAGGCGGTGGTGGTATGGGAGGTGGAAATACGCAATCAATGGGTGGGCATGGTGGCTGTACACTTGGTCAAGATGGTTTTTCATCTTGGGGAAAAGGAGGCTATGGTGCAACACAATCGTATGGAGGCAATGGAGGAGTTGGTTGGATTGGAGGTGTAACGGGAAGTAATGGTGTTTTGGGAGTGGGAGGTGACTTGTCCTGAAATAGGTTGACAGAAATGTTAACTTTATTTCGCACAAAAATGAATCAAAAAAGAAAAACAAAAGAAGAATTAAGCGGAGCAAATCGCGTACTCCGAAAAGTAAAAACTACTCGTGAGCAAATTGTTGCCGAGTATTTAACCGGCAACTACACTTATCGGGAACTTGGGCTAAAATATGACATTCCTTTTCGTAGTATTTGCGATTGGGTTTTGGAATATCAAGGACGAAAACCAACATGGCGTGAAAAGATGAAACGCAAGCGAGAAAAAGAAACAGGCATGCAAGAGCCTGAATTACCAAACGAAGTAAAGCTTCTACAGAAGGAACTTAAAAAGCAGCAACTGCATAATAAGTTGCTTGAAGAAATCATCAATATTGCCAATAAAGAAACAGGCACCGACTGGAAAAAAAAGCTTGGCACCAAGCAATAATGAATGTAGGGCAAAGCGAAAGCCGAAGCATACAAACGCTTTGCTCATTGCTTGGTTATAGTCGGCAAGCCTTTTATAAGTTTATCAAACAATCAGAAAAAGAAGCATTGCAGCATGATTTAATTCTTCAAGAAGTATTGAAAATTAGAAAAACGCTAAAGCGATTAGGAACAAGGAAACTGCTGTTTAAAATGGAAGAATTTATGAGAGAGCACCATATTGACATTGGCAGAGATGCCATGTTTGATTTGCTGGCGACTCATAAATTATTGATAAGGAAAAGAAAACGTAGAGTTCTAGTTACAACTTTCTCTGATCACTGGATGCGAAAATATCCGAACCTGATAGTTGACTTTATTCCAACTGCTCCCAATCAACTTTGGGTAAGCGATATTACTTACATCACCTTGAAAGATGATTTTGCTTATTTATCCTTGATTACGGATGCTTACAGCAGAAAGATAGTAGGGTTTTACATCGGAAACACTATCGGCAGATGGCTGTATAAAAGCATTGCAAATGGCTTTAAATAATAATCCGCAACTGGGAAGACTCATTCATCATTCTGATAGAGGTAGCCAATACTGTTGTGCCGATTACGTTTCAATACTTGACAAGCACTTTGTTAAAATTAGCATGACTCAAAGTGGTGACCCTTTAGAAAATGCAATCGCAGAAAGAGTAAACGGAATTTTGAAAGATGAGTTGTTGGAGAAAATATACATCAATTATCAGGAAGCTAAACAAGCTATTGCAGCAGCAATTAGCATCTACAACTATCAAAGACCGCATAGCAGTATTGATATGTTAACTCCTATTGAAGCTCATTTACGAGAAGGAGAACTAAAACGCAGATGGAAAAATTATTATTCAAAAAAGAAGGAGGTTGTTATGTCGTAAGATGAGTTTCTTCAGGCATGAAGGGTTCAAGAATAAAAAAAGCCAAGCTGTTACACTTGGCTAAATAAGACGTTTTATTCCGTCACCCGGAGATGTATCCCTGGCAAGTTGCTCTCCAGCAGAGCTTGCTTCCGTTTAGTCTCCAATGCAAATGTAAACCTTATTTAGGATTACTGAAAAATGTGTAAACTTGTAACAGGATTTAGAACTAAAAAAGTGTCAACTTTTTTCAGGACGATACAAATAGCTATTCTGCAAAATATTGCACAAAAATGCCCATACACTGATGGTGCAGCTGTGTATTATGCCCGAGTGTTATTAATGCCCTACGACAGTACAGAATATTTTGACGAGTGTGAAATAGTAAGTTTTGGCGGTGAAAGAATGGGCTTTTTTGAAGATGTAAACGAAAACCAAAACAATGGTTTTATAAATACTGAAACGGAAATAGAATTAAGTAATTATCCCTTTTATGGTAGATAGTAAAAAAAACATACCTTTGAGTAAAAATAAAAGGTATGAAAAAGCACACAAACAATGTTATTAAAGGAATTATATATTTTTTATTTTCTGCGATTCCTAATATAAAATGGTGG
>CAJPFH010000073.1 GCA_905339165.1 Flavobacteriales bacterium
TTCATAACCTGCGCCAAGAGACCATGTTTCACCTGTTGTGAGTGTCTTCTTCTCTTCCTTGTCCATTTCTAACGCAAGTTTGGCGATCTTTGCAACATTAGTTGGGTTAACAGCGACCCATTTCTCAGCCATCCAGCCAACAACACTGTAATTTGTTGCTGCTACGCCGGAAATATTTGTTACATACAGATTTTCTTTCTCTTTTACTTTGAATTCAACAGGTACTATTCCTGTTTTGTATTCAATTGTATCTTCCAGATTTGACCTGCCTGGTGTAGCCAAGAACCTTAACGATTCTGTGGTAAGGTTGTTTTTGAGGTCATAGTAGAAACCTGCAAATTTCTGGGAGTTCCATGAGGCAGCTGCTTGTCCATCGCCTTGATTCCATACGGCTCCACGTACTTCATATGCTCCTGGGGCCGTATACTCCACAAATGGGTAAAACCTGATAAAACTTGAATTGTCAGCAACCCTAAATTTCAAATTTCCCATGAGGGTTACGTCTGAGTTGCTGCTCAAACTAACTGAGTTCTTGTTAGTCATGGTAATGTTATCGGTTGTACCGGTTACTTCAAATACGCCATATGTATCTGCGGATTTGATCTCTTTGGCAGTGCTTTCATCTATGAGCCATGCATATTTGAACTGTACCATATCAGAAGTTGCGCCTGAGAAGATATTATCAACATATACTGTGAACAGGAGTGCATCTGATTCGCCAAGGATCGTCTTTGTCTTATAGTAAACTGCGGGTTGTTTGGCTGTACCCTGTGGTGCCTGAGCAATACCCTCGTCAATTACGGCTCCATCCTTCTTTAATGTAAACCATGCCTGTCTCGGGGTTGTTCTTGCATCTATTGCATTGATGTTTATTTCATAGCCTGAGCCAAGAGACCATGTTTCACCGGTTGTGAGGGTCTTCTTCTCTTCCTTGTCCATTTCTAACGCAAGTTTGGCGATCTTTGCAACATTATTGGGGTTAATAGCTATCCATTTCTCAGCCTGCCAGCCAACAACACTGTAAGTTGTTGCTGCTGTACCGGAAATATTTGTTACATATAGACCTTCCTTCTCTTTTACTTTGAATTCAACAGGTACTATTCCTGTTTTGTATTCAATTGTATC
>CAJPFH010000074.1 GCA_905339165.1 Flavobacteriales bacterium
CTGGGATTTGAAGAACATAGCCGGAGTGCCGGTAGCCGGAGGCGTATACCTGATACATGTAAATGTACCCGGAGTAGGCGAAAAAGTAATCAAATGGTTTGGGGTACTTAGACCTACCGACTTGAATACGTTTTAAAAAAAATTTATGAAAAAAATATTACCAACCTTGATATTTCTGATTTTACAAATTATAGCAACATCGCAAAATAACAAACCTATTGCTATAGATGATAACTATACTATAGGTGGTTTTGCTCCATTAAACGTATTAATAAATGATTATGACCCCGATGGCAATGATATTTCAATTATAGGTATTATATATAATCAGAATAATAATCGAATGGATTCTGTTGAATTTTCTACAACACCCAATATAGGGAAAATATTTTGTTACTTAAACTCATGCAAATATTTTGGTATGGATACACTAAAATATATTATCTGCGATAACGGGTCGCCCTCTCTTTGCGATACAGCCACCGTTTATATAACCATCCCTTATACCTTTTGCTTAAAAAACGAATGGTTAGAAGGTGCAAATATTCGATGTGTTGCAAATGCCGATGGCTCCTTATTCTACAATAAAAATAAAGGAATGTCAGGATTTGAGGCACCCAAAGACTCGGGAATGTATTCTATTTTTTCATCGGCATTATGGGTAGGAGGGAAAGATAATTCAGGGAATTTTTGTACAACTGTTTTAACATATTTCGGAGATAATAATCGTGTAGGCCCCTACACGGACACTAGTTATTATACATGGCAAGAAGAGCATAAATGGAATCGTTTATGGAAAATAGAAGCATACGATATCGCACAACATAAATTAAAATGGAACCAAATCGGATATCAATTAAATATGCCGGAAGTAATTGTTAATTGGCCTGCACATGGCGATACAACAAAAGGGCAAGCATATTATTTAGCTCCTTTTTATGATTACAATAACGATGGAAAATATACCCCGCAACTTGGCGATTACCCACTCATTAAGGGGCACAAAGCATTATACTTTATCTATCATGATAATATTGCAGACTACCCACAAGGAATGAATATAGAAATACACGGTATGCTCTATGCAATAGAATGCAACGAAGCATTAGATAACACTATTTTCCTAAATTATAAAATTTACAATCGTTCAAACAAACAATATGATAGTACTTATGTGGCACAATGGACAGACCTTGATTTAGGGTTGTCTGAAGATGATTTTATGGCATCTGATGTAAATCGTTCTCTTTATTATGCCTATAACGGAGATTCAATAGATGAAAGTGGAAATGGAAACGGTGGATATGGTAATCATCCGGCTGCCCAATCGGTGGTCTTTTTAAAAGGAGCAAAACTTGATAACGATGGAAATGATAATGATTTTGGAATAGGAATAAATGAATCGCCAAACGGAACTGGGTTTGGCGATGGAATTCCGAACAATGAATATTGGGGAATGAATTACTTTATCGTTAATAATAGTGGCGGTGGTCCGCAAGGCGACCCTATTACTCCTAAAGATTACTACAATTACATGTCGGGAAAAAGAAAAGACGATACTTGTTTTAAATATTTCAACACATCTATTTGCTCTAGGTTCATGTACCCGGGTAATAGCGATACATATTGGTACGGGACAAGTGGCTTGCCTCAAATTTCGTGGCACGAGGCTCTGTCAGGCAATGCTTCAGGAGATAGGAGAGGTGTGGCTTCTTCAGGCCCATTTACGTTTAAAGTGAGCGATGTACAAGAGATTGATTTAGCGTATGTTTTTGGAAGAAATACAAATATAATAGGGCCACAGGCCGGAGTAAATAAAATGTTACAAAATGTCGATTCGATTTTACTTTGATAAAAATAAGTTACCATGTGGTGGTAATTTTACGTTTATAGAAAAACAAAATATTCAAAAACAGATATATGTTTGCTATCCCAATCCTTTTTCAACAAAGATTATTATAGAAAACAGATCGGATAATACTACAACAGCCTATTTTCAATTGTTTGATGTATTAGGAATTTTAGTGTATTCTACTGTACTCAACAATCAGCAAAACGAAATTAATTTACCAAATTTAAACAAGGGTGTTTATATAGGTACTATTACGGATAATAAAGGCAAACAATCATTTAAGCTAGTAAAAGAATAAACTATAAAAAGCACTTTTTATCTTTATTATTTGTATTTCAATCCCGCTGGTTTTTTGTTTTAGTCGAAAACAAAAAAAATAAAGCAACTATTTAATGGAAGAATTCGTTTTTAACAAAGAACGAAGCCAAAATTTGCAGACTTGATAATTTACAGATGGAATTAAAAAACACAAGCACATTGACCATTCATTTAGAGTATATACCCGAAAGTGAAAATGCCTTGTTCGATATATGCGATTTTAATGGAAGAGTTTTAAAAACAGGCGAAATCAATATTTCGGGGATAACAGAAATTGAAGTGGGCGAAATACCTGCGGGCTCGTATATGATTTATATTTTAGACGGCACCCTTATAGAAAGAAGAAGAATTACTATATAAAAGTTTCCCTTTTTAATTATTTTGCAACGGGCCAGCTCACAAAGAAAGAGGTACCTTTTCCGAATTCGGTTTCGAACCAAATATTGCCATTACTGTTTACCACAATATTTTTAACCATAGCTAGGCCCAAACCTGCTCCACCTGTTTTGGTGGTAAAGTTTGGAATAAAAATTTTATCCATCAGGTCGTTTGAAATTCCGGTACCATTATCCGAAAACTCTACTATGAAGGAATGGTTTTTTATAAAAGCGGCCACTTCTATAAATCCTTTTTTTTCTGATGGAATGGACTGAATGGCATTTTTAATTAGGTTATTGAATACTCGGTTCAATTGGTCTTGGTCTGCTACTATTTGTGCATATTTACTTTCTTCAGAGGGAGTATAGCTAATTTCAATATTTTCGGTTTCGCTGTATAGCTGTACTACGTTTTTAAGAATAGATTCGGGGAAAATATTTTTGTTTTCAGAAACCGGCATTTTGGCAAAGTTGGAAAATTCACTGGCAATATGCGAAAGGGTTTCGATTTGTTCTATGAGTATTTGTGTTGTTTTTTCAACCCTTTTGTTTAAATCCGGAGCTCCGTCATCGAAAGCTCTTTTTAAATGTTGAATACTAAGTTTCATGGGAGTAAGCGGGTTTTTAATTTCGTGTGCCACTTGTTTTGCCATTTCTCTCCATGCTGTTTCTCGTTCGCTTTGAGCTAATTTTTCAGCACTGTTTTCTAGTGCAATTACCATTCGGTTGTACTCTTTTACCAAGCTTCCAATTTCATCTTCGCCTTCCCATTCGAGCAATTCATTGGCTTTTCCCAGTTGTACTCCAGCAATTTTTTCGCGTAGTAAACGAAGTGGTTTGGTAAGGTATGCCGAAAATAAAAAAGCAATTACAACGGATAAAACAAAAAGCAGCACATATACATTTATAATGGCTACCAAAAAGGCCGATATTTCTTTTTCAAGTTCGTTTTGTTTTGCGAAATAAGGTAAATTCAAATAAGCTAATAATTGACCTTTGTTGTTGTAAAACGGAATATATCCCGAAAGATAATGCAGATTGCCGATTTGCTCCTCTTGTATAAATTCCGATTTTTTAAGTATGGATAGTTGGTTATATGCTTCAGAATTCATCAGTGTTCCTTGTAAACCAATATTGAAAATTTCTTGTCGTGAGGTGGCAATCAATTCCCCTTTGGTGTTGTAAAGATTGATGTCGGAATAAAAAACATTCGAAAATTTAATGAGATAAAATGTAAGGTAATCTCTTAATCCGTTATCTAGGGTTTCGTACTGTGCTATTTTACCTTCCAGTTCGGTAATTACCGAGCGTAATTTTTCACTTATAGATTTGTAATTTTTTTGTTTGTATTGTGTAGAAATATAATACGAAGTGCCTAACCCAAAGAGGGTGATAGAGAATAAAATAAATGAAACTAAAAATAATTGTAGCTTATTGCTGAAACTGTAAAAGTTAATGGTAAAAGACTGCCTGAAGAAGATAATGAGGCAAAGAAAAAGCGAAAAGCCGTAAAAAACGAACAAATAAGAAAAAGCGGTAATGTGATTTAAAATGGTTTTTTCTTTTTTCCCTAACACAACAAGGGAATTTTCATTTTTATAAACATGATGGTAAAATCCATTTTCGGTAAAATAGGTGGTGCTCGAATCTATAGGTAGAACGTGTGATGATAAGGGATATTTATATTCTCCGGCAGCATTCATTAGGGTTCCTTGTTTATATTTGGCAAAAGAAAACTCATCGGGAACAATGGTTTGTTTTATTTCTTTTTCATCGAGTAATAATTCAGGATAACCTTCGGTTTTAGGAAAAATTTTAGAAAAAAATTCGATGTAAATATTCAACGCTCCTTTTTCGGCAGCTAACACATCGTACACTTTTACTTTGGCAACGTAGCTAACTCCCCCTTCTGGAGCATTTACGTAAAGAAGTTGGTTGGTCTTATTAAAATCTTCTTTATATTGTCGTTTTTCTATATAATCAATGCAATTGGCTGTAAAGTTTAGTGGAGAAATAATGAGAGAGTCGTTTGGTCGGCAATAAGTAAAACGCACATCAAACTTATTCCAATAACCGGTAAAATATTTTTTCTGCAAATACTCATCGAGTACTAGTTTGTTTAAAAGTTTCCATTCGCCTGAATCTACTAAATAGGAATCGGAAATTAATTGATTTGCGAGTTCTAAAAAAAGGTATTCAGCCACCGGATCTTTATCTTCGCCTATGCGAATAGCTGTAATTTTTTCTTTCTTTTCTTCTTTTTCGGCCGATGTTTTTTCTATGAGATATGCCCCAATCAAAGAGAATAAGAAGATATAAAGCAAAATAGAAAAAAACGAATAATTTATTTCCCCTTTTTTTTGGTTTAGTATAAAAATTAGGATAATTGGAACGCTCCAAAAGGCAAGAAAAAAATCGGAAGCAGGATATAATTTAACAGAAACAAAAGAGGTTGCCAAATACGAAAACGCAAGTAGGGTAGTATGTAGCACTATGTTTTTTTTATGATATAAAAAACACATTATCACTTTTTCGGCTATTAAAAAATAAATGAGAAACAGAATACCAATCACTAAAAAAGAAATATAACTAAAGAAGTTTAGCCCAAAGATGTCGTTTAAACCCCAGTTAATACTTGAATTTTCTATTAAACCAATAATAGTTGAGGAAATGAAAATGCCAATAAACGGAAGTAGATAAAATAAAATACCCGACAAAATTTTTTCGGCACTATTTTTCTTTTTTGCAAAAGATACATAAAACATAAGGGTTGCAAAAAACAGAAACAGGGTGTTTACCGTTAAGTGCCCTAACGATTGTTTTATGGCCGATTCGGCATACAGCGATGGACTAAATAGTAAAGAATCGAAGTATTGATAAGGAAACTCTGACAAAAAGAGAATGAACCACAAAGCGGCAAGTAAACAGTAATAAAACCACAATACATAATTTTTTAATGCGTGGCTATACCAATATTGAAAATAATTGAATAGAAAAATGAGAAATATAAATATCCCCAACAAACAAGCTATTCCCAACAAATCTTCGGTGAAAGAGGTTGATTTGTTTATGTTCTTCTTAATAAAAAATAAAGGGGTAGCATCGTTCATTTTTATTACCTTCGATTCGGGTGTTTCTTCTAAAAAGATGTCGAATCTGCCTTTTAGCGAAAAAACAGGTGATATTTCATTTTGTAAAAACTGGTTTTGGTGTACATACTCTCTTTTAATTAAGGTAAAACCGGCAATAAAAATGTTTTTATTTTTATTTTCTGTTACGTAAACCAAATACCAGCCATTGTTTAGTCTGGCTACGTAAGGCTCGTTTAGTTTCAGAATTTTAAAATAATTTAGGGATACAAAGTTGTTTGTCCAATAAATGGGTAAATCGTTTTTAAACACATAGATAGAAGAGTGATTTTGATGAATTTGCTTTAATTTATTTCCAAATAAAATCAACTCGTTTTCGTGGTCTTTGTTTTCAAGTAAATGATTGAACGTGTTTACGGTCTTCACCAAACTTTCTTTTTGCAGAAAAATTTCGTTCGAAAAAGTTTGTATTTCTTTTTCTTCAACAAAGCGACTGATTATTTCGTTGTTAAAGAGCAGAGGGGAAAAAATGAGCAGAAAAGAAAGAGAAAATAAAAAAATATGTTTCCTATGGTTTTTCACAGTTTCAAAAGTACGTAATTGCTTTGGTGTTTGTTTTTGCTTGTTTCTTCGCCCCAACATCATTATGATTTGACTTTATACCTACATGCAAAACAGCTAAGTTGTTGAAAATTATTGTTTTAAAAAAAATAAAACAAATCATAATAGTTACCAACAAAAATGTTATAATTAACAATTAATATGTTAATGTATTATTTATAAGATGTTTAATATTACAGTTTGTTAGACTAAGCTGATTTTTTGAAGATAAAAATCTTCTTTCATTCTCATAGTTAATTGTTGCGATTTCGATTGGTCTTTGTAACCGCATAGGTGTAGTACGCCATGAACTATTACCCTCAACATTTCGGTTTTATAAAGAATGTTTAGTGTAGAAGCGTTTTCTTTTACCCTTTCAACACTAATAAAAATATCGGCCGAAAGGGTTTTATTTTCGGAATAGTCGAAAGTAATAATATCGGTGTAGTAATTGTGTTTCAGGTATTGTTTATTTACAGAGTACAAAAACTCATCGGAGCAAAAGATAAAATTTATTTCGCCAATTTTTACTTTTTCTATTTTAGATAAGGAGTAAATCCACCTTACAATGTTGGTTTTGTTTTTTAAAACACTAGAAGGAATAGATTTATCTTCTGAGCAAAAGAAAACCCCGGAAAGAGCCGGCATTTAATTGGCAGAAATTTTAAAACGAAGAGCTACTTTTTTTCCGTTGTCGTAAAACGAAACTTCATCGGCAAGGTTTTTCATTAAGAAAATTCCTCTTCCATGTGGTTTTTCAACATTTTCAGGAGCAGTTGGGTCTGGAATATTGTCAAAGTCGAAACCGTTACCTTGATCAGTTATTTGAAAAAGGAGTTCTTTTTCGGCCGGTTCGCAAATTACTTCAATGTGTTTGGATTGGTTTAGTTTGTTTCCGTGAATAATGGCGTTATTTACAGCTTCGGTTACAGCAATAAGTACATTTCCATAAAAATCTTCGTTAATATGAAAATCGGCACAAACCTCGTCAATTAAGCGTTCTACTTCGAGTAGACTTTGCGTATCGGAGGTAAGTAATAGGCGGTGTGTTTGTTCTAGTTGCATTATTGTTCTATATTTTTAAAATAAAGAGCCACTTTTTCTTTATAAAACCGGTTAAAGGTGGGAGGCATGGTTTTAAGTAATTCTATTTGTTGCTCCATACTTCCGTTATACTCAAAAAAACGCTCAGGGTTACTTAATTCGTAATTTTTTACTTCTTTCGATTCTCTTTTTTCGTCAAACTCTCTTTCGCGTTCTGCATTTTCGGCTTCCAACAAGCGTGTAAGTATATCTTGTTGCCTTCTAATGGTTTCTTGGGTTATGTTTTTATTTACAATATCGGTTTCGGTTTGTTCCATTAGTTTCGAGATATTATCTAAAGCGTTAGATCCGTTTTTTCCATTTTTAAGCAACTGTTCGGAGAGTTGTTGTAGTTGTTGCCGGAGGGCTTGCTGTTCTGCGGCCATTTTAGCTAATTCTTTACTCATGTTCATTCCACCTTGCTGACCGGGTTTCATGCCGGGGCCTTGTTGATTTCCCTTTTCCATTGATTTTTTCATTTCTTGCATCTGTTTGTTCAGTTGCTCTTGCATTTGTTTCATGGAAGGCAGGCTTGCATTTCCGGGTTTAGGTTTGCCTCCTGCTCCGGGTTTATTGCAGCTTCCTTGTCCTGGTATTTGTTGTGCCATTTGTTGTTGCATGGCTTGTACAGCTTCATCGAGCAGCAAAGCTAGATTGTTAAATCCTGTCATCGCAAATTGTTGTCGACTTTGTGCATTTTCTTTTTTTCGTTCGGCTAAGTCTGCAATGGCTTTACTGATGTGCGAGTTTATTTCGCTTATTTCTCGGTTTATATCGGCTTCAAGTTGTATAATTCTTTTACTTAGGGCGTATAACGAGTCTTCTATTACTTTGCTGTCGTCCTTAATGCGTTTTTGTTGTTGGGTTAGTTTTAAATAATTTGGGTCGTTTATGTTGGTGTTTTTAACTTGTTTCATTAGGTTTTCCTGATCAAAAGAAAGTTGAATCAGGTTTTCTAGTATTTCTCTTAATTTATTTAAATCTTCAGCTTGTTGTTCTCCTCCTCCTTGCATGGCATTGAGGTTTTCCTGCATTTTTTCGGCTAATTTTTCCATTTTTTCGGCAGCTGATTGTTGACTATCAGAGGCTTTTTTATTTTTATTGTTTTCTAGCTGTTGTTTGCTATTTTGCATTTCGTTTTCTATTTCTTGTTCTTGCCCATTGGTATTTTCTAGTTTATTGGGGTTTTCTAATTCTTTGTTTAGTTTTTCCAACTCGTCCATTTCTTTTCGGAGTTCATTAAACTCTTTGTTGAGTTCTTCTTGCTTGTTTTTTAGTTCTTCCTGGTTTTTTCCCTTGCTTTGTTCTGTTTCTTTGGCAAGCTCCTGTTGTTTTTGAGTTAACTCGTTTAGTTTTTTAAGGGCATCTTCTAGCTTTTGTTCTACTTCTAGTTGCTTAAAAAGTTCTAAAGAGCGATCTAATTCTTTTTTTAAATCTTCGTTGTTCAGATTCATTTTTTCCAACTCTTGCTGTAATTGATTTTTATCAATTTTATCGAGCATTTCTTCCAATTGTTTAAAGAGTTCTTTCATTTCATCGGTCATCAACTTATCGAAAAGTTCTTGAAGTTTTTCTTGTTTTTCGAGGAGGGCGGGGTCTATTTCTTCGGCTTCGCTTCGGAGTTCATTTTTTTTAGTATTTTTTTGTTGTATACTTTCCATTTTTCGTTGCAGGTCGAATTGGAGTTTCAGTAGGTTTTCTATTTTTTGTTTGTCTTCCCAACTAGCCTGATTTTTGTTTGATAGGGATTTATTAAGGCTTTCTAATTCTCGTTGTATTCTTTTAGCTTGATGAATGCTGCTTTCTAATTCTTGTTTTACTTCCGATGCTTTTTGTGCCGATTCTTTTTTCAGTTCATCGGTACTTAGGGCTTTGTAAATGTGTTTGTTACTGCGTGCCGATTTGTTACCGTTCACAGCATCATTATCCCATACTTCAAAAAAATATTCCATTTCATCACCCGGTTCAATAGGATATTCGTTTAGGTTTAACACGTAGAAAAAAGCTTCTTGCGCAGAGAATTTATTGAAACGAATGGGAGTGGAAACAAATTTTTCATCGTTTGGTTTTCCTCTTTTAGGAACAAGTCGGTGTTTAAAAAACAGAGATGAAAATCCGTAATCATCTTTAATAAGCCCCTTAAAATAAATGTATTTAGCATTCACAGAATCATTTTTTTCTTCTACTTCAATACTCGGAAAGGCATCTGGAATAACTGTAGCAGTGTAAAATACAGTATCTTTCGAAGAAATGAGTTGGTTCGAGGCGGTAATGGAGTAATGGAAACTTTTTAATCCAACGGTGGCAAATTCAAACATTCCGACATGGTTTGATGGGGTAATCTGTACGTTAGAGTCGGCCATAGTAAAATGAAGATTTTCGGCATCGCGGGTATTGAAAATCCATTTTAGTTTTGTGCCTTGCGGAACAATAATGTCTCCGGTATTTTTAAGAATTTCGTTTGTTTTTCCGGTATAAGATGGGTAATCGGCTTTAATACTAAAATCTAATATAAGAGGATTTGGCAGAGCTTCCAAGAGATATTCTTTTGAAAAAAAACCATCAGCATACAAGCGAAAAGGAATGTTTGTTTGTATGTTTTTGAAAGTATGATAAAAAGTGGTTTTGTTCTCTTTTTCCAGTTTTATGCGTGTGCCGTTATAGTCAATAAAAGCTTTATCGGGAATAGCTTCTCCGCTTATTTGTATTTGTAAATCAAAATCGGTGTTTCTGGGAGTTTTAAGTGAGGAGGGTGCTATGCTAAAAGTAAAAGGAGATGGAACTTCGAAATACTCGTTATATTTTACCAAACGGGAAGTGCCGTCCGAAAAAAACGAAGGAGAAAAAATAGCAATGAGCAAGATTACAAAAAGTACTCCGGCCAAATAACGGGAGTTTTTAATATTTTCTTTTAGATTAATGGCTGTAGCAAACGGAATGGGCTTTAGTTCAGTTATTTTTTGATTTATTCCGGCAATAAGCAATTCATTTTGTTGCGAAACATTTTCCGAAAGATCTTTTAATTGCAGTACGTTTAGTAATTTATCTTGTACTTCGGAAAAATGGTTGCCAATCATTTTTGCAGCTTGAGAGTACGTAATAATTTTCCCTATTTTATAAAGTTGTAGCAGTGGATAGAGTATTAATTTTACCAGAACATAAAGAGATCCGATGCAAAACGAATAAAACAACAATCCTCTTGCCAGGGAGTTAAACCGTCCGAAATATTCTAAGCATACCGCAACAAGGTAAAATAAGAGAATGAACGAAAGAGCATAAATACTGCCTTTCAGCAACTGATTTTTGTAGTACTTGCGTACAAACTCATCTAGCTTGGTAAGTAGTATTTGATAGGTGGTTTCCGACATGCTTGTTACAATCCTTGTATGTTACGCTAACTTAATACAAACGCTAAGTTCTGCAAAAATGGTGTGAAGCGGCACGATTTAACATTAATTAAATTAAAAGAAAAAATGAAAGAACCGGCATACGGTTCGTTTTTTATTACTTTAAGATGCTATTTATTAAAAATTTCATAAAAGAATAATCTGTTTTCTCTCCTTCTAATTATTTTAATAAACAAAATATTATCTTGAAAAATATTAAAACGGCATAATAATTGAAACCTTTTTATAAAAAATCAAGTACTATAACAAAGCATAAATTCCGAAAACATGAAAAACATATTCTTAGTCGTTTTACTGGTTGGTATGTTGTTTTTAAGTAACAAAATCTTTGCAGTTTCATCAGAGGGAGATAGCCTAAAACATTCACTTAAAAACAAGCCCGATATTATATTCGGATTTTTTCCGAACCCTGCAAAAGATAAAATTTTTGTAGAAACCAATTATCTCCAAGAACCCTGCAAAATATATATTACCGATGTAGTTGGAAATTTGGTAATGGAAAAAACCTGCGAAAAAAAGAAAAATGAAATAAGTTTAGAAGAATTAAACTCGGGCATATACTATCTAACCATTACGCAGGCAGAGAAAAGCATAAATAAGCGATTAATCATTGAGAAATAAAAATTTCGTATTCACTCTTTTGTAAAAGCTTATCTTTGCAGGCTTTTACAAAAAAAATATGGAAAAAAACGTGCGTGTACGCTTTGCTCCCAGCCCTACAGGTCCTCTGCATATGGGTGGGGTAAGAACAGCTTTATACAATTACTTGTTTGCAAAAAAAATGGGAGGAACCTTTATTCTTCGTATTGAAGATACCGACCAAACCCGTTTTGTAGCCAAAGCCGAAGAATATATTATAGAAGCTCTCAAATGGTGCGGTATTCCGGCTACCGAAGGGGTAGGATTCGGAGAGGGAGCTTATGGGCCTTACCGCCAGTCGGAACGAAAACACATGTATAAACAATATGCCGATGCATTAATTGAAAAAGAGCATGCCTATTATGCCTTCGATACCCCCGAAGAATTAGTGCAGATGAGGGAAAACCTTAAGAAAGCAGGAGTGGCAGCTCCACAATACAATGCCATTACCCGCCATTCTATGAAAAATTCACTCACTCTTTCGGCACAAGAAGTGCAGCACAAATTGGAAAGTGGCGAACCCTATGTGATTCGACTTAAAGTGCCTCGCAACGAAGAAATAAAATTTAACGATATCATTAGAGGATGGGTAGTGGTGCAATCATCGAATATAGACGATAAGGTACTTTATAAATCGGACGGAATGCCCACCTACCATTTGGCCAATGTGGTAGATGATTATTTAATGAAAATTACTCACGTAATTCGTGGAGAAGAGTGGCTGCCTTCGGCTCCGCTTCATGTACTGTTATACCGCTTTTTGGAATGGGAAGAGGTAATGCCCCGCTTTGCCCACCTTCCGCTCATATTACGCCCTGACGGAAACGGAAAACTAAGTAAACGAGATGGAGACAGACTCGGATTTCCTGTATTTCCGCTCAATTGGACAGACCCCGAAACGGGCGAGAATTCTACCGGATATAAAGAGCGGGGGTATTATCCGCAGGCATTTTTAAATATGTTGGCTCTGTTAGGCTGGAATTCCGGAACCAATCAAGAAATTTTTTCCTTAGAAGAGTTGATATCCGCTTTTTCGCTTGAAAGAGTAAGTAAGTCCGGAGCAAAATTCGACCCCGAAAAAACAAAATGGTTCAATCAACAATATTTACGAAAGCAAACCCCGCTCCAATTAGCTCAAGTTTGGATGCCTGAATTAATAGAAAAAGGAATAAATGCAGACTCCGTTTTTGTAGAAAAAGTGTGTTCTTTATTGCAAGAAAAAGCACATTTTATAAATGAATTCTGGAGTTTGGGATCATACTTTTTTACTGCTCCGGCCGAGTACGATAAAGAAGTAATTAAAAAAAGATGGAACGAAAAAGGACTACTGTTTTTAGAAACATTTCATACGCATTTTTTAACTCTTTCCGAATACAATTCGGCAGAAATTGAAGCGGTTTTTAAAACCGTTTGCGAACAATTACAAATAAAACCGGGCGAAGTAATGCAACTGCTCAGAGTTTCTATTACCGGAGTAGGCGGAGGTCCGGCTCTTTTTGAAATAATGGGTTTGCTTGGAAAACAAGAAGCAAGCAACCGAATAAAAACGGCCCTTGTTAAAATGCCAAGTTATGCATAAAGTTTGCGTAAACGGATTAGAAATTTTTGCTTTTCATGGAATAAGCGAGGAAGAAAAGAAAACCGGAACCACCTTTATTTTAGACATTGAAATAGAATGCAATTTTACAAAAGCTGCTTACGAAGATAACTTAAAATACACCATTGATTATTCACAAGTATGCAGTATTGCTGAAGAACAAATGAAAATTACATCGAATGTGGTTGAGCATGTTGCCCAACGCATTGTAAATGCCATTTATCAGAGGTTTTCCGATATAAAAAAAGTGAAAATAAAAATTCAGAAAAAAAATCCACCCCTCAATGCCAAACTGTTTTCTGTGGGGGTAGAAATAGAACAATAAAAATATTTAACGTGAGTTCGATATAACAAAACGATGTCAGTTTGAGTGAAAATCTGCAAGATTTTCGTATCGAAAACAAATCGTTTTGTCTATTTCGATACAAATTTTCTCCGAAAATTTACTCAATATGACAAAACTTGTAATTGAACTTCTTATCCCGAACTCACGTTATTTAAGCTATATTTCTTAATTTCGCAGAGTTAAAGTAAAAAATGGTCCTGTGGCCGAGTGGCTAGGCAAGGCTCTGCAAAAGCTTCTACAGCAGTTCGAATCTGCTCGGGACCTCCCTAGTAAAAACCCTGTAAGTTTTCTTACAGGGTTTTTTATTATGCTTCGTTATTTAAGCGATGTTAAAACCATTTCTATTTTTCCACCAGCATTTTTTTAGTGTCAATCACTTTTCTATCTACCACAATGCTGTATTGGTAAATACCTTGGATAAGATGGGCGGCATATACTTTTAACTGTCCGTGTCCAGTTTGGTTTATATCTACGGTTTTAATGATACGCCCCTGCATATCGGTAAAAATAAGTTGGGCGTAGTTGGGCATCGGCAGCGGTATTGCCGTTGTTTACAATATCTACACTGCGTTTGGGTAGCAGAATATTTACGCCCAGGCTGCGTTTGGTAGTATTATCAAAATCTAACACAATTAAATTGCGGTATAATTGTGTAG
>CAJPFH010000075.1 GCA_905339165.1 Flavobacteriales bacterium
GATCGAATCCCATTTATTATTTAAATCGGAGCCTGATATTGTTATCCGGGCAGGAGGAAAAAGATTGACTGATTTTCTTATCTGGCAGTCTGTTTATTCTGAACTTTATTTTACAGATGTCAACTGGCTGGATTTCAGGAAAGTTGACTTCCTGAGGGTGTTGAGGGATTTTCAGAAACGGAAAAGAAGATTCGGGAAATGATCCGTTAAAATTAAAAAAATTACCACTTGATCATGTTATTTAATACCACATTACGGCGTGCAAGTTCATGAAGTATCTTTACAACTTCTTCCTTCGGGATCGTTATGGATCTCCTCGATATTCGAATGACGTCTTCCACTTCCACCATACCATAATAGCTTAAAAGTTTCACAACCCGTATAATGGTATTCTTTTGTCTTTCATGCTCTCGTGTCTGGAATGTGCGAATGGCGCGAAGAAGGTCAATACGCCGGAACTCAGGCCAGAACGGAGCGCAAAAATATGCGGCGCACTCATTGCCGTTGGCCTGCCATGGAAGGAAATTGGAAATCCTTTCATCTCCTCCTGTCCTGATAATAAGATCCACATACGGAACCGAACCGCTTGAAGGATATAAATTATTAGAAATAGTCTCCTCATTAATATCTTTTATAGATAATTCGCCATTTTTGACCTTGCCGGCCATCTTTCGCGCCGCATCCACAAGTTCCTGCCGTCCCCCATAAGCAAGAGCCACATTCAGATATACGCCATCGTAATTCCTTGTTATTTCCTCAGCATGTTTTGCAGATGATTTTAATGCTGGCGGCAGCAGGTCTATATTACCAAGGACCCTTACCCTCATCCGGCGTTTATGCGTACGCTCATCTGTACATATTTTATCGAACTTGATCCCGATAAGTTCAAAAAGCCTGTTTTTCTCAATCTCATCCCTCTCGAAATTCTCTGTTGAAAAAGCATATACAGTAAGCTGCTTAATTCCGAGGTCAAAACTCCAGTCAAGGACTTTTTCTGTAGTGTCTGCTCCCTTGAAATGGCCGTAATATTGTGCCAGGCCCCGATTTCTTGCAAACCTCCTGTTGCCGTCCATTATAATAGCAACATGCTCAGGAACAGGCTTGTCCTTTATTTCCCTGGCAAGTAATACCTCATAACCACTATACAATAATCCCGTTAAATTCAATTTATCACTCGACTCACTTAGGGTATGAGAAGTATTTAAATTTACCCAAAGTCATGAAGTTTGCGTTGTTCTTCCGATTTTTCTTCTGGTGGGGGAGCGGCACCTATCTGCTTTAAGACTTTTATCGCGACTTTTGTGCCTA
>CAJPFH010000076.1 GCA_905339165.1 Flavobacteriales bacterium
AGCATCCGAAGAGTTGCAAAGGAGTTCGTTAGCTACTTCAAGCGCATTCTGGCTTGAAACATACATTTGCATTTCGCCTTTCACATCTCCCTCAGGTCCATTCCCATGAAGTTCAACACTGATCATCACAATACTATCACCAAGACCTGTTATTTCATCATTCATTTCTTCAATTGGAATCGTACGCAGTTGAGAATGTTTCGATTCTGCTTCTTCTCCTGCTAACTGGGTGACAGTTGAAGCTGCATTCGTCATACCTGACATACCAATATTACTTAAGAGATGGACTGCGGAATCCACATTTCCATTCGGAGTTGATATGCTTGCAGTTTTTGCTGTTACAACTTCCACAGGCGGCTTTACTTCCTGAGGTAACTTATCTTTGATAGTTTCGGTCTTGATTTCTTTTGCTTTTGGTTCAGGTTTTGGCTGCTCAGGTATTTTTGGTTTTGGAGGTGCAGCCTGGATAGGTTCCTTAACAGGCTTAACCTGAGGCTCAGGTTTTATCTCTTTGGGTTTTGGTTCGGGTTTTGGCTGCTCAGGTATTTTTGGTTTTGGAGGTGCAGCCAGAGGTTCCTTAGTTGGCTTAACCTCAGGCTCAGGTTTTATCTCCATGGGTTCTGGTTTGGGTCTGATTTCCTTAGCTTCCAGTTCAGGTTCTGGTAATTCAGGAATTTCCCGGGTTTCTTCTTCATACCCGTATTCTTGTTCTTGTTCTTCAGGTATTTCCCTTACTGGTCTTGGTTTTTTATCCCTGCGAGAAATAATCTTTCTGGTTATAACCCTCTCTTCCGGGACTTCAACGTCAGTTTCATCAATTTCAGAAGGGTATTTCTCGGATTGATCTGATCCTGTTTCTTCAGGTATATCATATTCAACCGGCCTTGGCTTTCTTGAATGTTTTATTTTCGCTTTTTTCTTTGTACCTTCGGTTCTCTTAATATATTTTGGCCCCGAATCAATCCTTTCTATTTCACGTTCAGTTTTGTTGTTATTGCTATTGTTA
Organism: Flavobacteriales bacterium; assembly: GCA_905339165.1. Classification (GTDB taxonomy): domain Bacteria; phylum Bacteroidota; class Bacteroidia; order Flavobacteriales_E; family Vicingaceae; genus BCD5. Next base: position 1,007 of record CAJPFH010000076.1, read on the forward strand.
TTGTTATCCCCATTTGTCCCTGCACTTGCCATTTGCAGCCATACAGAACTTGACTTTCGTTCACCATTTGTGTTATCTTTATACTTGAATATAATATCGACTGATACAAGACCTTTGGAATCGTCTTTTAATCCCAATACGATCTTTCGTGTATCATCTTCTGATAATGGATCACCTGTATCTCTTACCTGGACATTTCTTGAGAACCTGGCAATATTCTCATAATCTGTTTGGGTGTCAGCATCTTCTACTCTTGATATATAATTGCACTCCATATACGATGGAACTTCAATTTCAATCAGGGGAATGTCCACGATATCAGGAATGTCAGCATCTTCACAGTTTCGCCATTTGTCATTTTCATTAGATTCTATTCTTGCTATTGCTTCCCGTGCATGTTTTCGAAGTTCTGTCGAACCGTTCTTCCTGGCAGACCTTAATACCGTTAAGGCACGTTTATCACCAATGCGCCCCAGTGACCAGGCCGCATTTATCCTGACATTTTCA
>CAJPFH010000077.1 GCA_905339165.1 Flavobacteriales bacterium
ATCCCCTGGTTTTACGGTCTGCCCCCCGCACTGTATTTCGGTATTTATCTCCCCGAAACCTTTCGGCTCGCCTGCATTCGGGACAATTGATGTCGCAAAAACAGGAAAATTAAGCCGCCTGATATCATCAACATCTCTTACCGCGCCATCTATTACAACGCCTGCCACGCCTTTATTGATGCTGCTCAACGTTGCAAGTTCTCCCCATGGGGCCACATGGGTGCTGTTGTTATTGATAACGATAATATCACCAGGAAGTGCAGCATTTATTGCTTCTACGGGTTTTGCCCAATCTCCGGGAAATGTCTGTACTGTGACAGCTCTTCCCACTGCTTTTGTCCCTTTGCAGATCGAATGGATATCTTTCATAGCGCCTTTCCTGTGCATGGCATCCGAGATATTGGGGGTGGAGACATGTTTTAGAAGTTCGATGGTTTTCTCATCGATCGATTCTTCCGGTTCAATTGATAACTGCGGCATATCCAAACTTTCGCGGATCGCTCTTGCAGATGCTGTAACATTGGATGACCGGACAATATTTCCTCCGACGATGATGATACTTGCACCGGATAATACTGCTGCTGCTGCGCTCTTTGCATCAATCCCGCCTGCGACCGCAATGGGTACATTCATCTTAAGCGACTTGAGGATCGAAAGAGGATCTTCGCCCATCATCTGCTGGTCGATCCCAACATGAATATTTATATAATCGATACCGAGTTCCGCAAGTTCTTTAGCTCTTTTTACCGGGCTTCCCGCAGAAATCAGGTCTGCCATTATTTTCACTCCATATTTGCGCGCTGATCTTATAGCGTCCTGTATCGTGGAATCATCAGCGCTCCCGAGAAGAATAACGATATCAGCACCTGCTTTGGCTGCCATTTCTACTTCCATTGCCCCCGTGTCTACCGTTTTCATATCAGCCAGGATAACCCGGTCAGGGAATGCTGCTTTTAGTTTCCTTAAAGCATCCATGCCTTCGCTTTTGATCAATGGGGTTCCTGCTTCTACCCAGTCAGCGCCGCCAGTTATCGCTTCTTTGGCGATCTGAATAGCGCGTTCTGTCTCTAAAACATCAAGGGCCACCTGTAGTACCGGTTTGATATAAATCACCTTTTCATAAGTTAGCGTATGCAAATAAAGATTTAATGGTCTGCTGGAAGATTAATTCTTTAATACACCAGGAGAAAATATAAAGCCTGTATGAGATTATCTAGTATCAGACAGGAGAAATCAATATAATCTCAATTGAAAAGCTTTCAAAAGTATTCGGCACTAATATTGTCCTTCGAAATATCGATCTTAAGATAGAAAAAGGTGAATTCCTCACAATATTTGGCCCAAACGGCGCAGGAAAAACAACTCTTATTAAGATAATGGCAACGCTTGTCAATCCTACTTCCGGGAAGGTCCTTATCGAAGGTCTTGACATTAAGGAAAATCCGATTGAGATCAGGAAGAAAATCGGTGTCATCTCGCATGAAACCTATCTTTACACCGAATTGACAGCAGCTGAAAATCTCAGGTTCTTCGGGAAGATGTATGACACACCCATGCTTGAAAAAAGGATCGATGAACTGATAAAGCAGGTGGGTCTGACCTACAGGAAAAATGACCGCGTGAGGACTTTTTCCCGCGGGATGAAACAGCGTCTCTCGATAGCAAGAGCCCTTATACATGATCCGCCAATTCTTTTTCTTGATGAACCCTATACAGGACTGGACCAGCATGCCATAGCAACATTTGACAGGATACTCGGAGGCATGAATGCTATGGATAAAACAAGAGTCCTTATTTCGCATGATATTGAGCATGGCATTTCATTGTGCGACAGGGCAATAATTCTTACAGGCGGG
>CAJPFH010000078.1 GCA_905339165.1 Flavobacteriales bacterium
GGAACTTTATAGCATCACGGTTTGCCTGCTTCACTTTATCAGGTTCAGAAAAGTTAATCTTAATCTCATCATCGATTCTTTTACTCCCTTGCGAAAACTTCTCTCGTATCTGGTACTTCACCTGGTCAACATACCATTCCCTGATAACAGAAATCACCTTTGCACTTGCGCTATTATATTTACCTGCATAATAATTTGATTTATTCACATACTCTGTCTCTCTAACAGAGATTTTCTCAATCAGGTCATCCCGTGCAGCATTGATCAGGTCGGAAGGAACAGGATAATTCTCATAATTAATATCAGGGTCAAGATGAATCTCATTTTTCATCAGTTCAGTAATATCATCAACAGCATATTGCGCTTCCTCAGAAACCCATACAGGCCGTGCGGGTTCATCCACCGTAAGTAATTTCTCGTCAGTATCGCCATTTAAGTTAATGTTCTTCAGGTTCAATATCTTATTAGAATCGAAAAAATCCCTGTATTGCAGGTATGCAGGCTCAAGATTCGGGTCTATGTAATTATGATCAACCCCGTAAGTCAGGTATGTCACATTCTTTGATACAAAAGTCCCGAAAAGATCATTCTTAGAAGCAAGAGGTTTTCCCGCAAAATCAAGATTAACATTGATATTTGAGTTCTCAACAGCCTTTAACGTAATCGCGACCTTGTCAGTCCTTGAATCGACCGCAGTCATATAATTATACTGCGGCACCTGCTTCGTGCAACCTGCCCCGCAAGATACTGTGACCCAGTATGTATGCCTCCAGACATGGTTTCGCGTCCATGTGAGTTCCCAGGTCTCACCATACAGATTTCCGGGAACATATGAATCTTTTGCTATCGTTCCTGTCTGTGTCATGCTGTCAGGTTCTCCCCAGTCCTCAATACTGTCACTTTTCTCATATCCGTTATGAGATCCCGGATAATCCGTTGTTTGCCTTGCAACACCTGTTGCAAATAAAGTACTGTAAACCGGGATAATGACAGTTCTTATCTTCCTGTTCACGATCGAGCCCCCGGGCTTTGAATCATTGTTGAGGTAATCAGTAATAACCGTGGTATTAAAATCATATTTTCCTTTCTGTGATTCTTCCTTTGCCTTATCAGGATCACCAGTTGAATTATACGCATCCTCCTTCGGGTCAACTTTGATAGAATTATTATCAAGCGTCACATCC
>CAJPFH010000079.1 GCA_905339165.1 Flavobacteriales bacterium
ATCCATATGGACTTTATCAAGATCTTCATACCAGTAGCTGTTCATTCGTTTCATATGATCATAGCCAAAGGTTCGTACCACCTGCTCCCTGTCAGTATCCTCGCGCGCTCCGTGTATCTGTACGACCCGGCTTTGCGCAGCCTCTGTCAGCGCCCTCGTGACCGCAATTTCAGGTGTCAGATGCGAACCAGCTCCCATAACAAGAAGAGCCGGGTCTTTAAGGACTACATCATCAAGCGCTGTTACGACAGTTGGGATGTCAATATCAGAATCAAGCAGCCAGATCTTTACATTAATGCCAGCAGCTTCCAGTTTTCTTTTAAGTGTGTAATTCAACCCGTCTTTTTCGGTAAGCACTATTTCTTTTCCGGGATTCCGGGTGTATTCAGATATACTTAGTGAATCCCTTTCTATAACTTCAAGCAATCCATGAAGTATCGCTTCCTCTATTGTATTTCCTGAAGCAAGGCCGTTGGTATTGCTCCGGAACAGCTTGTTCCCGCCCCGGGGCTCATAGGGATGGAAAACCGCATTTGCGGGAACGAAGACTTCAACATCGTTTAAAATGTCATCCCCCATGATCCATTCAAGTTTTGTGAATTCAGCAACACGCTGAGGAAGAAGAAGAGCATCAGGGTATAGTGTGGGATAGCTCTCGCATAGTGACTCGTATGTATCTGTAACCGTCTCTGTTTGCAGCTTGACGCCACTGAGATTTACGCTTACCTCAGGCTGCTCAGCAAGGCAGCGCTCAAAACTTTCCATTATCGCAGATATCCTGGCATTTGTTTCTGTTGCGCCTTTTCCAGAGTATATGGATATTGCGCCTGCGGCCGCGCTTGGCCTGATAGCCGAGAAAACAGGTATACCAACGCGGTCAAGATCAGTGATATTTGCAATTCGGGTCACACCTATCTTCGGGAGAAGCTTCGTAGTATTTGCCAGTGTGGTTTCAGGGTCAAATACGCGCTGTGTGCCTTCAAGATATTTGATATTCGGATCTATTTTTATAGCGCTCATTTTTTCTTTCTTATTTGATAAGGGTTACGTAAATCTTCAGTACGTTTTCGTAATATAAAAAAGTAGGGCATGGATTTCTTCAATGTAAATCAGATTTCAAACCATAAATCTTATCCCTATTTCAGTTCCTCTGCGACGATTGGCATGCATATACAAAACAATGTGAAAAACAACACCAGGACCTCGAAAACCCGTTTCCTCCGCGATGACTCAGCCCGCGTTCCCTTCGTTGTTATCGGCATATTCCTCGTGATCCTGTCCACCCTCATCTCACTCAACCTCACACGCATGGATATAAAAATGGCAAAGACCATGTCATCAAATATCGAAATATCAGCACCGGACCAGGCGCTG
>CAJPFH010000080.1 GCA_905339165.1 Flavobacteriales bacterium
CCTTCTTAATTAATCTTCTTAATTATTCTTTTCTCAATGATCATTTTTAGTGTTCAATGCATGTACTAATTCGTAAGTCTTTTCGTAAACATTTCCAAGCATAATGGATGTTCCCACAAGTATCGCATCAGAGCCTGCGTCCATCATGCGGACTGCATCATCAGGGGATGATATCCCGCTTTCACTTATAATTATCCTGTTGCTGATAAGAGGCGCCAGTTTTTCAGTGGTCGTTATGTCAACTTTCATAGTAGTAAGGTCCCTGTTATTGATCCCGATTATATTTGCCCGCGTTGCAAGCGCGTTTTCAAGTTCATCACTGTTATGCACTTCAACAAGAGGCTCCCTGCCCGAGGATATTGCTTCATTTACGAAATCATCAAGTTCATCGCCCAGGATTCCTGCTATCAAAAGGATCAGATCGCTTTCCACTTCATGGATCTGGTTTTTACTAATAATAAAATCTTTTCTTAATACAGGTATTTTAACATTCTCCCTTACAGATATCAGGTTCTCGATACTGCCTTTAAAAAAGTCCGGCTCTGTAAGTACAGATATCGCTGATGCACCCGCAGATTCCATTTGACCTGCAATCCCGGCTGCTTCAAGGGGTGTAACATTCCTGATAAAGCGATTTGGAGATGATGGTTTTACTTCCGAGATCAATGGAATGAGACCCTTTTGCTTTTTATTCCTGATGTTCTTCCTGAAATCTCTTGAAGCTATTCGCAGTGTCATCATATTTGAAGCAAGCGGGACCCTGTTTCTTGTTGATGATATTATTTCATTGATTATCTGGTGCATAAGTGTCATTCTAATTGTACATTTTAGTACATTGATGTACAATTATGTTCATTATATTTAAAGATTTTGAATTATGAGAGCCCATCCATTAATTAATTCCTCCCATTCCATCATTGGCTATAAGGATAGCCCCTTTTAATTTATTCTCTTGCTTCTTGTAATAGCATTTACTTCTTCTAACTTCAATATTTCCAAATGGTCTCTCTCCAAGTTTCCTCTTTCTGTATTTCTTCGTGTCAAAACGTATACATGCTATTTTTCTTATGGACTTCCTGGCCTCTCCTTTCCTCTGTTTGACCTGTAAATCCATATTTACAGCCTTTG
>CAJPFH010000081.1 GCA_905339165.1 Flavobacteriales bacterium
TTTACAGCCACTAACAGCAGTTACCCACAAGCAGGGTTTTGTTTTTTCATCTTGACAAAATTTGTTACATTTGGTGTGCAGTTATACTTTGGTAGTTCTCGTTCGACATACCCTGCCTGTGGGTAGCTGCAAAACGTTGTACGCAAGCCTAAAAAAAACGACAGTGGTAATTTTGCAGTAAGAAAAAAGAAAAAATGAATAGCCAACGCACAAAACAGCACATTCGCAAGCCCCGACACACAAGCCGAAGCTTCAGCTTGCAAAAGAGCTGTTTTTTTGCCAACGCACCCACGGATAATTGTATCTTTGGGATTTTAAAATAATGGAATGATTATATGAGTGAAAAATTAAAAGACGGTTATATCTTTGATTATATATCAGGTGAACAAGTAAAAGCTACACCAGAAGAAATTGAAGCGGTTCAAGTTTATTCAAAAATATTGGTTGAAGATTATGGATATCCTAAATCAAATATTCAAACGCATCCACAGCATAGAGTTAAAGTCAGACCATCAGACACTAAGAAAGAATATCCTGTTGACATAGCAGTTTTCCAAGATGATAAAAAAAATGAAGATGATATTTTCATTATTGTTGAATGCAAAAAGAAGAATAGAAAAGATGGAAAAACGCAACTTCAAGACTATTTAAGATTTTCAAAATCACCCTTAGGAGTATGGTTTAACGGAGAAGAAAGGTTATTCCTAAAAAAGGTTGAAAAGGACGGAAAAGTTCTATTTGAAGAAATCCCTAACATACCAAGATTTGGACAAAGGATTGAAGATGTTGGTAAATTCAAAAGAAAAGATTTAAAACCTGCAACTAATCTTAAAAATGTTTTTAAGGCTATGCGTAATTATCTTGCAGGTAATGTTGTTGGTGCAACTAGGGACGAAGTTTTTGCTCAACAATTAATTAATTTGATTTTTTGTAAAATCTACGATGAAAAGTTCACTAAACCAAATGACATGGTGACTTTTCGTGCAGGTATTGATGAAGAACCAACCGAAGTAAAAGATAGAATTTTAGAGCTATTTAATAAGGTAAAGAAAAACTACAATGATGTAATTGATAGTTCAGATGAAATAATATTAGACGAATATTCTTTAACCTATATCGTTGGTGAACTTCAGCAATATTCTATTCTTGAATCAACAAGAGATGCTGTAAGTGATGCTTTTGAAGTTTTTATTGGTCATGCTTTGAAAGGTGGACAAGGACAATTTTTTACACCAAGAAATGTTGTGAAAATGGTAGTTGATTTGGTTGACCCAAATCATGAAAACAAAATAATCGACCCAGCTTGCGGTAGCGGTGGTTTTCTTGTTGAAAGTTTAAGATATATTTGGAATAAAGCCGAAACTGAATTCGAAGCTCTTGGTTGGCCAAAGCATGAAATTGAAATAGAAAAACAAAAGATTGCAATAAAGAATATCCGAGGTATAGATAAAGATTATTTTTTGAGTAAAGTAGCCAAAGCATATATGGCACTTCTTGGAGATGGAAGAGGTGGAGTATATTGTGAAAACTCGCTCGAAAATCCAAATCATTGGAATAAGTCAACAATAGACGAAATTAAAATGGAATATTTTGATGTTGTTATGACTAATCCACCTTTTGGCTCAAAAATTCCAATAAAAGGAGAAGAAATTTTAAAACAGTACGATTTAGCACATTCATTCAAACAAGATAAAAAGACTGGAAAGTATATAAAAGATAAATTACAGACGAAAGAAACACCCCAAATATTGTTTATTGAAAGATGTCTTCAACTTTTAAAACCCAATGGAAAACTTGCTATTGTACTTCCTGATGGAGTTTTGGGTAATGATAGTTTAGTTTATTTGAGGGAATGGATTTTAGATAAAGCACAAATTCTAGCTGCAATTGATGTTCCGATTGAAACATTTATGCCTTATACTTCAACAAAAACAAGCATCTTAATATTTCGCAAACTTGAAAAAGACGAAGTATTAGAAGATTATAAAATATTTATGTGCATTTGTGAAACTTGCGGACATAACAGAAGGGGGCAAGAAATAGAAAGTGATGATATAAGTTTAGTAGCCGAACAATATAAAAAATGGTTGAAATAATATGATTAAGGTAGTCGAAAAAGCAAATTTTACCGAAGTCAAAAAAAGCAATCGTTTTGACAGCAAGTATTACTATTTAGGTGAAGTTCTTGATAAGATATTATCAAAATTTGAAACTCATCCAATTTCATATTTTTCAAAATCAATTAGAAAAGGAATTTTTGATTTAAACTCAAGATATTATCAAACTTCAGGTATTCCTTTTATTCGAATATCAAATTTGATGTCTTACACACTGGATGAAAAAGGAATGGTTTATATTCCAATTAAAAATCATAAAAAAGAACATAAAACGATTTTAGTTCCTGGTGATTTAGCATTATCAAAAATTGGCAAATATTTGGGTAAAATAGCTCAAATTCCCCTTCGTTATGACGAAGTAAATATTAGTCAAAATATTATCGGTGTGGCTTTTGATTGCGAAGATTATTTAAGAAAGTATGTGTTCCTTTATTTGACAACACCGCTTGCTATAAATCAAATTTTAAGAGTAAGTAAACAACACAATCAAAACAAACTTACACTTCCTGATATTAGAGAGTTAAAAATACCTTTGCTTTCAGAAGATAGCATGAAATCATATGCAAAAGTTGTTGACGAACTTTCTGTACTTGAAAATGATTCATATAATCTTATCAAACAAGCACAGAGTTTATTTTATGAAAAGCTCGGAATTAATTTTAAAGATATAAAGAAAGAGTTCACATTTACAGCGACTTTAAAATCAATTAGAGAAGAATCATTCTTTTCGCCTGAATATTCTAATCCGCTTTATAATAAGACAATATCCGCACTTGAAAAATTTGAAACAAAACAATTAAGTGAATTAGTTAAACCTTATAAAGGCTCTGAAGTTGGTAGTGACAATTACAATCTATATACAGATAAAATCGATTCAGATATCCCATTTATAAGAACATCTGATATTGTTAATTATGAGGTTGATAATTATCCAGACTTTTTTATTGCAGACGAAATATATCAAGAATTAAATCAAAACGTTAAACCTCTTGATATTGTATTTTCAAAAGACGGAAGCATTGGACATGTTGCTATGCTTACAGAATCTGATAAGGTAATTATTGGCTCAGGCTTTTTAATATTAAGAACAAGAAAAGATTCAGATATTAGCCCATATTATATTTTTTGTGCTTTATCAATACCAGAGATTGGAGGTTATCAATCAAAGAAAAGAACCGTAATTGCGTCTACTATTCCGCATCTCAGACCTGAAAATTTATTAAAAACAAGAATCCCTATTTTACCAAAAAATGATAGAGATGATATTTCAGCTATTTTAGAAAAAGCATTTGAAAAAAAATCTTTACGCAAACAGAAATTAGATGAAATTAAGAAAAAATTAGAACTTGAATTTGAATCAATAAAAACAATAAGATGAGCCTACGCTTCACAGCCACACACATTGCCAAGTCGCACAAAAAGCCAATCGCACGACCAAAACTTGTCAAAGAGTGTGTCTGTCCGAACGCACGGGATACTGCAAAATTGATAGCTAATTGATTGAAAATGAACAAAGGCCAGCGTACAACACGCGGTATAAAACATTGGGGTTTAAGCGGTTATGCAAACGGCATCTCTCGCATCAAAGTTTATTGTACCTTGATAGTGAAGTGTCTCCGTACTCCCCAACGATTTCATACCGCCATCCGTTAGCAGTAAGCCTAAAAGACGACAGTGCATCCATAAACAGACGACTAAAAATTAAACGAATTAACAAAGACAAACCATTTTGACAGGTGGACACAGACATACAAACGATATAACAAACGGACAACGAGTAAGCCGACACTCATTGCCAACCCTTCTGTATTTTTTATTTTCCCCACCGCACATTTTTTTTAATTCAAATAAGCGAAGCGATTCACGAGCACCGCTAAAAAACAAATTAAACAAGCGAGTAATTTTAGCCCACCCGCATTGGCACATTTGGTTTTGCCCCTCCCCACAAGCCGACACACGGGCAAAACCAAAAGAGCCAATCTTCCACGCTCTGTTCAAGAGACGAGTTCCTTAACTTGACCACAATCATTAATTGCTTTGAAAACCATCCGTTTTTTAAAGTAACTTCATAAACACATTAGTAAATAATTTAAAAATGGAACATTCACATCATCACAATACCGAAAGCCAACAATCACATGACCACCATGCTGAACATGGTGAACGCGGACACGACAAACACGCAGGACACAATGTTGCGGATTTTTGGAAGCGATTTATAATCTGTTCTATTATATCCATTCCTGTGCTTGCATTGTCACACATGATACAACAGTGGTTAGGATTTGAATTCACATTTATAGGCGACAAATATGTATTAGCAACACTTTCAACGTTCATTTTTGCTTATGGTGGTTATCCCTTTCTGAAAGGATTATATGACGAGGTAAAAGATAAAGCCATCGGTATGATGACACTGATTGGCGTGGCAATTACGGTTGCATGGGTATACAGTGTTGCTATTACTTTCGGTTTACAGGGTATGGACTTCTATTGGGAAATGGCAACTCTGATAGACATCATGCTCATTGGTCATTATTTTGAAATGAAATCAGTAATGGGTGCTTCCCGTTCATTGGAATTACTTGTAAAAATGATGCCTTCAACTGCACATCATTTGGTCAACGGACAAATACACGATATGCCAGTAAGCCATTTAAAAATTGGTGACCTTGTATTGATAAAGCCAGGTGAAAAAGTTCCTGTCGATGGAATTGTAATAGAGGGCGAAAGTTATGTTGACGAAAGTATGCTCACAGGCGAAAGCAAACCTGTAAAAAAAGAGAAAGACAGCAAAGTAATTGGCGGTGCAGTAAACAGCAATGGTTCACTCACCATAGAAGTTAAAAGCACGGGTAAAGACAGCTATCTAAACAAAGTGGTGAAACTGGTTGAGGATGCACAAAAGATAAAATCCAAAACTCAAAACTTTGCCGACCGTGCCGCAAAGGTTTTGACATTTGTTGCTTTAGGCGGTGGTGTATTAACACTAGTTGTTTGGCTATTATTGGGTTTTCCATTTGTGTTTGCATTGGAAAGAATGGTAACGGTAATGGTTATTTCCTGTCCTCATGCTTTAGGTTTGGCTGTGCCTTTAGTTGTGGCTATATCAACTTCAATAGCAGCTCAAAAAGGGTTGCTCATACGCAACAGAACAGCTTTTGAAAATGCTCGATTGATTACTACTATCATTTTTGACAAAACCGGAACACTAACCAAAGGTTCTCATGAATTGCAAGAAGTAAAAGTTTTGAATACAAAATATGATGACAAAGAATTACTCCGTTTGGCATCAGGTGTTGAACAACATTCTGAACATTATATCGCTGCGGGTTTACTTAGAAAAGTAAAGGAATTGAAAATCGAAATTCCCAAAGCAGAAAAATTCAATTACCTGCCTGGTAAAGGACTGGAAGGAATAATTGAAGGAAAAGAAATAAAAATAGTTGGTCCGAATTATTTGAAAGAACAAAATATCAAAATAACAGACACAATCAATAATTTCACAGGCACGGTTGTTTACATTTTAATAAACAAAGACGTTGCCGGATATTTTACCTTCTCTGACCAAATAAGAGAAAGCTCTTTTGAAGCCATTCAAATTCTTAAAGAAGCAGGAATTAAAAACTTACTGCTCACAGGCGACAATGAAAAAGTGGCAAAGAAGGTGAGCGATGATTTGAAAATGGACGGCTATTTAGCCAATGTACTACCGCATGAAAAATTAGAAAAAGTAAAAGAACTGCAACTAAAAGGCGAGTTTGTAGCCATGACTGGTGATGGCGTGAATGATGCGCCTGCATTGGCACAAGCAGATGTGGGAATTGCAGTTGGTTCAGGCACAGATGTGGCAGCCGAAACAGCAGATATTATTTTGGTGAACTCTAACCCCAAGGATATTGCCAACCTGATTTTATTTGGCAAAGCCACCTACAACAAAATGATACAAAACCTTTGGTGGGCAGCGGGCTATAACATTATTGCAATCCCATTGGCAGCAGGTGTTTTGTATCAGTGGAACATAATGCTAAGCCCGGCAGTGGGTGCTGTGCTTATGAGTTTAAGCACTATTGTAGTTGCCATAAATGCACAACTTTTAAAAAGAAGAATTTCATAAACTAAAAACAATTTATCATGAAAAAACAAATCATTACAGCAGCATTACTATTTACAGCAACAATGTTTATCACTTCTTGCGGAAGCAATAATTCTGAAACCAAAACAGAAAAATCGGCAATAGAGGAAAGCGCAACTGCCCAATACCAATGCCCTATGAAATGTGAGGGAGAAAAAAAATATGACAAACCCGGTCAATGCCCCAAGTGCAACATGGATTTGCAAAAAGTTGAAGAAATGGATGAGCAACATAACCACGACAGCACACACACAAATCATTAAGTCGTTCTAATAATTGAAACTCATGATAGAAAAAATCATTTCATGGTCAACGCATAATCGGTTCTTTGTTTGGATTGGCATTTTGCTTATTGTGGTGGGAGGCGTTTGGTCGGTCATGACCACTCCCGTTGATGCCATTCCAGACCTTTCCGAAAATCAGGTAATCGTTTACACCGAATGGATGGGGCGTAATCCGCAAATCATGGAAGACCAAATTACCTATCCTTTGATTTCGAATTTACAAGGCATTCCAAATGTAAAAGCCATTCGGGGCGCATCTATGTTCGGCATGAGTTTCATTTTCGTCATTTTTGATGACGATGCGGAAATTTATTGGGCAAGAACTCGTGTTTTGGAGCGATTGAATTTTGCACAACAAGCATTGCCACAGGGAGTAACGCCTTCATTGGGACCCGATGGAACAGGCGTAGGTCATGTGTTTTGGTATACCCTTCAGGGTGATGGATATGATTTAGGAGAATTGCGAGCTGTGCAGGACTGGTATGTAAAATTTGCCTTGCAAAATGTGGAAGGCGTTAGTGAAGTAGCATCCTTCGGTGGTTTTCAAAAACAGTATCAGGTCAGTATCAATCCCAATAAACTGATTTATTATAATGTTTCTGCAATGGATGTGGCAAACGCCTTAAAAGCAAACAACCGTGATGTAGGAGGAAGTATTTATGAAATGAACCGTATGGGCTACATGATTAGGGGCTTGGGCTATATCAAAGACATTCAGGATATAGAGGAAATTTCTGTTGGCTCCAATAAAAATATTCCCATAAAACTGAAAGATGTTGCCGATGTGCAAATGAGCAGTGACATCCGCTTAGGAATTGTGGATGAAAACGGAGAAGGTGAAGTAGTAGGCGGTGTGGTGGTTGCCCGATATGGTGAAAACGCCAAAGAAGTGATTGACCGAGTGAAAGATAGATTAGGCAATGTAGAAAAAGGATTGCCACCAGGAGTAAAAATAAAAATCGCTTACGACCGTAGCAATCTTATTGAAGCTGCTATTGCTACTTTAAAAGAAGCATTGATTGAAGAAATTATTGTAGTAGCACTTGTTGTGTTGCTATTTCTATTTCATGTGCGTAGTGCAACCGTTGCAATAATCACTATTCCCTTATCGGTTTTAATTGGATTTATTATGGTAAAACTTTTTGGCATTTCTCTCAACATCATGTCATTGGGAGGAATTGCCTTGGCAATTGGCGATTTGGTAGATGCAGGAATTGTAATGACTGAAAATGCCTACAAAGGCTTGGTAAAGGCAGTTTTAAAAACAGACGAATAATGGAAAAGCAAAGAATTGGAAATACTAAAGAATTAAGCGAAGAAGAGCGCATTAAAATTATTGAACGCTCATCGCGCACCGTTGGAAGGGCTGTTTTCTTTTCCATTTTAGTTACGCTTATTTCTTTCGCACCCATACTCTTTTTAGAAGGTCAAGAGAAGAAATTATTTTCTCCATTGGTATTCACAAAAACATTTGTAATGATTGGTTCTGCCATTGTTGCTTTATTTATCGTGCCCATGCTCTTGCGTTCACTGATGAAGGGCAAACTCGTTCCGGAAAGCAGAAATCCTATTGCAAACTTTTTTATAAAAATATATAGCCCTGTATTACGCATTTGTCAGCGTTGGAAAAAAACAGTTATTGCTATTTCCATCTTGATTGTTTTAGGAAGCATTCCGTTTGTGTTGCGTTTGGGTTCTGAGTTTATGCCTCCGTTGGATGAAGGTTCATTGTTGTTTATGCCAGTAACGCTTCCCGATGTATCCAACAATGAAGCCAAGCGCATTTTGCAAGTGCAGGACAAACTCATCATGACGATTCCCGAAGTGGAAAACGTATTGGGAAAAGCAGGAAGAGCTTATACCGCTACGGACAACGCACCAATGAGTATGATTGAAAGTATTATTCTACTGAAACCAAAATCGGAATGGCGCAAAGGAATGACTACCGAAAAACTCATCACAGAGTTAAACGATAAGGTGCAGATACCGGGTGTTACAAGCGGTTGGACACAGCCCATAATCAACCGTATCAACATGCTTTCAACCGGAGTGAGAACAGATATCGGTATAAAAATTTATGGACAAGAATTAGATACCATCTACAACATTGCCCGACAAATTGAAAAATCATTACAGGGTATTGAAGGGCTTGCAGACTTATATGTAGAACAATTAACCGGAGGAAAATATCTCGACATAAAAATCAATCGTGAAGAAATAGCCCGCTACAATCTTTCTATTGAAGAAGTAAATATGATTATTGAAATGGCATTGGGTGGAATGCCGCTGACGCAAACCGTTGAAGGTCGGCAACGTTTCAGCGTGTCGATGCGATTGGCACAGGATTTCAGAAGTGATATAGCGGAAATTAAAAGGACTCCTATTCAAACGGCTAACTATGGCGTTGTTCCACTTTCGGCAGTGGCAGATATTGAATTTTCTGAAGGACCACCCATGATAAATTCAGAAAATGCCATGCTTCGGGGAACAGTGCTGTTCAACGTGCGTGGCAGAGATATGGGAAGCGTGGTAAGTGATGCCAAAAAAAGAATTGATGCTGATTTTAAAAAACTACCCAATGGTTATTTCATTGAGTGGAGCGGACAATATGAAAATAAAGTCCGTGCAGAAAAACGATTAAAAATTATCATTCCTATAACCCTTCTCATTATCGCTTTTGTGTTGTATTTCACTTTTCATTCTGTAAAGGAAATGCTCATTGTGCTTTCCAGCATTCCCATCGCATTAATTGGTGGCGTGTATTCCATGTATTTTTTTGAGGTTAATTTTTCGGTGGCGGTAGCAGTTGGTTTCATTGCTCTTTTCGGCATTGCAGTAGAAACAGGTGTGCTGATGCTTGTTTATTTGAATGAAGCCATAAGGGATAAAGTAGAAGAAAAGAAAAGTGCTGCACTCTCAATGGATGATGTAAAAGCGGCTGTTTTCTCGGGTGCAGTAATGCGTGTTCGCCCAAAACTGATGACCGTGATGGCTGACATGTTGGGTTTAATGCCAATTCTTTTAGCAACAGGTGTAGGTAGCGATGTAATGAAACCCATCACCATTCCATTTGTGTTCGGATTGATTACTTCTACACTTTTTGTTTTGATTGTTTTGCCCGTAGTGTTTCAGTTGGTAAAAGAATATGAGTTAAGGAAAAAGGGTAAAGTAGAATACCTTGAAATAAAAGATTAGCATATGAAAAAGATACTTTCAATAATATCATTGTTGCTTTGTTTTCATCAAACACGGGCACAAGACACCACTTACATTTCATTGGAAAAACTGCTGCAACAAATAGAGACCAATTATCCTTCCATTATTGCATATCAATATAATATTCAATCTATACAAGCAAAAGCAGACGGAGCAAAAGCATGGATGCCACCAACATTCTCTACAGGGGTTATGCGATGGCCATATAACCTGATGATGTTGAATGAAAAAAATGACCCCATGAACCAGGCGGGTATTGCTTTTTCACTTGAACAAATGATACCCAACCAAAGCAAACTGAATGCAAAGAAAAGCTACTTAAACTCATTGACTGAGATTGAAAAAAGTAAAAGTGAATGGACAAAAAACGAATTGAGGCGTGAGGCGAAAATTTTGTATTACAGCCGATTTGTGACTGAAAAAAAACAACTCATTTTAAAGGAAAGCGAGGAAATACTGAAATTATTAATTACAACATCAGAAGAAAAATTCAGTAACAATCAATCACAACTGCAAACCATTTACAAAGCGAAAGCCCGTTTAGCCGAATTGAGCAATATGTTGTTGATGCTTAATCAAATGATTGCCGAAAGCAACATCGGATTAAATATTCTTATGGTGCGAGATGTTAACACACCTTTCCACATTGATACAGGTATTTCACCCCACAACTATTCAATCAATATTACTGATACAAGTAGTGTTTCAAATCGGAGTGATATTACGGCCATGTCAAATTACATTCAGTCGATGAAGTTGGAACAGAAAGTAATGAAAATTGGAAACCGTCCTGATTTTGGAGTTCGAGTAGAACACATGCAAATGTTTGGTATGCCCAATCAATGGTCAGTCATGGGTATGATGACTATTCCTATTGTGCCTTGGTCTGCTAAAATGTATAATTCAGAAAACAAGTCAATGGGCTTTCAAATCCAGTCAATGGAACAGGAGAAACTAAGAATGGAACTGATGGCAAAAAGAATGTTATCCGAAAAACTCGCCATGCTCAATTACGAAAACGAACAATATCAGAGCTACATCAAAAACATTATTCCGGCTTATGAAAACAACCTGCAAGCCAACTTACTTGCATACAAGCAAAATACAGGCGACTTTTTTGTTTTACTCGATGCATGGGAAATGTTACTGATGAAAAAACTGGAAGCATATGACAAATTGTTCAACATCTTAAAATTAGAAACAGAATATGAATACGAAAAAGAAATTAAGTAGCATCGGCTTCTTTGCTTTACTGTTGCTGTTTACGGTGTTGTCATCATGTAAAAACAAACACGAAAATCATCAGCAAGTAAACGAACACGGGCAGCATAGTAATGCAGCATACGCCTGCCCTATGAAATGTGAAGGTGATAAAACCTATCCGTCACCCGGCAACTGCCCAATTTGTAAAATGAAATTGGTGTTGATAGAAGAAGAACTCATTCAATCCATATCTCCAGGCAAACAGGTTTTATCAAGACAAGCTACCGTGAAATTGCAATCAGGCATCAACGGTGATATTATAAAAGCACAAGGTTACATCACTACCGACCAAAACAGAAACAAATCTGTTGCAGCCCGTTTCAGTGGCAGAATTGAAAAACTCTATGTTAAATTCAGTAATCAATATGTAAATCAGGGCGATAAAATCATGAACATATACAGCCCCGATTTACGCACCTTTCAGGAAGAACATCTCTTTATCCTGAAATCTAATAACGAAAATAGTTTAATAGAAAAATCAAGAGAAAAACTTCGTTTGTTGGGAATTACCGACAATCAAATTACGCAGTTAGAAAAAAATGGAACGGTAGCTTTAACTATTCCTGTTTACAGCCCTGCTAACGGTTATGTATTTTTCTCAGAGCAATCACAACAGCAAAATGCTGGCACAAAGAATAACCCGGCCATGAACACAATGAATATGAAGCAAAACGCTAATAATGAAAGTTCTTATGATGCATCCGCTTCACAAATTCGTGAAGGCATGTATGTAAACGAAGGGCAAAAACTTTTCAGCGTAAATGATTTGCAAGAAGTTTGGGCATTAGTTTCAGTTGCAAATCAATATCTAAATCAAATTCACGAAAACCAATCAGTTGAAATAATTGCAGAAACCAATCCTTCAAAACCGCTCAAAGGAAAAGTTGCTTTGATTGAACAAACTTTTGAAGAAGCCAGCCAGCGTTTTGCAAGAGTTAGAATAGTATTGCCTAATTCAAACAATTTATTAAAAATAAATTCGCTTGTTACAGCACAATTTACAATAAGCAAAAGCAAAAGCAAGAATATGCAAGTTCCCTCATCGGCAGTTTACAAAACCGGATTGAATGCTTTTGTGTGGGTTAAAACCGATACTACCCAAAACGGCACAGGAATTTTTCAGTTAAGAAAAGTAATTGTAGGAACAAGTGCCAATGGAATGATAACTATACAAAGCGGTCTTACTCCCAATGAAGAAATTGCTAAAGAGGCAGGATTGATGACCGACAGCGAAACATTTTTAAATGAAAATTGACATGAAGAATTTTATTTATTCAACCGCTCTGATAACAATATTCATTTTTACAGGTTGTAAAAACGGACACGAAAATCATGAGGCAACATCAGACAGTTATTATACCTGTCCCATGCACCCAAGCGTTGTGAGCAGCACACCCGGTGCTTGTCCCGTTTGCAATATGTCTTTAATCAAAGTGGAGAAAAAAGAAAATATACATGCAGGTCAGCAAGGCAATTTCATCACCATAGACAAACGACAACAAGAATTAGCAGGTATTAAAACTGATACAGTTAAACCGAGAAACATTGCATCCACTTCAAGTATTATAGGCACGGTTACTATTGATGAAGACCAAGTAAAAACCATCAGCAGCCGTGTAAAAGGAAGAATTGATAAACTATTTATTAAAACTACTGGTGTATATCTTAAAAATAGAAGTCCGCTTTACAGCATTTACAGTGAGCAACTGCAAGCTGATGAAAAGGAATATCTCTCTTTGCTTCAAAAATCAAAAACAGTAAGCACCACAACCAAACTCACCAACGAGTTAGTAAGCGCAGCAAAAAATAAATTGTTTTTGTGGGGCTTAACCGAAAAACAAATTTCCGAAATAGAGACATCAGGCAAAACAAGCCCGTTGATAACTTTTTACTCACCTGAATCTGGCTATGTAACCGAAGTAAACATCACTGAGGGAATGTATGTGGATGAAGGGAGCTCGCTTATAAAAATCACATCGCTCAATCAGGTTTGGGTTGAAGCACAGTTGTATTCCAATGAAATCTCAGGCATTGCAGAAAGCAAAATCTTTCAGATTTTCAGTGAAAGCAATCCCGAAGAAGTTTACAAAGGTATTTTGGTATATAGCAACCCAATAGTAGAAGAAGGAAAAAGAATACACCTACTCAAAATCAGAGTAAACAATTCAGGAGGTAAGCTTATTCCCGGAACATTGGTATCTGTCATTCCCGAAAAATCAATTGCAAATGTTTTAGCAGTTCCTAAATCGGCAGTGCTCTTGGAAAAAATGAAAACCGTTTGGGTATTGGCGCATGACAACACATTTGAGCAGCGCATGGTAGAAACAGGATCAGAAAATAAATTTTGGATTGAAATTACATCAGGTTTAAAACAAGGCGATATAGTTGTTACCGAAGGTGCTTATTTAATCAGCAGCGAGTTTATTCTAAAAAGCGGAGCAGGACAAAGACATGAACATTAATCAACGCACAGGTGTAAGCACATTTGCAAGCTGCACAAGCCCAAGCACAGACCAAAGCTTGCAAAAGAGCTTCCACCTTTCCCACGCAGACAAAATTGAATTAAAAAAAATCTCCTCCCCTTCTGAAAATAAAAAATACGCAACCGCACAACCCAGCACGACAAAGACAATGACAGTGAAACTGAACAACGATAATGGTTTGCTAGGACGGAGGACAGAAGGCCTACTGCTAACAGCGGTTTGGCGTAATGGCGGGTTCAGTGCTTCGTATGACAGTTTTGTGGTAGGTTCAAGTGCAGTTCTTCGATTGAACATTTGTGCTAAAAATCCGCCACTACGCCAAGCCGCAAAACGTTAGCTGTAATTCTGTAACCGACCGCGCAAACCTTAACCGACAGACATAAAATTGAAATTACTCCAGGACATAATAGACGAACACTTCCTCTCCTCTGACAAGGCAGAATTGGTTTCTCTATTTGACAAGCATGGCATCTTTGACATCATTTCAAAATCATCTGGACAACTTAGAATTCAACTTCAAAGAGCAATTACAACCGACAGCGGTGCACCAATAACAGCAATCACAACGACAAGTTCCAACTTTCTTGTTTCTGTAAACAGTCAAGTAATCAAAATTTATGACCTTAACGAGAAGCGACAAATTCAAGAAGCAATCGCACAAATAGGACTGCGAATGCTTCTTTCAATTATTAAACTTTTTCCTTCCGAGGCATCGGATATTTTTGAGGCTGTCAAACAATCTCTACAGATGACATCTGAAATGTTTGGTTACAACTATTCTGACATTAACGACCTAATGAAGTTTGAGGAGTTTACGGACTTAACACAAACATTGACAGGTAAAAAATATGCTGACGAGTTACAAGAAATTCCTCAATCAGAAATTGCATCAATAATTTGGACAAATAAAGTTCCAATGGGTTACTTGACAACTGAACTCAAAAAAAGAAAATGGATAAAAACACAAAGTGAGTTTTCTAAATTGTTTGGCAATTCCGACAGTAAACTTCAAGTTCATTGGGACATGAAACATAAATATGAACTTGCCCAACTATTGTATGTGTTAGCGAAAGGCGACTTTATTCGCCCAAGAAAAGGAGTTTTTTCAGTTCCAGAGAAATTTATCGTGGACTTTTCGGGAACAAAACTCAAAGCAAATTCGCTTAAAAAAATCAGTTCAAAGATTACGACTGACCCCACCACATACCATGACATTATTGAGAGTGTAGAGAAAATCATAAAAAATATTTCAAAATCATAGACGGACTTTTGAGGGACTATTGAATGACTAAAACCAATAGTTCCTTGTGAAGCCCAAAAAACAGTGAGAAATTTGTCCTAACAAAAAAAATAAATAAGATGACAATAGAACAATTCATTACCGCCTACAATGTAAAGCCAGCCGATGCTATCGTTGTAAAAAAAGAAAAATTCGGCATCCTTGACCATTATGTAATTTACCTTGGTAAGGACGACTTAGGTGAACATAAATTCATTGCTAACTATACCAAAGGCATTCAGTTTATACAACCTTTGGAATTGATTGCATTTTTACAATCTTATGTTCCTGTTCGTCTAAACCGTTTCATTGGAAACGAACTTCAAAGAGTGGCGGCAGTTAGACGAGCATTAGCAAGGTTGAATGAAAGGGCATACAATCTAATCCTTAACAACTGTGAACATTTTGCAAACTGGGTTCAAAAAGGACTTCCAAAAAGTGAGCAAGTTGAAGACGCAGGAAAAGTATTGGCTGTAACTGGGGCGGGTATTGGACTTATTGGACTTGCTTCTAAAAACGAAGATGTTGCCATGGTTGGTTTGCTGACGGCAGCACTTGGACTACTTGCAATTGGACTGAGTGACCAACGATGAGAAGAAGAACTACAGCTAACAGCACCTACCCAAAAGTGGCGGTTCAGTGGTTAAATCAAGCTTTGTACTTCTATCAAAGTTCCTGCTTGGTTGACAGTGAAGTGCTTCGAAATCGCCACCTTCGGGTAGCTGCAAAACGTTAGCTGTAATTATGGCCGACCGTACAAGAAAATATATCATATACATTTTGATTGCAGGAATTTTAATTCCTCTAATCTGCGTTGCTTTTTACTTTTTTAGTTTTGTTTTTGGATTTGGAGCAGGGACACTTGGCGGCTTTGACAGCAGAATGTTTCCAGTATCTAAAAATTCTTTATCTAAAGCGTTTGAATTACTTTATAAAATACACCCAGAATATAAAATACATCCAGAATGGGAATATTTAAATGACTGGAAAGATCGCGGTTATGACTTTTTAGATTCACGACTTATATATTTTGACAAACCACCAAGAGAACTTTATTACATTACATTTATTGGTGACGCAAATGACTGTATACAAAAAGACACAAGTGAAACCAGCATTGCAATCAGAGCTGTAACCAACAAGGTGACAGGTTGGACTTTAGAAGAAAACTGTAGCTCAAAAGAAAAAAGACGAATTGAAAAAAGATTTGACGATGAAATAATATCAAGACTAGAAATATACACAGAATCAAAAGCAATCGTAACTGACTGAAATAACTACAGCTAACAGCGCATAAACGCTAAAAGCAGGTGAGTGCAAGTTGTGGTTTGGAAATAAAGTTGCTGCCAATTGTTTTTTATTTCACCCTTTCAGGGTTTCCATTAAGGTTTTGGCAGCGAGTGTTGCAAACCACAATTAAAGTTTGTACTTTTAAATACCGTTTGTGGTTATAGAAACGTTGGAAGTTACTAATGCTTTCAGCGTCTATGCGCAAACCGTTATCGGTAACTCTAAGACGACTCCGAAACAGACAACGAACAATTGAAAATGACATAGAATTTGAATGATTTTTGAAACTCACATACCGACTTTTCCACTCAATCAATTTATTGAGAGTTTCATCTATTACAAGGACTATAATCCTATGCATACAGTTGACAGGTTTTTACCTGACGGTAACGTGAATGTTGTCATTGACCTGACTGACTATCCGAAATTTATTTATGACAACCATTCCTTAATGGAAATTCAATCATGCAGAAATGTATGGTTTTCAGGCATCAGAAATAATTACATTACAATCCCATCAGGACGAGACAGTGAAATGTTCATTATCAATTTTCATAAAGGAAAAGCATATCCTTTCGTTGAAATGCCACTCAATGAACTAACCGATTATGTTGTAGACGGAGAATTAGTAATGACAAGCGAAATTTTGCACATGAGAGAAGTATTACTTTCTCTTGTTTTTGTAAAGCAAAAATTTCTGTTTGCTGAAAATTATCTTCTTAAAATGTTCGGACATAAACTTGTTGTAAACCCTTTTGTCGACTATGCTGTCAACCATATTATTCAAATGCCCAATCAGATAAGTATTGAAAGACTTTCAGAGAAAATAGGCTTCTCACAAAAACATTTCATTAAAATATTTAAAGAGAATGTAGGAATGACCCCAAAATCCTTTTTGAAAATCATACGATTTCAAAAGGCAATTCAGGAAATTGAACAAAACCGAACAGCCAACTGGGGAAGTGTTGCATTTGAAAGTGGTTATTATGACCAAGCACACTTTATAAACGACTTTAGGAACTTTTCAGGACTTACACCCACAGAATTTTTAAAATCCAATAGCGAATTTACCAATTACGTTGCAATCGAGTAGGTAAATATTTTCCAATACTATCCGCCATAGTCATTTTAACTTTGCTAACAAAAAGAGAAAATTATGGAACAATTTCACATCAATCATTGGGCAGTTATGGTTTGTGCCATTGCCAATTTAGCATTAGGTGCATTGTGGTATTCACCTTTGCTTTTCTATAAAGCATGGATGAAAGAAAACAAATTTACAGATGACGACATTAAAAAAGTAAATCCTGCCAAGACTTACAGTATTACTTTATTGATTTCAGTTATTATCAGCTACAACCTTGCATTTTTTCTTGGAGATGATAAAACAGATATGATTTGGGGAACTACGGCAGGGTTTCTTACAGGTTTTGGCTTCTCTGCTTTAATTTTTTCAGTAGTTGCTCTTTTCGAGCAACGTTCATGGAAATACATTTTAATCAATGGCGGCTACATCACTATTTACTTTACACTTATTGGTTTCATTCTTGGAACCTGGAGATAATTAAAAATTAAAATCATGGCAAAGACATCGGGCGAACTCGAAACAGAATTTATAGAAACAGCTAAAGAAAAGACAGGAAAGTCACTACAAGAATGGCTGACTTTGGTAAAATCTTCAAAAATTCAAAAACAAAACGACATTCTTGAATGGTTGAAAAAAGGACATGGGTTAAATCATATGCAAGCTCAATTTGTAGCAGGCATTTTCTTAAACAACGGCAATCCAGTTTACGGAAACGAAAACGCTTTGCTTGAAAACCAATTTTCAAAATGTCCAGATATGCGTAGCTTATTTGACAAAGTTTCAGAAAGTATAATTTCTCAATTTCAAGGAACGCAGCTCATTCCAAAAAAAACTTACTTGTCATTTACAGCAGTTCGGGAATTTGCAGCTATAAATGTGAAGCCGAAAGAAATTCGTTTGGGTATTGACTTAGGCGAAGAACCTTTTACAGAAGTGTTACAAAAATCAAAACTTACAGGGCCAATGCCTCGGATTTCTCACATGATTATTTTGACTGACATTAAGCAATTTGATAGTAAGACAAAACAATTTTTAGAACAATCTTTTAACCGAACTCATAAAAAATGAAAAACATATTTTATCTCATAATTGCAACTGTGCTTGTATGTTCTTGTGCAAGTTCACAGGACAAGAAAAACACATCAGAAAAAGAATATTCTATTGCGTATAATATCCATGAAAAGGATACAATTCATAAAAACAATTATGAAGTTATGACAATGAATATTGACGGTTCAGTCAAGAAAAATATTACCAACAATCCTGATGTTGCGTGGACATACTACGCTTATAAAAACCGTCTATTTTTTATTAGCGACAGAGACACATGTAGTCGTTGCTTTTTTCTATACGAAACGGATATAAATGGAACTAACATTAAAAAGGTGAGCGACTTAATGCTGGAAGACAGCTGGATGAGTGGTAGAAAAAATGGAGAAGAACTTGTAGTTGCTGGAAGAATTGGAAAAGAAATACGATACCAACTTTTTATCATTAACACCAAGACAGGAGCATATAAGCAATTGACAAATGAGCCTAATGCAAAATACGGAGACCCATGCTTTTCGCCTGACGGCAAAAAAATTGCTTTCTATTATCAAAAAGACAAAACAGACAAATCAAGTCATGAAGAACTTTTTGTAATGAATGACGATGGAACTGGAATAACACAATTAACACATTACCCTGAAAACAATCCATCAGCAAAAGACTATGGTTACAGAGCTGGTGCGATAAAATGGCATCCAACCGAGAATTTTATCAGCTATGTATCTTTACAAGATGGAAGACATAGCATTTTTGCAATAACGCCAGACGGAAAGAAGCAATGGAAACTTATCGACAATGACCTTTCAGAAGGCTATCATGATTGGAGTTCAGATGGAAAATGGCTCACATTTAACAAGTCTGACATTAAAGAAACACAGTATCATATTGTGCTTATGAATTGGGAAACTAAAGAACAAAAACAGTTAACCGACACGACTTATAAAACTCAACTTTCACCTGTATTTGTTGAAAAATAATAACCAAAAGACAGAAGAAGAGCTACCGATAACAGCGGTTTTGCGTCAGGCGGGGTTTCGTGCTTCGTTTGACGCTTTTTGCGTATATTGAAGTTTGATTCTTCGTATCAAGTGCAGTGTAAATAATCCCGCCCGAACGCAAAGCCGCAAACCGTTAGCACTCACCCTAAAAACCGACACGACCGACAACAAACGAACAGAAAAATGCCAACGCTTCGCAAAATTAAAAGAGCTGTTTTCCCTTCCACAATCCAATCCAAAACAGCACATTTAATTTTGCCCGACACACCCAAGCCCACCCACCACCCAGACATTGTTGAAAACTTCTTTGGACTTTTTTTGTCCATAAAATTATTATCCGTATTTTTGGACAATATTTGACCAATATGGCAACAATTAAGAAGACAAAATCATTTGGAGAACATCTTAGACATCTAAGAGAGGAAGCTGGCTTGACTTTGAAATTTGTTTCAGAGCAAATTAGTATTGACACTTCACTTCTAGCTAAGATTGAACGCAACGAGAGACAGCCAACAAAGCAAATTATTAAGCAAGTTGCTGACTTTTTTAAAGTTGACGAAAAAGATTTGCAGAATGATTTTTTAAGTGATGTTATCGCTTACAAAATTCTTGACGAAGAAGCAGATTTAAGTATCTTAAAAGTTGCTGAGGAAAAAGTGAAATACCTAAAAACTGTTCACAATGGAAAATGAAATTAAAGTCGTAGAATTATTTGCAGGCGTAGGTGGCTTTCGTCTTGGACTTGAAGGATGGAATGGAAAATCTGCATCTTCAGGATATAAAAAATCTCTAAAATCACCTTACAAAGTGGTTTGGAGCAACCAATGGGAACCATCGACAAAAACGCAACACGCTTCTTTGGTTTATGAAAATCGTTTTGGAAAAAAAGGACATTCAAATGAAGACATTGCACAAGTTGATGTTTCTAAAATTCCCGACCACGATTTATTAGTAGGCGGTTTTCCTTGCCAAGATTATTCGGTTGCCACATCTCTAAAAAATTCAAAAGGACTTATCGGCAAGAAAGGTGTTTTGTGGTGGAGCATTCACAAAATAATTTCAGAGAAAAAGAATAAACCAAAATATTTATTTCTTGAAAATGTTGATAGGCTTCTCATTTCGCCATCGGGACAACGAGGACGAGACTTTGCTATTATCTTACAAAGTTTAAATGAATTGGGTTATGCAGTAGAATGGAGAGTAATAAATGCAGCAGATTTTGGTATGCCACAAAGACGAAGAAGAATTTTCATTTTGGCTTATCTTAAAGGAACTAATGTTTATGAAAGCATAAAGGAAGTTGCTCCAACTGAATGGATTTTGGAAGAAGGAACTTTGGCAGAAGCATTTCCTGTAACATCAGAAAACACATTATTTCCAACAGAATTTAAACTCAAAGGAGATATTGTTTCAATTTCTGAAAATTTCAACAAAGGCGGAACGACAGGACTTTTTGAAAATACAGGTTTAATGATTAATGGTTTGGTTACAACCCTTAAAACGCAACCAAACTATGATGGAAAGTTCACGATTTTGAGAGACCTTATTCAAAACGGAGAAGTAACATCAGAGTTTTATATTGACAAAAACGACCTTGACAAATGGGCTTATTTAAAAGGTCCTAAAAAAGAAATGCGGACAAACTCACAAGGTTTTGAATACAATTACAGTGAAGGTGGAATGATTTTCCCTGACCCATTAGACAAACCTTCAAGAACAATTATAACCGGTGAAGGTGGAAAATCTCCATCAAGATTTAAACACGTTATTCAAACTCCAAAAGGTTACAGAAGACTTTCGCCTGTTGAACTTGAACGCTTAAATATGTTTCCTGACGACCATACAAAACTTGAAGGAGTATCAGATACCAAAAGAGCATTTTTTATGGGAAATGCTTTGGTTGTAGGTGTAATTGAAAAAATTGGAATTGCTTTAAATCAAAAAATTACGAATGAAGTTACCTTACAATCCGAAAGATAAAAAATCAGTAATTGATTATGCTAAGTTGCTTAAAGGAAAAACTTTAAGACAAATTTGCGACCCACTAATTTTAGAACACAACTACACAGGTAAAGGAAACTTCGGACAGATACTTGAGAAGTTTTATTTTGGTTATGATCCAAATTCCAAATCAG
The DNA here is from genome assembly GCA_905339165.1 of Flavobacteriales bacterium. Classification (GTDB taxonomy): domain Bacteria; phylum Bacteroidota; class Bacteroidia; order Flavobacteriales_E; family Vicingaceae; genus BCD5. The sequence goes on from CAJPFH010000081.1 coordinate 21,338, forward strand.
AAGCAGACTTTTTTGAAATTGGTATGGAACTCAAGACTTCTCCTTTAAAGCAATTGAAGAACAATGAGTATCGTTCAAAGGAAAGATTAGTATTAAACATCATCAATTACCTTGAAGTTGTAAACCAACAATTTGAAGACAGTGACTTTTGGAAAAAGAACGCAAATATTCTTTTGATTTTCTATTTACATCAAGCGGGTTATGATGTTTTGGATTACCTAATAAAACTTGTTGACGAGTGGAATTTTCCAAGCACAGACTTAGAAATTATCAAGAAAGATTGGGAGTTAATCAAACAAAAAATTGCTGATGGAAAAGCACACGAACTTTCAGAAGGTGATACTTTTTATTTAGGTGCTTGCACAAAAGGTGCAAATTCCAACTCAACAAGAAAGCAACCTTTTAACGATATTCCAGCAAAACAAAGAGCATATTCGCTTAAACAAGGTTATGTAAACCATATTATTGCTTCAATTGCCAATGAAGCAACAGGAGTTTATGGCAAACTCATTCCGTCAGTTGCTGTTGCAAAAAAGCAAACAATCGAAGATATTGTTGTTTCTAAATTCAAGCCTTATTACGGTAAGACCGTTGACCAAATAATTGCCATTACAGGAGTTGAATTAAATACAACTGCAAAAAGTTTTTATGCCAATCTTACAAAAGCAATTTTAGGAATTGAACTTGATAAAGAAATTGAAGAATTTGAAAAGGCTGAAATCATTGTAAAGACAGTAAGACTAAAGGAAAACAATTTGCCAAAAGAAGATATTTCGTTTCCAAATTTCAAATACGAAGAAATAGTAAATGAAGAATGGGACGACTCCAATTTTAAAGACATTTTAGAACACAAATTTTTGTTCGTGTTTTTTCAATTTGAAAACGACCAACTAGTTTTAAGAAAAGTTAAGTTTTGGAATATGCCTTACGCTGACATTCTTGAAGCAGAAAAAGTTTGGGCAAAGACAAAAGATATTGTTTCAAAAGGCAAAATTGTGAAGGAAGTTATTGGAACAACTCGTTATACAAACTTTCCAAACAAATCTTTTAATTCAGTATCACACGCTAGACCACACGCCACAAACGCAGCAGACACTTATCCTTTGCCGACAAAAGACAAATTGACTAAAGCAAAAGAATATACGAAACACTGTTTTTGGCTCAACAACACTTATGTAAGAGATGAAATTTATTTAAAATAGCCAACGCATTTGGTGGCACATTTGCAGTTTTTCCAACCGCACAAAGCCAAGCAAAAAAACAGCAAAAGAGCCACCAAGCCAACGCACCAAGACAGACACGAAATGACAACGAACAACCACGACAGAAAAGAAGGGCGAAGTGCTAACAGCGGTTTTGCAAAAAAGCGGGTTCAGTGGTTAATTGAACATTCTACCTCGCATCAAATTTTATAGTGTGTTGACAGTTTTGTACTCCGAATTCCGCTTCTTCGCAAAGCCGCAAACCGTTATAACCAATGGTAAAAAAAACGACCGTACTACCTTGACAATGACGGAGAAATATTTAGCATACGGTTACCTGAGAAAATTATGAGCAGACGGAAAAACGATTTAAAAAAGATTTAATTTTTGCCCAACCGCACTTTTTAAAAGGAAAAAAGATAAAAAAAATGCCATCGCTCAATTTTTTGTCACGGTTTTTGCCCTACCCTGCTTTTATCACATTTACAGCTTATAATTGTTTATGCGTTGAAATTTACGCATAAACAATTATTGGCTACGCCACCAGCAGCAAAAGAGTTAAAGCCGACCCACAAAGCAAAAACTCGTGCCAAAAAATTTTCCATCACTAAATAACCAATATTTTGGAATATATTTGTAAATAATTTTAAACTAAAAACGTATAGAAGAAAAATTAAATTAAAATATTGATATAGCGTAATGTTATAATTCTGGTTACAGAAAACGACCAATTTTTACTATCAGACCAAGAATTAAGCAGAATGCTCACCCATGGGGTGGGCTTCTCTTATTTCGGTCTGTGGGTACTTGGTCGTACCTCTGTAACGGATAAGTTGAAGTTCCACCCCTCTTTTTTGAGGGGATTTATTAACCAAAATAACCCCCATTATGATTAAAGTATTATTGGTCGATGATAGTGCAATTATTAGAAAGTCTATCAAATCTATTCTCGACAATCAACCCGAAATTCAAGTAATTGGCGAATGTAAAGATGGTAAAGAAGTTATTCCGTTTCTGCAACACTTTAAACCTGATATTATTTTAATGGATTATCGGATGCCCATAGTTAATGGTATTGAAGCCACAAAACAGGTCATAGAATTATTTCCAGAAATAAAAATTATAGGCTTCTCCTGTGATGATGATTCAATGACAAAAGAAGCATTTTTTAAAAGTGGAGCAGTTGAATTTTTATCAAAATATGAAACGGACAACGAAACGCTTGTTTTTAAAATAACCAGTTTACTTGGTTGAGTAAAGTTTTTTCAGTCCCCAAACAAGTGTTGTAATAGCAGATAGACCAATTAAAATTCTCAAAAAGTCTGTTCCGATTGTTCGTTCTTCTCCCATTACCATTTGAATTATGTCTTTGCCAACTGTTCCGTTCAAAACTGCGTTCATTGCTCCGAATACGGTCAAGAATAAGCAAATTGTTAAAATTGTTTTCATAAGTGTTAGTTTAAATTAAGTAATGATTTTGAATAGCTTATTGTTTTTTCTATGGCGTTTTTTTTAAATTATTTAGAACTTCTTCCAACCAAATCTTATCAAAATTTAATGTTACATCAGGAAGAATACCGGTATTATCTATTGCATTTTCGGGAATACGTCTTGAACGAGAAGTTGAATAGCCCAATAAATAAGGCATACAATTCAAATCAACTGTACGCATATTTGAATAATCTAAAACCCCTGCCGTAGGTTGTCCAAATATAATTACTTTTTTACTTTGTTTGGCTGCCAAAAGAAATTGTTCTGTTGAACTTGCACAGTCTTCGTCAATTAATATAGCAACCTTTCGAGGAAAAACATAAGCTATTTGCAAAGTAGTATCTATTTCATCGTTTCCGATGTTAATAAATTTAGTTGGATTTTGACTCATTTGAGTAATAACATCGGTAATGCTGTTCTTCACATCCTCGGGAAGTTTCGGATTTTCATCTATAACTTTTTGCCATGACTTTATATTGTCAGGAGTTGATAACACATCAGTACCAACTGTTTTTATAGGGTTTGTATAAATAAACGGTAAAAGCGGACTGTAAGAGAAATCACTCCCTCCACCGTTATACCTAACATCAATTATCAAATACGGTTTGGATTTAATTTTATTTTCGTTTGACTTTATTTCGGAAATTATTTTTTTTGCAAAATGGTTATCAAATGATTTAATTCGAATATAAGCCGTACTGTCGTCAATATCTTTATAATAAACAGCTTTACTTTTGTTTTCAAGTTTACTAAATGGTTCGCTATCGTTTTGGGGAAGGTTCTCAAAAATACTTGATTTGATAAAATCTTTTGGGTTGAATTTTCCGTCTTTTATGGTATATTCCATGATACTTGGTTGATGATTACCCAAGTAATAAAGAGCGTTATATTTATCTTTTTCAATATGCTTTAATTCAACTTTTACTTGTCCTGCTTTCCATGATTTTGATTTTGCACTAATGATAATTCCTACATAATCACGAAAATTAGTTTCATTTTTAATAATTGCTATTTTGTAACCCTTATATTGAGATAAATAAATACCTTCAACATCATTTACAGACTTATTTTCTAATGTGCTTAAAAGTTCTGGTGTTAATAAAATTTCTTCGATAGAATCACTTATACTTTTAAGTGGTTTAGGTACAAGTCTAGTATGCCCGTCATTAAAATAATTCAGCCAATTTTGAATTGCCCAATAACAATAATTTGAATTTGAAACGGTTTGAGTCTGTTTCAATACATCTTCGCTGAAAGCGATATAATTTTGCTTGTTTACATCAGTTACCTTATCATTAAAACCTGCATAATTTTTTTCTATAAAATCCTTAATAAAAAGAAATTCTTTATTGCAATCGCAATTTTGAGCAAATACATTACAACATAAAAATATTACAGCTATTGAAATACAGATTCTTTTCATGATTTAAACAGAGAAAAAAATTATAGTGAAATGGGATTATCAAATTTTCCAGCATCTTTATAAGGAACAGCTAATTTTTCTAATGCTAATGCTTGAAGAGGACAGCCTTTATCTTTAGAAAAAATCCATTTTGATAATTTATCACTATCCAATTCCATAGTGCCATCCGAGTTTAACTTTCCTATGTTATTTATATCATCTTTTAGTGCTACTGTACATTTCTGCAATGTACCATCGGCTCTTATTACAAAACTATTAGCTTTAGAGGCGTAGCAAACATAATCTGCTTCTCGACCCTTCTTAGTAGCAGAATTATCAATTTTTTCTTTGTTATTATTATTTAAATCGGTTAGTCCGCTTTCTTCGGTATGAGTAAGTCCAAAAGAATCAACCATGACATTTAATTCTTCCAATTGATTCTTTTGTGTAAGAATAAGCTCAGGTCGTCCCCAAATAGGATGAAAGTGAATTTTAAATCGACTATCATTTAAACAAATAGCATATGCCTCATTTTTAATAAAACTTTTAACTCCTTCAAAATTGGAATCGGAAACATTAAGCCTAATAATACATTCAAAATTATAAGGCGATTTTTTCATCATTTTAATATTACCAATAATCTTATCAAATGTCGACTTACCATTAATCGTTGGTCTTAACTTATCATGTGAGTCTTTATTACCATCAATTGTGATTTGATAATTAGTTATACCTTTTTGGAAAATACTATCAAAGGTTTTTTTGTCAAGTGTGTAGCCGTTTGTTGTTATATTTCCATGATATTTTACTCCGTGTTCTTCACATAATTCTTTCGCCCATGTTGTTAAATCCAAAACACCTTTTTTATTCAATAATGGCTCTCCACCAAAATATGAAATGGCTAAATGTTTAATTTCTGGAATACGTTTTAAAATAAGATTCTTAACACCTACCACAACTTCATCCTGAATATTATTCAATTTAAAATCTTCGTAGCAGTAGACACAACGAAAATTACATTGCTCCGTCATAAATAATATGAGGTGCAATGAAGAATTAGTAAACGCATGAAGCCAATCAAGAGGTTGGTCATTAGAACTCTCCATAAATTAAAAGTTTAAATAAATCGAACTGCCCTCAGTTAGAATATCGAGGAATTTTTTAATTAAAAAGTATCCCAAAGCTTGCTGTATTAGGAATCTTTGGGATATTTTTTATTTCTCTTTACAACCTTTTCTGATATTAATCTCAAAATGACAGAAAATATTTATATCTGCAATTTTCTCATTATCAGAACCGCCTGGAGATAGAAGTACAGAGCCTGCTTCAACTAAAGTCTCTTTAACAAATTCGTTTACACGGTCATTTGTAATAAGAACCCTTCCAGCAGAATCAAATTTAACATCAGCAGGAAACATCGTTACGTTATCACCCGCATTGATTTCCGACAAATTAATCTCTTTTTTTTCAGATTTTTCGGTGTCATTGCCATTTTTAGCCATAATTTCTAAATTTTAAGGTTTAACAAAAGATTTTACAACTTACAACAACGAAAATACACTTTTTTTGTTACATTTATTCTTAACAGAATTTTTATTTGATACGGAATTAATATTTTGGAGTGTTATCATAATTCTAAAAAAGGAATACTATTTTGAAAATAACATATCCTAATGCTTCTTTCTGTCATACTTTTTGTGCCTTCACACTTTTAGCACATTGCCGTCCTCGTTCCTGTGGGCGGCAAAGAGCTAAGCCTACACTCAAACAAAAAGATACGCCAGAATTCTAACGCTCTTTGAAAAATTCCACCGCTTCGCAAAAATTAAATCTTTCCGACTGCTCATTGCCGACAGAAAAAATGTTTCTATTAGACAGGAAAAAGAACGGTAGAATACCGTAAACACTGAATCGTAGGACAATACCACTGGTTATAACATGGGCTAAAATCAAGTGGGCGTTTGTAGGTTAATAAACTTTGGTGCTTTTTATCTACTTTTGTAGCAGTGGACAATGACGAAGTTCTAATTGCCCACCAGCTTTTAGCCCAAGCCCGTTGGCGGTCATTGTAAAAGACGACATCACACATAACAAAGACATTTAAATATGGAAGAAGAACAAAACAAAATGCAGATAGTCAAGCCGACAAGTTATGACGTTCAGCTACGTGACTTTGAAGGCGGACTTGTAACATTTTTAGAACAACACAATTTGCCATCAGAAGGAATATTCGTTGGTGTTCCTGAAAGAATAAATGTATTCAAAAATCTCGAAGGTGTAATTGACCAAATTGCCCCAAGAGAAAAAGAACAATCCCTTTACTTATCAAAATTCATTGCCGGTGTTGCATCAGGACTTTTTGACGCTGCATTGAATTACTTGTGGGACGAAACGATTTTGCAAATAAGAAAAAGAGTTGTTCAATACGACATAGAATATTTTTATGACAATGCAGTTTCAGGCGAAAAACGAAAGAGACTAAAAGATGAAAATGACCTAACTAAAATTGATGACTATGACCTAATCAAGGGAGCAAAAGAAATAGGTTTAATTTCAGAATTGGGTTTTAAGCATCTTGAGTATATTAACTATATGCGTAATTGGGCAAGTGCAGCACATCCAAATCAAAATGAAATCACAGGACTTCAACTTATTTCTTGGTTAGAAACTTGTGTTAAGGAAGTAATATCACTTCCAATATCAAATTTGACAATTCGCATCAAAGAACTTTTGGCAGGTATAAAATCTACAACAGTAAGCGACAAGGATGCACAAGAGATAGCCGTTTTCTTTACCAACCTAACTCAAGAGCAAGTTAATAATCTTGTTTCGGGTTTTTTTGGTATTTACACAAAACCAGACACAGACAGCCAAACACTTCAAAATATCAACAAATTACTACCATTGATTTGGGATAGGGTTGACGAAGACACAAGAGATACATTCGGGCTTAAGTATGGAAATTTTGTTGCAAACAACTATCAACACGAAAAGAAACTTTCACGAGAATTTTTGCAATTAGTGAACTCTGAAAGTTATATTCCTGACGATTTGCGAATTGTAGAAATTGAATCTGCCATTAATAATTTACTTTCGGCTCATCGTGGCTTTAATAATTTCTATAATGAACCTTCATTTGCCCGACAACTTAGTAGAATAGTTGGAGACCCGCCAAAAGTTCCAAAACCATTAAGCAAAAAGTATGTGCTTTCCTTGGTTGAAGTCTTTATGACTAATGGAAATGGTGTTGCTGTTTCAGCTCAATCTATTTACCACGACTTGCTATCTAAATTAGATTCTCACCAAGCAAATGTAGCGGTGTTATCATTCAATGATACAGGTATATCAAGTAAACTTCAGTTTAGCTTATGCCAAAGAAAATTCAAAGAAATGTTAGACTTAGTTAGACCAAGTATTACGACACCAGCAGTGAAGGACTTACTAACACACATTGACAACTTCAAAGGCAGACCAGAAAATATAAAACACGACAAGACAATAAAAACGACTGTAGAAAGCTTAAAAGTGCTATTAAAATGACGACTGACAAAGAACAACGAACCGCCAACATCACCTATACGCAAGCAGGGTTTTCGTGCTTCGTAGGACAGGAAAGTGGTAAATTTGAAGTTCAGTTCTTCGTAGGAAGTTCATCGGTTAAAATCCCTGCCTGCGTATAGCTGAGAAACGTTAGTGGCAATAAATGACGAAGACGGTATCGTAAAATTTGAAAAGTCTAACGGCAGACTGTTTTCTTGCCCCTTTCCTTTTAATTTAAAAAAAATGACACGTTTGTCGCGGTCGACATTTTTAAATCGGCCTCTCGCTT
>CAJPFH010000082.1 GCA_905339165.1 Flavobacteriales bacterium
ATTTACAGCCACTAACAGCAGTTACCCACAAGCAGGGTTTTGTTTTTTCATCTTGACAAAATTTGTTACATTTGGTGTGCAGTTATACTTTGGTAGTTCTCGTTCGACATACCCTGCCTGTGGGTAGCTGCAAAACGTTAGTGGTAATTTTAAAAGACAGACAGGAATTATGAAAAATATGACTTCAAATATTATTGGACTCCTCGTATTGACATTACTTGGTTGTGCAGCGACTTTTAAGAACAATGCGAATATCACAGGATATAATTTGAGTAAACCTGATTTTACATTCGTTCTTCCCGACACTTTAAGAGAAATTTCAGGCTTGACTGACATCGACAGCACAACCTTTGCTTGCATCCAGGACGAAAACGGAATACTTTTCATTTACGATATTTCAAAAAATAATATACAAAAACAGTATAACTTCAATATTGACGGAGATTACGAAGGAATAACACGAGTTGACAGTTCAATGTATGTCTTAAGGAGCGATGGAACTTTATTCGAAATTTCAAATTATCAATCCTCGAATTTCAGACTAGATTCAGTTTCGACAGGAATTCCTGCTAATAATAACGAAGGACTTTGTTACGACTCAGATAACAACAGACTATTAATTGCAAGCAAAGGAAAAATTGCTAAGGGTCCTGAATACAAAGACATACGAGTAATATATGGGTTCGACTTGAAAGAGAAAAAATTGACCGAAAAACCTGTATTTGAATTCGACCTTCAAAACATTAAACAATTTGCTGTAACAAATAAAATTGACGTTCCAACCAAGACAAAAAAGAATGGCCAAATTACAGAACCATTTATTAAGTTCATGACTTCTGCTATTGCAATTCATCCAATAACTAAAAAGCTATATTTGCTTTCAGCGTCTGACCATTTGTTCTTTATATTCAATGTGAAAGGTGAAATTGAACATATGGAACCATTGAATCCAGAAATTTTCAACAAAGCTGAAGGCATAACATTTTTAGATAATGGCGACATGATTATTACTAATGAAGGACAAAACAAAAAACCAACTTTATTACAATTCAAATACAATAAGAGATAAAAACTACCACTAACAGCACCTACCCAAAAGGCGGGGTTTCGTGTTCCAAAGACAGTTTGGTGGTAAATGGAACTTTTGTACTTTTAATCAACATTTGTAGTGAATCGCCCGCACTTCGGGTAGCTGCCAAACGTTATGCGTAATTTTAAAACGACATAGCGGTCATAAACGGGCTGACACCCCAAAGTCGGACTATGCTGAACACCGACACCAAACAATACAGTAAGCAACAGGGAAGCCGAAAACTGTCTTATAGAGTAGGCGTTCAAAATTTACCAAAATGAAAAAGTTAGTTTTGAGCATGGTTGTAATGTTGAGTATGGTAGTCTGTGCCATTGCTCAATCAAGCCAAAGCTCTGTTGATTATTTTGGCAACCTTAATACGACCTATTACAATTCATCAGGTCAAGTTACAGGGACAAGCCAAACTTCTACTGACTATTTCGGTAATGTCAACACCAACTATTACAATAGTAATGGTAGACAAACTGGAAGTAGCACAGGTTCGACAGATTACTTTGGTAACTACAACACAAACTACTACAATAGTTCTGGGAGACAGAGCGGTTCAAGTTCTGGCTCAACCGACTATTTCGGTAATTACAATGTGAATTACTATAATAGCACGGGGAGACAATCTGGTAACAGTAGCAGTTCTATGGATTACTTCGGTAATTTCAATACGAATTACTACAATAATACTGGACGCCAGACTGGAACTAGCACTGGTTCTTTTGACTATTTTGGTAATTACAATTCTACTTACACAAGCCCTTGGGGCAAGTAGATAACAGACAATGAGAGCCTGCGAAAGTGGGCTCTCATATTTTAAAAAATAATTCCTATGGATATAAATTGTAAACTCGTTTACTTGATTTCAGTAATTCTAGTCGGGAGCGGCTGCTTATTTGGAATTTTCAAACAAATGAAAGACGGCTTTGGTGAATTTAATACCAAAGTTTATGGAATAACAATAATTGCAATTTTAATTTCGGTATTAGCTCTGAGCGACATTGATAGTTCAAAACTTTCACCTGCTTACGGAATACTTGGTGCAATTGCTGGATACTTATTCGGACTGAAAAAACAATGAAAAACATACGCATAACAAGGGCTTTGCGATTATGGCGGTTGCAGTGGTAATTGAAAGTTTCTACAAGTAATTATCTTTGCAGCGTGGGAAAGTGAAGTGGTTTCTAATCCGCCACAACGCAAAGCCCCGGCCCGTTATGCCCAATGCTATGACGACTGTGAAACAAACAAACATTTAACCAATGGACAAAGCAGCAAAATTTAAAGTTGACCCAGCACTAACCAAAATTTTGGGAGAAAGTTACACTTCTGTTGAGGCAGCTATAAAAGAGCTGGTTGACAATTGCTATGACGCAGACTCTGCAAATGTTTCGGTTGACTTTCCTAATCCATTTGACCATTCAAAAATTATCATCACCGACAATGGGGACGGTATGACCCCAAATGAAGTTCGAGAACAGTATTTAAAAATTGCGAGTAGCAGAACTTCACGAAAGGGCGACACCACATACGGCAGAAAACGAAAAGTAAAAGGACGAAAAGGTATCGGAAAATTTGCAGGACTTATGATTGCAAGTTTTATGGAAGTTAAAACAAAAGCACGTGGACAAGAAACAACAATTGTAATTTCGAAAGACGACATACTTGGCAAGGACAAAGACCTTGAAGCAATTGAATTGCCAATAAATTCTATTCCTTGCAACAAGGACGACCACGGAACAACAATTACGTTGACAGGGATAAATCAAAACTTCACTTTCCCAAATCCCGAAAAACTGAAACAAATTTTATCAAGAGAATATTTACGAGAAAACGATTTTACGGTAACTGTAAACGGAGAAGAAGTTAGTGTCAAGGACATTCCAGGGAAAAAGTTTGAAAAGGAAATAACACTTTCAAATGGTCAAACCGTTACGGCAGTTGCGACAATAACAGACAAAGCACATAAGTATCACGGAGTAAATTATAGAGTTGATGGAAAGGTTGTTGGCAAGCCAAGCAACCTATTATCAGAAAATGAACTTATTCCGCAAAAGGTTCAAAAAAGATTACACGTTGAAGTAAAGGCAGATTGCCTGTTAAATGACACAACCGCAGACTGGGGAGAAATAAATGAGAGTAGTAAACTGAAACAAGAAATTGAAGAAGCCTTGCAAGGTTGGATGGTTGACAGTTTACAAGAAGGTTGTAAACAAGAAATGATACTTGCAAAAGCAAGACATCAAAAAAAGATTAACGCTTACTTATCAAAACTTCCTGAGTTTAGACAGCAGTTTGCAAAAGCGGCACTTGAAAAAGTTATTGAAAGATTTTGGACAGAGGACGACACCAAAATTGATACTATAATTTCGGTAATGATTGATGCTTTTGAAAAAGGGCATTACTGGGCAGTATTAGAAAATATTGACCAAGCAGACGACCATCATATTGAAAAGTTAGCAGACGCTTTCAACGAATTTGGACTTTACGAAATCACAATGATGACACATCAAGCATCAGCAAAAGCAAAGTTTTTAGACAAACTACAAACCCTTGTTGACAGCCCAGACACATTAGAAGCAACAGTTCATCAAGCACTTGCAAACAATCTTTGGGTTTTTGGTTATGAGTATTCTCATTTCATTTCAAACCAATCATTAAAAAAGGCTTGCGAACAACTTTGCGACAAAATTTATAAAGGAGAAAACGCAAACAAAAGACCCGACCTATTTTTAGGAATGGCTTTTAATCGTGAACGACTTTTAATTGAGTTTAAAAGACCATCTCATACTTTGACAAGAAATGACGAAGCCCAAGCACAGCGTTATAGGGACGAACTTTCAACAATGTTTCCAAATGACAGAATTATTGTAAAACTAATTGGCGGAGACACAGGCGGAAAGATTAAACAACAAAACAACGCCACGGACTTGACATATCACTCTTTCACAGAAATCATTTCTAATGCAAGAGCAAATTATGAATGGCTCATCAACGAATTGACACAATCAAATGGCTAACGGGACACCCACAACAGACAAAAGCACTGGGCATAACACGGGTTTTGTGTCAGGCGGCGGTTGAAAGAAGTGGCAAGCGCAATTAACATCGGAAATAATTTGTTGGCGCTTGCCAAAAAGGTGAAAGCTTTTTATTAACTTAGTACGGGCAGAAAGTTAAGTGGGAGTTAATCCCGCCCGAACACAAAGCCCGAGACCGTTAGGTGCAAACATATTTGATGACAACCGAATGACCAATAATACAAAAGAAAATATTGTATGGAAAACATTCGCTAATAAAAATCATGCGAAATATTCAATAATTCGATTTGGAAATTGTGACTTGATTGAGTTCATAAACGAAACTCATAATATTTCAATAGACAATTTAACCAGATACAGAACTGTTTCATTATCGACAGTATCAGAGAGTTTTACACGAGCAAAAGCTGAATTCAAAAAAACAAGAGAATTTTACTTTAAAATAAGACCATTAAATAATTTAGATAAAATATCCAAATTGTTTGGCAAATCCAAATTTAAACTATTAAACAAAAACTATATTTATATAACTAATGCGTTAATTTCATCAGATATTTTTATTTCAAATAGTAAAATTCAAGATATTTTAGATAAATATCAAAATTTACAGATTGAATTATACAACAACATAAATATTTGGAACGAAGACATTCGTGAAGGCATTACCCAGCTTAGCATAACAATAGACGAAATTTCCAAATCGGAAATAGAATTAAATGATTTATTTATACTTATCAAAGAATTTATTTCGTCCTTGCATAAACACGGAATGATACGTTAAATGTCAGCACCTAACACTGTGTTGCCAAAATGCGGGGTGAAATACTACTCTATTGGGCTGTTTCAAACAATCGCCTCTCACAATAGCAAAAAACATTTTCAATCGCTGAAAATCATAATTATTTTTTGCTATCTTTACTTCTTACTGACGAGTTCCTGTACTTTTCCGCACTTCGGCAAACACAGGGAACATTAGTGGCAATAAATGACGAAGACGGTATCGTAAAATTTGAAAAGTCTAACGGCAGACTGTTTTCTTGCCCCTTTCCTTTTAATTTAAAAAAAATGACACGTTTGTCGCGGTCGACATTTTTAAATCGGCCTCTCGCTTTCTAACAGTCTTCCGTTTGACATTTTTAATATTTTTTTCGGCAGACGCTTTTTCATTTACTGCCTCTAACTCCTCTCTTTCGCTACGCCTGACAAGCTTTTTCGCTCGAATCTAAAAAAAATAGTTGGGCGACCACTCCTGCCCTTCCCGGACAATTAAACAATCAAAATTTTACGGCTGACCGCGTTTTTATCCGGTGGACAAAAAAATTTACAGCCACTAACAGCAGTTACCCACAAGCAGGGTTTTGTTTTTTCATCTTGACAAAATTTGTTACATTTGGTGTGCAGTTATACTTTGGTAGTTCTCGTTCGACATACCCTGCCTGTGGGTAGCTGCAAAACGATAGAACGCAACCCTTACGTCTGAAAAGCAGACCCTCCCACCGGTCGGGTTCTCTTTTCCCTAACCCTTCGTTGCGTTCTATCGGCCTTGGCTTGGATGTCCGTATATCCGCAACCCTGCGGGCTTCGTCTATCAATGGCTTGTCGCCATTGAAACGGACCGCCAAGCCCCACCGTTGGCAGCAAGTGTATTAGGACAGCGACACATCAAACAGACGAGTGACAGAAACAGGAAAAAGTAAACCATTTTGACAGGTGACCAAAGACATAGAAACGATATTGCAAACGGACAACGAGTAAGCAGACACTCATTGCCAACCCAATGTTTTTTATTTTTTTCCCTCCCGCATTTTTTAAAACCAATTTTAGCCAGCCCGCATTGGCACATTGGCTTTTGCCCCCACGCACAATGCCAACCCTTCGGCAAAATCCAAAGAGCCAATTTTGCCAACCCACAAATGAAGATTAAGCGACTTAAAAACGTAAATTAGCGACTTAGATTTGATAAACTTCTAATGATTAATAAAGAGACTGCATATAAAAAGATTTCGGAATTGGTGGAGCGATTTACCGACCAATACGACAGCTATAAAAAATCGGACTATAACGAAACACTTACAAGACGTGATTTTATTGACCCGTTTTTTAAAGCATTGGGCTGGGACATTGACAATGAAAACGGTTATGCAGAAAGCTACCGTGAGGTAATTCACGAAGACAAAGTAAAAGTTGGAAAGGCAACAAAAGCTCCCGACTACTCTTTTAGACTGGTTGGTGGCAAAAGACTATTTTTTGTTGAAGCTAAAAAACCAAGCGTTTCCGTTAAAGATGAAATACAACCTGCTTACCAAGTCCGCAGATATGGTTGGAGTGCAAAACTTCCTATTTCTATTATTACTGACTTTGAAGAATTTTCCGTTTACGATTGCACTAAAAAACCAAAGCCAACTGACAAAGCATCAAATGCCCGAATTAAATACCTGAATTTTAAAGAATATCTCACAGAGTTTGATTTTTTGTGGGACACGTTCAGCAAAGAACGAGTGCTGAAAGGCAGTTTCGACAAGTTTGTGCAAAGCGACACGCACAAAAAAGGAACGGCTACGGTTGACAAAGAGTTTCTGCAATCGCTTGACAGTTGGAGAACTTATTTAGCTACTTCAATTAGCTGGAATAATAAAGACCTTGACGAAGATGAAATTAACTTTGTGGTTCAACAAACTATTGACCGCATTATATTTTTACGAATTGCAGAAGACAGAAGCGTTGAGCCTTACGGAACACTAAAAGAAGCTATAAAACAAGGCGAGTATTACACAAATCTTTTCCGACAATTTGAGCAAGCCGATGAAAAATACAATTCGGGTTTGTTCGACTTCAAGAAAGATAAAATCAGCAAAAACATTCAGATTGATAATAAGGTAATCAAAACCATTGTCAACGAATTATATTACCCCGAAAGTCCGTATGAATTTTCGGTTTTATCAGTAGAAATTTTAGGCAGTGCATACGAGCAGTTTTTAGGGAAAACCATCACTATTGATAAAGCACACCGGGCAAAAATTGAAGAAAAACCAGAAGTTCGTAAAGCCGGTGGCGTTTATTACACGCCTCAATATGTGGTTGATTATATTGTTCAAAATACAGTTGGTAAACTCATTGAAAACAAGACTCCAAAAGAGGTAAGCAAAATTAAAATAGTTGACCCTGCCTGCGGCAGCGGAAGTTTTTTGATTGGTGCTTACCAGTATTTGTTAGATTGGCATAAGAATTTTTACAGCGATAACGGGAAACCCTCTAAAGGCAAAAAAGATAATCCGCTAACCCCTGAAGGTAATCTTACCACAGCCGAAAAGAAACGGATTTTACTAAACAACATTTTTGGAGTTGATATAGATGTAAATGCAGTAGAAGTAACCAAACTAAGTTTGTTACTGAAATGTATGGAAGGTGAAACCGAAGCCAGTATTGCTTCTCAACTTCGTTTATTTAATGAAAGGGTTTTGCCGACACTAGATGAAAACATAAAAAGCGGAAACAGTTTGGTCGACACTGATTTTTACGACAGCCAACTCGACTTTGGAGAAGAAAAGAAAATCAAACCTTTTAACTGGCAAAAAGCTTTTCCAGAGGTTTTTAAACAAGGTGGATTTGATGCTGTGATTGGAAATCCTCCTTACGTTTTCGGAAGAGATTGGAAGAGTTTAGGAATTAGTAATGACTTGAAATCATATTTGGGAAATCACTTCAAGAGTTCGCCTTATCAACTTGACTTCTTTTCAATCTTTATGGAAAAAGGAGTTCAACTTGTAAATGATTCGGGCTTTACATCTTTCATAGTTCCGAATGTTTGGCTAACAAATACATATTCTTCATCAACGAGAAAATTTCTTTTAGAGAATTCTGCTGAATTAAAAATAGCAGTTCCCGAAACTAAAGTTTTTGAAGGAATAACAGTTGACACTATTATTTACATACTGAGAAAAGGAAAAAGAAAATCTAAAGCATTTACTGTTGCAAAACTTTCATATTCTGATGAATCATTGATAAGTGAATTAGATTTTTCAGAGTTTGTAAATGGAGAAAAGCCTATTTCAACTTCACTTTCCAAAGGCGGTAATTCGTTAATTGAAAAAATTAAGAATAAAAAAAACATATTAGGAGAAATTGCAGATATTACAAGAGGAGTTCATTCATACCGTGTTGGAGGTTTCGGAAAATCAGCATTTGGAAATGGACAGCAAATTCAGAGAGATGTTGATGAAAGACCTTATCATTCTGATAAACCAAAATCGGGTTACAGACCATTCGTTTATGGTAAAGACCTAAAATGTTTCACCAAAGTAAAACCAAAAGAGTTTATCAGCTATGGCAAGTGGTTAGCAGAACCAAGAGACGAAAAGTTTTTTGAAGGTGATAGAATATATTCACGAAAAATCTTAGGAAAAACCTTAATAGTAACCGTTGAAAAGGAAAATACAGTTGCCGACCAGCAAGTTTATATTACAAAGCCACGAATTAAAAATATTTCAATCAATTACCTTGCTGCTATTCTTGGCAGTAAACTAATTAGCTTCTTTATCAGAAATTATTTTGATGAGGTAAATGATGCTTTTCCTCAAATTAAAGTAGGGCAATTAAAATCATTACCAATAAAAATTGAAGCCGAAAAAGGACAAGCGGAACTTAGCAAACTTGTTGACCAACTAATTAAATTAAATGAGGAAAAATCAGAAATCAAACTTGAAAACAAACTCAATCAATTGCAAAGTAAGATTGATTACTGTGAAGACAGAATCAATCAATTAGTATATCAGTTGTATGAATTAACCGAGGATGAAATTAAAATTGTGGAGGGATAGTCATGCAAAATTCTGAAGTTATAAATACTAATGACATTAAGGAGATATACTTAATACCTGTGGATTTTTTTAATCCCAAAAATTTCATTGAAAGATATAAAAAAGAGCTTGCCATATTTAGACGAAGGATAAGAGAGGAGGATAAAGAAAAAGTAAAAGGTGCATTAAATACATTTTATATTGCTTGTATAAACTCGCAATTAGATGAGAAAATAAAACTTGAAATTCATTTAGGATTTTTTGATACACTAAACTTTTATGCTCAGCAGTATTCAAGTAAGCAAACATATCAAAATATAATTTCTGCGTTTGAGAAACCAGAATTAAAATCAAAATTGTTTTCAAAACATACAGCGAAATCAAGTATCATTTATGCAGAAACGCTATTGATGTATCACAACTTATTAAAGTCTGAGGAGCCTTTTTTTTCTTTTGATAAAACAGAACTCCTAATTAAGGCTAAGTCATACTTATGGAAAGTTTACATACAATATTTAGAGAATAAAAACCCACTTAATCAGGCTGATTTAAGCCATTGCTTAACATTGCTCTCCCTTGGTTTAACAGAGCTTTCAAGGTGGTTTGAACCACTTTACTATCTAAACGTTGCAAAAGAAAATTTGCAACACAACCCTAACATTGAATACACTAGAGCACTTTTGTTAGAAGCTGTAAAAGAAAAAACATGTTTAAGTTTTAATGGATTACTTCTGCTTAAAATAATTGATTCTTGTATGGAAGCAAAAAAACTTCCACAAATATTAACTGAACAAAAAAAACAACTCATAAAAACTGAAAGTGAATGCAGAAAAAATATAAAAGATTACAACTTAGATATTAAAAATCTAAGAAAACACAAAGCCAAGGTATCAAAATCAATTATACGTTATAATGCATATAAAAAGTTTTGTGTGGATAGCCAACTATTCATAAACGAACATTCCTTTTACTGTAAATGTAATAAGGCAACAAGTGACGATTTACAAATTGAAACTAACCACGAACACACTAAAATTGATTGGGTAAAACAATTTCACACTATTCTTGATGTTTCAATTTACGACTTTATTGTTGCTAGACATAATTACTATTACAGTTTAGCTGAGACTAAAATCTCTACCTTCCAAATAAATGGAGTCAAAAGAATAAACTCAAACGATGGAATTAAGAATGCTTTATTAAAAAACTCATTTAAAACATTATATAGCATTTTAGACCAAATAGCTCATGGGATTTTTCAAGTATTGAATATCGACTATCAAAGCAAGTTAAAAATCAAATTTCCTGATGAAAAAGAACGTCCGAAAATTTACTTCTTAAACATGTGGGATAAGGAATTAGCGTTATTTGATAAAAAACATTTTGAAGATAATTTTTACCTTATTTCACTTTACAGTATATCAAGAGATTTAAGCAAATCAGATTATGCAGCTTTAAGTAATTTTAGAAAATTACGAAATGCAATGGAGCATAATGTTCTTCATATTGTTAAATCAGACAAAGAGGTAAGTCATTACAAATCTCTTGGAGAAGAGGTCTGCACTAAAGAAGAATTGATTGAAAAAACCAAAATATTAATGTTACTTACTAAATCAGCGATTTTTTCATTCACATATTTAATTAGACGTCAATCAAAAGTTATTAGTATAAATAAGCAATAGAATTCAAATCAATGTCCGAAACCCAAAACATAGAATATAAAAGCAGTTGGCGAGACGAGTATCTGAAATGGATATGTGGTTTTGCCAATGCCAACGGTGGCACAATTTTCATCGGTAAAGATGATGCAGGGAATGTAGTTGGTATTTCTGATTCCAAAAGGTTAATGGAAGAAATTCCAAACAAGGTAAAAGACACATTGGGCATTTTGGTAGATGTGAATTTGCACAAAACCAAGCAAGGCGAGTTTATTGAGATTGTTGTAGAGCCATATCCTTATCCTGTAAATTACAAAGGTCAGTATCATATAAGAAGCGGAAGCACCAAACAGGAATTGAAAGGTGCTGCATTAGATAAATTTCTGTTGCAGAAAAAAGGTAAGCGTTGGGATGGCGTTCCCGTTCCTAAAGTTTCGGTAAAAGATTTGAAGCAGGAAACTTTTGAGTTTTTCCGTAAACGTGCTTTTAAAAGTCAGCGAATAGATGAAGACAGCTTAACTGACAGCAATGAACATTTGATTGAGAATTTGCAGTTGAAAGAAGGCGAATATTTAAAACGTTCTGCTATTCTGCTTTTTCATTCCAATCCCGAAAAATTTGTAACAGGTGCTTACATCAAAATCGGTTATTTTCAATCGGATGATGATTTGAAGTTTCAGGATGAAATACACGGAAACCTGTTTGAGCAGATTGAGAAAACAATGGATTTGCTGTTTACAAAATACATCAAAGCTGAAATCAGTTACGAAGGTATTAACCGTGTTGAGAAATTTGAATATCCGAAAGAAGCGGTAAGAGAAGCTTTACTGAATGCAGTTGCACACAAAGACTATTCAGGCGGAGTTCCCATTCAAATCAGCGTTTACAGCGACAAAATCATTTTCTGGAACGAAGGACAACTGCCCGAAAACTGGACAGTGAAAACACTTTTAGAGAAACACGCCTCACGACCTTACAACCCCGACATTGCAAACGCTTTATTTCGCAGTGGCTACATTGAATCGTGGGGAAGAGGAACTATAAAAATCATCAAAGAATGTAAACAGGCAGGAATACCCGAACCTGTTTTTAGCTACGATTCAAGCGACATTTCTGTGGAGTTTAGAAAAAACATTTACAATGAAAAGTATCTGCAATCGCTTGACCTGAATGAGCGACAAGTAAAAGCACTGTTGTATCTAAAAGAGAAGGGGAAAATCACCAATAGCGATTATCAGACTTTGAATGATGTTTCAAGAGAAACGGCAACAAGAGACTTAAAAGAATTAATTGATAAACAACTAATAAAACCAAGCGGACAAAAAGGGGCAGGAGCATTTTATACGCTAAATTGAATTGCGTCATAATTGCGTCAATTGCGTCATCAACAAAACGACAGACCATGAAACAATTGCACATTAATAGCACAAATTGCACAATGACGGGCAACACCCCACCCTATTTGCAAGCACATTGCCAAAGCCCCGCAAGCCAACGCAACAGCCAAAGCTTTGTCAAAGAGCTTGCAAATGCTGCCCAAGAAAAATTGGTTTTAAAAAATTTCCTTCCCTTCAAAAAAAATAAAAAACGCAACGCACAACCCGACACGGACAAACAAAAAAGCATACGGACAATGACACTTAAACCCAATACTGACAATGGTTTACAAGGACGGACGACAGAACACCAGCTGCCAACATCGGTTTTGCGTCAGGCGGGGTGCCGTGCTTCTATTGACAATTTTGTGTATAATTGAAGTGCGGTTCTTCGTATCAAGTGTAGTGCTAAAAAGCCCGCCCGAACGCAAAGCCGAAAAACGTTGGCTGCAATGCTACGTGACCGCTCCGAAACGACAGTGCAGAAACAAAACAGAATGGCCCAAACGAAATTTTCCTTACATTTGAAACTATGAATTATTGGACAGAATTAAGTATAGAATATGCTAACCAAAGAAGTTACTTGGACGACTTGTTTCAGGTTTACCCAACTATTCCAGAAGGAATTAGAGAATTAAATACCGACCGTTGGGCAAGTATTGAAAAAGCATTTAAGAAGAAAAATAATGAAGCATTAATCAAAGAACTTTTAAAACTTGACCTTTTCCCAATCAAGGACAGTTATATCGCATATTTAAAACGTGATGCTTCTTCAATTGAACGTAATCCGAAAACAATAAACAGAATTTGCGGACGACTATACGAAATGGGCTTAGATAAAATCTTTGAGCGTTGCAGCGAACCGAAAGAAACTAACCGACAAATCGGGCCGTTTTTCAGACGTTGGACTAACAGCAAAGCATTAGGTATTCAGCCAGTAACTCTTGACGAATTTACAAAGACCAAAAAAGATGCTATTTTAAATGGTAGCGACAAGCAACTAATGGACTTTGCTTCGGGTGAGTTAAACTACAAACATCCTAAAGGACTTGATTTCATAGGACGCTTCAACGGCAAATATGTTATTGGCGAAGCTAAATTCCTGACTGACTTTGGCGGACATCAAAACGCACAATTTAACGATGCAATCAGCACCGTTCAAGCCAAAAATGTAAAGGCAGTTAAAATTGCCATTCTTGACGGGGTTTTATACATCAAAGGCAAAAACAAGATGTATAAAGACATTACCACTAAATACAAAGACCTTAACATAATGAGCAGTTTGGTGCTGCGTGAATTTCTTTATCAAATCTAAAATTCTATGCAGTTAAATTATCCAAATAAAAAAACAGAGAAGGAAATATTTGATAGCATTCCCGATGTTGAGTTAGTGCAAATTAATTCAAGCGACAATCCTAATTTGCTTATTCAAGCAAACAATTTAGTTGCATTAAAACAACTTATTACCAAACACAATCTTGCAGGTAAAATTGACCTTATTTACATTGACCCACCTTTTGCTACAAATAACACATTTACAATTACTGACGGCAGAGCAAGCACAATAAGCAATAGTTCAAACGGAACAGTTGCCTACACCGACACTTTGAAAGGGTTTGATTTCATAGAGTTTATTCGTGAGCGACTTGTGCTTTTAAATATGTTGCTTTCCGAAAAAGGTTCAATTTACCTACATATTGATTACAAGATTGGACATTACGTAAAAATTGTAATGGACGAAATATTTGGAATTGAAAATTTCCGAAATGACATTACAAGAATTAAATGCAATCCGAAAAACTTTGCACGCAAAGGTTTCGGAAATATGAAAGATTTGATTTTATTCTATTCAAAATCGGACAACTTAATTTGGAACGAACCAAAAACGCCATACACCGAAGAAGATAAATTAAAACTGTTTCCAAAAACAGAAAAAGATGGCAGACGTTACACAACTATTCCATTACACGCTCCGGGAGAAACTCAAAACGGGAAAACATCAAAAGCATTTAAAGGAATTTTACCACCGCCCGGCAGACATTGGAGAAGCGATGTAACAATTTTGGAACAGTGGGACAAAGACGGACTTATTGAGTGGAGCGACAATGGAAATCCAAGAAAAAAAATCTATTTAGACGAACAAGAAGGAAAACGTATGCAAGATATTTGGGAATTTAAAGACCCACAATATCCTGTTTACCCGACAGAAAAAAATCCTGACTTGTTAGACATCGTAGTTAAAACATCATCAAACGAAAACAGCATTGTTCTTGACTGTTTTGCAGGTTCGGGGACAACTTTGAAGGCAGCACAAACCAACGGCAGACATTGGATTGGCATTGACCAATCGGACGAAGCAATTAAAGCAATTACGACAAAACTTGACACAGTTGAAGGCGACTTATTTGTTTCAAAATCGGACTACAAACTACTGACAGAAAAGAAGCACAGCAGCCAACAGCGGGTTTATGAAATGGGGGCTGAAGTGGTTAATCAAAGAGCAGAACTTCTAACAAACAGTAGTGGTAAATTGACGGTTCCTGCATCTAAATCCCCCACTTCATAAACCCGCCAACCGTTAGTGCCAATGCAAAATGACTAAACAAATTATTATAGCGACCTTTTTGTGCTTCTTGTTTACAACGGCAAATAGCTTGAGTATTTCCGACATTAAATCTAAAGAAAGCGATACAATAGAAATAGTTTTAATAAAAAAGGACACCATTATTAATCATTCAGATGGGACAATACTCATTTTTAAAAATAAACATGATACTACATTCTTAAACCTCAATTGGGAGGATTTACAATTTGACATGGGTAAGCCCGGCATAACGCCTAGTTACACAATCAAACAATCAGCCCCTGATGGTATTTATAAAATAATCACAAATTATATTGGACAATCAAAATTAGTTTTTCCTGAATTTACGGAAGAATTAATTCATTTCAAGAATGGAAAAAATGTTTCAGAAAATGAAATGATTTCCACAACCTACAACCGTCATGAATGCGATTCTATGAAAAAAGAGGATTCCCTTGTGCTTATGAATGGATATAAAGGAAATCCTCCTTCGTATTCAAAGCTCTATGGTTATTACTTTAAAAAAAATCTCTTAAAAGCAGATGGCGAGTTCAAAAATGGGTATTTACACAATGGAATATATTACATTTATAACTGTGCGGGAGTTTTAACAAGAAAATGCATATTTAAAAATGGAAAGTATTTTGCAGACGGACAGATAGAGGATTAATCAAAAAGCACTTGCACTAACACTGTGTTGCTTCTATGGCGGCAGACAAGGTAAAATTGAAAGTAACAACAAAAAACAAAATGCGGTTTAGGAAAAACGTTCCCGTTTCAAAACCGCCACAGACAGCAACACAGGGAACGTTGGGCACAGTTAAAATGACGCGACTGACAATCATACTATTGACATTACTGACTGTGACAGCGTGTTCTCAAACCAAGACCATTCCGGGACTGAATTTGTACAAGGCAAAAGTTAAATCGGTAGACACTGACACGACACTTATTGCCGGACTGACTGTAAAAGCAGACAAGTATATTGTAAACTCAAAAACAAGGGTGACAACGCGAACAAGCTTTACAGGTTCTAATAACAAATACAAAACCGCTAAAATTCAAGTTGCTGTTTATCACATTCAGGATACAGCTTGCAAATATCTTGACGCCATTTACGACCACATAACTGACTACTGGGTGGGACAAGAAGAATGGGCAAATAAGTACCACAATAAAAATGAAACAGATACAAGTTCGGTTAGTTATGTGACAAGAGGAAATGACACGATATTTTTTAGTTATTCTTCATTTGGTGACTTTAGTGCTCTGCCAGTGAATGAAGGATTCTTAAAAAGCGGTGATGAATTAATTCCCTTCATACAACCTATGCACGGGCGGATTGGAACTTACCAAATTTATTGGTTTGACCAACACGTTTATAAAGTGGTTTTGCTAAAATCAGCGGGACTTGGAGGAATTGGATTTGTCGGACAGAACATGCGACTAACAAAAGACGGCAAAGAATACCCATTTGAAGATTTTGCTACACGACAGTTGGGAGCGATGAAAGAACTTTTAAAAAATGAAAATAAAATAAACTGTGCCCAACAATAGCTAAGAAAACATGCGGGCAGACACGGTAAAAATGAACATTTTAACACATGACAAAACTCGGTACTCGGCTGACAGATTCGTGTTCCAAAACCCGCACGTTTCTTAGCCAGAGCCGTTATGGTGCATTTTAAAAAGACGACATTGATAAAACTAACACTCATATTTACCTTTATCGCAGCTACAACTTTTACAGCTTGTGGACAGACAGACTGCAATAAAGCTAAGTTGAATGCCCAATCAGACTTTGAAAAAG
>CAJPFH010000083.1 GCA_905339165.1 Flavobacteriales bacterium
TAGGGGAACTTAAGAAATCACGCGATGAATTGAACCTTACAGCCAGGGGAAGATTTGAAACCCTTGAAAAGGCTTATCAAGAGGAGTTAAACCTCTTTTTGACGGCAGACATTCCGCTTGAGCATGAGATCAATATTTTCAGCCGTTTAAATGAGTTAAACGATAGATTGAAAGCCACCCGGAAAGCCAATGAGATACATTCTGTGATCTCACTTGAGTATATTAAGGGAAAAGAAATATACACGGATATGGATACTTTGCATGCTAAGATCCAGACTCTTGCCCAGGAATCCCAGAAGTTCCATGAAGAAATGATAAAGCTTTACAATGAAATAGACACGTTGCGTAAGGAAGCTGACTCTTATCATGCCCAATTGAATGAAAAATTCAAAGGCATTGCGCCTCTTCGAAAGAAAATAAGCGTACTGAAGGCGGAAATTCCGAATCTTCGTGATGAACTTGGAGTTTATCTTGAGCAGATGAAAGAATACCAGCTTGGCCGCGATCAGCAGAAAAATGTTGGAAAACGTGAGCAAGCCAGGGAGAAGTTCAAGAAAGACGGACGCTTGAGCCTTGATGAGTTCAGGCTGCTTGTTGAGAATGAGGATATCAAGCTTAAGACCACACGCCCGTAGTTTTTCCTTTTAGCGCCAGCTCCCCCATTACCTTTTTCACTTCTTTGGATAACGGAGCAGGCGTTGAATTTTCAAATTCTGTGCCCGGAAGTGGCATGAAATAATGGGAATGGACATTTCCTCCTTTTCCTGTTAGCCATTTTATCAAATTGAGAGTTTCAAGCTGGTCAGGTTCAGTTTCACCAGGAAGCCCGAATATGAAATCAACGATCGGAGTAAAACCATGTTCCAGGCATTTCTCAGCCCCTGTGATAATATCTTCTACGGTATGTTTTCGCTTTATGCTTTCAAGTATCCTCTGGCTTCCTGATTGTCCCCCCATGCTGATTGTGGTATTTTCACAATATTTCGACACAAGTTCAAGGATCCTGTCGTCTATGAATTCCGGCCTCACCTCTGAAGGAAATGTCCCGAAAAAAATCCTTCCGGGCTGCAATGTGCGAAGAAGCGATTCAATTTTTTCAATGCGCGGATGTATGCCATCCGAACCATAAGCAAAGGCATTCGGGGACGTGAATCTGATATCTTTGAGGAACTTTGAATATTTCAAGATCACATCAATGCTCCTGTGTCTCATATTGCGTCCGAATAATTGTGGACTTCCGCAGTAAGTACAATTATATGGGCAGCCGCGAGTGATCTCAATAGTGTTGAGCATGATACCGGGATCAAAAGGCGGATATTTATCTAAATCAACCTGGCTTCTCTTTTCGGTGAAAACGATATCATTTGTCTCATTTTTATAAGCTATACCTTTAACTGATGAAATATCTCCTTTATTTTGAATTACATCGATCAATTCAGGCAATGTTTCTTCACCTTCGCCTATTACTACATAGTCAAAAAAAAGCAGCGTTTTTTCTGGCCGGGCAGAAGGGTGAGGTCCTCCGGCAATGAATACTGAGCTTGTTGCTGCCTGCGATACTTCCCTGAATATTGAAGGCGCCTGTTGTGTTGCAAAGCTGTAGACCATTATACCGTCGCAGGGTTTTTCTTTTGTATCTGATCCCGGGACAAGAGGCATCAGGACAGCAATGCTTTGCATGTTCTTCTTGAAGAACCTGAAATTAACTTTCAAAGGTTGTGGGCTTTCCATCTTCAATCCATGTTACCTTTATCTTAGCATAAATGCAAGTATTGTTATGGATTTCATAGCACTCTATTAATCCTGTATCTCTTAAACATCATTGCTTCCACCTTGCTGATATCAAGCACCCTGATAAGCATCATTATATCCTTTTCATCAACAGGGGCACGTGGGACCATGGCATCCCCTTTATAAAAAATCGTCCCTCCTTTCATATTAGCACCAACATAACCTTGAGCTTTCCCACTTATTATAAGCACGCCATCTTTCATATATGCACCAGCGAACTCTCCCGTATTCCCTGTAATGATCGTCCCACCACGCAGAAGTACGGCAGTGTTCAAGCCTGCATTCCCTTCTATCATAACAAACCCGCGCTTCATCAGGATCCCTGTGCTCATCCCCGCATCGCCTTCCACAATGACTTTCCTGCCAGCATCAGCATCAAGGCGGGCCGCGATCGTATCACGGATAATCCCATCTCTAACATATAAGCATCCATTTTCCATAACATTTGGGGGAAGTGTTTTTTCATTTGACACTTCTGAAAGGATATCTGTAATAGATACGAATTTTCGATAGCCCTGGCGGTCAGATCCAACCTCCACAACGTTTCCCACTGGTTGTTTGACAATACCTTTTAAATATATCGCCCCGGAAACCATACTGATACCCATCCGCGTATCAATATCCCCATCAACGATTATTGAGCCGGACTTAATGGCTTTTCCTGTGCCCCCAAAAAATTTAAGATCAACTCCAAGGCTGCTTCCAAGCCTTTTGCCTGCATTGCCTTTTAAGTTCACATCTTCTCCATTCTTTAATGCAAAAACAAGGTCCTGATAGGTATATGATGTACCGGTCTGGTGCGGTATCACAGAGGATGGAGAAAGCCTGCTGCCCCTGTGCTGCCAGAAAAAATCATATGTGAAATCACATAAGCAATCAACCGGGTAAGATAGTTCAAGATTCACAAAGGATAATTCACTTGAAAGTAGATGAATTTTTTTTATTCAATCCCTTAATACGGTTGGAAAAAGAATTTTGTGCTTTCGTCTTTGTATAATTATCTATGATAGTACCCGCAAATGTGAATAATAATAAAACCACCAGGTAAATTGAATTGATCTCCATAGGGCTCATGTGCGAAACACCTGATATTTCCTGGATATTTGCCTGGATGGCTAATATCCCTAATACTATCAATGATCCCAGCACCCCATTTATGAACCAGTAGCTGTCTTTGACCTTTGTTGAAGCGATCATAAGAGGAACGATTATCAACCATAGCTTGGCTGCAATAAGCCCGGAGAGTCCATAATTCAAATAGATA
>CAJPFH010000084.1 GCA_905339165.1 Flavobacteriales bacterium
TCCAAACGCATACATACGAATAGGGCAAGATTACCAGAATGCACACATCGATAATTTTAGCGAAGGAGCTTTGCATATCAACTACACCAGCGGTAAAGATGTACACATAGCCAACGGGCCGGTAAAAGCCAATTTGCATGTAGGCAATAGTGCATTTATCAATAATACAGTTGGAATTGGTACAACACAAGTTCCATATGGATATAAACTCGCTGTTTATGGAAATATAATAGCTGAAGACATAACAGTAGATTTAAAAAGTAACTGGCCCGATTATGTATTTTCAGCAGAATATAAAAAAATGAGTATTCAGAAATATGCCGATTTTATCGAGTTACATAAACATTTACCGGGTGTCCCTTCTGCAAAAGAAGTGGAAGAAACTGGCATTCGTTTAGGTGAAATGCAAGCCAAATTGCTCGAAAAAATTGAAGAACAAGCCTTGTATATTATCGAGTTAAACCATGAACTTAATATTCTAAAACAAAAGGTAGAAAAATTAAGCAATAAATAAAATGCTGTTTACAATACTTTTTATTTCTATATTATTTTTTGTACTATCGTACCACTTTATTAATAAGCCATATACTTCAATATTTCTAGTATTGCTTGGAGCTTTACTATTAAGAATTTACAGTTCTTCGTATTCTCCCCTTGGTAAATGGGATGAGCGTTACCATGCATTGGTAGCAAAAAATTTAATTAAACATCCACTGAAACCAACACTGTATGAAAACCCAATTTTGCCCTACAACAACGAAAACTGGACTGAAAATCATATATGGTTATCAAAACCTATTTTGCCATTATGGTTTCTATCTGCCAGTATTTATTTTTTTGGAAATTCCGAATGGTCGATACGTATCCCTTCGTTAATTCTATCCGTATTATCTGTTTGGTTAACTTTTCTAATTGCAAAGAGTATATTTAACAATATCAAAATAGCTTGGTTAGCATCTTTTTTTCATGCTATACATGGCTTATTAATTGAAGTGGCTTCCGGAAAAATTTCTTCGGATCATATTGAAACAGCATTTTTATTTTTTACTGAGGCATCGGTATGGTTTGCCTTATTGACTATCAAAAATGAAAAAAAAGCACCCATCATATGCCATTTTATGCGGCATAACCATAGGATTAGCAGTAATGTCAAAATATCTTCCTGGTTTATTAGTCTTATTAATTATCCCGTACTGGCTTTTTCTCATAATAAAGAATCTTTTAGAAAGATTACTCTAAATTATTTATTCATGATGCTCTCTACAGGTTTGGTTTGCCTTCCTTGGTTTATTTATTGTTTTAATGCTTTTCCAAAAGAATCGCAAACAATTGTATATGCTTTAATTTTTCCTATGCAAAATATTGTACAAAACCATTCAGGGCCTTGGTGGTATTATATAGAACAGATTCGAATAATCTTTGGCGAGTTAATTTATATCCCCTTAATTTGGTTGGTGTATATCATTTTTCATAACAAGAAAATTACTCTTCAAAGTGTTTTACTGTTATTGTGGATTATAATTCCTTTGATTGTTTTTTCTCTATCTTCCACAAAGCGTTTTACCTATATACTAATCTCATCCCCTGCATTTTTTATTCTTACTTCTTTTTTCTTTTTCTGCCTAGTAAAAGAATTAAAAAAAATCGAGAACAGAATATATAAGGCACTTATCCTTATTACTCTATTTTTAGTGCTAGTGCTTCCAATACGGTACTCTGTAGAACGGTTAAAACCATTTAGCAAAGACCATACTCTTCCTCTATGGACAGTTCAATTAAAGCAACTAAATAAATTTGAAATTGCTAATGGCGTACTATTTAACTATGAAAGACCTATAGAGGCGATGTTTTATACCGATTTGACCGTATATTCTCAACTTCCAGACAAATTTTATTTAGATAGCTTGGTTGCTAAAGGGTATCAAATAATGATAAATAACACAGCGAGCCTTCCGGAAAGCCTTATGCACAATAAAAATAAATACATCTTTATTAACTTGAACAAATAATGCAACCACACCATTATATTTTGTACACACTTTTTCAATTATTCTCTTTAAAAATTATTGCACAACAGCAATTTGTTATAACTGAATTTCCTAATATAAAACCTCCCTGCGGAGATGCCTCTCCGTGGGTGAAAGTGTACGAAGACCAATTTGACGGCACAACAATAGATAATACTAAATGGAAAATTCACACAAGCCATAATGAAGAAGGAGGTGGTACACTAAACGACCCGAATAATATTGAATTGGGTGGAGGACATATGAAAATATGGGCAAAGAAACTTCCAAATCCCATTACAAAATATTTAGATGATAATGGTGTACCATATCCGAAAACCTTTAAGTATTCTGGCGGATTTGTGTATTCTTATGAGCAATCTTCATGGGCTTACGGAAAATTTGAGGCAAGGATAAAAATACCAAGTTTATATGGATTATGGCCATCTTTTTGGTTGTACAATAGCAAACCTGAATGGAATGAGATAGATATATTTGAATTTTGGACACACAATTACGAGGAGTTTTGTCCTATTCCATGTGCAAATCCTTTCAATAAAAAAAATATAAAAAACAAAAATGAGAAAGACCAACCAAGGATACATCACATGACGGTTCATAAAGATATTGATGGTGATGGAAAATCCGAATTTGACCATACTAAATATAAAAATCCTGATTATTCGCAATCTTTTTATATTTTTAGCGTAGAATGGGATCCATATAAAATAATATGGAAGGTAAATGGGAATACAAAAAGAACAATATATAAATACCATAAGCTAGATGGTATCGGAATGGATTGTGAGAATCTATTTTCAAATATGCTCGTTTTAGAAAATAAGATTTTTCCGACAGAAAATATGTGGTTATTTTTTACGCTTGGTGTACAGCATGCTTACTACCATCCTCAAGAATTTTTAAACTATTCCCTACCTTCTCTTCCAACTCAGATTATGAACAGATATAAAGGCAAAGAGTGGCATCCCGAACTACAACCCGATGAGGCTCCTGGGGGAAGCGACTTGCCAAAGTATATGTTAGTTGATTGGGTAAAAATTTATAAAAAAGATTATTGCGGAAAAGATTTATTTATAAGCAATAAAACATACGATGATTATGAACATGAATACTTGGGCGGGAAAAACATAACTTTTGCTTCTTTAGGCAGTGTAATACTTGAACCAAACACCAAAGTAAATACAAAAGCACAAGAGCGAATTTATCTTAAACCCGGTTTTCATGCCAAGGCCGGGAGTTATTTTCGTGCAAGAATAGACCCATTTTGCGGTAATTTGCGTATAGCAAGCGATTCTGTTGAGAATGAAACAGAGAATTTAATTGAAGAAGAAACAATAAAAACAGAGAATAATAACATTATTTTAATAAACCCAAACCCCAGCAGTGGCCTCTTTACCCTAGAAAGCGAAGAACCCATTAACCCGCAACAAATAGAGATATACGATATATTCGGTAAACGCATACAGCCTACTGTAAACCCAAACGGTAATATGCTAAATATTAATTTAAGCGGATACTCCAAAGGAATGTATTTTATTAAAATTGGAACATACAGCCAAAAAATGGTGGTAGAGTAAATTTTTATTTGTGGTAAAAAAATAGTTATAGGTTATTGAAAAAAGAGGGGAGTTATTTTTTTCATTAATACATTCAATGGGATTTTGTAAGGAAATTTTATCGGATAATGCTGCCGTTTTCGAAGTCGTTTTTTTCGGGTTGCACAAACACCAACTTTCCTTCACTGTTTTCGGCCATTAAAATCATTCCACAAGATTCTATTCCTTTAATTTTACGTGGGGCAAGGTTTACCAAAACACTTACTTTTTTTCCAATAATTTTTTCGGGGGTGTAGTACTCAGCAATTCCGGAAACAACGGTTCTTTTATCTATTCCTGTGTCAATGGTAAGTTTAAGCAATTTATCGGCTTTTTCTACTTTTTCGGCTGCTAAAATTTCACCAACACGAATATCCATTTTAGTAAAATCATCGTAGCTTATGCTCTCTTTCTGTGCTTGTATATTAGCAGAAGTTTCGGGAATGGGTTTGTGTAATTTATTTATCTGAAATTGTATTGCTTCGTCTTCAATTTTTTGAAACAATAAGTCCGGTTTATTCATGCGATTTCCTGCATAAATGCTTATGTGGTCTTTCCAACAATATTTTTCTTTTAAGTTTAGCTGTTCAAATATTTTTTTAGAAGTAAAGGGTAAAAACGGTTGCAAACAAACTCCCAAATGTGCAATAATGTGTAGGCAATCGGTTAATACTTGTGTAGCTTTTTCGGTATCGGTGTGCATGGTTTTCCATGGTTCTGCATCGGTTAAAAATTTATTTCCGAAGCGTGCCAGTTCCATCACCTCAAACAAACCCTGACGGAATTTATAATTTTCTATATTCTTAGCTAAAGCATCGTAAGTATTTTTTATAACGGTTTCGACACTGTTGTTGTGTATGGATATTTCGCCATTACCTGGAATTGTGCCATCGAAATATTTTTGCATGAGCACGGCAATGCGGTTTATAAAATTCCCCAATATGGCAACCAGCTCGTTGTTTACTCGGTTTTGGTAATCTTTCCATGTAAATTCACTGTCGCTGGTTTCGGGGGCAATAGAGGTAAGCACATAGCGTAATTCATCTTGCTTGTTCGGAAATTCGTTCAGGTATTCGTGCAGCCAAACCGCCCAGTTTCGTGAAGTGGAAATTTTATCGCCTTCTAAATTTAAAAACTCATTGGCCGGAATATTTTCGGGCAATACATACTGGCCGTGAGCCATAAGCATAGCCGGAAAAATAATACAGTGAAAAACGATGTTATCTTTTCCGATAAAGTGAATAAGATGAGTGTTTTCGTTTTTCCAGTATTGTTCCCAGGTATCGGGCAATAGTTCTTTGGTGGCCGAAATGTAACCTATGGGAGCATCAAACCAAACGTAAAGTACTTTTCCTTCGGCATCTTGTAGGGGTACTCTTACACCCCAGTCTAAATCGCGTGTCATGGCGCGGGGTTGTAAGCCTTGGTTGAGCCAGCTTTTACATTGGCCATACACGTTGCTTTTCCAGTCGGCTTTATGCGAATCGATGTATTTTTCTATAGGTGCTTGTAATTGATTTAAAGGTAAAAACCAATTTTTTGTTTTTTTAAGGATTGGTTTTTCACCACTCAGCACCGAAGTAGGGTTTATTAAATCGGTAGGATTAAGAGAAACCCCGCATTTTTCGCATTGGTCGCCATAAGCCGAAGGGTTGCCGCATTTTGGGCAGGTGCCGGTAATGTACCGATCGGCCAAAAACTGATTGGCTTTTTCATCAAAATACTGCTCGGTAAATTCTTCCGAAAATACTTTCTTATCGTAAAGAGTTTTAAAAAAATCGGCAGCGGTTTGGTGGTGTGTGGAATTAGAGGTACGGGAATAAATATCGAAAGAGATTCCAAAATCGGTAAACGCATTTTTCATTATTTCGTGGTAGGTATTTACCACTTGTTGGGGTGTGGTGTTTTCTTTTTTTGCTTTAATAGTAATCGGTACACCGTGTTCGTCCGAACCGCAAATGAATTTTACATCTTTTCCGTGCAATCTTAGATAACGAACGTAGGTATCGGCAGGGAGGTAACAGCCGGCAATATGACCAATATGTAAGGGGCCATTGGCATAAGGTAATGCTGCTGTTATTAAATATCTTTCGGGTGTTTTCAACGGTTAAAAAGTATTTCTGTAATTTGCGACAAAGATAGTAATTAGTTAGTGTTATAAATAAATATGAGTATTCTACCCCCGTATTTAAGACCAGGCGATAAAGTAGGTGTTGTAGCCCCTGCACGTAAGGTAATAGCTTCTGAAATGGAGTATGCCATACAAACGCTCGTTAATTGGAATCTCGTGCCGGTATTAGGGAGTAATATATATAAACAATTTCATCAGTTTTCCAGTACGCAGCAGGAAAGGGTTTCCGATTTTCAGCAAATGTTAAACGATCCTTCTATAAAAGCGATTATTGCAGCACGTGGAGGGTATGGTACATTACAAATTATTGATGAACTCGATTTTTCATTGTTTCAAAAAAATCCAAAATGGATTGTGGGATATAGCGATATTACCGTGCTACATTCACACATTCATGCCCAATACAATATCGCTACTATGCATGCTACCATGCTCATCAATTTTACAAAAGACGAAGAGTCTACTCAAAGCCTTAAGAGAGCTTTATTCGGAGAATCGCTGAAATACGAGGTGGAGAAAAATAAGTTAAACAAAAAAGGGCAAGCTTCCGGAGCTCTAGTGGGCGGAAATCTCTCTATTCTTTACGCTTTAAATGGTAGTGTTTCTGATATACATACCGATGGAAAAATCCTTTTTATAGAAGACTTAGACGAATATTTGTATCACATAGACCGAATGATGATGAATCTTGAACGCAGTGGTAAATTAAAAAAACTGGCCGGTCTTATAGTAGGAGGAATGAACGATATGAAAGACAATGCTGTACCTTTTGGAAAAACTGCTGAAGAAATTATTTCGGAAAAAATAAAAAAGTACAACTATCCGGTTTGTTTTAACTTTCCTGCCGGACATGACCGTAAAAACCTAGCATTACTATTGGGAAAAGAAGTAAAATTAGAAGTTACGGAATCCGTTTCTGTTTTATCTATTTAGTTTCAAACTTTGTGTAACCTGCCGGAATTTTAAAACTCGTATCAGGCATTTTTTTCTTCTCAACTT
This sequence comes from Flavobacteriales bacterium, assembly GCA_905339165.1. Classification (GTDB taxonomy): domain Bacteria; phylum Bacteroidota; class Bacteroidia; order Flavobacteriales_E; family Vicingaceae; genus BCD5. Next base: position 6,753 of record CAJPFH010000084.1, read on the forward strand.
TTACAACCTGCAACTGCTCTTTTAAAGAGCCATCTACACTTCGCTCTTCCCCATATAAAGAAAAGTAACCATTCGCATCGGGTATTTTCTGATATAAAAGTGAAATTTTATCCTTGCGGTTTAACACCCCAAGCAAAGGCAGAAAAAAATCGTAGTTTCCCTTGTGCACCCAAAATTCTGCAATGGTATTTTGTTCGGTATTTTTGGCAATCCATTTTTCGCATTTCAAACCCAATATTTCTTTCGTTTCTTTTGTTTTGTCCACTTCTGTTTTCGACATATCTAATGATGCCGGCTTGGTTTCTACACTCATAAATACTTTACGGTCGTGGCTAACGGTAGTTATTTTTTTATTTTTTGTATCTACCAGCATAGTTCCCTGAATGCGACCTTTTTTATTTTTTTCGTCAATGCGCACCATATCTCCTTTTACCGAATAAATATAATCGGTAGTGTCTTTGAAGGTAATTCTTTTAAATGTGATAGATCCTTCAAACGATTGAGAAAAACTGTTTCCGACATGCAACAGAAAAAGAGAACTTATGACAATTAGAAATTTATACATATAACATCAATTTAAAAATGCTAAATTAGCGTTAAAAAAAACAATTGGCAAAGCATCATGTACTAGGTTTACAAGGCGAAATACTTGCTCAACGCTTTTTAACGGGCAAAGGTTACAATATTCTTGCCACAAACTGGCGTTTGCAAAAATTTGAATTAGATATTGTGGCCGAATACAAGAATGAATTGGTTGTGATTGAAGTAAAAACACGCTCAACACGCCATTTTGGAGATGCTCAACTAATGGTTTCCGAAAAGAAGCAACAACATCTTGTTAATGGAGCACAGGCGTACATCGAAGCCCACCAGATTGAACTCCCGTGCCGATTTGATATCATTAGTATTTATCCGAATGAAAATAATCGGGTAGAACACTTTGAAAATGCATTTGGCCCGCAATGGTAATCATATAGAAATAAAAATACTTAGTATTGGCAGATTAAAAAAAAGTAGTATATTTGCAACGAAAATTTGATGAGGGGACGGAATGTCCCCTCTTTTTATGTAAAAATGTTAGACAAGTTGTACATACAAAAACTGGCCGAAGAAAAGGCAAACGAACTCAATGCTTATTTGGTAGATGTAGCCATCACTGCCTCAAATAAAATAATAGTAGAGATAGATAGCTTTAATAATATTTGCATTAACGATTGTGTAACCGTAAGTCGTTTCATAGAATCGAATTTAGATAGAGAGGTAGAAGATTTTGAATTAGAAGTTTCTTCGCCAGGTTTAGAAAGCCCCTTTAAGGTTTTTAAGCAATATCAAAAAGCCATAGGGAAAAAAATATCCGTATTGCAAAAAAACGGAATAAAAACAGAAGGAAAATTATTATACGCCAATGAAAACGAAATGCAATTAGAAATTGAAAAAACCGAAAAAAATCCTGAAACCAAAAAGAAATATAAAATTACAGAACAAAAAAAAATACCTCTTGCAGAGGTAAAACAAACCAAAAGAATGATATCGTTTAAATAAAACAAAGTATGGCAAAGCTAGCACCCAAACCCGTTGGTATAGATAAAATAAGTCTTACCGAATCGTTTTCAGAATTCAAAGAATTTAAAAATATAGACCGACCCACTCTGATGAGTATTTTGGAAACGGTTTTTAGAAATACCATAAAAAAAATTCATGGTGATGATGACAATTTCGACTTTATTATAAACGTAGATAAAGGCGATTTGGAAATTTGGCACAACCGCGAAATAGTGGACGATGAGTTTGCAGAAGATAGCTTTGATTTTAATCCTTCAAAACACATAAGTCTTACGGATGCCCGCAAAATTGAGCCCGATTTTGAAATAGGCGAAGAAGTAACCACTCCCGTTCGAATAGAAGATTTTGGAAGGCGTGCCGTGTTGGCATTGCGCCAAAACCTAATGTCGAAAATTATGGAATTGGAAAAAGACCATATTTTTAATTTCTATAAAGACAGGGTGGGCGAAATTGTTACCGGTGAAGTATATCAGGTATGGAAAAAAGAAATTCTGATTCATGATGATGAAGGAAATGAATTGATATTACCACGTACCGAACAAATTTCATCAGACTTTTTTAAAAAAGGCGATAGCGTTAGAGCCGTGGTGGTTAAAGTAGAAATGAAAAACAGCAAACCACTTATTACCCTTTCCCGCACTTCTCCATTATTCTTAGAAAGATTGTTCGAACAAGAGGTTCCCGAAATTTTTGACGGGCTCATTACCATCAAAAAAATAGTTCGTGAGCCGGGCGAAAGGGCAAAAGTTGCCGTAGAATCATACGATGACCGGATAGACCCCGTTGGAGCATGTGTAGGTATGAAAGGTTCTAGAATACACGGAATTGTTCGCGAGTTGAAAAATGAAAACATTGATGTAATCAACTATACCAATAATTCACAATTATTTATACAGCGTTCTTTAAGTCCTGCAAAAATTACTTCTATAAGCATAGACGAAGAAAACAAAAGAGCCGAAGTATTTCTTAAACCCGACCAAGTTTCACTTGCTATTGGCAAAGGAGGCCATAATATTAAACTAGCCGGCAAACTTACCGGATATGAAATTGATGTTTTCCGCGAGTCGGAACAAGATATTGAAGACGTTGAATTAGACGAATTTACAGACGAAATTGAGGGTTGGATATTAGATGAATTAAAAGCCATTGGTTGTGATACAGCCAAAAGTGTATTGGAACTTTCGGTAGAGGATTTAGTGAAACGTACCGATTTAGAAGAAGAAACCATTATAGAAGTGAGAAACGTACTAAAATCGGAGTTTGAATAAAAATTGTGTCTAAATTAAATAAACCATAAAAACCGAAGGGTTAGAATATGTTAGAAACGGGTAAAACAAATAGGTTAAGCAAAGTGGCCAAAGAATTCAACGTAGGTTTACATACCATTGTAGAATCGTTGGCCGCAAAAGGTTTTGTAGTGGAGGCAAACCCAAACACTAAAATTGATGAAAATCTTTATCGGGTTTTATTAGAAGAATTTCGTTCAGAAAAAAAAGAAAAAGAACAATCGAATCTAATAACAATTCAACAAAAAGAATCTCGACAAACCGTAAGTATTGAAGAAAGTAAACAAGAAAAAGAAGAAGAAACAGAACCCACTTTTATAAAAGAAGAAAATCCAATAACGGAAAATGAGGTTTCGGAAGAAGAGAAAGAAAAGTCAACAACAGAAGACAACATAAAGGTGGTGGGAAAAATCGATTTAGATTCTATGAATCTGAAATCGAGACCTGATAAAAAGAGCAAAAAAACAGACATAGTTAAAGAAAAAGCACCACAAGAAACTGTCTCTCACGAAGAAAAGAAGGATAAAAATAAAAACGAAGAAGCTCCGCGAGTTATTGAAGAAATGAAAGTGGAAGCAGATAAACTAGAGGGCCCCAAGGTGCTGGGAAAAATAGAATTACCGATTAAACAAGAAAAGGAGAAGAAAAAAAGACCGGAACATAACCAAACCTCGAACGATAAAAAGAAAAGAGCCAGAATTACCAAAAGATTTGAAGCCGTTGATGCTGTTAAAGACTTCGTTGAAGTTAAAAAAGAAGCTAACAAAGTAGCACCCAAAGGTAAAAAATTCGATAAAAAATCACACAAGCCGGAAGTAAGCGAACACGAGGTTGAAAGTCAAATAAAAGAAACATTATCTAAGTTATCCGGAACAGGAAAATCATTAGGTTCTAAACACCGCAAACTGAAAAGGCAAGCTTTTAACGAGCAGATGCAAAAAGACATGGAAAACTTGGAAGCACAAAGTAAAGTGCTCAAGGTAACCGAATTTGCCACCGTTAGCCAACTGGCCACCATGATGAGCGTAAATGTTAACGATGTAATATCGGCATGTATGTCGGTAGGTTTATTTGTATCCATTAACCAACGCCTCGATGCTGAAAATATGGTGCTGATTGCCAATGAATTTGGCTTTGAAGTAGAATTTGTATCGGCCGATGCCCAAGAAACTATTAAAACAGAAGAACCCGATAAACCCGAAGACCTATTACCACGTCCTCCCATTGTTACCGTTATGGGGCACGTAGACCACGGAAAAACATCGTTACTCGATTACATCAGAAAAGCAAATGTAATTGCAGGCGAAGCAGGCGGAATTACGCAGCACATAGGAGCGTACAGCGTGGTATTGGAAAACGGAAAGAAAATCACTTTTTTAGATACCCCGGGACACGAAGCATTCACCGCAATGCGTGCCAGAGGAGCTCAAGTTACCGATATTGCCATCATTGTAATTGCGGCCGATGATAACGTAATGCCACAAACCGTTGAAGCCATTAACCACGCTCAGGCTGCAGGAGTACCTATGATTTTTGCCATCAATAAAATAGATAAACCAGGAGCAAACCCTGAAAAAATTAGAGAAAAACTGGCCGGAATGAACTTGTTAGTTGAAGAGTGGGGTGGAAAATACCAATCGCAAGAAGTAGCCGCGAAATCAGGATTAAATGTAGAGTTATTACTGGAAAAAGTATTGTTAGAAGCAGAACTATTAGAGTTAAAAGCAAATCCAAATAAAAAAGCAGAAGGAACTGTAATAGAATCTGCATTAGACAAAGGAAGAGGTTACGTTTCTACCATACTTGTACAAACAGGAACCCTTAAAATGGGTGATGTACTTCTTGCCGGATGCTACAGTGGTAAAGTAAAAGCCATGTTTAACGAAAGAGGACAAAAAATTACACAAGCAGGTCCTGCTACACCCGTATCCATTTTAGGTTTAGATGGTGCACCCAATGCAGGAGATAAATTTAACGTATTTGAAGATGAAAAAGAAGCCCGAAACATTGCTACACGTAGATTGCAGTTACAACGAGAACAGGGCCTCAGAACCAAAAAACATATTACGCTCGATGAAATAGGAAGACGTATTGCGATAGGTAGTTTCAAAGAACTGAATATTATAGTAAAAGGAGATGTGGATGGATCTATCGAAGCACTGGCAGACTCCTTGCAAAAACTTTCTACCGAACAAATCATCGTTAATATCATTCATAAATCGGTTGGTCAAATCAGCGAATCTGATGTAATGCTTGCCGCAGCCTCCGATGCCATTATTGTGGGCTTTCAGGTTCGTCCCTCTACCGGTGCCAGAAAAATAGCCGAAACCGAAGAAATCGAAATTCGGTTATATTCGATTATCTACGATGCCATTGAAGAAATAAAACTGGCAATGGAAGGAATGTTAGAAGCAAAAATTGAAGAAAAAATTATCGGTACGGCCGAAATAAGAGAGGTATTTAAAATAACTAAAGTAGGTACCGTTGCAGGCTGTATGGTGTTAGACGGAAAAATTGTACGCTCAAATAAAATACGTGTAATACGAGACGGTATTGTGGTATACAGTGGGGAATTAGGGTCCTTAAAACGCTTTAAAGACGATGTGAAAGAAGTAAGTTCAGGTTACGATTGCGGGTTAAATGTGGCAAATTTTAATGATATTAAAACAGGCGATATCATAGAAGCCTACGAAGAAATAGAGGTAAAACAAAAATTGTAAGAGTAATTGAAAAAAGAAAAATCTATTTAACCCCTCTCTAAAAATTTTTATAAGGCAGTAGAAAATACGGCCTTTTTTTTTACCCTAGCTTAAAATTAAAGAGTATGAAAAAAACTACATTATTGATCGCTAGTATTGTCTCGTTTGCTATACTGCAAGCTCAAGACACTTTAAATTACACAGGTTCCATGCAATATTATGTGGTACCACAATGTGTTGACACAATAACCATTCACTCTTGGGGAGCAGAAGGAGCCAATGCAGTGGACAAGCTCCCAAACAATACGGTAGCCGGAAAAGGCGGATATGCTTCAGGAAAATTAGCGGTATCTCCCGGAGATTCTATATGGGTGTTTGTGGGTGGACAAGGAAACACAAATGGAAGTGGAGGATGGAACGGAGGAGGTAATGGAGGATATGGTTCTCCTGGAGGTTCTTGTTTTGGAGGGAATGCTGGAGGAGGAGGGGGAGCCTCCGATATTCGGATAAATGGTAAATTATTAAATAACAGAATTCTTGTTGCCGGTGGTGGTGGCGGTTCCGGACGCGATTATTGCAACGGTTCATGCCAACCTTGCGGTTGTGGAGGTAGTGGAGGCGATTCGGGAGGAAATACAGGAGTAAATGGAAACGCAGCGTATAATTGCGGATTTAGTTATCCAGGACAAGGAATTAACTTTGGGGGCGGAGGAACCCAAGGAGCGGGTGGAACTGCCGGACCGTGTGATAATTCTGGTCCAAATGTAGGAACCGTAGGAGCTATAGGTATTGGAGGAAATGGTGCTGGTGGCACTCAGGATGTTGCTGGTGGCGGTGGCGGTGGCGGATATTATGGTGGCGGTGGTGGTGGCGGTGCCCAAAACGGAAGCGGTGTAGGTGGTGGCGGTGGTGCCGGAGGTTCATCATACATAGTTGGTGTAATCAATGGAGTTACACTTCCGGGTGTTCGTAGTGGAAATGGTATGGTTGTAATTATACCTAATCAGGGTATTCCTGCTATGCCTTCTGTGATTAATGGCCCAAGTACCGTTTGTGAAGGCGATTCAGCCGTTTACTCAATTTCACCTGTACCCAATACCACCGGTTACACATGGTCTGTACCTTCTGGCGCAACCATTAATAGTGGACAAAACACGACCAGCATCATGGTAACTTTTGGAAACACTTCAGGAAATGTTAGCGTTACAGCCGATAATCAGTGTGGCTCAAGCCCTGCAGCCCAATTGGCTGTTACGGTAAATGCTCTTCCGGCAGTAGCTTTAAATGTTACACCCGATTCGGTTTGCTCCAGTGCCTCCCCGGTTGCTTTAGGTGGTGGCACACCTAATGGAGGTGCGTATAGTGGAAACGGAGTAAGCGGTGGAAATTTTAACCCCGTTACGGCAGGCATCGGAACACATGTAATTACCTATACTTATACCGATGGTAATAGCTGTACAAATACTGCTACTGACAACATTGTGGTTCATGTTTGTGCAGGAATTAATGAGTTAAATAATAGTGTTCACCTTCAAATTTTTCCTAACCCTTTCAGCAATGAAACAACTATTCAACTCTCAGGAAATACGGTTCATTCCGGAATTTTTGAATTATTCGATTATTCGGGTAAATTGATTGAAAAAGGAAAATTCAATGGAAATCATTTTACATTAAGAAAAAATGGAAAAACGGCAGGTATTTATAGTTTAGTTATTAAAGAAGACAATAACATACTTGCAAAATCAAAATTGATTATAGAGTAATTGTTAAAAATCAAAAGCAATAAAAAGGGCAGAATTTTCTGCCCTTTTTTATTTTAACTTCGCACTATGTTTGAAGATGTAAACAAAACCCCTAGTACCGAAATTTCCAAACTGGGAGAGTTCGGCCTAATAGAACACCTTACTTCCGGAATACGTCCCACACAACCCTCAACCATTAAGGGAGTTGGAGATGATGCCGCTGTGGCCGAAAAAGGAAATGGAATGTTAAGCCTTTATACTACCGATATGTTGGTGGAAGGAATACATTTCGACCTAATGTACACCCCATATCGGCACTTGGGCTATAAGGCAGCTGTAGTCAATTTTTCCGATATATATGCCATGAATGGCATACCACTTCAAATGCTGGTATCTGTTGCCGTTTCAAGTAAAATATCGGTAGAAGCACTAGAAGAATTTTATGAAGGATTATTGCAAGCCTGTAGAACCTATCATGTTGATTTGGTAGGTGGCGACACTTCTTCCTCGCTATCTGGAATGATTGTTTCCATAACACTCATTGGAGAAGTAAAAAAAAATAAAGTAGTGTATCGAAACGGAGCAAAAGAAACTGATTTAATTTGTGTAAGTGGAGATCTGGGAGCCGCCTACCTTGGCCTTCAGGTATTGGAACGAGAAAAAAAAATATTTAAAGAGAATCCTTCCGTTCAACCCGATTTATCGGGATTTGATTACGTGCTAGAAAGACAACTAAAACCTGAAGCCAGAAAAGATATTATTAATTGGTTAAATGAAAATAACATTCAGCCCACGTCTATGATTGATATATCAGACGGTCTTTCCTCCGAATTAAATCATATTTGCAAACAATCAGAAAAAGGCTGTCAGATATACGAAGAAAAAATTCCCATTGATATAGCCACCGAAACAGCTGCTTCCGATTTTAATTTACACCCCATAACATGTGCATTAAACGGAGGAGAAGATTATGAGCTACTCTTTACCTCCAGTATCAACGACTTTGAAAAATTAAAACAAAACCCTCAAATTTCAATTATTGGGCATATCACAGAAAAAAACTCCGAATGCCACTTGGTTTCAAAAACCGGAGAATACATACCCCTTACCGCTCAAGGTTGGAATAGTTTTAAATAGTGTAAGAAGTGATAATTATCATGTTTATTTTTTAGGCATGCCCCTATATTTGTTCTTCATCAAATTTATTTTAAATGAAAAATATAGGACTGTGGTTAGATACCCATAAGGCGTATTTAATAACCTTAACCGGATTGGAAGCAACTATTGAACGCATAGATTCTGAAGTGGAAACAAGAGAAAGAATACCCGGAGAAGGAGATGACCAAACACGATTTAAAGGAGGTTTTGGAACACAGTTTGTTGACCATGAAAGAACCAAAGAAGCAAGAGTAAACAACCAAAAAAAGGAATATTTTCATCGTTTAACGGACGAAATCATGAATGCTGATAATATCTACATCTTCGGTCCGGCCGAAACAAAAATTGATTTTAAAAACCATCTTGAAAGCAATAAAGAACTGTTTAAAAAAGTAGTAGCTATTGAAACAGCCGATAGTATGACAGAAAACCAATTAAAGGCTAAGGTGCTTGCTTTTTTTCGGTGAAGTAGTATCCGCTTCCCGTACAAAACCATTTTTGCTTTTTATTTTACCGTTTATTATGTAGTATCTACCTTTTATAGGTTGTTAGTTGCAAGAGTGTTCAAGAACTACTATATTTCGGAAAAAATTACTTGAGTAACCGATATTTATTCTTTACTTTTTTACTTTTTATTTCGCCTTTTACCAAGGCACAAAACTCCTTGTTCGAGCATTTTTCAGTTCAACAGGGCTTACCTTCAAATACAGTACAGGCAATAAAAAAAGATAAAGAGGGTCAGCTTTGGTTGGCCACCTCTAAAGCAGTTTGCAAATACAATCATAAAAATTTCATCTATATAAAAAACGCTTCTGGAGAAGATGTAAACGATGGAATAGGCTTCTATGCTCTTAATAGTAAACTGTATTTATATACTCTTTCGGGCAAAATCTATGAATGCAACAATAAACAGTTAGAACTTTTTCCCGTCTCAAATCAAGGACAGGAGGAGTTTTCGAATAGAATCATTAATGCAATAGCGTATAAAGAAAACAAAATATACATAGCTACGGTTATTGGGGGTGGTTTATATAGTGTAGCAAACGGAGAGGTAAACTATCTTTTTTCTAAAGAAGATAACATCCGAAATTTTTCTTTTTTCTGCGTAGAAATAAGTAACGAAGAATACATTTATGGGTCGAATAATATTTTTCCGGCTAACAATAAATTTATTTTTCAAAAAATAAATAAATCCCCTCTTACTATTAATTTATCTGTAAAATCAGGGTATTCAAAATCTTCCTTTGTAAAACTAGAAGACCATACTTTTCTTTTTGCTAAAGAACATGAACTGATTCACTTTAACGACTCCATGGTTATACAACGAATTTTTCTTGAAAAAAGCATTACCTGTTTATTTCAAGATAGTGAACTAAAAATTTGGATAGGACTTAACAGCGGAGGGATTATTTGTATACCCTCTGGCAAACCGGTATCACAAGGTTTGGTATATTATCTAGGAAGCAAAAGCGTGAGCGGAATACAAGAAGATTCTAAGGGGAATATTTGGGTAGCCACCATGGAAGATGGTTTGTTTATGCTGCCCACTTCTCCTACAGTCAACTATATTTCTCCAAAAATATTTTCGAGTGTAAACAATCCAAAAACAGAAAAAGTAGAAAAAACATTTCCAATTAATCATCAAACCGAAAGCGTAGACATTTTTGGAAAAAAAGTCATTGCTACCCTACAAAGAAATAACGATAGTATCATTCCTCTTGTTTTTATAAGCGGAATAGAAATTAACAACCACGATACTGTTTTACAAAATATTTATCGTTTAAAATATTTTCAGAATAACCTTAAAATAAACTTTGTAAGTTTCTTAAATAACAACCCTAGTTCCTTGCAGTACAAATACCGCCTTTTAAACCGAAACGAATGGGTTTATACTAGTTCTCAAACGGCTACTTTTAATGCATTGCCTCCTGGCGAATATGTGTTTGAGGTTTATGCGATGAATAATGCAGGTATTTGGAATGTTAATCCGGCACAAGTTACTTTTATTATTGATGCACCCGTTTGGAAAACGAAATGGTTTTTACTAGTCATCTTTTCATTTCTTGTTTTCATTTTTATGTTGGCGATATATTTTTATGGCAGAAAAAAGAAAAAAGAAAAAGAGGAAAAAAATGAAGTGCAAAAAAAAATTATGCAATCTGAATTACAAGCGTTGAGAGCTCAAATGAATCCTCATTTCATGTTTAATACATTAAGTTCTATACAGAATTTTATTAACTCAAAAAACTCCGATGAAGCGGTAAAATATCTTTCAAAATTTGCCAAACTGATGCGGAGCATTATGGAAAACAGCAAAAAATCTAGGGTAAATTTAAAAGAAGAGTTAGAAGCATTAGAACTGTACATGCAATTAGAACAACTACGTTTAGAATATAAGTTTGATTATGAAATAATAATAGATAAAAATGTAGACCCCACCCACGATGAAATACCTCCCTTGCTTATACAACCTTACGTAGAGAATGCGATATGGCACGGAATAACCCATAAAGAAGGAAAAGGAAAGATAACTATACATATTGCAAACAGAAACCATACCTTGCAGTGCACCATAAATGATAATGGTGTTGGGCGTGCGGCATCAGAAAAAATTAATCGTCAAAAAAACAAGCACAAATCATACGGAATGAGCATTACAAAAGAACGACTGGAAATATTAAATACCATGCAAAAAAGCCAGCTTAGTGTAGAAATTGCAGATATATTAAATGATGAAAAACAGGTAACAGGTACCAGTGTAAAAATATTCATTCCTATTGAAAATTAAATTTATAACTATAAAACAAGCATTATGGAATACAAAGCAATAATAGCCGATGATGAAAAAGGGGCCTTAAATAGTTTGCAAAGTATGCTGCAGAATTATTGCCCCCAGCTAGAAGTAGTGGCCACCGCAAATTCAGTTGATTCGGCATACAATGAGATAGAAAAGCATCAGCCAAATATTGTATTTCTTGATATAGAGATGGGAAAAAATACAGCATTCGATTTACTCGAAAAAATTAAGAACACATCGTTTGATATTATTTTTACAACGGCTTACGATCATTATGCCATTAAGGCCATACGTTTTAGTGCTCTCGATTATTTATTAAAACCAATAGATCCCGATGAATTAAAGGAATCTGTTCAAAAATTTATTTTAAAAAAGCATGACGAGAATCTAATAAACTCAAAATTAAAAACCTTGCTGGGTAATTTAAATCAAGAAAATAAAAACAAAAAAATAGCTATTTCCGATAGTGATGGATTGGTATTTTTAAACGTAAACGAAATTGTACGATGTCATTCCGATGGAAGTTATACTACTATATATTTGTCTGACGGCAAAAAAATGGTAGTATCTAAACCTATTGGTGAATACGAGGAATTATTGAACGAAGAAAATTTTTTCAGAGTACATCGTTCTCATCTCATCAATCTGAATCATATAAAAAAATATATTAAAGGAGAAGGGGGTTACGTATTGATGGCTGATGGTGCAGAAGTAGAGATTTCGCGAAGAAAGAAAAACGAATTTGTAGAGATAATGTTAAACAAAAAATAGATTATATCTTTTTTTTCTTAAACCATGCATTGGCAAACAAAGTGCCTAATATTAGCAGGGTTCCCCAATAAAAACCGCTAGTCATTTTTTCAGATTCACCAAACAAAATTACGGCAATAATAATGCCGTACACCGGCTCTAAATTAATGGTTAAACTTACGGTAAATGGCGATAATTCTTTCATAACTTCTACACTTGCTACAAAAGCAAATGTGGTACAAACTAATCCCAAAATAAGCAAATAAAAAAAGTTGCTGTAGGTTAATGAAAAGCTTTCAAACCGAATAGATGAATTCAAAAACAGATAAACACTTAATACAATAAAAGCCCCTGTAAGTTCGTAAATCGAAATGATTTTAGCCTCGTTGTTTTTTACTAAAATTCCATTAAGTACAGTAAACGAAGAAGCAAAAAAAGCGGAAGTAATTCCCAATATTAGGCCTAATTGATAATGGGTTTCAAAATTAAAAATCAGATACAAGCCAATCATAATAAATACCCCAAACACAATTTCGTATATCCTGATTTTTCGCTTAAAAAAAAGAGGTTCTAGTAAAGAGGTAAATAGTGTAGCCGAAGAAATGGCTGCTAAGGCAACCGATACATTCGATTGTTTTACCGATTCGAAAAAGGTTACCCAATGAATGGCAATTAAAACTCCTACTGATAAATAACTGAACAGTTGATGTTTTCTTATAGTAAGAGAAATGCGGCTAAATACCAATATTGCCAATAATCCTATTGTGCCAATTAATACTCTATACCAAACTAATACTTCAGAGGGTAGAGTAATTAATTTACCTAAGATGGCAGTAAAACCAAAAATAAAAACAATAAAGTGTAGCAAAAAATACTTTTTATTTTTTTTGTACATGCTTTATGGTTTGTCGTCTTCTATTTGTGTTACTCCACCCGAAACAATAAACCGCATTACTTCTGCTGACGATGCATTGATAATAGAAACATTTTCAGCAGGAACAATAAGTAATTCTCCGGTAATGGCGTAAGAAAAAGGAAAATAAACAGCTACTTTATTGCCTTCAATGCCTATTTGAGAAAGATTTTTTTGGGTAATAAAACCAATGCGTTCTATTTCTTGTGTTTGGCTCATTTTTACCAACACGGGCTTATCAAACTTTTTTTTCTGTCCAACAAAGGCTTCAAAAATATCTTTCAATGATGAGTATATGAGTTTTACAAAGGGAATTTTTTCCATTATTTCTCCAAAGTATTTAAAAAGTTGAGAAAGAATGGTAGAGCCTAAATAGCCTGTAAGCGTTAAAACGGAAATAAGAATTAGAATACCAAGTCCCGGTATTTTTGTTGGAATAATATTTTCAACAAACAGTAGGGAGCGATACAAAATATAAAGAGTAATAACAACAGGAGCCAACAAGAACAAACCCTGTAAAAAGTATTTTAATAGATTTCGCATAAAAAAAATTAAAACCAAAAATATGCAATTAGAATTTGAAAACGGTTTTTACAGCATTTTCTGTACTTTCAGCGGAAGCGATTTTATAACCAAATGGTATGAATGGTCTATTAGTTTATAAATTAAAGAGTCGGGAACATCGCTACGTACAGAAACCGTATTCCAGTGTTTTTTATTCATGTGGTATCCGGGTGTAATGCCCACATATTGCTCTCTCAATTCATCGGAAAACGTAGGTTCGCATTTTAGATTAATGCTTATAAAAAGATGAGTATCACAAAGAGCAAACATTTTGCCCATTACTTTAAAAACCAGTGTTTGTTCATCGAAAGGGAAATCTTCGCTTACATTTTTTTTGCTAATGCAGTAATTGCGAAACTCTTCAATATTCATTATTTGCCATAATGATAGGGAAGTACTTTTTTATTCTTTTCGGTACTAATCACTACCATGGTTTGCATTTGTCTTATACTTTGTATTCGACTTAGGCGTTCTCTAACCAGTAAGTCGAAAGCAGACATGTCGCACACCATAATTTTTAATAAATAATCGGCATTTCCGGTTACCTGATAACATTCTACTATTTCGGGTATTTTTTCAATTTCTTTCGAAAAATTTTTATCGTTTAAGCCGCTTTGTGCATTAACATGGATTTGCATAAAGGCTGTAATGCCAATATTTAACATCTTTTCATCTACTAACGCATGATAGCTCTTCACAAAACCGCTGCTTTCTAATTTTTTAACACGTTCTAAAGTGGGGGCAGGAGAAAGTCCTATATCTTTTGATAATTGAAGATTTGTAATTTTTCCGTCTTCTTGCAGTATTTTCAAAATTTTCAAATCAATACTGTCTAATTTTTCAATGGGATTTTTATTTGCCATAAAATATAATTTTATAAAGTAAGCTAACAGCCGAAGTTAATTCTATTAATAATCTTTTTTATATCAAAAATGTAGTAATATAGGACTTCTAAATCATTTTAATAATTTTTCGTCATAAAATGAAATATATTAAGCGTGCAAATATACTAGTTTGTCGAATAAAAAATTTTATAACCTCAAAATATTATTTTATACAATATAGGTTTAGAGGGGCTGGCATCGTTTTCAAAAGGGGCTATCATTAAATTAAGTAGATATAGCCCATCTAAAACAGTATCGGGTACAAAAACCATTTCGGTAATGGTTTTATAAGTTTGTGGATTGGTTGGGTAACCCCAGAAAGTGTGGTGTGCCAGCAGTTTTCCTTCGTCTTTTTCTTTGTCTACCGATGGCAGGTCGGTAAGTAAATGAATAATGTTTTTTTGCAAAAGCACTTCGATGGCTTCTTTTAAAAAATAGGGAGGATTTGTGTTGGAATACTGTCGGTTTAACTTATTGGTAGCATTTGGCAGAGTTCTTACAATGAGTGCCTGAGTTTGGAATTGGCAACGGCTTGCGATTTGTTGGGCGGTAATTACCTTATCACCATTTGTAATAATTTCAGGCTCTATGCTTACTACTTCAACCAAGGCAAAAAAGTTTTTCAAACATTGGTTTATGGTAAAATTTTCTTTACTAATATGTCCTACGCATTCAGTGTGGGTTCCGTGTCCGTGTGGGTTAAAAAAAATATTGCAAAAATTTACAGAACCTCCTTCGTTAACATTTCCTATAAAATCATTGGTTTTTACAGGCTCAAAGCGAGGAGGAGGCACATACCAAGCACTTATATTATTGACCGAATCCGATAGGGGAATGGAAATATCTATAGGCTTAGATAAATCGGTTTTATAAATAGTATGGTTTATGTTTATTTCGCAATGCATAGTATCTGTTATTTATACAATAAAAAAATCGGACGCAATTTGGTCGGCAAAAAGTTTTCCTTTTTCAGTTAAAACAATTCGTGTTTGGTTTTCGGTTAAATATTTTTCGGTTAAATATTTTTCTTTTTGCTTGGTAAATGCGGGCAGAAAGTTAGCAAATTTTTTTTGCAGATATTTTTTTTCTACTCCCCACATGGTTCGAAAAGAAGTTAATATATACTCATTGTAACGTGTGGCTTCCGAAAGTTGTTCTTTTTCAAAAAAAGGCTGAAGGTTGTTTATTTTTTTTATGTATTGAATATTGTTTGCAACATTCCATTGACGGCTGTTTCCGTTAAATGAATGTGCCGATGGACCAATCCCTAAATAGTTTTTTTGTTGCCAATACGAGGTATTGTGTGCAGAATAAAAACCAGGTAATGCGAAATTAGAAATTTCATAATGCTCAAAACCTTCTGTTCTCAACATTTTGCAAAGTATCTGAAAATGTTTCACTGCGTTTTCTTCGTTCAGAGGTGGGTATTTCCCTTTACTTATAAAGTGATGTAAGGCGGTTCCTTTTTCTATGGTAAGCGAATAGGCCGAAATGTGGGGTATTTTTAATTTAAGTGCCATTTGAATATTCTGCTTCCATTTTTTTGTGCTAAGAAGTGGAAATCCGTACATAAAATCAATTGTAATATTTTCAAAACCTTCTTGTTGTGCTGTTTGAATGGATTCAAGAGCATTTTTAGCAGAATGGGAACGATTAAAGTATTCCAAATCTTCATCGAAAAATGACTGCACGCCTATGCTTAACCTGTTTATGCCGCAGTTTTTTAATTCTTTTAATTTAGAAATTGAAAGATCATCTGGATTTGCCTCAAGGGTTATTTCGCAATTTTCAGAAAGAGAAAAGTGTTTTTGAATTTCGTTTAAAACAGAATGTATTTGAGTAGAAGAAAGTAAAGAGGGAGTGCCGCCACCGAAATAAATACTTTGAATTTTTTTATCGGGTAAATATTCCTTTCTCAGTTGAATTTCTTTTATAAGGGAATCTACTATTTCCTGTTTGTTTTTTTGTGAAGTAGAAAAGTGAAAATCGCAATAATAACAGGCTTTTTTGCAAAAAGGAATATGAATATAAATACCCGACAATGGTGTGTTTATTTATTTAAAACAATTCGAAAAGTAGTACCCGAATCGGGAGCAGATTGCTTTACAAAAATTTTGCCTTTGTGATAATTTTCTATAATGCGTTTTGTAAGTGAAAGGCCTAATCCCCACCCTCTTTGCTTGGTGGTGTATCCGGGTTCGAAAATAGTTTTTTGTTTATTGCGGGGAATGCCTTTTCCCGTATCGCTTACATCAATGTAAACATACTGCATTTGGTCAGTAACCGAAATGGATATTGAACCTTTGCCTTCCATGGCATCTACCGCGTTTTTAATTAAGTTTTCCATAACCCAGTTAAATAACGAGGCATTTACTTGTGCCTTTATTTCTTTATCATTTGTATGTATTTCTACAGATACTTTATTGGAAATTCTAGGGCGTAAATAGGCTATGCCATTCTCTATAATTTCGGTAATGTTTTCTTTGTTGAGTTTGGGAGCTGCTCCAATTTTAGAAAATCGGTCGGTAATGGTTTCTAGTCTCTGTAAGTCTTTTTGCATTTCGGAAAGCGTTTTTTCGTCTACTCCTTTTTCGGAAAGTATTTCTATCCATGCCATCAGCGAAGAAAGAGGAGTGCCTAATTGGTGTGCAGTTTCTTTGCTCATGCCAACCCATACCTGATTTTGTTCTGATTTTCGTGCGGTACTAAAGAGCGAATAACTGATGAAAAGAAAGAGTGTAATTATTCCCAGTAGTAGATAGGGATAATAACGTAAGCGAGTGAGTAGTTGGGAGTCTTTATAAAAGATGTAGTGCCTTTCGTTTTCACCTAGTTTTATTATTATAGGAGGGTGTTGAGCATTCATTTCGTCCAATGTTCTTTTTAGATAGTTTTTATCTGTTATGAGGGTGCTGTCTACATTTCCGAAGGCTAATACCTGTTGTTTTAAGCTGTCTGTAAAAATAACCGGAACTGATGAAGAGTTGAGTACTAGTTCGGAGATAAAGTTTTTTACTTGTTTATCTAGTACATCTTTTAATGAGGTAAAGATTTGAGAGTCGTCATAGTACAAATATTGTTTTTTGTTTCCCCAAATTACAATTTCTATGGGAGTGTATTTTTTTTTCATTTCTTCAAGACGTTGTCTAATAGAGGTAGTATCTTTTTCTGCCTCTATGTTTCTATAAGCGGTAATTTGGTTTTTATCGTTAATGGCAATAACCGGAATGGTGGTATTACTAGATAGAATGTTCAAATAAAAATTTAATTCGCTTTCAAGTTCGGCTGTGGCAATTCGTTTATTTGCTTCGGCCCATATTTCAATTTTTTTACGTTCTTCATCGGCAATTTTTTTAAAAAGATCGTTTGTAAAATTTACTATTTGTGCTCTTCGTTGTATGGCTTCTGCCCAAATTTTTACTTGTTGTTTTTCTTCGTCAGCAATATTTTGAGCCAATTTATTAGTGTACCATAAAGAGGCTATTACAATAAGCATGGCTGCAATAGCCAAAAACAGTTTCCAGCGTTGTTTTTTAGAGTAAATGTTCAATGAATGATATTTATATATGTACAAACATACTCAAGAAAGGAGTTACTCTTCAAACTTTTCGTACTCTTCTTTGTTGGGTTGAGTTATTTTATTAAAAATTCCTTTTTTTTCTTTTGGGTTTTGAGATGAATTATCGGGGAGGTTATTGTTATTTTTCTCTTTGGGTTCTTCGTTTTCCCATTCTATAACAAAAGGCTTTTTTTGTGTAGCAGGAGTTTCTATAAGGGTCGTATCTTTTTTAAACCATCCGAACTCTTTATTTAGAATTTGTTTTAAGGTTTGTTTTTCGGTTTTTGCATCTTCTTTCCATTTTTGTTTTAATCCTTGCGTATCGTATGTAATAATAGGTTTTTCTGGTGTTCCGGTCATTTTAAGAAATAGTATGCTTTTTCCGGTACCATCATCTTCTTCGTAGCCAAATTCAGAATTTTCTTTTTTAGCACTTTTCGCTTTTTTCCAAAGTAAATCGCTAAACAAAATACGAAAGCGATAATCAATTTGGTTGTCGAAGCTATGACTTCCGCGAACACTAAGGTTGAGAGCTGAAGAAGAGATTTCGGTAAGAGGAAGCCATATTTTTTTGTCTTTAATTTCTGCACTTGTTTTAAGAGTAGAAAAATGGATATTTTTTAATTCTTCAACCGAAATAAATCGGGAAAGGGCTATAATAGGTTCGTAGTTGCTTAATACCCCGTTTGTAATTTGAATATTGGAAAAGGCGTAGGTTTTTGCAGCATCTATTTCTAAAGCAGCGTTAAAAACAGAAGCAAACCGAACATCGGCATTTAGAGCTCCGTTAATGTGTTCGGAGCGGAGGGAGCTTTGTGTAAAATTTTCGAACTGAAAAAACATATCGCGTAAGTTTATTTCGTGCAGTGTGGCTTCACTGCTTATCAGTATGGTGTCGGAGAGGGTAGCATCTACTTCAATATCGCCATTTATAATACCTTGCATGGTGTTGGCGGTAATGCTGTTTATTTGTAATATTTTTTTCTGCAACACGACCTGTGAGGTAAAATTACTTGCTTTGAATTTTCGAAAACTAATATTTTTTACGGCCGTGTTTAGTCTTGCTTTTATTCTTTCGCTTATTTCTACATGATATGGTTCGCTTTGGTTTTCATTAGATTGTAAGAGCTCATCTAACAAAATATTTTCGGAATAAAGGGTAGCTGAAAGTTCCAACACTTCGTTTTTGGTAAAAATAAACCCGAGTAAGTTGCGGAAATATCCGCTCACAAGAAAGTCGCTTCCTGAGATATTACCCGAAAGTTCGTTTACTTTTACATCGTTGTTATTGAATATTAATTTACCATTTATGGCAGAAAATTTTCGGGGATTATTTTCTATTTCAAAGGCTATATCGGAAAGGGTAATGTTTCCTCCTGTTTTCATTTTTTTATATTCTTCGGCACTGATGTTTGCAATGCTTTGAGTTAAACCACTCAATTGAATATTTAATTCTATGTTTCCTGCCGGATTTTGCAGAGTATCTAGTTTTAGCAAACTGGTCAGTTCGCTCAGTGGTATTTTTCCATGGAATTCTATATCTAAAAATGGGTTCCATAAATCTCTCAGTTCAAAACTTGCTTTTATGCTGTTTCCTGCAAATAAAGCGGTTAATTCAGATACGGTTATTGAACTGAATCGAGTGTCTTTTTCGTAAGAGTAATTAAAGGTTCCTTGCATATTTATATCTTCGATTGATGTAGACGAAGAGGGTTCAGTAATTTGTGCGTTACTAATATGGTAGGTAAACCGAAATGCCGGATTTTCGTTTTTACTGGCAATTCCGTTTATACTCCCTGTAAAATTTATACTTCCGGAAAATTTATATTCAACTATTTTTTGTTGTTCTTCTTTTGGGAGAAGCGAAACCAAATCAGAGATATTGTGGTTGTTGCCCGATAGAGAAATGTCCAGTTTTACATTTTCGTTTTCATTAGTTATTTTTCCGGAAAACGAGAATAGTAATTTTTCAACTTCTATGGTTCCTTTTTGAAAAGTGTATTCGTTGGTTTCTAAGTTTATTTTTGTAATAGCATTTAATTGAAGGTTTTTGTTTTCGGCTACAATGAGATTTTTTTCTTTCCATTCGTTTAAAAAAATGGAAGATTGGGTGTGTATATCGAAAAGTTTTTCGGAAAAATCTCCTGTAATTTTTGCATGGTTTACTTGCATTGAAATAGATTGTTTTTTTATTTCGTTGCTAACTGTAAGCGAAACGTTTGAAAGGGATATATCATCGAGGTGTAAATGAAAGTTACTAGATGAAGTATCGGAACTTTCTTTCCAAAAATGCCAGTTATCGTTGCCTTTTTCATCAATTTTAAGATGAATTTTTCCGTTTTCGATTTCTATTTTTTTTATGATGTATTTTTTTTGCAGTAAGTCGAAAATATTAAATCGCAAGTAAATGGACTGTATTTCGAAAAGAGTTTCTTTATGGGCAAACGGAGGAGCATCGTTGGCTTTTACTTCAGAAAATTCAAATGAGGCGTAGGGGAATTTTCTGATAAAGGAAAGATTGTAATTTTTAATTTTTATTTCACTTGCTAACTGTTTGTTTAATTCAGAAATAACATAGGCTTTTACATCTTCTTCGTATAGGTAAGCAAGAGTAATGCCTGTACCTATTAACAGGGTAAGGATAATGCCAACAATGAGAGTTATTTTTTTTAATCTTACCATTAACCAATAAACGAAGATAAGTTAAAAATGGTATTATTTTACCGACATTTTAAGGTAGTTTAATTCTTCACTAGTTAAAAACCTCCATTTGCCTCGTTGTAAATCTTTTTTGGTTAATCCGGCAAAATATACGCGGTCTAATTTTATTACTTTGTAATTAAGTGCTTCAAACATTCTACGAATAACGCGGTTTCTTCCCATGTGTATTTCTATACCCACCTCACTTTTACTATCTTTTACGTAGCTTACGTTATCTGCTTTGGCAGGCCCGTCTTCTAATTCAATTCCATTGAGCAACTTCTCTAAATCGCCCGGTTTTACATTTTTATCGGTTGTAACTTGGTATATTTTTTTTGCACCATGTTTGGGGTGGGTAAGCCGCTTTGTTAAATCGCCATCGTTGGTTAGCAATAGTAGTCCGGTAGTGTTTCTATCTAGGCGGCCAACAGGATAAACTCTTTCTTTGCAGGCTCCTTGTATAAGTTGTAAAACGGTTTTGCGGCTAAATGGGTCATCGGCTGTACACAAATAATCTTTGGGTTTGTTTAAGAGAATATATACCGGTTTTTCGTTGCTTAATTTTTGTCCACCGTAGTTTACATCGTCTCCCGGCATTATCTTAGTGCCAAGTTCTGTAACAATTTTTCCGTTTACTTTAACTACGCCTGCTTTTATAAGCTCATCGGCTTCTCTTCTGGAGCAAACTCCTGCATTGGCAATATACTTGTTTAGCCTAATGGTTCCATCATCATTTTTTTTCTTGGCAGAAAACGATGTTTTCTTTTTGGTAAAGTCGCTAAATTTTTTTCCGGAGAATTCTTTTTTTTCTCCAAACCCTCTTTTTCGTGTATCCTCTTTTTTGTTGTCCGATTTTCTAAATCTATCGGTTTTATCGTTAAAATATTTTTTTTTGAAAGGCTTTCTTTCGGCATTACTGTCTTCTCCTTTTGATGAATCAAAGAGAGGTTGGTCGGATTTTTTGAATCGGCCCGGGTTGTTGCCAAACGATTTTTTTTCTATCCCACTTCCTTCATCATTTTTAAAGAAGCGTTTTTTATTACCGAAAGAACTATTGTCAGATTTCTTGAATCTTTTAGGTTTATCGCCAAGAGGTTTTCTATTTTCTTTGGAATCGGAATTTCTTTTGGTAAAAGGTTTATTAAATTTACGGGGCATAGCTGTATTTTTTGCAAAGGTAAGCGGGGTTTTTATTCTTACGGTGTTTTGTGTAATTTATTATTCGAAGGAATAAAAATTGGAAAGGGTTTATTTTTTCTTATTTTTAATCTCATTCCATGTGTTGTAAAGAGTTTCTTGTTCCGGGGTGTAGGCGGGTTCTCGTAGAAGAGGAACACAAGGTTTTAAGCTTTTATAACATTGTTGAGGTAAGCTTTGGTATAGTTTGGTACCCATGGTTTTCCATTCGAGCATTTCGTTGGTTACTTGTTTAATAATTTTTGCAGGATTTCCAACCAGCAGACTGCGTTTAGGAATTTTCATTCCCTGTGGCACAAAGCAAAGCGCTCCAATAATGCACTCTTCTTCCATTTCTACATGATCCATAACTACGGAGTTCATTCCTATCAAACAATTTTTGCCAATGCTGGCACCGTGTATAATGGCACCGTGACCTATATGTGCTTCTTGGTGCAATGTAACCGTTATTCCGGGAAACATGTGTACGGTGCAATTTTCCTGAATATTGCATCCGTCTTCAATAATTATTTTTCCCCAATCGGCACGTATGGCAGCTCCCGGCCCTATATAAACATCTTTGCCAATAATTACATTGCCTGTAACCGCTGCTTGTGGGTGTACAAATGTCGATTTATGTATAACGGGTTTAAATCCTTTAAATTCGTAAATCATGTATGTGGGGTTTTTAATTCGTTTATTTTTTTCTGTAAATGCTTTTCGTTGGGCAGCATGCAGTTCTGAATTCGTTTGGCGTAGTAAATACTATCAAGGGTTTCTTTTTGTTTTTGTTCTGCAAAATCTTTTTGTTTTTCAATAATTGCTTTTTGCTTTTTTGTTAGGTTTAGAGTTCGTAGAATAAAAACAGAAAGGGAGAATACCAATACTAATGTAATGACTGTAATCCAAATAATAAATTGTTGCTTTCTGCTTTTTTCTTCAGTAATTAATTTGTCTTTATGTTGTTGCGCTTTTAAAACCGCTTCTTTTTTTTCAAATTCATAATTAAGTTGCAACTGAACATTTTTTTTCTCTGTTTCGTTATTGGTTATGTTATCTCTATAAAAGATATATTTTTTATAATGTTCAAATGCTCCGTTGTATTTTCCTAATGTTGAATCGAGTTGGTAATTAAAAAATTCTGTACGTTGTATTAATTCTGGTTGATTTATTTTGTATGCAAAAAAAGAAGCACTATCTAAATACCGGTTCGATTCTTTATAATTTTTTAAAAGTAAATGGATTTGTCCGAGATTAATGTATGTCCAAGCAAGACCTTCATTTAGGCCAATAGAGGTAAATATATTTAAGCCTTTTTTGAAATAGTTGGTAGATTCATCATATTTTTTCATGGATAAATACACCGTGCCTAAGTTAATATATGTATAGGCTTCTCCATTTTTATCGCCAATGCTTTGTTGAAGTATCTTACTTCGGATAAATAATTCTATGGCTTTATTAAAATAAAGTTCTCTTAAATAGATATGTCCAAGATTATTTAGAGTACTTGATATTTGGTATCTATCTCCATGTTTTTCTAAAATTTCAATACACTTTAAAAAATATTCTTTAGCCAATTTTTGGTTTCCTTGAGCATCATAAATCAATCCAATATTATTTAAAGACATTGCAATTCCACTCTCATCGTTTATTGTTTCTCTAATTTTTAGGCTTTGTAAATAATAGTCAAGAGCTTTTACTAAATTTCCTTGAGCTTTAAAGTTATAACCAATATTGTTTAATGCCATGGCTACATTTTCTTGTTCATTTAGAATCTTAAGAATATTTAAGCTGTTAAAATAAAGTTGTTCTGCGATTTTAAAATTTCCCCTATTACTTTCTAATAGACCTTCATCGTTCAATCCTAAGGCTAAAGAAAGTTGAGCTTTTCTTTTAATTTTTTTATCCTCATTTTCAAGCAATTTTTTAGATATTCTAATATATTCTGCATTGTATTTACCCCATACTTCATCCTCATATATATTTTCAATCAAAGCTTCGAGAATATTCAGTTTAATGGTGTCATTAGTTATGTTTTCCGGAAGAGCATTTAATTTATTTAGTTCTTTTTTCAAAGAATCCACAACTTTCAACTCTTCTTGAGAATACACTTTTGATAAACAAAACGCCAACACAAGTAATATTAAAATTACTTTTAAGATGGAATTATTTATGGGACATTTAGACAATGGTTTGTATTTTAAATAGAGTTGTGTGCATTTTTTAATTCGTTTATTTTTTTCTG
>CAJPFH010000085.1 GCA_905339165.1 Flavobacteriales bacterium
CCGTGCTCCTTGAACCACTTTTTATAGAAAGGCGAGTTTTCGCTGGCATACTTGACAGTATAGCGTATGCGCTCTTCTATTAGCGAATCAAGATCTCCCCTACTCATGGTCTCTATTTTTTCATTAAAGAACACAATAACAGATACAACCTCAAGAATAATATGGTTTCCTATTGATATGCAGGCGTTAACTATATCATTATCGTAGAGCAGTTTTAATAGGATGACAGTGCAAGCCCGTTACTTATTTTATTGCCATTTCAATTCAAATAAACCCCAATACAATAAAATAAAAAAGTGTCAGGATGGGTAAAGTAAAATATGGAAAAGCAAACTGAGAGCAGTAATCTTTCTACAGTATCGCTTGTAAGGTGCCAGACCTATGGTCAATCAAATATCGATGCTGCGGTTGAAAAGGCACTGGAGCTTATTGGCGGAATTAAAAGCTATGTTAAACCCGATGATCGTGTTCTTCTGAAGATAAATCTCCTGACAGGTGATGTTCCTGAAAAAGCAGTTACCACCCATCCGGCGATTGTTCGGGCTATGATACGTCAGGTTAAAGCAGCCGGGGGCATCCCCCAGGTTGGCGATTGCAGCGGCTATGAGGGGGGGCCAAATTATAAAAGATACATTGCAGCATGTCGTAATACCGGTATTATGAAAGTATGCGAGGAAGAAGGAGCCCGGATCCTGCATCTCAGTGCAGAGTCTATCGAGGTAAAAAATCCCGGTGGCCGCATATTCAAGAGCTTCATTTTATCAAAGCAGGTCCAGGAAGCTGATGTGCTGATATCTTTACCAAAACTCAAGACCCACGGGCTGACATTATTTACCGGAGGGGTGAAAAATAATTTCGGCTGTGTAACAGGTCTCAATAAAGCAAAAATGCATCTTCGTGCCCAGGACCCGGAAACATTTTCCCAGATGCTTGTGGATCTACTTGGCATAGTGCGGCCTGAATTGACAGTAATGGACGCAGTTGTTGGTATGGAAGGGAACGGACCCAGCAACGGCACGCCAAGACAGGTCAATGCAATTCTGGCAAGTTGTGACCCTGTGGCACTTGATGCAGTGGCCTGCAAGATGATCGGTATAGACCCGTTCATGGTACCTTCCACCCGC
>CAJPFH010000086.1 GCA_905339165.1 Flavobacteriales bacterium
AAAAAGCAGTTTACCCCCCATAAATGAAGCAATTCAGTTGTTTTCACAACAAAATATCAATAGTTATGATATCAATACCCTTAACAAGGTAATAAATGAAGAGATCTCATTCCTGAACTGGCCTATTTCCGTGAATATCGGAAGTGAAAATGGTCAGATATCGATCCAGATAACGGGTATAGATCCTGAAATAAATAGTTTCTATGCAAAATTAATAACAATGTATCTCTCTAATAATAAGAGTCCTCAGAAAATAAGTAAACTATTGAATTATCCGGCATCTATATTTATGTTATTCGGAAATGCTTCCACTCAGGAAGAGGCACTAAAATCAATGTATGAAGCCTTTGGGGAAAATGGCCGTAAAATACCAGCAGAAAACGATATGATTTTAATAGAAGCAATATAATAACTCCTATTTCGAAAGCCTGTTTTCGAAACTTTTTTATCGTTAGCCTATTTTTTTAGTTTGGTTATCCAATAAATAAAAGCTATAGTTATTAAAAAGAGCATTGCAATTAATATGATATTATACGATATGGGTTTTTTAACAGTGTCTTTTATGATTTCAGGGGTCTCCTTCGGTGATGAGCTGGAAGTAATTGTTTTCATGGGTGTAGATATGGCCTGTGGACGGTATACAACCTGAATACTTTCAGTAATATCATTCCCATTCGTATCCCATGCGGTTATGGTGATGTTATTAGTCCCTTCCTGAAGCTTGACTATTTGATCCCATACCTTTGTTCCGGAAAAATTTCCATTTACCAGAACTTCTTTAATACCGTTTTTATCAGAAGCAGTACCTGAGATGTTAATTACCTGGTTTGAAAATATTTCGCCCCGCTGTGGTCTTTCAATTATTATCTGTGGAGGAATGGTATCAGGAACTTTGAAAATATGCCATGTGTCACCCGATGCCGCATAGATATAATCTCCCGATGGGTGGACTGCAATAGCGGCTCTATCTTTTATTTCGTTTATAAAAAATGTACCGGTATTATTTGGTGCATAAGGGTTGCTGACATCCAGCAGGTTATATTCAGATGTTCCATCAGCCCTGGCAAGATAAACATCATTTCCTCGTATAGCTATATCATATACATTTTTTCCAAGAGAATGAAAGACTTCCTTTGGACTTTCCGGATCGGATACATCAACAATATAAAATCCAACTCTTTTTTCTGCACTTAAGAACACATAATT
>CAJPFH010000087.1 GCA_905339165.1 Flavobacteriales bacterium
ATGTTCGTCATCAGAAGATTGGTATGATACCATATATACATGACCCAAGCGGGATGAAAGTAATAACAATTGCAAAGGGTACAATTCATCCCCTCCCTCACGGAAGGGGAATTCTTTACCCTTTGAACCCACGTGGTTAAACGATATGGAAGTCAAGTCGATCCCCAACCTCTCAAAAATAGATTTTGACGGGGTGTTAAAAATGGTACCAACAACTGTTGTTGAGGTCATTGTAAAAAATGAGAATGGCATCCTGCTTGGAAAGCGCAATACGCAGCCATTCCACGGAATGTGGCACCTGACAGGCGGATTTGTGCACTACAACGAGAAAATATCAGAATCGGACTTGCGCATATTGTGAAGATCCAGGGCGGGACTATTGCGCCAAATCCGGACAATACCGAACTGAAGTATTTTAAAAGTGCGCCTGATGATATGATATCAAAAGAGTATTTTTTACGATGCGATAAAAAATTAAGGTTTTATTCCTCAATATTCCCTTGGTTTGGGCTGGAACATCTTGATATTTACAGGTTTATAATCAATTTGCGCACCACGCGGCGCGAATGTAACAAGCGTGTGTTTCAGCCAATTGGCATCATCCCTTTTCGGATAATCCAGACGAAAATGAGAACCACGGCTTTCCTTGCGGGCTTTTGCTCCGGAACATATCGCTTCAGCAACATCCAGCATTCCCTCAAGCTCGATCACGTTTACAAGTTCCTGGTTAAAAATAGTGCCTTTATTCCGGACGTACACACTCCCGTAACGTATTTTGAGTTCCCTGATCTTATCAAGTGCGATTGTCAAATCCAGCTCTGTCCGGAATATTCCTGATTTTTCATCAAGGATGGTTTTGAGCTCATCCCGTATCCTGAAGAATTCCTCACCAGCTTTACGCTCTAATAATCCTGATATCTTTTTCTTTTCATCCCCTGTTGCCCTTTCGATCAATTCATCTTCCCCAACACCATTCGAATTTACGAAATTTTGCGCATTTTCTCCTGCGATCCTGCCGAAAACAAGAGTCTCAAGAAGCGAATTCCCCCCAAGCCTGTTCGCCCCATGTACACTGATGCAGGAACATTCCCCGCATACATAGAACCCGGATATCGATGTTTCACAGTCCTTATTTGAGGCAATGCCTCCCATGGAATAATGCTGCCCCGGCCTGATAGGGATCAGTTTTTTGACAGGGTCGATATTAGCAAAATCAATTGCTATCTGCCTGATCCCTGGCAGACGCTCCTGTATTTTTTCTTCTCCAAGATGTGTGAGGTCAAGATGGACATCTCCACCCTCAAATCCCCGGCCTTCGTTAATCTCTGTTTGAATTGCGCGCGCAACGATATCTCTTGGCGCAAGATCAAGCTGGTGAGGTGAATATCGCTTCATGAAGCGCTCCCCGTCCCTGTTCACAAGAAACCCTCCTTCACCACGCGCTCCTTCTGTGATGAGGATATTGGTACCGAAAAGGGTAGTG
>CAJPFH010000088.1 GCA_905339165.1 Flavobacteriales bacterium
AACTCTTATACCTCCATCGAGATTAAAAACCGAAGTTATCTCAAGCGGAGCATGCTCAGGTGAGTTTTTCACAAGATACTGGGCAAGCATCCTCGCAACGAATCTTATTTTCTGGGGCGAGCCTTTGACCTCTATCAATACTTCTGATGCAGATGTATCATTATCGTATTTCAGGGAAAGGTCAACATCCCACTCCAGTTCGCTGAATTTGTTCTTGAGATATTCTTCAAGTTTTCCCATCGAATTTATCAGCATGGGACCTATCAGATCATCCAGTACATTGTCCGGGACAAGCAAACCGTCGATCTCGTTGAGCATCCATTTGAACAACGTATTGTCAATTGTGGAAATATTCTCAAGTTCACTGTTCTTTCCAGCCCGGTCTATTATCTCTCTTATTGCGGCGCTGAAATTACCTTTATGTTTTTCAACATAAGGCTCCATCTTCTGTATGCAATCATTGTCAAGAGAGATATGTCTTGTAACGATCATAATTACCCCATTTCTTTCTCTGGTGGTCTTCATTTACACTTTCCCAAATTGCTCATAGAGAAGTTCTTTTTCCCGTTTCAGTTCTGCTTCCCTTCGTGCAAGCGCTTTCATAGCATCATTTGCTTTTACTGAGATTGTGATCCTGTTCTTACTGTCTTTAATATATCCTCGCAGTCCAGCTGCCAGGAAAACAGCCGCTGCGATCGGTAAAAGAATGACCCATCCTGTCAGGAAAGCTATAAAACTTTCAGATGGCAGGAAATAGACAGTTCCAATTACGATCCCGGCTGCAAAATACCGTTTCCAATTATACATATGCTTCACCCAATTATGATTATCCAATGCCAATGTTAAAAGAATATTTGACAGGAAGATAGCATGGAAAGCCATGAATAGACATAGTTTAACATAAAAGAGCATAATATGCCATTACATGGCCTGGAAAATACAGGGTATGGCAAATGACAGGATTATTTTGAAATAAGGTCAAGGCATCCTTATGATCACCTCGCAGAAATTATCTCCATGTGTCAGTAAATGTTTCGTACACATCCGGGCTTTGTTTCCAAAAGCGTAACTCAATGCCCCCTTAAATGTCTCCCTCACAGTATGACAAACGTAATTATCAAATTCATTTCCATTTCCTGCAATATTACATTTCCTGATTGTATAAAGCAGATCCTTTCCTTCTGATTTCCATTCACTTTCCCTGTGGAGTCTTGCATCTATGCTCTGTAATGCCTTCTGGAAGTTGTCCAGTGTCCACGTCTGGATGTTATTTTCCAATTCATATCCCTGCATTAAGGATTTACCTGTCCTTCTACCCAGGGATGTCAGGGATATGGGAATATCAGGAATGTCCTTTAATCCTTTTAAGAATCCAAAAAATACCAGAAGTTCCTGGTCAAGCCTGGTATTGCTGTTTTTCAACGTCTTAACGATCTCATTTATTTTTATTCCAACATCAGACCTGTGGGTCAATATTACGATGTTGGCTGTTGCCCTGGCATCAAACATATGGCCATTTGCTTCCAGGAGCGCATGAGCGCTTTTTCTTAGTTTTTCAATAGCTGCCCTGTCCCTGTAACTATGGAATAAA
>CAJPFH010000089.1 GCA_905339165.1 Flavobacteriales bacterium
TTTCCTCGTATAGCTATATCATATACATTTTTTCCAAGAGAATGAAAGACTTCCTTTGGACTTTCCGGATCGGATACATCAACAATATAAAATCCAACTCTTTTTTCTGCACTTAAGAACACATAATTTCCAGAAACTTCAATCGATATCCCTGCCCATCCTTGAAGAGTTCCACTAATGTTAGATTTTAATACGTAAAACATTCCGGAAAGTTCCGGGTTTGTCTGATCGTTGAAATTAAAAATAAGTAATCCGGTATTTGTATCGGCTACATACATATATTTTTCAGTTACTGCAACATCATTTGCATTATCCAGGTAGGTGATCTGCTGTAATTTTGTTGGGTTTTCAGGATCACTGATATTGAGCACATATATCCAACCCGGACCTGATGCCATATACAAACGCTCTTCCAGAATAGATATCCCATAAACCTTATCAAAATCTGTCATTTTATTGAGCAGCCCGGGCTTTTCAGGATTACTTACATTGTATACCAGGAGGGAGTTCCCATCAGCAATGAACATGTAATCCTTATAGAATTCGGCATCGTGAGGTTCAGATGTTGTGAACGTGCCAACATCTGTCAAATTCTGCAGGGGTTCACATTGTGCCGGACCAATGGTTAAACCTGATATCAAAACAAGTAAAATAAAGCTGCGGATCAGAACTCTCACAATTATATTATAGAGGTCGTTAATATTTATATTTTCCGGCCTTTGTCGATATTGGTAATTTCTGGTTAAGTGGAACAATTGTGGGGAAATCTATATATGGTTAAAAATGAATTTGTATGAGTAAGTAGGATTATAAATAGTTAAACATGTAAATAAATAGTTTAACATCAGGTGATATCGTGAAAAAACCATTAATGTATATACTATTAACTTTGGTCGTCCTTTTATCAGGATGTGTATCGACAGTAACTCCAGTTGACCCATCGGACATAACAATAAGTGCTGCTCCGATCCAGATGAAAGAGTTCCAGGAAAAAGAAATATCAGTGAACGTTATGAACAACGCTACATCACCGATAGACTCTGTTTCTGTAAAGTCACTTGAGCCTTTCACAGTTCTCTCTGGCGGAAATGTGAATATTCCTGCAAGGGAAGACCAGCCGTCCACTGTTCTCTTATCTGCAAAAATCCAGGCGCCAGGTTTCAAAGATGTTACAGGTACAACAACTCTTACAGTGTCCTATGATTCAGGAAAGGATTCAAAAGGCAATCTCATAACCAAAACGAAGTCAATTCCTGTGAATACCATAGTTCTTCCTGATGCAAAACTTCAGTTCGTTGGCTTCGTTAAGGATATTAACAGCATATCA
>CAJPFH010000090.1 GCA_905339165.1 Flavobacteriales bacterium
CATCAGGTATCCAACCCTACCGAGCAGATTACGCTATGTTACTGTCGGAGCAACCCGATTCTTTGAACCTCGTCATAGGATGTTTCAGAGAACGCATTGCTGCGCAAATCAAAGAACACAAGAGGGAATATGATTGAAGAAACTATGAATATTTCGATACTGCATGAAGGCGGGGTACGCTTCCTCTCATGTCTGAAGACACGAGCCTCCGCTACCCCTGCACTCCAGCGCAACGTGAAAAAAATCTACCAATGGTTGGGTGGCTCTGGTAACCACATAAATGTTGATGCGCCCGAAATCTATATATTAAATCAAACCACTTTTTGTATTAAGGAGTGATTTATATGAAGGTTAGTGAAAGAATGACTAAAAATCCGATTACGGTAAATCCGTCAGCTACAGCAAAGGATGTCGCTGAAAAGATGGAAAAAGAGAACGTGGGAACTGTACTTGTCACAGACGGAGGTCGTCTGAAAGGTATCGTGATTGACAGGCAAATTATTACAAAAGTAATAGCTGCAGGGAAGGATCCGGCTAAAGTCAAGGTGAGTGAATTCATGACTGAGAGCCCTGTTACAGCTAACTTTGATATGGAGATAGAAGAGGCTTCACGGATTATTGGAGAAAAGGGTTTCAGGAGAATTCCAGTTGTGGAGAATGGAAAACCTGTGGGGATAATATCTGTTGCGGATATTGTGGAACATGCCAGAACATGCACTGAATGTATGACAAATATACTCAGTGAGGCCGCAAAAGCAGAGAGATAAAAACAATAATATATTTGTATAAATACTAAACATTTTAACTCAGGAGGTAAGGTTTTGAAAAACCTGCATGTAGAGGCTATCAGACCTGAGACAACTCTTGAGGAACATTGTTAAGGAAATTGGCAGGGGGAATTTTCAGTCATTTTCTTAATGTCTAAAAAATGCCACAGTATAAAATAAGTTACCAGTTTTGAGTATGCTCTGGTAACCACCGCTTAAACAACCGTTGCAAGTCGTTACTTTTATATACTCAGATTATAATGATATGGTAACGGACTGATATCAAAAATGATTATAGTCAGTGAAGACGAAGATGATAGCGACTCTAATCCGTTTAATTTTTTAGGGCAACCAGTACACGACAGCGTACTTAATGTTAACCATGACTACCGTTATTTAAGAATGGGATATTATGTATCTGCGCATGCTGAAACCTTTGGAGTAGAAGTCACACCTAATTGTACCGAAATAATGGATGCATACAGAAATCCGCTTTTGATGGAAAAAGCGAAAAGACATGGCCTTCGCACCAGTAATTACAGGCTTGTAACATCTCTTGGAAGCGAAATTGACGCCCCGGTAGTAATGTTTGCCGTGAATCCTTTTACCAATAACTCAATGAAAGTGGTGGATTCAGGCTCAAAGCTTCCTGGAATGATAAAGAGAATGAGTATGGGTGCAAGATTTCCGGTCTCGTTACATCCTCTTACAGGAGAAGTGGTGGAAATAATACAAATGTTCGGGGAATCAACCAACGAAGAAACATCAGAATTTACAAAAAAATTCTATGATGTATTCAATATCCCTATTTGTAAACTGGTTGTTCAGATAGACAATGGTAATGTCGTACTGAACCATTGCGAACCTGCAACAAAAAAGGAAGTGAAGTGGGATATTATTCATGATAAAGTGCACGAGATTATCGGTGAAAGAACGATCAAAAGCCGATAAAAATTGATGCCAAAACATTAAAACATAAGAGCAGCATGAAAATAGCATGTTTTGTCGAAGGTTATAATTTTAGTCTTAAATCCGAACGCAGCGCCCTGAATAAATTCAAGTCCACCGCAGAATCGATGGGGCATGCGTTTGAATTTATCTATAAAGACGATATTTCGAAGATCGCGGATTATGATGCCCTTTTCATCAGGGCGACCACTGATCCTGGCAGCTCGGCGTATATCGTTTCAAGACTTGCAGAACAATCAGGATTGAAAGTCATCGATGACCCTCACTCTATCAGGACATGCTCCAACAAAGC
>CAJPFH010000091.1 GCA_905339165.1 Flavobacteriales bacterium
GCTTTGTTTATCCTTTTCAAGAAAGCAGGAAAAAGGTGGTGTGGAGGCTTGGCTTATTTATTCATAAGCACCTCCTTTCTTTTTTTAACACACCCCTTTCCCCTATTATTGCGAGGGGAGAACAAAGAACTAGCTTTGTAGGGTAATGTTCATGGTGTGCGAGTTAATAATAATTTTTTAGAGGAGCAAATTTTTTTCTTGTTCGTTGTTGCGAGCGAAGCGAAGCAATCTTTTTAATACGTAGTAAAAAGGAGCAGATTACTTTGGCACCTCGTAATGAGGGAAAAAACTGTCACTTCGAGTGTGTTGAGGCACGAAAAACGTATCGAGGAGTGATAAGGTTTACTTTATATTTCATTGTTCTTGATACGCTCCGCTACTCGAACGGACAAGGAAATCGAAACAAAAACTGTCATTTCGAGTAGCGAGGAACGAGCGTATCGAGAAAGACAGTTTTTGTCTCAATCCCTTTATCAGTTCTCGATACGGTTTTATTTCGTTGGCACATCATTAAGCCTACTCGAACGGACAAGGAAATAAATTACAAAAGAAAAACGGTTGTTTCAATGGCTTTAAGCTACGAAAAAATGAATTGAGAAGTAAGCCTTATTTAAATTAATTAAAAGTCTTTAGCGTAATTCCTAACTCATTTAATTGTTCTTTAGAAATACCGGAAGGGGCATCAATCATTACATCTCTTCCTGAATTATTTTTTGGAAAAGCAATATAATCACGAATAGAATCGGAACCGCCAAAAAGAGAACATAGCCTGTCGAACCCAAAGGCAATGCCACCATGCGGAGGCGCTCCGTACTCAAAAGCATTCATTAAAAAACCGAATTGTGCCTGAGCCTCTTCGTTAGTAAATCCTAATACGGAAAACATTTTTTTCTGTAATTCTTTATTATAAATTCGAATAGAACCTCCCCCCACTTCCACTCCATTAATAACCATATCGTAGGCATTAGCTCTAACACTTCCCGGGTTTTTGTCTAAGAGTTCAACATCTTCGGGTTTAGGCGAGGTAAAAGGGTGGTGCATGGCATTCCATCGTTTTTGTTCTTCGTTCCATTCCAACAGCGGAAAATCGGTTACCCATAAACAGGCAAATGTATTTTTATCTCTTAGTCCTAGGCGAGAACCCATTTCTAATCTTAATTCCGAAAGGGCTTTGCGGGTTTTAGTTTCATCTCCTGCAAGAACAAGAATTAAATCGTCTTCTTTTCCTCCGGCCATTTCGAACCATTTTTTGAGTTCTTCTTCATTGTAAAATTTATCTACCGATGATTTGATGCCTTCGTTATTCCACCGTGCCCAAATGATTCCATTTGCTCCAATTTGCGGGCGTTTTATCCATTCGGTTAGTTCATCTATTTGCTTGCGAGTAAAGTGAGCACAACCGGTAGCGCAAATTCCGACTACAAGGGGGGCATCGTCAAAAATTTTAAAATTTTTACCTTTTACTTTATCTGTCAGTTCAAAAATTTTCATATCGAAACGTGTATCGGGCTTATCGTTTCCATAATATTTTATGGCATCCGCATAGGTTATGCGGGGCATATTGGGAACTACCATTTCTTTCATTTCTTTAAAAAGGTATTTTACTAATCCTTCGAATGTTTGCAAAACATCTTCTTGTTCTACAAAGCTCATTTCGCAATCTATTTGGGTAAATTCGGGTTGACGGTCGGCACGCAGGTCTTCATCGCGAAAACATTTTACAATTTGGTAATAACGGTCTAGGCCGGCCACCATTAACAGTTGTTTAAAAGTTTGAGGCGATTGTGGAAGAGCGTAAAACTCTCCCTGATTCATACGAGAAGGTACCACAAAATCTCGTGCTCCTTCGGGAGTTGATTTAATAAGAACAGGTGTTTCTACCTCTACGAAGTGTTGCGAATCCATGTATTTTCTTACTTCCGAAGCCAAACGATGTCTAAGCAACAGAGCTTGTTTTACGGGGTTTCTTCTGATATCTAAATAGCGGTATTTCATTCGTAATTCATCGCCTCCATCACTTTCTTCTTCTATAGTAAACGGGGGTGTAAGGGCTGTATTTAACACAGAAAGATTTTCCACTATTATTTCAATTTCACCGGTGGCCATTTTTAAATTTTTGTTTTCTCGTTCTACTACTTTTCCGCTTACCTGCAAAACGTATTCACGTCCAATGCTTCGAGCTTGTTCGCACAATTTTTTATGGCTTTCCATATTAAACGCCAATTGGGTAATTCCATATCGGTCGCGTAAATCAATAAAAGTCATTCCTCCTAAATTGCGGCTGCGTTGTACCCAACCGCATAAGGTAACGGTTTGTGATACATAACTTAAATTTAACTCTCCGCAAGTGTGTGTTCTAAACATGAATTTGTATTTTAATTCAGCGAAATTAGGAATATACCTCTTAATTTTACGCCAATGGATATAAAGCCTTTTACGCATGAATACTTTATGAAATTGGCTCTAAAAGAAGCACAACGTGCTTACGAACAAGACGAGGTGCCGGTGGGGGCTGTAGTAGTGTGCAATAACCAGATAATAGCTCGTGCTCACAACCTTACGGAAAAAATAAAAGACGTAACGGCTCATGCCGAAATGCAGGCCTTTACGGCAGCTGCCGATTTCTTAGGAGGAAAATATTTAAACGAATGCACATTATACGTAACTTTAGAACCTTGTGTGATGTGTGCAGGGGCGTCCTTTTGGACTCAATTAGGTAAGTTGGTATTCGGGGCTTTTGATGAAAAAAGAGGATTCAAAAGAGTAAATACTAATTTGTTGCACCCAAAAACAGAGTGTTTAGGCGGAGTTTTAGAAGAAGAATGTACGCAAATACTAAAACAATATTTTTTATCGAAACGTTAAACTTTTAATACCTTACACCATGAAAACGCTGCTTTCTTTTATACTGCTTTTTTGTTTTATGTGGTCTGCATTTTCACAAACAAGTTTAGTTGCAAATACAGGTGATTCCGAATTTGATCAATTTTTAAAAGACCTTAATATTCAAGCTCAGACCGATATAAAACTTTTCAATAAAAACCTGAGCATAAAATACAATGTACCCGAAAACAAAATAGAAACTATGATTGTTAAAGATAAAATTGCTCCGGCCGATGTATTTATGATTTTCGAAACAGCCCAAATGGTAAATAAACCTGCCGATGAAGTATTACAGGTTTACTACAAGAAAAAAGAAAAAGGATGGGGTTATATGGCCAAACAAATGGGAATAAAACCTGGGTCTAAAGAATTTCATGCCATGAAAGGAAAAGCAAAATCGGAAAATGAAAATATGAAGAAAGGAAAAGGTCATGGAAAAGACAAGATGAAACAAAAACCTATAAAAAAGATGAAGTAAGAGAATAAGCTTTATTTACTTTTGCAAAATAAACCCTAACCATAAAAATAAAAATAATGTATCCACCCGAATTAGTAGCACCTATGAAACAACAGCTTACAGAAGTAGGCTTTAAAGAACTTTCTACCCCTGCTCAGGTAGACGAATTATTATCGAAAACAGAAGGAACCGCTTTGGTGGTTATAAATTCTGTATGTGGCTGTGCAGCCGGAACGGCACGCCCCGGAGTTCGTTTGGCATTACAGGGCAACAAAAAACCCGATGTAATGGCCACGGTTTTTGCTGGAGTAGATACAGAAGCTACTGCACAGGCAAGGAAATATATGTTGCCTTATCCTCCTTCTTCGCCAAGTATGGCCTTATTTAAAAATGGTAAATTAGTTCACTTTGTAGAGAGGCACCATATTGAGGGAAGAAGTGCAGAAATGATTGCCGACCATCTAAAATCGGTTTTTGAAGAATATTGCTAAGGAATTAAAAACTCAATTTTCTTTTACCAAATTCACCCATTTCATTTGTAAAATTTTCCTGAATTTATTTGGTTTTTTTAAAAATGCAGCAGAGATTTTCTGCTGCATTTTTTATTTGAAAAGAGTAACTTTTTCGATAATAGAACCAGTTGTAGTTTCTATTCTTATAAAATAAATACCCGAAGGAAGGGATGATAAATCGAGAGCATACTTGTTTCTGCCCGAACTTTTGGGTTCAACTCTTACTACTTTTCCGGTAACTGAAATTACTTCGGCATACATCAAACCATCTAGTTCACTTGTAAATTCAATAGTAATATTTCCTACGGAAGGGTTTGGATAAATGAGTACATCGGTATCACACACACGTTTAACAGTGGCTACATCAGAGTATTTGAAATTTCCGTCAAAGTCGGTTTGTTTTAAACGGTAATACAATAGGCCACACGGAGGGTTTTGGTCAAATGTTTCATAATTGTGTATCACAGAGGAATTACCGATACCTTTTACTTTGGCTATATCTGTCCATTCGTTTCCGTCAATAAACCGTTCTATGGTAAAATAATCGTTGTTGGTCTCAGAGGCTGTTTCCCAGGTTAGTTGAATTTTGTTTCTTCCAAAAGATGTGGCATCAAAACGTAATAATTCAATAGGCATTGGCCCTGAAGTATTTCCTATAACCCCTCCATTATTAGCTCCGGCACCCGAACCTGCTTGAAAGGTGCAAGGGCCCGGATTGTACGTGCTATTATTACACCCTCCTACGCCATTTAAGGTAGTAACGGAAACATTTGTGCCGGGAACTGGTCCGTTAAAAATAACTACACCCTGTCCACCACCACCACCACCACCATGGTTAGCTCCGTTATTTACATGGCCTCCGGCTCCACCATTGGCAGCAATAGAAACAGGGCAACCGGGTGCTATATTCCAGTTAGCTACCTCAAAAACAATTGATCCGGCAGCTCCACCGGCTCCCGCTCCATCATTTCCGGGTAAGCTGCCTTGGTTTCCGTTTGCAGTAATAGAAAGTCCACCACAAGCTCCACTGGTAGCAATTTCATTGGCTCTGATTAATATAATGCCCCCTCCATTTCCGCCTGCTGTGTTAAAATTATTGTTTCCTTCACCGGCACCGCCACCACCACCCATAAATACCCTCCAAACCGAAATTTGGCTGGCAAGAGAAATGCCTCCTATACCTCCTGCAGAAGGGTTACAATAACCAGGAGCTCCAGCTTGCCAACCCGGCCCACCATCACCCCCTGCAGTATAGTTACCACCACCACCTCCTCCTCCGTTGTGGTTGTTGCCTCCGCCACCTCCATTTAATATTTTACCTCTGGCTTTAGCCCAGTTATTATCTGTTCTTTTATAAATTCCTTCTCCTTTAAAGGCGTAATTATTGTTAGTATTTACAATTCGGTAGTTGGTGTTATTACAAGCTCCTGCGGTTCCATTATTGTCTTGGGCACCTCCTCTAAAACCTAACCCGTTTGCAGAGATGTTATGTGCCAAGGTAAGAGTGCCGGGTACTTCAAAAGCTACTACCCCTCCAATAGTTCCATTCCACGTTAGGCCATTTATGTTTGCGGTGGTAGTGTAATTTGGGGAGCCCAATGTAGGGAAACTAATAATTTGTACTTGTGTATTTGCTCCAATATTGTAGGAATTTGCCAGGGGGGCACTAACTGTAATGCTTGTAGGTAAGCCCATGGTTTCGGTATGCGAAAGAATGGTTCGTATTTCGTATAATCCGGCAGATAAAATGGAAGAGAGATTTCCGAAGTTAACATCATTTAAGGTATTTCCACCAATCACATTATCTTGCATTTGCATAATTACAATAAACTCTCCATCTTCGAAAGTATCAAAAGTTTCATTTACATTGTTTACTGTAAGGGTGGTGCCACCTATTGCCGTTACATTTGCATAAGCATTTATCTGTGAATGTGAAACAGAGGAGATAAGTGTAAATACAAGAGAAAGAAGTAAAATTTTTTTCATAAAAACAATTTAGTTTAAAAATTAAAACTTCCGCTTTTAGACGAAAGTAGGCATAAAAAGTTCCACTATCAGTAAAAAAACCTACTGTTTTTTTATCATTCTTGGAACCTTAATGTAATCCGAATCTTTTTTAGGAGCATTTTTTAGAGCCTCTTGCTGTGTAATGGTTTGTTTT
Organism: Flavobacteriales bacterium; assembly: GCA_905339165.1. Lineage (GTDB taxonomy): Bacteria > Bacteroidota > Bacteroidia > Flavobacteriales_E > Vicingaceae > BCD5. The sequence continues at coordinate 6,014 of CAJPFH010000091.1, forward strand.
GCCTCATCTTCTCTAAGGTTTCCTTTTTCTTCTACCATATATATAAGGGGCTCTATTCCTGTAGTATTTACTTCATTTAATTTTTCTACAAAAGCTAATATGCGATTTAAATTATTTTGTACGCTTTTTTTTTCTTCCTCATTAAATTCTAGTTTAGAAAGTTCAGCAATGCGTTCAACGGTTTGTAAGTCTATTTTTTCGTTCATATTATTTTGTATTCTTTGAGTGTATCTTCTATTTGGTGGTAAACAAGGTTTTGTAAAAATAACAAATCATTTTCATTCATTCCTTTCGTACTGATTGGCTCGTGTATTACTACACGAGCAATGCCTGGTCTAGCTAAATGAGAAAAGAATTTTTTATCGGCCAGCATTTTCCAGCTATCTAAAAAAACAACAGGAACCACATCGAGCTGTTTGTCTATGGCTAGGCGAAATGCTCCGCTTTTAAAGGATTTTAGTTTAGGGGCATGGTGAGGAATGGTTCCTTCGGGGAAAATAACCATCGATGCTCCTCGGTTAATACGTTCAGCCGCTTCTACAAAAGCCTTGTGTGAGGCACTGATACTGTTACGATCAACAAGGATATTAAATTTTTTAAAAAAAATATTAAAAAGAGGAACCTTGCCCAATTCTTTTTTCCCCATAAATAAAAAGTAGTTTGAGAAAATACGGGTAGTTAAAATAATATCTAAATAAGAGGTATGATTAGATACAATAATGTATTTCTTATCGGGCGAAAGTTTTGGTTTTTTGATGATGGTATAATAAACGCCCCCCAATATTTGCATAAGGAGAGAATGAAAGCGACACAACTGAAAACCTATTCTGAAATATTTTTCGTTCATTAACAATACTCGATAGAAAGGATATAATAGCAGTAGAGTAATGATGAGACAAATAAGGAAATAAATCTTCCAGAGGGTAGCAACTATTTTTTGTAAAAAAAGCATGGGGGACAAAATTACCACATAATTGTTACTTTTGTTATTATGGCAAGGATTTTAACAGGCATACAAAGTTCGGGAGTTCCGCATTTGGGTAATTTATTGGGAGCGATTATTCCGGCAATAGAAATTTCAAAAGATTCGAATAACGAATCCTTTTTTTTTATTGCCGATTTACACTCTCTTACTACATTAAAAGATGCAGAAGCAAGAAAAGAAAATGTGTATTCCGTTGCGGCTGCTTGGCTTGCTTTTGGGTTTAATACTCAGAAAAATATTTTTTATCGCCAATCCGATATTCCGGAGGTTTGTGAACTTACTTGGTATCTAAATTGTTTTACTCCATACCCCATGTTGGCTAATGCACATTCATTTAAAGATAAAGCTTCGAATTTGGCCGATGTAAACGCAGGGTTGTTTGATTACCCTGTATTAATGGCGGCTGATATTTTGCTCTACGATGCCGAAGTGGTTCCGGTAGGAAAAGACCAGCAGCAACATTTAGAGATGACTAGAGATATTGCCGGAACATTTAATCGGATTGTTGGCGACACATTAGTAGTACCTGGAGCAAAAATAAGCGAGGAGGTTATGACCGTTCCTGGTACCGATGGACGGAAAATGAGCAAAAGCTACAATAACTACATCAATATTTTTCTTCCCGATAAAGAACTTCGCAAGCAGGTAATGGGTATAGTTACCGACAGTACACCCCTAGAAGAGCCAAAAAATCCGAATACTTGCAACGTTTTTTCTATCTATAAACTAATGGCCACAAAGGCTCAAACAGAAGATTTACGAAAAAAATATATCGCAGGAAATTTTGGTTACGGACATGCCAAGCAAGAACTTTTCGACTTAATTTGTAGCACCTTTAAAACCCAAAGAGCCTCTTATAACGAGTATATGAGTAATCCTGCACTCATTGAATCAGAACTTCAACGAGGAGCCGAAAAAGCAAGAATGGTGGCAAGAAAAGTGTTGAAAAGAGTGCGAGAGAAACTGGGCTTTTAATTTTTTTAGAAAAATTTTCGCTTGGTCTAAAACGGAAAAGGTATCCTGAAAAAGAGAATAAAAAAGCAATGGTAGCCTCGACAGGAATCGAACCTGTATCAAAAGTTTAGGAAACTTCTATTCTATCCATTGAACTACGAGGCCAAAAAATGCAGGCAAATGTAATTTTTTATTGTTAAAGTTATTGCCTAATAAAGGGAGATTGAATGGTAGGGCTCTGGTACAGCTAACTTTATTACTCTCGTTTCATCTTCTCCTGTTATATATAACGGAATCAAAACGTAGATTTTTTTTGTCTCCAAATTCCCCCCTTATCCATTTTAAAATAAATTTTTTCAATCATTGACTTTGAGCCGATTGCTAAACGGAACATTTCGAGAGTTTAAATACAATGATTGGGACACCCCTTTTCTATTTTTTTTTAAATCATTTATGGAATTTCATTTCTAATGACATCTACACACCAAAACATTTATAATTTAAACTCCATACATTATGAAAACGACTTTTTTAAAACAAGCAGGCATAACCCTTTCGGTAGCAGCAGCCATTAGTGCTGTTGCTTGGGTAAAACCCATTTGGTACACAGAAAATGCAGTAGAAAACGATTTGATACGACTACTAAAAAAACGTCTGAACGAATACAATGCTCATCTTCCCGAAGATAGAGTGTATTTGCAATTTGATAAACCCATGTACGAACCTGGAGAAAGCATCTGGTTTTCGGCTTTTGTGCGTAATGGCGAAGATTTAAAACCTTCTCAAAAAAGCGATGTCTTATATGCTGAGCTCATAAATCCAAAAGGGGGAGTGGAAAAAACAATAAAATTGGTAGCTCTGAATGGTCGTGCTGCCGGTGATTTTCAGTTAGACCCCGAAGCAGCCGGAGGCATTTACAAGGTGAAAGCCTACACCAATTGGCAAAAAAATGATGGCTCTTTTTTCGAAAAAACTTTTCAGGTGCAGGATTTGGTTCTGCCTAACCTTAAGATGAAATTAGATTTTGAACGCAAAGCATTCGGTCCGGGCGATGAGGTAATAGCCAAAATAGAATTACAAACCAACGAAAACAAACCCCTGTCAGATTTTTCTATCAAATATGCAGCACAACTCAATGGAAAAACAATAACAGAGAAAGTGGCTGTTACCGATGAAGAAGGAATAAAATACATACGCTTTCAGTTGCCCAAAGAGCTAAAAACGAACGATGGATTACTAAATGTAATGATAGACTATCAAGGGAATACAGAAAGTGTGTCCCGCTCTATTCCTATTGTGTTAAATAAAATAGATTTAGCCTTTTATCCGGAAGGCGGAGAAATGGTTGCAGGTTTACCTTCAAACATTGCTTTTAAAGCACTAAACGAATTCGGAAAACCGGCCGATGTAGAAGGAGAAATATTAAACAGTATGGGAAAAGTGGTAAGCACATTTGAAAGTTATCATATGGGTATGGGGGCTGTAGCATTTACTCCCGATAAAAACGAAACGTATTTTGCTAAAATCACTAATCCTACAGGTATTTCAGAAACTTATAAATTACCAGAGGTATTGCCACTGGGGTATACAGTAAGTGTAGAAAATAGCAGTAGTAATAAAGTAAAAATAAATATACTTACCACCGAAAACGAAGAGCTATCTTTAATAGCACAAGTTCGCGGAAAGTTATATTATGCCAATGCTATTCAGGCTAAGGCGGGGAGCAATACGCTAGAAATTTCTACAGAAGACTTTCCAATGGGGGTAGCACAATTTACTGTATTCGATAAAAAAGGGATTGCCCGGGCAGAGCGATTAGCTTTTGTAAATAAACATAAAAAACTAAATGTTTCGATAAGTACCGATAAGCAAAAATATCTTCCTCGCGAAAAAGTAAAATTAACTGTTAGCGTAAAAGACGATCGTGGTTTACCCACTCCAGCAACCTTTTCGTTGGCAGTAACCAACGATCAATTACTATCGTTTGCCGATGATAAATCCGGAAACCTTATTTCGCAATTTTTATTAGAGCAGGATTTAAAACAAAAAGTAGAAGAACCCGCTTTTTATTTTGACGATAAAAAAGAAAAAGCAGATAAAGCACTCGATTATTTATTAATGACATCGGGTTGGAGAAAATTTGAATGGGAACAAGTAGCTTGGAAAGAACTGCCTGAAATTATGCATCAAGGCGAAAAAGCCATAATTTCCGGACAAATATTAGACGCATACAGCGGGTTACCTATAGAAAATGCAATCGTAAAATTTGGCAATAAAATAGAAAGAAAAACAAATGAAAAAGGGAAATTCTCTTTAAAAAACGTAGATTTAAGCGAGATAGCAAACTTAGCGGTAAAAGCCGATGGGTATTCTCAGCAAAATATAAATATTGCCGAATACAATCAAAATTTGAATTTTTATTTGTATCCTACTTCATATTACAAATATGCTACCCGCAGTGCTATAAAAGGAGTTCCTGCATTAGATGACGTTGCAATGGAAATGGCTATGCCCGGAGAGGCTGAAAACAGGCAAGTTCCTATGGCTGCGCCAAATAAAGGAAGGGGGAATAATGCCCCCATGCTTAAGAAAGAAAAAAATGTTCAGAAAGCACCTATTTTACCACAACAGAAAGCACTTGGATTAAAAGCAATAGAACAAGAAAGAAAAAAAGATAATGAGAAGAAAGAGATGGGTAAAGTGGCAGCAGGAGCTGCATTCGACAGAAGATTTAACGATTTAGATGAGGAGGAGATGTGGGCAGAAGGACCACAAGTTCCTGTGGTAACTTACTACCGTGCCAGAAAATTTGCAGCTCCCGAGTACAATCAAAATGAACAGGTTGATGTAAGAACCGATTTTAGAAATACAATCTTTTGGGAACCTAATTTAGAAATAGGAAAAAGTGGTAAAGCCACCGTTGAGTTCTATACTTCTGATGATATTACCTCTTTCAGGACTATTGCCGAAGGAATTGCAGTAGATGGAATGATAGGACACTCAGAGCAAACCATCTATTCACAATTGCCTTTTGCCATGCATGTAAAAGTGCCGGTAGAAGTGGCCACAGAAGATTTAGTTTCTATTCCGCTTACGTTGAAAAATAACACCGAAAAACCATTAGGCGGCACATTAAATATTTCCTCACCATCAGCGTTAAAAGCGTTAGTAAATATTCCTGAAGGACAAACCATTATGCCGGGACAAGCAAAAACCATTTACTTAGATTATAAAGTGCTTGCCGAGTTAGGCGAGGGTGAATTTACCATTGGCTTTAAAGCTTGTGGATTGGGTGATGCCTTTACTCAAAAAATAAAAATTGTAGCCAAAGGATTTCCTGTTACCGCTTCCTTTTCTGGTCGCGAGGTAGAAAAAAATTACAGCGTTTCTCTAAACAATGTCGTAAACGGTTCTGCTCAGGCCACTTTTACGGCATATCCAAATGTAGTAAGCGATTTAATGAAAGGGGTAGAATCTATTTTACGCGAGCCTTACGGGTGTTTTGAACAAACCTCTATGAGCAGTTACCCTAATGCAATGGTGCTCGATTATTTACAATCAATCGATAGCAAAGACGAAAAACTACTGGCTTCGGCTACCGGATTACTCGACCGAGGATACAAGCGTTTAATCACTTACGAAACCAAAGAAAAAGGCTACGAATGGTTTGGTTCAAATCCGGGACACGAGGCTCTAACGGCTTACGGATTGATGCAATTTATAGATATGAAGAATGTGGGTGGAAAAGTAGATCAGAAAATGATTGACCGTACTGCCGAATGGCTGATGAATCGTAAAGACGGTAAAGGAGGGTTTCAACGCAATTCCCTTGCATTAGATAATTTCGGAAGAGCCAGCAAAGAAGTTACCGATGCCTATATTGTGTATGCTCTATCTGAAGCAGGTTACACCAAAGAAATTCAAAAAGAATTTGAAACGGCTTATGAAACAGCTATGAAGAGTAAAGATGCTTACCAAATGGCTTTAGTTTCTAATGCAGCATACAATATGAAAGAATATAAAAAAGGAGATGAGGCTCTTGCAGAAGTATTAAAAAATCAACAAAAAGACGGTTGTATTACTGGTGCAACTCATTCTATCACATATTCAACAGGTAATTCATTGGTAATTGAAACAACTTCTTTAGGATTAATGGCTATGCTGAAAGCCCAAAATAAAAACAACGTAGCCATTCAAAATGCAGTTGAAGGTTTGGTAAAATTCAGGAGTGGATATGGTGGCTTTGGAAACTCGCAAGGTACTGTACTAGCCTTAAAATCGCTTACCGAATATGCAAAATTTTCCAAAAAAACCAACGAAGATGGAAAAATTGAAATATACGTAAACGAGAAAAAAGTGGCCGATAAAGAATACAAAGCCGGAGAGAAAGATGCCATTGTTATTGCCGGTTTAGAAAAATATGTTGGCTCAGGTAAAAACAATATAAAAGTAAAATTTGTTGGAGTAAAAGAGCCATTGCCTTATTCCTTAGCGGTTTCGTGGAATACTTCTTTGCCAAATAGTGATGCAGAATGTGTAGTAAAACTAAAGACAAATATTTCTTCTAAATTGGTAAAAGTGGGCGAAACATTACGTCTATCAGCTACGCTTACGAATACCAAAAATGAAGGAATTCCCAGTGCTATTGCATTGGTTGGAATACCGGCAGGGTTTACGGCACAACCTTGGCAGCTAAAAGAATTGCAGGAAAAAGGGGTGTTTGATTATTACGAAATAAAAGGAAATAATGTAGCCTTGTATTACCGCTGTATGGCACCATCGGCTGTAAAAGAAATTAATTTAGATTTAAAAGCAGAGTTGCCAGGTGAATACGAAGCTCCGGCCTCTTCAGCCTACTTGTATTATACCAACGAATACAAATGCTGGAGTGGTTCAGAAAAAATTACGATAAAGAAAAATCAAATCTAAAAAATACTCCCTGCAATACTGAAAGAGTGTTGCAGGGAGTTTAAACCCAAATCAGATGAAAACTGTTTTTAGCATACTGTTTCTAATTGGCTTCTCTTATTCTTCATTTTCTCAAATACAAAACAAGCAATTAAACGAAAGAGAGTATGATATAAACGATCCCAGAAATCCAAATTGTCCATGCCACAAGTTACAAAAACAAGCAGAAGATGAATACAAACAAATAATTTCACAAACCAATCGTTCAAAAAATAACGCTCTTTCTAAGGAAGTTTCGATTATGTACGTTCAAGACCTCGATATGATGCAGAAAAAAGAAATAGAAAGAATAAAGCCCACGGTTGAAAATAGTAATATCAAAAGGGTAAAAAATGAGTTGCAAAAACTGCATAATTCTCGAAATTATACAACCCTAAAAACAAAAATTCAAACTAAAAAATTGAAAATAAGAAACAAAAAAACATTTAGGCCTAAAAGAAAACCTGTATCGGGCAGCAACTTGCGTGGCGCCACTAAGAGGGTAGTTTGTTTTGTATGGTAAAGCGTGCTTAAAAGTTGTACATTTGTGTGGTGATACAATTTGAAAAAACACTTCTTTCGGACGATATTTTTGAAAAAAAATTTGTTTGCGATTTAAAAGCCTGTAAAGGTATTTGTTGCGTTGAAGGAGAATCTGGAGCTCCTTTAGAAAAAGACGAATTAGAAATATTAGAAAATATTTTTGAAGAAGTAAAACCTTTTTTGAGAAGCGAAGGTATCGAAGCCATAGAAAAACAGGGCAAATACATTATAGATAGCGATGAGGAGTATGTTACCCCCCTTATAAACGGTAAAGAGTGCGCATACACCTTATTCGAAAAGGATGGTACGGCTGCGTGCGGAATGGAAAAAGCTTATTTAGCAGGTAAAACAAATTTTCAAAAACCTATATCCTGCCATTTATACCCCATACGTGTTACCAAACTTTCTAATGGAACCGAAGCCCTGAATTACAGCAGGTGGGATATTTGTAAAGCAGCTTGTACGCTGGGAAGTAAACTAAATGTGAAAGTATATCAGTTTTTAGAAAACGCTCTTGTTCGTAAGTACGGAAAAAAATGGTACGATGAACTGAAAGAGATAGATAGAGCGTTGCAAAAGGTAAAGAAATAAAAGTTTTAATCAACACTAATTTATATTTGTTTAATAAGTTATTAAACTCTCTTAAGTTAATATCGTTTATTTTCAAGCACTTCCGAAAATAATTTTTTTTTCAACCATTTTACTTCTAACTATGGTGTTAAAAACTTACGCTTCTTGTCAGTTTCTTTTCATTGATGCTCTGCGTGTTTCTTTTCACCTTTGCTTAAAATATAAAGATGAAGCAAATGGAAAATCAAATAGATCCTGTTTTAGAATTCAGTCAAATAGGCCAAACATATTCCGCCTCCGAAGTAAATAATTCTATTTTCATGGAGCCTTCAGAAACTTATTTTACACCAAGCCCTACCAATACTATTTTTACCGAAAAATCGCTAGAAGAATACAATTTTCAAGTTTCTTCGTTCGAAAAAAAGAAAACAACATTTTGCTTAGATGAAAAATTTTAACAATCGAAAATCTCTTCTAAAACAAGTGTGCTAAAGAATGGAGATTGGCTTGAATCGTTAATAGTATTTTCAAAAAGATTTTTAATGAATGAGAGAATTTCCGTTTTGGAGAGTTTTCTTTTTCGCATATCAGAGATAGAAAAACTTCCATTCGATTTAGCCATTTTATTACCACTTTGATCTTTCATTAAGGGGTGATGCAAAAAAGTGCTTTTAGAAAATAAATCAAAAGAAAGGTGTTTGGCTAAGAAAAGTTGTGCAGCGGTAGAAGGAAGTAAATCTTCTCCTCTTACAATGTAGTTTACTCGCATGGCGGCATCATCGCAAAGAGAAGCTATTTGGTACGAGGGTAGTCCGTCTTTTCGTAGCACTACAAAATCGCCCATTTCTGAATTAAGATTTACGCTCACATTACCCATTAGCTCATCGGTAAAAGAAATGATACACTCCGGAGGTAATTTAATTTTCCACGAGGCATTGGCTGTATCGAAAGGAATTATTTGTTCTCTACAATTGTTTTTGCACGTCTTTATTTCCTTACGTGAATGTATGTCGGTTCTAGAGCATGTGCAGGCATATAATAGTCCTAAATTTTTGAGTTTATTTATGGCCTCAAAATACTGCGGGATTCTTAGCTGTTGAGAATATTTTTTTTCAAAATCAATTACATTTAATGGCCCTTCTTGATAATAAATTTCAAAAAAATGAAGTGTTTCAAAAAAGTAATTATCCCTTTTATGGTAGTTTATTTAAAGTTGGCATATTTCTACATGATTATTCGTATTACATTTATATCTCAACATACATTTTCCTTTATTTACTGACAATTCTATTGCCTTAGAAAAGGAGTTTTTGTCTAAT
>CAJPFH010000092.1 GCA_905339165.1 Flavobacteriales bacterium
ACAAAAACGCATAGAGGATGTGCTTCTGAAGAGCCGGATGAGGGAAATCTTCAAGTCCGGTTCTGTGAGGGGGCTCATAGTATAACCCTGGGGCTATTACCTCAATAAAAGGTGGGCTATGGGCTCTACTCGACAGAAAAATGGCAACGCTCTGTGCTCTCTGAGTGCTCTGTGGTTGATTACCTATACAAATATTCCTTTTTCCTACAGGGGATGCGCAAAACAAATACCGCCCTTCCGTTCACGCAAAAAGAAATCCGTCGCCTGCCTTTTATCAAATGCGGTGCGCCCAAGGTTTGCCCTGCGGGAATGTTTGACCGCCTGCGGGCGGAATCGGGTAATACGAATGTTTCGAAAAAGATATTACATATGGGCAAGTCGTTTAAGCAACTTGTCGTTATAGTTCATACTGGCATCTAAAAGATTATTATCTTCATCAGTAAGTGCTCTACCCTTATTCTCCTCCTTATGAATCTTTTTCTAAGTCATATTATCATTCTTTCTTAATATGCACATCCATCTGGTTAAAGGGTATCTCTATGCCTTCATCTTTAAATCGGATGAACATCTCCCTTAAAACATGGTCAATGATGGGATGCCTGTCATCATAATGCCTGACCCAGACGATCAGTTCGAAGTTCTGGGATGACGAAGCATATTCAGTAAAGCGGACAGAAGCATCGGGTTCTTTCAGGATAAGCGGCGTTTTATCTGCAATTTCAAGAAGGATTTTCTCCACCTGTCCTGGATCTGTACCATATGCAACACTAACAGGTATCTTTACTCTTACCGAGGCATCAGGGACTGCATAATTAATTATCTGCTCATTGATCACTTTGGAGTTGGGAATTGTGATAATTGTATTATTAAGTGTTTTTATATTTGTATATCTGGGCTTTATTTCGTAGACATCACCATAGACCCCACCCATTTCTACCCTGTCTCCCACTTTGTAAAGATGGTCAAGGGTAATGGTGACGCCCCCGAACACATTTGAAAGCAGGTTCTGGGCTGCAAGCGCGATGGCCAGGCCCAGAATCCCCATGCCTGTGATGAACGCTGTTATATTATATCCGACATTCAACAGGGCGGTCATAATACCAAACAGCCAGATAATATAAGTTACAGACATATCTGCAAGAGCCATGAGCCTGTAATCTATGCCTCCTTCTGTCTTTGCTGAAATATTATAGCCATATTCCTTGATGATCGTCTTTGCCAGCGATGCAGCGATCCATGTTATAAAAATAGTGAGAATGAAGCGCCTGTATATGTAATCCTTGTCAAATGTATTTATCAGGCCTGCCAGATAGGGAGTCTGGTGGATGGCATAATAAATACCTGCAACAATAACAAGTATGTAAAGCGGTCTTCCAATAGAATGAAGAATAATATCATCAAGTTTTGTATTCGTCTTTTCAACTCTTTTTTGCAGGACCTTTATTATAACACTTATTGCAGCAGCTATTATTAGACTGGCACTCAATATTATTAAAGGCATAAATAATGACGGAATTTCCATATCGATGTCCTTGATGAACAGTTAAAATATGTTCCCCAGAATAATCACAAATTACTTATATGTTATCATCACTCTGGATGAGCGATATCATGAAAAAATTATTAATTCTAATATTAGCAGCTGCAATATTATTCAGTGGCTGCGTGGA
>CAJPFH010000093.1 GCA_905339165.1 Flavobacteriales bacterium
GTTGTGGCATGTGTAGCATTCTTCTGTGGGAGTATTTGAGATCGAATGCGGGAATGACGGGCTGCCTGCAGGGTCAAGTGCATTGCCCCATGTGGTCCCATTTACACTGTTCTTGTGACAATTGGAACAATCCTGGGTGGCGATAAGATTGGTCTTGGTTGCATAATGGCTTACTGTTGCATTGTTTGAATATGCAAAACTGCTGTTTACACTGTTATTGTGGCATGTGGCGCATGATGCTCCTGTGCTGATGTTTACACCGTTCTGCCTGTGGTTATCTATTACCTTTGCTCCGTACTGGCCAGAGCCGGTATGACAATCCGAACAGACCTTTGTGGGTGTTGTCCAGCCATTATTATACATATTGCTAATATCTGTATGACAGGTCTTACAGTCATCGTTTGTAGTAACATTGTTACCGCCTGTGGTATTGACATTCTCGTGTTTGGTGAATGAGGCTGTATTGATTGCTGCATAGATTCCGACCGCATTTTGATGACAGCCTATGCAATCGTCTGCAGGGGCACGTTTAATTGATTTATTATGGAAATCAACGTTGGCTAGTGTAGATACATTTCCGTCGTTATGACATGTATCACACTGGCTGGTGAGTGTCTCTGTATGAGGTCTGATCGTACTTGTGCTTATATTGGTCGGGTTGCCCCAGTTCGGATTGCTTGTATTCGGGCCGTTATGACAGTCGATACAGTTCGAAGTATTGATCGGGCCAAAGTGCTGGTATGGTGTTGTTGATCTGTTGGTGACGTCTTTCAGGTAATGTGTGATAGCTGTTGTTGTACCGTTCGTACCGATATTTGAAAGGTACATACCGCTGTTATCGTGGCATGTGTTGCATGTGGCATCGGGTGTAGTCGCATCCTGGCCGATCTGGTTATGTTCAGCTATCTGCGGTGCTGCGAGGTTGCTGCTGTTTACATGGCAGTAGGTACAGGACTTTGCAGGATCGGTTGTGAACGAATAGGTATTCATGTTGCTGTCTGTCGCGTTGACGTGGCAGTCTTTGCACGCCCTGTTCTTATGGACGCCTGTTCCGAATACGGTCGCATCGATCTCTTTGGGTGCCATTGTCGCCGTAGTCTTGTGGCAATCCAGACATGTAACTGTTGAAACTAAGGGTTTTACAAGTGTCTTGTTATGGAAGTTGATTGCAGAGTTGTGGCATGTGTAGCATTCTTCTGTGGGAGTATTTGAGATCGAATGCGGGAATGACGGGCTGCCTGCAGGGTCAAGTGCATTGCCCCATGTGGTCCCATTTACACTGTTCTTGTGACAATTGGTACAATCCTGAGTGGCGATAAGGTTGGTTTTCGTTGTGTAATGGCTTACTGTTGCATTGTCTGAATAGGCAAAACTGCTGTTTACACTGTTATTGTGGCATGTGGCGCATGATGCTCCTGTGCTGATGTTTACGCCGTTCTGCCTGTGGTTATCGATTATTACTGCATTTGGCACACCTGTTCCTGTATGACAATCAGAACATACTTTGGTGGTTGTGGTGAACCCGGTTGTCATCATATTAGTGATATCAGTATGACAGGCCGTGCAGTCGCTGTTTGTAAGACCGCCATCTGTATTGTTAACATTCTTGTGCTGTGTGAATGAAGCAGTGTTGATTGCCTTATAAATATCGCCTGGGCCTGCGGCTGATATATGGCAGCTTATGCAGTCTGTTGCATCTGCAAGTTTTATCGAAGCATTATGGAAATCCACATTTGCAAGGCTTGAGACAGTTCCATCTTTATGACATGTGTTGCACTGGGCTGTTGTGGTTTCAGTATGTTCTCTCTTTGTGCTTGTGGAAATATTCACAGGGCTGCCCCAATCCGGATTGCTGGTGTTGGGCCCATTGTGACAGTCAATACAGTTCGAAGTATTGACAGGACCCAGATGCTGGTACGGTGTTGTTGACGTGTTGGTCACGTCTTTAAGGTAATGCGTGATAGCTGTTGTTGTACCGTTCGTTCCACTATTGCTCAGGTACATACCGTTATTATCATGGCATGTGGTGCATGAGGCTGT
>CAJPFH010000094.1 GCA_905339165.1 Flavobacteriales bacterium
CAAGCCAGAATTGCAAACGTCCATCGTTCACTGTACCTGAGAAACCACTTGAGGTAAATTCAGTCGAGAAAGTCTGCCAGCTCATGCCCAAATTCGCTGTAAAGTCTGGTGCATAGGCAGTATATGGCGAACCATGCTTGATCAATCGCACAGTCACATCATGTCCTGTCGTTGAATATGCAGCAAAACTCAATCGGTAGCGTGTATTCGCTTCAAGTGCTACTCCTGTCTGGAATAATTGGATGTTCCCGCCACCGCTATTCAAAGTAAGCTTTGCAGCATTAATTCCTACATAACCATAAGGTCCTACAGTGAAACTGCCTGCACCGTTAGTATAGAACAGCCACGGAGTAGTTCCTGATTCAAATCCCGGGTTCGAAAGTGCCAATGCTTTTACAGGCATTGAAAATGCCATTAATGTTACAAACATTGAGAGTAGAATTATTGTAATCTTATTTAGTTTTTTAATTTCCATGCTACCACCAATTTCTTAAAGGAAGGAAAATTTACCCGATTTCCTGCGTTTTTTTTATAAGTAATCACATGGTATATATTAAACTATCGATTTTTATATGGGTATATGGATAATTATAACGATAATAATCATGATATTGTTGGAAAAGTAAACTAACTTTAAGCCATTTTTATTTATGTCCTGGTCTTTATTCGGACTTTTATCATAACTGCCAAACAACTTCCATGTTTGGATCAGATGCATATGAAAAACTGATATCTAAAGACCATATTGGAATTCCTATCAAAGATTCTTCATACAATCGAAGTGCACAGGATGATTTCAGAGATAGAATCGGTGAGATCTATGTTCTTCAAAGAAGAAAATAAGAAATACAGAAGCAATGAAAAAATTCCAGAGCGCTCTGGATACATATCCTGATTATTCGGATGCTCTTTATGGACTTGGGAGTGTAATGAATTTTGCTGATACTTCTATGAAGTAAGACAAATATAATAGGAGTTGAGTGACATGGCAGAATTATTTACACGTGAACAAGCAAGGGCATGGCTTAGGGCGAACAATCTAAAAACGGGTAAAAGCATCCAGGATGCTTTCATTAACGAGATAAAGTTTGGCAAAATAGAACTTGATATCCCAAGGGACGCTGATAGTGGACATGAACCTTAGACTTTCTGTTTAGATTTCCACGCGTACCAGACAATCAATGATAGAGCCACAACTGTTGAAAACGTCATTAGTGTCTCCCCAGACAGTTTTGCCACAGTCGCAATCACGCCAATGAAAAGGGCGGCAAAGACTGCGCCCACGATGATGTTTGCCCAGCGATTTATCGAATCCTTCAAGGTCAGGGACAAGAAAGCCATTATCAATGGTACTAAGAATAAGATTGCAAATAGCAGTATCAGTT
>CAJPFH010000095.1 GCA_905339165.1 Flavobacteriales bacterium
ATTCCCTCTTGTGTTCTTTGATTTGCGCAGCAATGCGTTCTCTGAAACATCCTATGACGAGGTTCAAAGAATCGGGTTGCTCCGACAGTAACATAGCGTAATCTGCTCGGTAGGGTTGGATACCTGATGTCAACAAGCCCACCGTCTTCCGTTCCTGATAATTGGTAAGGCGTCCCATGGAGAACCAACTCCTTAACGAAAACTGGAAGGACAAACCCTCGTTGGACGGGAATAATGTTCATAGCATCATGCTCCTGTCTTCAGACGGGAGTTGTTGACCTCCTATTTATCCAGCCAAATTTATTCGCCTTTTGATTTTGACCTCACACCCATTATCAGGATAATTCCTATTGCAAAGAGTACAATGCCGATCCATGCAAAATTCACAGCAGGTATTATTTTCAAAGTGAGAGGAACAACTCCTCCGCCAATACCCTGGAATATAACATATGTGTCGGTTCCTGTTATGCTGCTGTCAACAAGCGGGAATGTCCCGCTTCCTGTCTGTGATTGAAGGTATTCTGCAACTCCGCTTCCTGCTATTTTATTATCCTTGTAAACTTCAAGCTGGACTCTCTGGACCTTATAGTTGCCTGATGCAGCACCCTCGCTTATTTCCTCCGGATTTGAGAAAATAATTAGATCATAAGTCGTACCTGTGGAGTTACTCCTGAAATTTGTCATCAAGAAACCGCTAACAGTAAGATCCATTCCTTCCTGAAAATTCTGAGGTTCCTCTGCCTGCGTTGCTGCCCACAGGTCTCCGGTCCCATCATTTATTTGCAGATAGGTCGTATAAGTAACAGGAGGAGGAGACTGGACATTTACTGCGCTTGTAACTTTGCCGCTGATTTTCACATTCTTATTGATATAATCATCAGGACTGCTGAATATTTCCGAAATCCTTATTCCTTCCGCCTGGATGTTCGAGTTTTCAGTAAGGCTCCGTGTTGAAAAATCAATTATCTTTATGTCATAACCATGCCCGATATCCACTAATTCTCCTGTAGCAGTAAGCGGTATATTTATCCTCTCAATGGTCTGGGTGAAGTTTGAGCTAATTATTGAACCCAGGAGAATGAATATTACCCCAAAATGTACGATCGCTATGCCGATACCTTTTATCTTGGGTCTTATGGTTTTGATTCGAAGGTAATCATTGAGGCGCTTGATGATTGACCATGTGGCGTATATCATGGATGGGAAAATAGATATTACCGAAATATTACCTATAAGTTTATAAAAAGTCGGCTCCCTTGCCCAGAATGGACTGGCATGATCAAGCACATAAAAGTTCTCTGTTCGAAGGAACATGGTAATTATTGACAAACCAATTACTATGAACAATGTTTTTTTCTGCTCTTCTTTCTCTTTTTCATTATAGTTTAAGCAGAATCCCAGTGCAAGCAGCAATATTATTGT
>CAJPFH010000096.1 GCA_905339165.1 Flavobacteriales bacterium
TTTACAGCCACTAACAGCAGTTACCCACAAGCAGGGTTTTGTTTTTTCATCTTGACAAAATTTGTTACATTTGGTGTGCAGTTATACTTTGGTAGTTCTCGTTCGACATACCCTGCCTGTGGGTAGCTGCAAAACGTTAGCGGTAAGTGTAAAGAAAACAACGACAATTAACAAAATGAAAATTTCAAAACTAAACGTAACTCAGTTTCGACACCTTAATAACCTAACTTTTGACTTAGGTAGCACCATTACTGTTATTGCAGGAGGCAACGGAACGGGTAAGACTTCTTTACTTGGTCTTGTTGGACACATATTTCGATTTGGTAGTAATCCGAAAAATCTTTTCAATGAACGCTTTGAGACAAAGTATTCATCTGTATTCAGATTTTCCAGTAATCATGATGCTACTGGTAACTATCAGTATAAATTAACCTTTACAAACAATTCTGAAAAGGAAGCCGAATTGAGGATAACAAATGAAAACGGTAGAATAAGGCATCGAATTGACGTTGGTGGCAGGGTTAGGCATGGAGGTAAGATAACTAAACCAGTAATTTTTCTAAGTTTAAAAAGACTGTTGCCTCTTGCACAAGAGAATGAGAGAAACATACAAATTGGTCTTCAGACATTAACTGCAGCTCAGACAACAGAATACTCGAATCTTTACAACGAAATATTTTCAACGACTGAAACAATCAATCCTTCACACACCAAGTCAAATAACAAAAACTCTTTTTCTCCGACAACGACCACATTTGATGCTCATGGTATATCAGCAGGACAAGACAATATAGGACACATTATTTTGGCGTTACTTTCTTTTAGACAGCTTAAAGAAAATGATCCAAATTATGAGGATGGCCTTTTATTAATTGATGAAATTGATGCCACTTTATATCCAGCTGCTCAAAAAAATCTTTTAAAAGTATTATTGAGGCTAGGGCGTGAATTAAATATTCAAATTGTATTTACTACACACTCATCAGACATATTGAATTATCTAAATTCAAGAAATGGTTCTCAGTTTAAACATTATACAAATTTTGTTAGTTTATCAAACTCGTTGGGCCCTGTTACTGCAACCGAAGGATTTACAGAGTTACGTTCATTGCTTGCCGACCTTAATCATGAAGCGCTTAGAACAATAAGACCAAGAAAAGTTAATTACTACTTTGAAGACTATGAGGCATTTTGCTTTTATAAAGGAATAATAAATGGAGTGGATTTTGGTTGTGAGAATGATTTTAAGAACCTTAGTATTAGTTGTGGAACATACAAAACATTAATTGATAAAGGATTTGAAGAGTTTTTTAGGAGCATAGTTGTTCTAGATGGTGATTTTAGTTCGACAATTAATCAAACAGCAACCAATAATGTCGTTTTATTGCCTGGAACACAAAGGCCAGAAAATGTCGTTAAAGACTTTTTAACTTCATTGCCTGAGGCAGACAGTTTTTGGAACAATAATCATCAATATACAAAAAGAGTATTTCTTAATAACGTTAATGGTGTTGCTGATAATCGAGAAGAAATGAAAAGGTGGTTTAATCGAGAAATAGAATTTTGGGGGGCAGATGGGAGTAATCTTTTTCAACGTTGGAAAGAGTTAAACACAAATGAGGCTAACCTAATAATAGAAAGAACAAAAACTATAATTAATCGTATCCTGACAAATTTTTATGAATTGTCGACAAGTAATTAAAACACCTACCGCTAACAGCCGTTTGCCGCAATGGGGGCTGACTTGGTTAATTCAAGCGCAGTGCTTCTATCAACATTTGTGCTTGGTTGACAGTGTAGTGCTTCGAAATCCCCCACTGCGGCAAGCGGCAAAACGTTAGTAATAATACGGTTTTTTTCGAGCATATTGCTTAAGTTTGTAAATTCCTGCGCACAATCCAATACTCAAATTTACAAACACAAGCAATTTATTTTAGTTCATCATGACAGGTTCCATGTAACAATCTAAGAATTCTTCTGTAACTCCCTTAATCTTTCTTTTTTGACATAAAGCATAGAGTTCTTCAACAGCAGAATATGGAAAAAACTTAGCGTCTAAATCTTTAAATTGTGGTTTATTTGATTCTCTTACAACTTTATCTCTATCTTCATCAGGAGCAACTATAACGTAACGTGTTGGGAATGGTGGAAATTTATCATAAAAATTTTTCATTCTTGTCAAACCACTTGTAACTCCAGTTGAGTGTTCAACTTCCATAACAGCAGGCATTAATCTTCCATTTTTAAACCAAATACAATCTATTAACAATGCAGCTTTAACAGCATCGCTATGTGACTTTATTAAAATTTCGTCATCAAGTTTTGCAATGACTCCTTCATATTCTCCAAGCTTTTTATTTTGGTATAATATGCCTTTGTCATTTTGAGCAACCCAAGTCCTAAAACCTAATTGTTTTCCAATAAAATACAACGCAATTTGAATTTGAGCATGTCTCCTTTTGATATCAATGTTAAACTCATCAATATCTAATTCCGTAGGAAGTACTAATGCTTCATAAAATGCCTCTAATGCTGGTATTTCCGAAATGACAATATCAGTTTCTGTTTTGACTGTTAATCCAAGCGTATGTGGATTATCTGGCATCCAAATTAAATGTTTGTGTCCCTCTTTGATAGCATTGTTCGAATTTACACTTTCTATTCTTCCGGGATAGCAATAATAAAATTGTGGAGTATGTGCAAGCAAAGCCTCTAATACAGAACGTGTATTATAACTTGCTCCTAAAATTCTATCTACATTGATAGGTTGATTGGCTTTAATTGCATTTGCCAGTCTCCATAACATTTGTACTGAAATTGAAACAGCTTGTTTATTTTCAAATGTTTCTCCTTTTGACGGGTCACATCTTTTTATTCGAATTGGTCCTTCCGGTAAATCAACTCTATCAATTTTTATTAGCCCTTTATTTTTAGGGCTCAAGTACTGATAATTGTTCTGTTTTGGTAGTTGGTTTATAAAGGATACTAAATTTTGTGCTGTTAATCTCTCCATTTGACTTGTATTTTGTATTCGGAACAAATTCTCCAATAAAATTTAAAATTGTCACACCTAATCCTTTTGCAGCAAGATATGGAACTCCATTACCTATAGCCTTAAATGCATTGGAAAGAGTTATTTTTTCAGGCATTTCAAATTCTTTTGGCAACGATTGTATTGCTAATGCTTCAGAAACCGATAATCTTCTGGCTTTATAGGGGTGTAAATGTACTTCGTTATTTCCATAAGCAGCTGTAGGAGAAAACCTCCATCTGTGTAACCTTTTGTATGATTTTTTTGAAACGTCTCCTTCAACAATACTCTGAAATTTAGGCAAACCTGCTTTTGGTTTGAAAAACATATTCCCATTTGGATGTTTAAACACATCATTTTTCTTAAACCAATGTTCAACTGTAAGTTCGATAGGAATATTTTTTGGTTCCTTTTTTTTCGAATTTTCTTTAAAAGGTTCTGTTTCAATCCAAGGTAAACTGAAAATTTTTTCTTTATCGAAAACCATTCCTTTATTCCAATTGAAATTCCATAAATATGGAGAACCATTTAATTTATAATTATTTATTTTTAAAAATTCCTTTTTAAAACCAATTAGAATTATTCTATCTCTATCTTGTGGAACTCCGTATTCGATAGAATTTATTAATCTTTCTGTTAGCAAATAACCATTTCTAATAAGCTTTTCTTTTAGTCCTTCATAAAATTGTCTGTGTTTTTTAGTTCTCCATAATCCTTTTACATTTTCAAAAAGAAAAAAGTCTGGTTTAATATTGCAAATTAATTCAATATAAGTTCCTGACAATTTACCATTATCACCTTCTTTTCCTCTATTTTTCCCTCCAACTGAAAAATCAGGACAAGGTGGTCCGCCTATAAATCCAACAATATCATGTTTTGTTTTAGCTTCACTATAATAGTTCTTTAATATATTTAGTTTGCCATTTAAATATCCTTGTATATCATCAATATGGTATCCAAATTTAGGTTCTTTGATACCCATTTGTTTTCTTGAATGTCTATATATATCAACGAAAGGACTGTGTACTTCATTTACAAAAAGCACCTTGTAATCACCTGAATTCTCAAAGCCTAAATCAAGAAATCCTGCACCTGAAAAAAAAGAAAAAATTCCTATTTTGTTCTCCATAACTGTTTTTGAGTATTATCTCATAAAGATAATTATTTACCTATTCTGATAAAAAGAAAATCTCTACATATTGATAACAATTTGCTAACAGCTCCCCCAACACATTAGCTAAATTGCTAACGCACAGTCCAATCTTAAAATTTAGCTAAAGAGTTGGTGTCGTTTTTTAAAAAACCGTACAATTACTAACAGCGGTTCAGAAAAAATGCGGGGTGCAGTAGTATTCTGACAATTTTTGTTATCTTTAGCTTTCGGTAACGGGGGACAATGAAACAGGGCGCAAACCCGCACTATTTCTAACCGCGGACCGTTATGGTGCATTTTAAAAAGACGACATTGATAAAACTAACACTCATATTTACCTTTATCGCAGCTACAACTTTTACAGCTTGTGGACAGACAGACTGCAATAAAGCTAAGTTGAATGCCCAATCAGACTTTGAAAAAG
>CAJPFH010000097.1 GCA_905339165.1 Flavobacteriales bacterium
AAAAATGTAAAAGAATTGTTTTTACAAATAGCGAATCTTCCTATGTCCGAACAAAAACAAAAACTATCCGAAGCATTCGACCAATGGAAAGGCAGCAACGAGCAGGTAGACGATGTGTGTGTGATTGGTGTGAGAGTATAATGTATATAAATTTTTAGTTGCTTTATATTACGGATAAAGTTTTCTAAAAAGTAAATCTATATAACAAATTAACATAACTTAGTCTAAACCCTTATTGAATAGAACCATGTTAAATAAAAAATATTTACGATTAGTGTTTTTCTACTTATTGGCAAGTTGTTCTACCCTTTTGTTGGCAAATACTACAAAAAGGGATAGTTTAATTCAAAAGTTGAATAAATCAAAGCAAGACACAATAAGAGTTAATATTCTTAATGAAATAGGAGAGATTACGAGTAGAACAGATTTAAACACCAAACTCAAGTATACAAAAGAAGCGTTAGGATTAGCCGAAAAGTTGGGATTTGCAAACGGAATAGCAAGAGCATGCATAGGCATGTCTAATTATTATGCGATACTTGGTGTTACCGATTCAAATGAAATTTATTTATTGAAGGCTGAAAAAATATTGCTGAAAATAAAAAACAAGAGCGGGTTAGCAAAGGTATACGGAAATATCGGTGCATTAAATTACGGCTTAGGTAATTTAGAAAAATCACTTTCCTATTTTCAAAAGGCATCTTCATATTTTGAACAAACAAATGACAAAGCTAATCTAGCTAAAGCTCATATACTAATAGCCAGTATACTTCAGGGTATAAATAATTTTAAAGATGCCATGATACATCTACAAAGTGCCGAAATAATAAATAAAGAATTAAATAATGAAATAGGTTTAGTCGAAACCTATTTAAATATAGGAATCATTCATAAAAAAAGATTGAGTTTAGACACTGCTCTTACGTACTACAACAAAGCATTAGTGTTTGCAGAAAAAAAAGACGATAAATTTTATTTAGCGAAACTGTATAATAACATAGGAAATGTATATTTAGAGAAAAACGATTTTAAAACAGCTATTTCTTATTATGATAAATCAATTCCTCTTCGCCATGAAATGAACGATTGGTCAGGATTAAATATCACATACAGTAACTTGGCACTTATATATTCTGATATGGGTAAATATGATCAGGCAATTAATCTATTAAAAAAATGCGAAGAAATTTCTTTAAAGGAAAAAGATAAAAGAGCCCTGATGGTTACCTATAAAGTTTTTTCAGAAACTTATTCCGGAAAGAAAGACTTTAAAAATGCATTTGAATATTTTGCCAAATACAGTGCTTTGCGAGATACATTATTTAATGATCAAAGTAGTAAAGTAATAACCGATTTAGAGAAAAAATATGAAACAGAAAAAAAAGACCAAGAGATTCAATTATTAAATAAAAATAACTTATTAAGAGAATCCGAAATAGAAAAAAAGAATTTAGATTTAAAAAGACGAAAAACCCAAAACTATGCATTAGCAGGGGGATTTGGTTTTATGATTATTTTGTCAGTATTAATTTTTAAAAGCTACAAACGAAAGAAAAAAGATAATGAACTTATAACAAAACAAAAAGATGAAGTGGTGAAACAGAAAGAAATAATAGAATATCAAAAAAATGAAGTGGACGAAAAAAATAAAGAAATATTAGATTCAATTAAATATGCCAAACGCTTACAGGAAGCCATTTTACCTCCCAAACGACTCGTAAAGGAGTGGCTTCCTAATTCTTTTATTATTTATAAGCCTAAAGATATTGTTGCAGGCGATTTCTACTGGATGGAAAGTTACAATGAAACAATCTATTTTGCCGCTGCAGATTGTACCGGACATGGTGTTCCCGGAGCTATGGTAAGTGTTATATGCTGTAATGCACTTAATAAATCATTGATAGAAGAAAATATTACAGAACCGGCAAAAATTTTAGACCGAACACGCGATCTGATTATTGAACGCTTCAGCCGAAGCGAAGAAGATATGAAAGATGGTATGGATATTAGTTTATGTTCTATTGATTGGAAAAAGATGGAACTAAGTTGGGCAGGAGCCAATAACCCCGTTTGGATAATAAATCCCAATCGTTTAGGTTGGCCAGAAAATGTAATTCTATTTCCTGATAATAAATCGGGAGCCGAAATAAAAGCAAATAAACAGCCCATTGGAAATTACGTAAATGCAAGTGGTTTTACCAATCATTCAATAAAATTAGAACCGGGCGATACCATCTATATTTTTACCGATGGCTTTCAAGACCAATTTGGAGGAGAGATGGGTAAAAAGTTTAAAGCATCTAATTTGAAAAATCTACTATCATCTATCTATTTAAAGAATATGGACGAACAAAAAAATATTATCTCAGAAACTTTTGAAGATTGGAAAGGGAATTTAGAACAGATAGACGATGTATGTGTGATTGGAGTAAGGGTATAAACAACAATCATGAAGCTTAAGAAGAATCTAATCGAGGTATAATTGAGTGGTTATATGGTTTTTAAAAACATAAATAATCAAATAAAAATAGCAACCACATTTGCTTTATTGCTTTTAATTTTTCAAAATTGCTTAGCCCAATTTTCTGCCGAACAGCAGAAACAAATTCAAGAGCTAAAAGCAATTATAGATAATAAATTAAGTAACGACACTGCTAAAGCCAAAGCATTTGTTAACTTGAGTACTTTTTTCGGAACATCTAATATAGACTCAATGTATGTCCTATCTGTATATGCCCAACAAATAGCAGAGACCGCTTTAAAAACAGCAAGAACAAACGATATTGCTAATTCGCTTAAAATTTCATTAGCTAGTGCATTAAGTAATATTGGGTATTACTATAAAAATCTAGGAAAATTCCCTTTAGCTCTAGAAAATTATCAGAAAAGCATTAAGATACTCGAAGAAATAAACTATCAAAAAGGTTTAGGAGTACCATACAATAATATTGGCTTATTGTATTACTTGCAAGGAAACATTCCTTTAGCAATTGATTACTATCATAAAAGTTTAAAAATTCGAGAAACAATTAACGATAAAAGCGGTATTGCAGCCGTTTTTAACAATTTAGGAAGTTTATATAAAAGGCAAAACAATATTCCATTAGCAATTGATTTTTATACAAAATGCCTCAGAATTTGTGAAGAAATTGGCGACAAAAGGGGATTAGCATATTCTTATAATAATATGGGAATGCTTCATTTTATTCAAAATGATTTTCCCTCAGCAATTAATTACCACGAAAGAAGTCTTAAGTTAAAAGAAGAGATTGGAGACAGAAGAGGTATTTCAGAATCGTATCACAATATTGCAAAGACTTATCAAAGCATGAATTCAATTTCAACGAATGAAGTCGACTCTCTTTCTGATTTAGCAATGAACTATTTTTTAAAATGTTTAATCATAAATGAAGAGATAAATGATAGGATAGGAATGGCTACTACCCTTAATAGCATTGGGCAATTGTATTTATCTAAAGGATTACACAAAAAAGCAAAAGCGTCTGGAGATAAAGCATTAACTATTGCAAAAGAGGTTGGTTTTGTAATGGGAATACAGCAGGCGGCCAGTTTGTTATACGAAACTGCGCTTCAACAAAAAAAGTGGAAAGAGGCACTTGAAATGAGAAATTTAGAATTACAAATGAAAGACAGTATCGATTCAGAAGAAGCGATGAATGTTGCAATCAGCTTGCAAGCCAAATATGAATATGAAAAACAACAGGCTATTGATAATGCCGAATTTGAGAAATTAATTGTTATAGAACAAGAAGGAAAACAAAGACAAAAAATTATCACCTATACCATTGGCGGTGGTTTAGCATTAGTTGTATTGTTTTTAGTGTTTGTGTTTAATCGTTTGCAAGTAACACGTAAACAAAAAATAATTATTGAAGAAAAAGAGAAAGAAACACAGAAGCAAAAAGAAATTATAGAAGAAAAACACAAAGAAATTACCGACAGTATTAATTATGCCGAGCGAATACAACGCAGCTTTTTGGCCACCACCGAAATGTTAGATAAGTATTTAGGCGTTACTTCGAGCAGCCATAGGCATGAGGGCGTATCGAGAA
>CAJPFH010000098.1 GCA_905339165.1 Flavobacteriales bacterium
AACCAAACCTGCCGAATACGATTCGCTTGGAAATATGATGATACCCAAAATATCATTCAAAACGCTTAACTACAATGCATTTATTGCCATCCTTACAAAAGGAATGCAGCAACAAAACGATTCTATTCAAAAATTAGATTCGCTTACAAAAGCACAAGATCATAAAATGGATAGCTTGGAAAATGCACTCAACAGACTTTCCCAGCAAGTACAACAAATACAACATTGCATCAATCAACTTTGTGGAAACAACAAACAAAACAACAGTGAAAATAACAACAACCCTCAAAACAATGAATTGGGCAACACCATTAATGTAGAATTAAGCAATGGCGATGCCATTGTGTTGGAACAAAACGTACCTAATCCTTTTGCCGAAAACACAAGCATAAACTATTACATTCCGAAAAATAATAACTACGCCCAACTTATTTTTACCGATATGCACGGGCGTATTATTAAAACCGTAGATATTAAACAAAGCGGAAAAGGGCAATTAAAAGTATATGCCGCCAACTTATCTCAAGGTGTTTACCAATACAGCATTGTGGTAGATGGGAAAATAATAGATACCAAAAAAATGCTGGTGGAGAAATAGATTGTCTTTACAAAAAAAGAGGCTGCTTAAGGCAACCTCTTTTTATTTGGGTAATTCTATATTATGCTATTGCTGCTCTAATAATATTCAAAGCCCCACCGGCTTTAAACCATTCAATTTGTTGTGTATTGTAACTGTGGTTCACTTTTATTTCCTGTTTACTACCATCGGCATGGTTCAAAACAACAGTTAAAGGAACATTAGGAGCAAAAGACGTGAGCCCTAAAATATCAATAGTATCATCCTCCAGTATTTTTTCGTAATCGTTTTTATCGGCAAAAGTTAAAGCCAACATTCCTTGTTTTTTTAAATTCGTTTCATGTATGCGGGCAAAAGATTTTACCAACACAGCACGCACTCCCAAATGACGGGGTTCCATAGCTGCATGCTCGCGAGATGAACCTTCGCCATAGTTTTCATCGCCTACCACCATAGAACCAAAGCCACTCGCTTTATATTGACGTTGAACTTTTGGAACACTTTCGTATGCTCCGGTTAACTGATTTTTTACAGCATCTGTTTTTTCGTTAAAATAATTTACCGCACCAATTAACATATTATTAGAAATATTATCTAAATGTCCGCGATATTTTAACCAAGGACCTGCCATGGAAATATGGTCGGTAGTGCATTTTCCTTTTGCTTTAATTAATAATTTTAGCCCTTTCAAATCAATGCCTTCCCAAGCAGTAAAAGGTTCAAGTATCTGTAAGCGGTCGGAGGTTGGCGAAACATTTACTGTAAGTTTACTTCCATCGGTAGCCGGAGCTTGATAACCGGCATCTTCAACAGCAAAACCTTTTTTAGGGAGTTCATCTCCACAGGGTGCATCTAATTTTACCTCGTCTCCATTTTCATTGGTAAGAGTATCGGTAAGCGGGTTAAAAGTTAAATCGCCCGCAATAGCCATAGCGGTTACCAATTCGGGCGATGCTACAAATGCATAGGTGTTTGGATTTCCATCGGCACGTTTTGCAAAATTTCTATTAAAGGAATGTATGATGGTATTTTTTTCTTGTTTTTCGGCTCCCATTCTATCCCACATTCCTATGCATGGGCCACAAGCATTGGTAAAAACTTTTGCCCCTATTTGATTAAAAACATCAATAAATCCATCGCGTTGAATGGTATATCGAATTTGTTCCGAACCCGGGTTGATGCAGTACTCTGCCTTGGCTTTTAATCCTTTTTCGGAAACTTGTTTGGCTATACTTACCGCACGCGAAATATCTTCGTAAGAGGAATTGGTACAAGAACCGATTAATCCAACCGATATTTTTAAAGGCCATCCATTTTTAGTGGCTACTTCTTTTAGTTTAGAAATAGGTGTTGCTAAATCGGGTGTAAATGGTCCATTCACATGGGGCTCTAATTCCAATAAATTAATTTCTATTACTTGGTCGAAATAGTTTGATGGATTTGCATATACCTCGGCATCGGCAGTTAAATGTTCTTTTACGGCATTGGCTAACTCGGCTACATCGGCTCTGCCAGTTGCCTTTAGATAGCGTTCCATAGAAGCATCGTAACCAAAGGTAGATGTTGTAGCTCCAATTTCTGCTCCCATATTACAGATGGTTCCTTTACCCGTACAGCTCATAGAAGTAGCTCCTTCTCCAAAATATTCTACCACAGCATCGGTTCCTCCCTTTACGGTAAGAATACCTGCTACTTTTAATATCACGTCTTTAGGAGCAACCCAACCGTTTAGCTTACCGGTTAATTTTACTCCTATTAATTTAGGCATTTTTAATTCCCACGCCAGTCCGGCCATTACATCGCATGCATCGGCACCACCCACACCAATGGCAATCATACCCAGGCCTCCTGCGTTTACGGTATGCGAATCAGTACCTATCATCATACCTCCTGGAAATGCATAATTTTCCAACACCACCTGATGAATAATTCCTGCTCCGGGTTTCCAGAAACCTATGCCATATTTATTAGAAACAGAACCTAAAAAATCATACACTTCTTTGCTTTCATTATTTGCAAAAGCCAAATCTTCTGTTGCTCCATTTTTTGCCGTAATAAGGTGGTCGCAATGTACGGTAGAGGGTACAGCTACTTTAGGTCGGCCACTTTGCATAAACTGAAGCAGTGCCATTTGAGCAGTTGCATCTTGCATAGCCACACGGTCGGGAGCAAAATCCACGTATGATTTTCCTCTGGAAAACACTTCCGGTTGTTGTTCTTTATGCAAATGCGAATAAAGAATTTTTTCGGTTAAGGTAAGCGGGCGGCCAACCAATTTGCGAGCTGCCTCAATTTTTGCAGGAAGGTTTTTGTAAACTTCCTTAATCATTTCAATATCGAATGCCATGGTTGATTTGTTTTTTTATACGCAGCGAAATTAAACAAAAACACCCTTTACGCAAAAACAATTATGACGAATGGTGCATTACGAGAATATTAATTACCGAATTTTACCATTCATTTTTCCGAATGAAAAGCAAAATTCTATTAGAAAATATTTTTGAAGCTCTAAAAGCCATTCGTGCACAAGCATTAAGAACCTTGCTAACCGTATTTATTATTGGCATAGGCATTAGTGCATTGGTAGGAATATTAACCGCTATTGATGCGATTGAGAATTCTATCAATAGCAACTTTTCCAGTATGGGAGCCAACACATTTACAATACGAAACAGAGGAATGAATGTGCAAATAGGAAAAGGAGGCAGCAAACCCAAAACATACAAAAATATAAGCTACAAAGAAGCCTCTGAATTTAAAAAAGAGTATGTATTTCCTTCTACTGTTTCTATTTCGGGACTGGCTACCATGGCCGCTACTTTAAAGTACGGAAACTTAAAAACCAATCCCAACATTACGGTTTTTGGAGGCGATGAAAACTACCTTTTGTGTGGCGGTTTTGAATTACTGGAAGGTCGCAATTTTTCATCGGTAGAAATTAATACAGGAAGTAATGTGTGTATTATAGGGATGGAAATTGCCACCGTTTTGTTTCCGGGGAAAGAAAATCCGGTTGACCGAATCATCTCTATCGGTGCAGAAAAATATAAAGTGGTGGGCATTCTTAAACCTAAAGGCAGTAGCATGGGGTTTGGCGGAGACCGAAACGCCATTATTCCGTTAAATAAATTACGAAACAGCTACGAAACAGCTAATTTATCGTATGTAGTGAGTGTATTAACTCAAGGCCCCGAACAGTTAGACCCAGCAATTGCCGAAGCTATTTCTTTAATGCGGGTAATACGCAAAATATCGCCAGGAGATGAAAATAGTTTTGAAATGGCTCGTAGCGACAGTTTGGCTTCTATTTTAATTGAGAATATTAAATATGTTAGTATTGCGGCTACCATTATTGGGATTATTACTTTGCTGGGTGCGGCCATTGGTTTAATGAATATTATGATGGTTACCGTTACCGAACGCACTAAAGAAATAGGAACCCGTAAGGCATTGGGAGCAAGTGCAAATATGATACGCAATCAGTTTTTAACCGAAGCTATTGTCATTTGTCAAATGGGAGGCATTGCAGGAATTGTGCTGGGTATTTTAATTGGCAACATTACTTCGGCTATTATAGATGCCGGATTTATTATACCCTGGAACTGGATGTTTTTGGGGGTAAGTCTCTGTTTTGTAGTAGGAGTTATTTCGGGCTATTACCCCGCCTCTAAAGCTGCCGAATTAGACCCTATTGAGGCTCTTCGGTACGAATAGCTTGCTATTGCTTAAATACAGGTTTTGTAAAAACCTCATCGTTTACCATATAACGAATCAGGTACATACCCTTTGGCAAAACACTGGCGTCAAATTCTAGAGTTATATTTCCTTCTGTTTTTTTTCCTGTAAACACATCGGCTATTTTTTGGCCCAACACATTGCTTACATAAACCGAAATAGTTGCCGAAGCAGAAAGTGTAAATGATATCGTAAAAATATCTGTTGTAGGATTGGGATAAACATTTACATTTTGCAATAAGGTTGAAGTCTCCTCTAGTCCGGTAGCACAGCCTAATGCGGCATTCACAGCATTTACTATAGCAGCAGAATCTATTGCGGTATTTTTTTCGTTGTAAAAAACCTGATGATTATAACACCCGGCCACAATGATTTTAGGCATACCGGCTGTACCATAATCGCTCATTTTTATAGCTGCATTAGAAAAAAAAGTGGCATTACTAATTCCATAAGCATCGGCCCATGCTTTTAAGTTGGAACAGTTGGTATTGGCGTAATCATCTACTATGTATAAAAATACTTTTCCGGGATTACTTTGTGCAAAATTATTTACAATATTGTGTGCTTTAACAGTAGCAGGTGTGCAAGAACTACAGGGCATTACCCAATCTATAATAATTACTTTTCCGGCATCTAACTCGGTAAAAAAATCATGGTTTACATTATCACAGTCGTTGCAACTAAAGTTAGTGGCTGTTTGTGAATGTATGTTAAATGAGACAAGAAAAGATAAGGGAATAAAAATACTTTTCATAAACTATAATTAAATGCTTTATCCAAAATTAATGTTTATTTTCTAATTCACTTTTTATATTTTGGAAGCTGCGGTTTTCCATAAGGAAAAGTTTTCTTTTTGTGCTTCCGATTTTTTTTCAGCCAATTTAACCGAATAGTTGTAATAGTATGTTTCTTTACCCGCAATAAGTACAATGTTTTTTATTATTCCAGGCTCTCGTTTTACCGTAAATGAAATGGTATCGTTGTCAAAAAAGCGACACCAGTGGTGTAAATCGGCTGCCACTTTGCAATGGTTAACGGCCAAAATAAAATCGTTAACGGCTAATCCAGCCTTGTCGGCAATTGAACCCGGGCAAACTGCTACAACTTGTGTATTTCCAAATTGTTCAATAGTTTTAAAACCCAAAAAGGCTTCGTTGTAAAGAGCAGAAGGCTGCTTTATCATTTCCCACCCCAAATAATCGAAACAAGCAAGCAACACTGGTTCATAATCTTTTATGCCGTAAATGTAATGGTTAAAAAAATCGCTTAACTCTTGTTGGGCAAATCGTTCAACCACTCGTTGGTACACTTCTTCGTTTACCGGTTTATTCTTGCAGGCAAATTCACTATAAAAAGTTCTCATTACATCGTCAAACGAATATTGGTTGGCCGTATTTTTGCGAATGAGAATATCCAGCATAAAAGTTACAAGAGCCCCTTCAGTATAGATAGAAGTTTTTCGTTCGGGTGTGCCTTTCACATAGCCATCAAGCCATGTATCGAAAGAAGAATCGGCCACCGATAAATGAAACCTACCGAAATTTGAAAAATGTTTATCGAGTAATTGATTGAATGTTTTAAAATATTCCTGCTCGGAAAAGCAACTCGAACGAAGTAAAAAAACATCACCATAGTAAGTAGTTGCCCCCTCGTACAAATAACCCATTCTGCTATAATTTTCTTTGGTATAATTGTACGGCCACATTTCCGAAGGGCGGATTTGTTTTACATTCCATGTATGGTATAATTCGTGTGAACTTACTCCAAGCAATTCATGGTATAAGCCCTCGTCATTCATTACATCGTATGAGGGTCCAAGAGTTATAACGGTGCTATTACCATGCTCTACACCGTGGTATGCTTTGTAAGGTAAAATGTGTAATAAAAAATGGTATTCCGGCACAGGAAATTGTCCGAATGCCTCTATTTGTGCAGAGGCAAAGGCTCTAAAATGATTTTCTAATTTTGGTTGGTTTAGCTTGCAAAGGCCATTTATCCAAATATGAAAAAGTACCCCTTTCTCCAGAAAGGAAAAGTGTTGCATTGCCTCTGACGCAATAAAAGGAGAATCTACCCATTCATGAAAGTTTTTTGCGTGCATCAAAAATTCTGCATTCGAATTTAAACCGCAGGCCAAGGTGTAGTTTTCGGGGGCATTTAACTTTATTTCGCAAGGTTCTTCTTCACGTTCGGGAATATATAAACAGCAATTCACCGGGTTTACGTACATCATGGTCTCATCTACAAAGGTAGAACCGGCATTAAGTTCGGCTGCATAATAAGTGTAGCTCACAATGATTTGATTTGCCTTTTTGGTAACAACCTTCCACGAATCTTTGGTTATTTTTTGAAACAAAAGAGTATTTCCATTTTCGTCTGAAACAAAAAAATCTCTTACATTTTTTGCAAAATTTCCAAGTTCGTATCGGCCTGGTCTCCATGCCGGAAGTTGCAAAACCATTTCTTCCACTCCATTTGTTTGGGCTATAAATTCTATTTCTAAAAAATGATTACTCGGATTGGGTGACGAAAAAAAATAATGTGTCATATTCTCTCAAGATTATACATTGCAATTTTACGTTTGTTTTGAACGATACAAACAAAATTTGCATTAATTGGTTTTATGTTATAAAACTTGTATTTTTTACTAAATTCGCAGTCATTCTTTAATTTTAAAAATTTATTTATGAATTACGATGTAATAGTTATAGGGAGTGGGCCAGGAGGATATGTTACCGCCATTCGTGCTTCTCAATTAGGATTAAAAACAGCTGTTGTAGAAAAAGCCGAACTAGGAGGTGTTTGTTTAAACTGGGGTTGTATTCCTACTAAAGCCCTTTTAAAAAGTGCCCAAGTCTTTGAATACATCAACCATGCAGCCGACTTTGGAATACAAGTAGCAGGGCATAGAGCCGATTTTGAAGGCATCATAAAAAGAAGCCGGGAGGTTGCCAACGGTATGAGCAACGGGGTGAACTTTTTAATGAAAAAAAATAAAATTGAAATTATAAAAGGTTACGGAAAAGTAAAGCCCGGAAAGAAAGTAGAAGTAACCGATTCCGAAGGAAAAACCAACCTAATAGAAGCCCAACATATTATTATTGCCACAGGAGCTCGCTCTCGCGAACTACCCAATCTAAAGCAAGACGGGCAAAAAATTATTGGCTACCGCGAAGCCATGACTCTAAAAAAACAACCAAAAAAACTGGTAGTGGTAGGTTCCGGAGCTATTGGAGTAGAGTTTGCCTACTTCTATAAAGCAATAGGTACAGAGGTAACCATTGTGGAATACCTGCCCAATATTGTTCCATTAGAAGACGAGGAAGTATCTAAGCAACTGGAACGATCTTTTAAAAAAATGGGTATCAACGTGCTTACCAACACCGAAGTTACTGAAGTAGATACTAAAGGCAATGGTTGTAAAGTTGCTTTAAAAACAAAAAAAGGAATTGAGGTAATTGAATGTGATGTAGTATTATCTGCTGTGGGAATAACACCCAACATCGAAAACATAGGGTTAGAAGAAATTGGCATTATTACAGAAAAAGGAAAAATAAATGTAGATAAATACTACCGGACCAATATACCCGGATATTACGCTATTGGCGATGTTGTTCCGGGCCACGCACTAGCCCATGTAGCATCGGCCGAAGGAATTATTTGTGTAGAGAAGATTGCAGGGCATAACCCCGAACCCTTAGACTATAAAAACATTCCGGGTTGTACCTATTGCACCCCCGAAGTGGCCTCTGTAGGATATACTGAAAAAGGAGCAAAAGAAGCGGGATATGATATTAAAATAGGAAAATTCCCATTCTCCGCCTCGGGTAAAGCAAGTGCCGCTGGGCATAAAGATGGTTTTGTAAAATTAATTTTTGATGCCAAATATGGAGAATTGTTAGGTGCTCACATGATTGGATACAACGTAACCGAAATGATCGCTGAAATTGTAGCTATAAGAAAATTAGAAACCACCGGACATGAACTGATTAAAACGGTTCATCCGCACCCTACCATGAGCGAAGCTATTATGGAGGCTGCCGCTGCTGCCTACGGAGAAGTAATTCATTTGTAAAAACTTCGTTGAACAAAAAAAGCCCCGGAAATTTCGGGGCTTTTTTTATATTATTTTTTGTATTTAATTAGTAACTGAACTTAAAACATTATTCATGTTTCTTACCGCCTCAGCACTTTTTGCAAACGAGGTTTTTTCTTCTTCATTTAATTTAACATCCACTATTTTTTCCCATCCATTTTTGCCTACAATTACCGGAACTCCAAGACAAATATCTTTTTGGCCATATTCTCCGTCAAGATAAACGCAACAAGGGAATAATCGTTTTTGGTCGTTTACAATACTATCTACCAAAGTAGCTACAGCCGCCCCGGGAGCATACCATGCCGAAGTTCCCAACATTCCGGTAAGTGTAGCTCCTCCTACCATAGTATCGGCCGAAACTTTCTTCAACTCTTCTGCACTTAAAAACTGAGATACGGGCACCCCTTTGTAAGAAGCCAAACGAGTTAGAGGAATCATGGTAGTATCTCCATGGCCTCCAATAACCATCCCATCAACATCGTTTGCCGGGCAATTCAAGGCTAGAGATAAATAACATCTGAATCGCGAACTGTCAAGAATTCCGCCCATGCCTATAATTCTGTTTTTAGGGAGCTTTGTTTCTTTCAAGGCAAGGTAAGTCATGGTATCCATTGGATTGCTCACAATTACAAAAACGGCATTGGGAGAATATTTCAATAAACTTTCGGAAACATTCTTAACAATCCCTGCATTTATCCCTATCAGTTCTTCACGCGTCATACCTGGTTTACGTGGAATACCACTAGTAATCACCACCACATCGCTGTTCGCTGTTTTAGCATAATCATTTGTACTTCCGGCAATACAAGTATTAAAACCGTTTAGCGTGGCTGTTTGCATCATATCTAGAGCCTTGCCCTCGGCAAAGTTTTCGCGAATATCTAATAACACAACCTCTGAGGCTATTCTGCGATGAGCTAGTGCATCGGCACAGGTTGCTCCTACATTTCCTGCACCTACAATGGTAACT
Source organism: Flavobacteriales bacterium (assembly GCA_905339165.1). GTDB lineage: Bacteria > Bacteroidota > Bacteroidia > Flavobacteriales_E > Vicingaceae > BCD5. The sequence continues at coordinate 9,382 of CAJPFH010000098.1, forward strand.
TTCATGTTAATATTTTTTAAATTGATTATGTGGTTAATTGCTTGCGAAGTTATTTAAAGAATATAAATGCGTTACTCTTTTTGATAATAAATTTTGAGAAAGATGGATTAACGTAAAATTTATTTTTAACTCGCTAATATACAAATCTATTTATTTTACATATATTTACGCTCAACTAAGCAACTCTAATTGAAATTGTGCGTCTGTTAGCGGTGCACCAAAATAAAGACACCATGCAAAAAGTATCCTCTTTAATCATTCTCTTCTTTTTATCAATTACTTTGTTTTCTCAGGAAAAATATACTGTAAAGAATGAAATTGATGGGATTTTATATAAAATAGAATTCCAAAAACATATTGTACAAAATCAAAAATTTTGGGGCGAGTATTTCCCCTTCAATCAAAAAATTGAATTGGGAGAAATAAGCATCAGCAAACCCGTAAAAATTCCTTTTACAGAAGTATTGCTAGACAAATCAAACTACAAATTTTCTATCTTGGCAAAAGAACATAGCGATTGGACCCTCTTCTTTACTGATGAAAATTCAAAAGAAATCACATATCAGATTGCCCCCTTTACTCTTTTTAATACAAGTTCGAATACACTTCTATTTTACATAGAAGAACCCGAACCTGTTAACGGCATGGCATTTATACGATTAGTTGGTAACGATACCCAAATTGGATTTTATTTAGAACCCGTAAAGTAACCCTTCTTATGAAAAAAATCATATCGCTTTTTGCATTCCTCATTGTATTATATAACATAACAAATGCACAACTAAAATATTACGAAGTAAGTTTTAATGGAGGGGTAACTTCCGGAGGTTGGTCGCCTAATGTTTATGGTTCGGGTACTGGAAATTTCTCCATTAACATAGCACCGGGAAGCACCATTCTAAAAGCATTTTTAATAGCTTCAAGACTTGGAGGAGGTTCTCCAAATTACACCGTAACATTAAACGGAACACCACACGCTTTTTCCCTCTTAAATCAAGTTACTACCTTCACCTCACTCTACGGTGGTGGTGGATTATCGGCCGTACATGTTATTGATGTAACTGCAAATATTAATCCTTTAGTAAATAACTATACCTTAGTAGCACCTGCTCAAGGTTCCAGTATTTTTCAAGATTTTAAACTGATTGTTTACTATCAAAATAATTTATACCCAACGGTTAATACAGCCTTATTTATTAATACTGATAATTTAAACCAACCCAATCATGTATGGAACTTAAATTTCGTTGTTCCTATCAATTCAGGCTCCGATGTAGCTTTTTCATTCTTTAATTCATATCAATGCAACATGGCCGGTGATGCAGAAAGAGTATATGTTAACGGCACTTTACTTGGAATGACAGGAAATAACGACTTGAATTCGGGTGGATGTACAGGCACCTTAGGAAATATGTACTACCAAAATAACGCTTTAACCTCTTTGGGCGATGACAACGCAAATCAAGGTGTTAATCAATACGATGCATTAAGTAATTCTATGGCCTTAATTCCAAACAATAGCACTACTGTAACTGTTGGATTTCAACATAATGGTGGAGGGCAAGACAATCACCAGTGGTCTGTTTTAGTAGTGTATGGGGGTTGTTCTTTACCTATTGCCGGAACGGTAACTGCCGCCCCTTTATCTATTTGCGAAGGGGACTCCTCTTTACTCACATTAACTGGATCTTCCGGCACCATTCAATGGCAAGCTTCTACCGATGGAGGTTCTACTTGGAATAATATTCCCGGAGCCATTAATACCACCTACAATACATCTGCCCTTACAACTACTACTTGTTTTAGAGCAGCTGTAACCAGTTGTGGAACTACCGTATATTCTAATCAGATTTGTGTAACTGTAAACCCCACTCCTGCTGTAACAGCTACTCCAGCCAATCAAACCATTTGTTCAGGAAATAATACATCTATTGTTTTAACTTCTAATGTTCCTGGAACTACTTTTAACTGGACTGTTGTTCAAGTAGGTGTTACAGGAGCTAGCAACGGAACCGGAAATAATATTACTCAAACACTTACTTCTGCTAATGGGGGAACTGCAACCTATACCATTACCCCCTCTGCCAACGGTTGTATAGGTTTACCTATTATTGTAACCATAACCGTTGATGCTCAACCTAGTATTGCTAATGCCGGTCCTAACCAACAACTTTGTGCAAATAGTACCACTCTTGCCGGGAATACGCCATTAGTTGGAAACGGCTTATGGTCGCTGGTAGGAGGCTCTGGTACAATTGTTTCTCCAAACTCTCCAGCATCGGGTGTTAACGGAATGGGAATTGGAGTGAATCAGTTTCAATGGACCATAACAAACGGTGTTTGTCCTCCCTCTCTTGATATAGTAGATATAACGGTTAATCCTATGCCGGTACCATCATTTACTTCGGCAATAGCTTGCCCTAACCAATCTACTTCCTTTACCAATACTACTCCGGGAGGAATTGTTTCGCTTAACTGGAGTTTCCCGGGGGCTACCCCTTCTTCAGGAACCGGAAACAACCCTTCTACTACTTACCCTTCGGGTGGAACTTATAACGTAACTCTTATAGTTACTGCTACGGGTGGGTGTGTTGATAGCATCACTCAACAAATCATCGTTCCTTACACTCCCGTTGCTGATTTTAACTTTACTCAGGTATGCGTCGGTAATGCTACTTCTTTCTCTAATTTATCTTCTGTTCAGAATGGCTCTATTACAGGGGCTCAGTGGGTTTTTGGTGATGGTTCGCCCGTTGACAACTCCATGAATCCTTCTCATACTTATGCCAACTGTGGCACCTACACCGTTACTCTTATTGTTACCAGCAATGATGGATGTGCCGCTTCCATTACTAAACAAGTAGAAGTTTACTGCTTACCTGTTGCTTCTTTTACCGTTAACAATGTGTGCGATGGAAATGACGCTTCTTTTGTAAACACTTCGCAAAACGGTATTGCTTACTCTTGGAATTTTGGCGATGGTAATACCTCTACAGCTCAAAATCCTTTCCACACCTATGCCGCTCCGGGCACTTACACTGTTACACTTATCGTAAATAACGGACCAGGTTGTTCTGATGTGTTTACCTCTACCGTTACCATTCATCCTAAGCCTGTAGCTGATTTTAATGCTCCTAATGCTTGTGATGGCAATCTGATTTCCTTTAACAATACATCCTCTATTCTTTCGGGTTCTATTATTGGAAATGCTTGGAATTTTGGTGACGGCAACTCTTCTACTGCTCAAAACCCCACTCACACTTATGCGAACAGCAACATCTATAATGTTACACTCATTGTAGTTTCTGACATGGGCTGTACAGATACCCTTACAAAACCGGTTACCATTTATCCTAATCCTGTGGTATCTTTTAACGCCTCTGATGTGTGCGAAGGAAATGCGATTGCTTTTGCAGGGTCTTCTTCCATAATCATTGGTTCTTCCTGGAATTGGAATTTCGGAGATGGGGCTTCCGGTTCAGGTCAAAATACCTCGCATAACTACGCCGCTCCGGGGGCTTACTCGGTTACACTAGTAGTTACTACGGCTAATGGTTGTGTTGATTCGGTTTCGAAAATAGTCAATGTTTTTCAAACGCCTTCGGCTTCATTTGCTGCTGATACCACTTCGGGGTGTGCTCCGCTTTGTGTAAACTTTACCAATCTCAGCTCTATTGGTGATAATTCTCCCCTTACTTATGCTTGGAATTTTGGCAATGGAAATGGTTCTTCCAATACCAATGGCTCGCAATGCTATCAAAACACGGGTACTACTCCGCTTTCTTTTACTGTTTCTTTAACCGTTACTTCTGATAAGGGTTGTACCGATACTTATTCGCAAAATAATCTCATTACAGTTTTTCCCGTACCTATTGCTGATTTCAACATGGACAGGGATTCGGTTTCTGTTTTTGACCCAAGAATTCAGTTCTTCGACCAATCTTACGGAGCTATCTCGCAATACCAATGGAATTTCGGAGGATTGGGTAGCAGTAACGATAAAAACCCGGATTTCTCTTTCCCTGATACAGGTGCTTTCAATGTTACTCTTTGGGTTACTAATTCATATGGTTGCTCTTCCTCTATTACCAAAACTATTAAAGTAGGAGCCGAATTTAGCATCTTTATCCCTAACGCCTTTACTCCGGATGCCGACCACAAAAACGAAATCTTTAAACCGGTGGGATACGGCATTCAAGACTCTGGATACAACTTCTACATCTTCGACCGTTGGGGAGAACTCATCTTTGAATCGCACAATCTCGCTGAGGGCTGGAACGGAAGAGCTAAAAATGGAAGCAACTTATCGCCTGTGGGTGTGTACATCTGGAAACTCCAGTTTAAAGACATCAATAACAAAACGCACTCTATGATGGGCCATGTTTCGCTCATCAATTAATACTATCCTCTTAGAACTATACCCTTTTTTATAAACAAAAAGCCCCGAAGTCGGGGCTTTTTGTT
>CAJPFH010000099.1 GCA_905339165.1 Flavobacteriales bacterium
TCTTCATATTCTTCATATTAAACCCGCCATTTCGAGCAACTTTTTCGTATGTTCGTGGTTTCCGACCGGCATAATATGCACGCCGTCGCACAATGTTCTTAATTCTTTTATTATATCAGAGGTAATTCTCATGCCTTCAACTTCAGGATATTTTGCATCTTTTATCTGTTTGATCATATCATCAGGAACTCTTATGCCGGGAACCTTGTTGAGAAAAAGCGCGCTTCTTTCTGATCTTAAAGGTATTATCCCGGCAATTATTTTTATTTGTTTTGATTGTTTCAATTCAATTTCACTTTTTTTTTCAATAAATTCGGAAAATCTTTTTACATCAAATACAGCCTGTGTTTGCAGAAAGCTTGCTATCTTTATTTTTTTCTTAAGTTTTAAAAGTCCTGCTTCATTCAATTCGGTATTTGTCACGGCACCCATGCAAAAATCCGTCTTTCCATCCAGTTTATTTCCTGAAAGATCAACTCCCCTGTTAAGTTCCTGTATCATTCCAAGAAGCTGCACAGAGTCAAGATCATAAACAGGTTTAGCTCCTTCATGGTCGCCTTTTGAAGGATGGTCTCCTGACATCACGAGCACATTTCTTATTCCAAGAGCAAAGGCCCCGATAAGTTCAGACTGGAGCGCAAGCCTGTTCCTGTCCCTGCAAGTGATATGCATAATGGTTTCAAGGCCTTTTTCCTGGAGGATACTGCATGCTGCAATAGGACTCATTCTCATAGCAGCCCTCTGGTTATCAGTCACATTTACAGCATCAGCTATACCTTTTAGTAACGCAGCATCCCCTAACATCCGTGATGTATCTGTCCCTTTCGGAGGGCTGATCTCTGCTGTGATTATGAATTTTCCCGATCGTAATTTTGAAATGAAGCTCACGTTTTTTTCACCCTGGTTTTTTTCATGTGGTCTTTTGGCTCATGGATATTTTCAATATTTTCAAGTTTCCCGAGCTTTTTTAATCTTTCAAATATCTTATCCCAGGCGCATAAGCGTTCATCCACCTCACATTTTCCCTCAACTGCGCCGCCGCATGGTCCATTTAATAGACTTTTCGCGCATTGGATAACAGGACATATCCCACCGTATAGCCATATAGTGCAATCTCCGCACATGCCGCATTGTTCTGTTACCACTTCATTACAACATACTCCTCCAAGGGATCCGGTATCAAGAGCAGGATAAACCTGCAACCCCGCAAATCCTGAGATCACAGAAACGCCTCCCCCGCATGACATTACTAAAAGTGCATCAGATTTATTAATACCCGGATTCTGTGACAATACATCATTCCATGAAGCGATACTGCAAGCAGAACTTAAAACCGTCCATCCGGTAATATTTTTTCCTGAAGCTTCAAGTTTTTTTTTCATATCCAGCACTTCAGGTTCCCCGCCAACGCGCTGTTTTTTCGCGCATTTACCGCAGCCGATTATGAAAATATTTTTTTCACTGAGCATTTGCAGG
>CAJPFH010000100.1 GCA_905339165.1 Flavobacteriales bacterium
CTATTATACGTGATTTTGAACGGGAGAATCGTATCATCTCGCGCAGCCACATGGTATAAACAGTCTGAGCCGCCCGGTCTAATGTCATCATTTCCTCCTCGATCTCATTTTGTACCCTACCTCTTCCATCACGCTTACTTCCTTATCCCTTATCGCACGGCCAGTATAGTGAATAAATACATCGTCCAGCGTGGGTTTCCTGAGACTCACTGAAATAATAGATATTCCGGCCTGTGAAGCGAGCAAGAGTATATGGGGGATCTGGCGTTCACCATTATTGACTGTAATAAAAACCTCATTTTGATTTTGGGTAATTGTAATTATATTGGCGCATCCGTCTTTCTGGTAAGAATTGTATAACTTATCGACATCATCGGGATTTCCAAGCCCGAGTGTTATTACATCTCCACCGAGTGAGTTTTTCAGATTCTGCGGAGTGTCAAGAGCAACGATCTCACCATTGTCGATTATTGCTATCCGGTCACATAATTTGTCAGCTTCTTCCATATAATGCGTAGTAAGCAGTATGGTTACGCCTTCTTCTTTATTTAATTTTTTTATGTAGTCCCAGATATGCATACGCGTCTGCGGATCAAGCCCGAGCGTTGGTTCATCAAGGAACAGGACATGAGGATGATGCATGAGCCCGCGTGCGATCTCAAGCCGCCTCATCATCCCACCAGAGTAAGTTTTGACAATGGCATCAGCCCTTTCGGTAAGCTCAACAAGAGATAGCACTTCTTTGATGCGCTCTTTCCTCGTCTTTCCATCAAGCCCATAGAGCCTGCCGTGCAGGTCAAGATTCTCCCTGCCTGTAAGCCTGTCATCAAGAGTTGTATCCTGGAAAACCACACCGATATTTTGCCGCACAGCATCAGCATCTTTCATTACATTATGACCCCAGACAAGAGCGCTTCCTCCTGATGGTTCTATCATCGTTGAAAGCATGCTTATCAATGTCGTTTTTCCGGCGCCGTTCGGACCAAGAAGCCCGAATAATTCCCCGGGTTTTACAGAGATGCTGATCTTATTTACCGCATTCACCTCATCAAAGCGCTTTGTTATTCCTGATGTTTCAATAGCGTAAAGCATAGATTACATGTCTAATTAAATTGAATGATATTAGAATTTCCCATAATATTCTGAAAAGTACACATATTTTGTAGAGTAATTTTTTAAACTTAATAGGAAACTATAAACGCATATCATTATGCATATGTGGGGCTTGCTCTGGCACTTTTTGTCGATAAAATAAATATTATTCTACTTTCAAGAATAGACCATCGTTGTTTTCTATTTTTTTGAGAGTCTTTCTGTTTCATATAAAAACCATACATTACAAATATACATTATATATTATTCATATATTTTTAAATATGTATCTCTTTTTCATAAACGAAGTATTTGAAAATCCATCCTTCCCCGGAATATCTTCATTACAAAATAATAAAATAAATAAGACTTATATGCACTTTTTACCAGGCATTTGCCAGAAAACAATATCCAGAGACGATATAGTATACCTTCAACTATAACTCGTATAATTGCCTCATATTATTATTTTATAATAACACATGTTACACAGAAAACTTTATAACTATATACATATTATACAGAATACTGTGAAATAAAATGACTAAGAATATCACCGTTGGCATTCCAGATGAACTGGCGAAACGAATGGATGAGCTATCTGAAGTGAATTGGTCCGCAATAACAAGAGACTGCATTGAACAGTACATAAAACAAAGAAAAGCAGATAATCTTGAAGCGATTATAGCAAAAGTTAAAGAAAAAAGAGGGCAGGAGTTCAAGAAAGGATATGAATTCATATTAAAAAATATAGACGGCCTCGAATTGCCGGGACTGGAAAAAATAGCATCGCCGGATCAGGATAAAGAAAAACACGCGTGTGGATTATACAAAATCTTTTATCATGCACCACTTCCTACTCGAACGTTGATAAAAAAATTAATAACATATACAGAAGATCAATATGGCGATGTAACGGATATTGAATTTATCATAAGTTCTGAGTTCCTTAAAGGAATGCAGGAAGCTGCGAAGGAAATAGTTGAGAAGTCAAAATAAGAGTGATTAAGTACCTATCCGAAAAGTAGAAAAACAATGACATAAAGAAATAATGTAGTAATGACAATACGAAAAATCGGACATGACTACGAGATATATGATGAATTATGGAAGAAGATAGAACCATTAATACCGCCACCAAAGCCAAAAAAGAAGGCTGGAAGACCTAGAAAGGATGATAGGAAAATGATGACTGCCATTTTTTATAT
>CAJPFH010000101.1 GCA_905339165.1 Flavobacteriales bacterium
AAGCGTTTGTTCAGTTCAATAATGTACAAGGCTTGTTCTTCTATTTGTTTGAGCAAACGGGCACTCATATCAGAAAGGCTTATGCCTTTTTCCATTACTTCTTTTGCGCTGGGTACGTTGGGTAAATGTTGGTACAAGTAAGGATAAGGAAATATTTTTGAGAATGGCAAATCATTTAATTAGAGAACGAAAGGGTTAATTGATGACCAATAAGTATTTTCCAAACAATACCTGCACTTCTTACTTTTTGAATGTTTACAAGGCGTTCTTTTTTATTTCTTCTACCACATTAGGGTCTAACAGAGTAGAGGTATCGCCTAAATGAGAAGTATCGCCTTCGGCTATTTTTCTAAGAATTCTACGCATAATTTTTCCGCTGCGGGTTTTGGGCAGCCCCGAAACGATTTGGATTTTATCGGGCTTAGCAATGGCTCCAATTTCTTTATTTACCATATCCAAAATTTCTGCTTTTAGTTTTTCATTATCGTAATTTGTATCCACAGAAATTACGTAAGCATAAATTCCCTGTCCTTTTATATTGTGTGGAAAACCTACCACTGCACTTTCCACAATAGTGGGATGAAGGTTAATGGCGCTCTCTACTTCGGCTGTACCAATTCGATGTCCGCTTACATTTATTACATCATCTACTCTTCCTGTAATTCGATACAAACCGTCTAAATCTCTTTTGCAACCGTCACCGGTAAAATACAAATTTTTGTATGTAGAAAAATACGTTTGCTTACATCTTTCGTGGTCGCCATAGGTAGTGCGTATCATTCCCGGCCAAGGAAATTTTATACAAAGATTTCCTTCTACCCCATTTCCTTTTATTTCGTTTCCTTTTTCATCCACAATGATAGGTTGTACCCCGGGAAGAGGTAAGGTTGCAAATCCTGGTTTTTGTGGTGTAATTCCTGCCAATGAAGAAATCATAATTCCTCCTGTTTCGGTTTGCCACCAAGTATCTGCAATGGGGCATTTTTCTTTGCCAATATTTTTGTGGTACCATTGCCACGCTTCTTCGTTAATGGGTTCTCCTACACTTCCTAAAACCCTTAATGAATCGAGTTTATAGGGCTTCACATAATCCAACCCAGCTGCTTCTAAAGCACGTATGGCTGTGGGTGCGGTATAAAAAATAGTTACGTTGTACTTATCAATTATTTGCCAAAAACGCCCTGCATCTGGAAAAGTTGGAATACCCTCAAAAATAACTTGTGTAGCCCCTGCAAGCAATGGTCCGTAAACTACGTACGAATGGCCGGTTATCCAACCCACATCGGCCGTACACCAAAATACTTCGTTTTCGTTGTACTGAAATACATTCTGAAAAGTGTATTGCGAAAATACCATATACCCTCCGGTGGTATGCACCACCCCTTTTGGTTTACCTGTAGAGCCCGATGTGTAAAGTATAAACAGCATTTCTTCGCTATCCATAGTTTCTGCTTCGCACTCAGATGAAACATGTTGCATTTCCGTATGCCAACACACATCTCTTTCGGCTACCATGTTAATGCTGTTTCCTGTGTGTTTTAAAACAATAACACGTTTTATACTTGAACAAGAAAGCAAAGCTTCGTCTGCAATTTCTTTAAGATGTACGGGTTTTGCACCTCTGTAAACACTATCGGCAGTAATTAACAGAGTACATTCACAGTCGTTTATTCTGCCCGCAAGGGCGTTGGCCGAAAATCCGCCAAAAACTACTGAGTGTATAGCTCCAATTCGAGCACATGCCAGCATGGCCACTACAGCCTCAATGGTCATGGGCATATAAATACAAATGCGATCTCCTTTTTTAGCTCCGTTTTTTTTCAGCACATTAGCCAGCTTACATACCTCGGTATAAAGTTCCTTATAGGTAATAGAACGTGATTGGTTTGCCGGATTATTTGGCTCAAAATAAAAAGCAATTTTATTAGGGGTTTTCTTTGCATGCCTATCTAAGCAATTTTCGGTAATATTTAATTTCCCGTTTACAAACCATTTTACGCTGGGTTCGGTAAAATTCCAGTCCAGCACCTTGTCCCACTTTTTTCTCCAACTAAATTGTTCGGCCATTTCTTCCCAAAAAATTTCCGGACTTTCAACGCTCTTTTTGTATGCTGCTTGGTACTGCTCATTACTTTGTATTCTCATAAGTGCATCTGTTTTAAGGCTGAAAAGTAAAAAAATTACCGCAATTTACAACATTAAGTAATTGGTAAGAAACAAAATTAATGTATTGATTTTAGTAATTTCGTGTAATAAAACCTCAGGGTATAATGAATAAGCTGCTTCTGTTTTTTACATTCGTTATTTGTGCCGAAGTTATAAGGTCTCAGCCTTGTAATACCACCGTTTCTATCGTTGCCGATAAGCCAAATCCAGTTTGTAAAGGCGATGTAGTTACTTTACAAGCTATAGTAACAGATGGAGGAAATGCTCCTTTTTTCTATTGGATTGTGGGAGGAGATACGCTGAGCTACACTTCTTCGTACACACAAGCTTATTTTGCCGACCAGCCTGTAACCATTCATGTTTACTCTTCGGCACCCTGCGACCCCGATTCGGTTTTAACAACAGCCACATACACCGTTGATGTGGTTGAATTAACATTAACGCCATTATCGGGTATAGTAAAATGCAAAGATGCCACTACCGATGTAACCGTTACAGCCAATGGCGGAACCAAAGATTACACCTATTCAATTAACGGAAAAGATAATGGGAAAGACAATACCTTCAAAAATCTTTCACCGGGAACTTATCAAGTAATTGTTACAGATGCCAATGGCTGCAAAGATACTTTCGAAATAGTGGTTACAAAAGAAGTATGTAAAGACCCTGAACCTATTCCTGTTTTTTCGCCTAACGGAGACGGTTACAACGATGTGTGGTACATAAGAAATATTGACGACTGGGAAGATAATAAAGTATATGTTTTTGACCGTTGGGGACAACGGGTTTTTTACAAAAAAAACTATACCAATGCCGAAGCTTGGGAAGGAAATTACTTAGGAATGTACATGCCCGCAGCAGCTTACTACTACATAATAGAATGGGAAGATAATGACGAAAAAAAACGCATTAAAGGACCGGTAACATTAGTTCGATGAAGTACCTAATAACATACTCTCTGTTACTGATTACTATTGCACTGAACGCACAGCAAAATTCTCAGTATTCTCATTATGTACTGAATTATTATTCGGAAAACCCTGCCGTGGCAGGAAGCACAAAATGTGTTGATTTTAAAATGGGGGGGCGATATCAATGGTTAGGTATGGAAGGAGCTCCCAGTTCCATTTTTGCCAGCATTCACGGGCCTATCGGAAACAAAAAAAAACCTTACAGAAAAGGAAGACACGGCATTGGACTTTACATCGAGCGAGACCGTATGCATATTATTACCGAAACATATGTTAAAGGTTCTTATGCCTATCATCAGCGTTTAAGCAGAGGATTAACCGGTGCTGCAGGAATATTTGTAGGAGTAAAACAATATTCCATTGATAATGTTACCAATGACCCTGCCGTTGGCGGCTCTGCTTTGCAATACCCCGATTTAATGCCGGGAGTAATGCTCTACAACAATAAAATGTACTTAGGTCTTGGCATAGAACACCTCTATCCCAACCGCATAAAGGCAACAGCCTCCAGTAAATTTAAAAACCAATATTATTTTAGCGGAGGATACCGCTTTCCCGGAGCCGGAAATTTTATGATTTTCCAGTCCTTCAATTTTAAATTCAATTTTATGGGGCCCCCTTCTATTGATTTATCTCAGGCCTGGGAACATAAAAAAATTACATTGGGAGCCAGCTATCGTGTAGGAGAAGCTATTGTACTCTTTTTTAGACTGCGATTATTTAAAACATTTAATGTGGCCTACGCTTTCGATTTCCCTTTGAATAAATTACGCACCGGATTTGCCACTTCGCACGAGGTTATTCTAGGTGTTAGTAAATGTCGAACGGACTTAGGCAACCCTGAAATGCACGCTTGTCCGGCATACCGCTAAAAATAAATTTTATTTCCCCTTTCGATTTACTTTTTTGAGGCAACGAATCGGTTATTTCAATCGTCTTTGTACATATCATTTGGATATAATTGTTTTGATTTTTGGCATTGATAAAAAAAATATTTATTTTGGTTACCTCATTTTTTACTTATGTTTCCTTCTAACCTATTAAAAATGCTTGTGTTACTGTTTGCATCGTTGTTTTTTGCAACAGATTTTTCGTATGCAGGTAACTACTATTGGGTAGGAGGCTCTGGCCATTGGAACGATGCTACTCACTGGTCGTATACCTCCGGAGGAACCGGTGGAGCAGGAGTTCCACAACAAAACGATAAGGTTTTCTTTGACTTAAAATCAAATGGAAAAGACAAAAAAATAGATGTTTTTCTAAACGCTGATGTGTATTGCGAAACATTTACCTCTATTCCGGCTACATTTACCGCCTTTAAAGGAAAAAATAATACGGTTACCATATACGGCAGTGCTGAAATAAATGGTTTTTCTTCTTTCGAAGATATAAATGAATTTCAATTTATTTCTAACCAAAAAGATCATTTTTTAAAAATTACAACCACCTATCTTCCCTCAAAAATTAGCATCAATGGAGGAGGAACATGGAATCTAAGCGAACATTTAACCTCATCAAACACTATACTTTCTGTACAAAACGGACAGTTTATTTCGGACAATTACAACATTGTTTGTAAAAGCATTTATGTTGAAAAAGGAGGAGAAATAAGGGTAGAAAACGCACACATCCTTTCGCAAAATGCCACATCGCTTAAAGGGAAAAATATAAAACTGAAAAACGTAAAGGTAAAGGTCGTTAGTTTCACAAACCTAAACCAACAAGAAAAGGAAGAACAACCCGAAACCATTTTCAGCATAGCCATCCCTAACGACACTGTTTCTTGTGGCAATAATTGTGATGGAACACTAACCGCTACCATAAACCACAATTGTATTAATGGTGTAACCATAGACTGGCTTCCGGGCACCCCCAACGGAGACGGAACCCCTACCATTTTTAATTTATGCCCCGGCACCTATACTATAGTGGTTACCGATAATTGCTCCGGACAAGTAATGGCACAAAACGGACAGGTTTTCGGCCACCCACAAATTGTTCCGCTCATTCAAACCATTACCCAGCCCAAATGCAATGGAGGCTGCGATGGTTCTATTTTTGTATTTGCATCAGGAGCCACACCCTTTTTAACCTACAACTGGAGTACGGGCTTTATTGATTACAGCAACGGAGGTTCAACCATCTCTAACTTATGTGCAGGCACATACACCTTGTCTATCAGCGATAGTATTGGGTGCGATACCACCATTACATTGGTAGTAAATCAACCCGCCCCAGTTTCTCCTAACGCAGTTGGCTCTATGGTTACCTGTGTGGGTAGCTGCGATGGAACAGCCACGGCAAACCCCAGCGGAGGCACTCCTCCCTACGTTTCTTACCTTTGGAACCCGGGAGGTCAAACTACTCAAACAGCCACTGGGTTATGCCCCGGAAACTACACTGTTACCGTAACCGATGCCAACGGATGTACCGGACAACAAACAGTGCAAGTTACTGAGCCTGCACCTATAGCCTTTCAACTTGCCACCACCAATGTGGTTTGTAACGGAGCTTGTAATGGAACAGGAACAGTATCGAATATTACAGGCGGAATCCCTCCTTACATTGTTACTTGGAATCCCGGAGGACAAACAGGGAACAATATCAATAACCTCTGCCCGGGAAATTATTCCGTTACTGTTATGGACGGAAATGGATGTACCTCTACTCAAAGTTTTACCATTTCTGAACCGGCAGCAATCGTTGTTACCCTTACAAGTACCAACGTAATTTGTTTTGGCGATTGTAATGGTACCGCAAGCGTAGTCAACGTAAGCGGAGGTTCCGGTGTTTATGTATCATACAGCTGGTCGCCCAGCGGGCAAAATGGACCTAACGCCACAGGGCTTTGCCCCGGAACACACACCGTTACGGTTTCCGATAACAAAGGCTGTACAGGCTCTGCAAGCATTGTTATAACAGAACCTCCATTATTGGAGGTAATTGCTTCGGGAGTTCAACCTTCGTGCAGTGGTTCTTGCGATGGCTCGGCAACCGTGGTAATTAATGGAGGTATTCCGGGATACAACATTTCGTGGAACCCGGGAGGACAAACTACACCCACCATTACCAATTTGTGTGCAGGAACTTATATAGTTACTGTTACAGACCAATCTGGATGCGTAAGAAAAGATACAGTAGTACTCATCGACCCTCTTCCCATCAACCCCAATGTACAGGTTACAAATGTTCTTTGCAACGGAGCATGTAACGGAAGTGCCATTTCTCTTACTACAGGGGGTACTCCTCCTTACAGCTACAATTGGGTACCCGGAGGGCAAACTACACCCGGAATAAATGGCTTGTGCCCTGGAAACTATACCGTTACCGTAACCGATGATAATGGTTGTACAGGCCAGCAAACCATAACCATAACACAACCTCAAGCCTTAACAGCCTCCACCAACGCCATTGCAGCAAGTTGCGGAAGCATCTGTAATGGTATTGCTTCGGTAACACCCGCAGGAGGAACTCCCGGGTATACCTATTTGTGGATGCCCGGTGGACAAACTACTCAAATAGCAACCAACCTATGTGCAGGTGTTTACACAGTTACTGTTACCGATGCCAATGGTTGTACTTACTCAACAACCGTTACAATTACAAACTTAATTCAAATAAGTATTGTAACTACTGCCGCAAGTGTTAGTTGCAACGGCATTTGTGATGGAACAGCCACAGCTACCCCTTCAGGAGGAACTCCCCCTTATACTTACTTATGGATGCCCGGAGGGCAAACCACACAAACGGCCGTTAATTTATGCCCCGGAGTTTATACCGTTACTGCTACCGATGCAAACGGATGTGCTACCACTGTACAAGTAACAGTTCCCGCAGGCCCCTCCGCTCTTACAACCAACTTAACTTATACCGATGTAACTTGTTTCGGATATTGTGACGGAACCGCTAGTTCTTTCCCATCCGGAGGAACTCCTCCGTATTCGTTGCTTTGGAGCCCCGGAGGGCAAACTACAAACACAATCAATGGACTTTGTGCAGGAACCTACAGTATTTCCGTTACAGATGCTAATAATTGTACGGAAATAGATTCGTTCGTAATTGTAGAACCCACACCCATTGAAATGAATCCTATTGTGGCAAACCCAACATGTAACGGAACTTGCGATGGATCAATTACACTAAGCCCAACAGGAGGCACCCCCGGATATACTGTTTCTTGGAATACCGGCTCCACCAGTATGACATTAAGTAACCTGTGTGCAGGAACTTATGTAGCCACCATTACCGATGCTAATGGCTGCCAAACAGCTCAAAGTTTTACTTTAACTGCTCCACCGGCAGTAGTAGCCAATATTATTACCACAAATGCTTCTTGCAATGGATTGTGCGATGGTATAGCCACCGCCATGGCCGGAGGAGGCACTCCTCCTTACACTTACTTTTGGAGTCCTGGGGGACAAACTTCACAAACAATTACAAATCTTTGTGCCGGAAATTATTCTGTTTTAATAACCGACCAAAACGGATGTAATACTCAAATTATTTTCACTATTACTATTCCTTCACCTATTTCGGCTAATTTAACAAGTACAGATATCACTTGTAAAGATTACTGCAACGGCACAGCCACAGCATCTCCAACGGGGGGTACCGCCCCTTACACCTACTCATGGACTCCTGGTGGACAAACTACACAAACCATTTCAGGATTGTGTCCGGGAGTGTACACTGTAACCATTATCGATGCCAAGGGGTGCAATACCACAGCACAAGTTACTATTACCGAACCTAACCTATTAAGTGCTACTCTTTCCTCTACCAATATTAACTGCAATGGTATATGTACCGGAACAGCCACTGCAGTACCTAGTGGGGGCACTCCCCCATACACCTATTTATGGGTACCCGGTGGACAAACTACGCAAACAGCCACAGGTCTTTGTGCGGGAGTTTATTCCGTTACTATTCTAGATGCCAACGGTTGTTTTTACCAAAACTCTGTAGTGGTTAGTGAAAATCCAGCTATTGCAGATAATCCAAATTTTGTGAACCCAAATTGTGGGGTTTGCAATGGAGTTATTTCCTTGGCTCCTACCGGAGGATTGCCTCCGTACACCTACGCATGGTTACCGGGTGGGCAAACTACTGCTTCTATAGGAAGTTTGTGTGCCGGTATTTATACTGTAACCATTACCGATGCCAATGGCTGCTCTGAATCATTTACTTATGGATTAAGTAACAGTAACGGGCCGGTTGGTGCCACCGTAATGTTAAACAATGCTTCATGTAATGGTTCTTGCGATGGCTCGGCCAGCGTTATTCCAATTGGAGGAACTCCCCCATATACTTACTTATGGGACGACCCCGGAGCAACCATCACCTCCACCGCAAATAATTTATGTGCCGGGCTGTATAATGTCATCATTACCGATGCTAACGGATGCGTGTATATTCAGCAGGTAATAATTGGGGAAACAAACCCGATTACTGCAACCATAAACTCTATCAATGCTCTTTGTAATGGAACTTGTAATGGGGAGGCTCTGGCTGTACCAACCGGAGGAACTCCTCCATATACTTATTTATGGTCAAATGGAGGCACGAACTCTTCTACCTCGGGACTATGTGCCGGAAATCACAGTGTAACCATTACCGATGATAATGGCTGTTCTAATACCTTCAACTTTATTATTAATGAACCTTTGGTTATTTTGCTGAATACATCTTCTTCCACCATAAATTGTAATGGAAACTGTGATGGAACCGCTACCGTTACCGCTTCGGGAGGCACAGGCCCTTATACCTATGTATGGAACAATGGGCAAGTAACTCCTAACGCTACTAATTTATGTGCAGGAAACTACACGGTAGTAGTTACAGATGCCAACGGGTGTACAGCTACAGCTACTATTTCGGTAATCGAAAACCCCGTACTTCAGGCAGCTTATTCTTCTACCAATGCTATTTGTGGTGCATGCGATGGAACCGCTTCGGTAAACCCCTCTGGAGGAACTGCTCCATACACCTATTTGTGGAATTTTGGTGCCACCACTCAATCGGTTGTGGCTCTTTGTGCAGGAACATATACAGTAACTGTTACCGATGCGTTGGGATGCAGTATTACGCTTACCATTCCTATAAGTAATGTAAACGGACCCACCGTAAGCATAAGTTCTGCCAACGCTACTTGTAACGGGGTTTGTGATGGAACCGCCTCTGCCACAGTATCTGGATTAAACCCTCCGTTTAGTTATTTATGGTTTCCCGGAGGACAAACTACCCCTGGTGTAGCGGGGCTTTGTGCAGGAGCCTATACTGTTCAGGTAACTGATAATGCAGGGTGTGTAACCGTTCAATCGGTTACTATTACCGATAATCCCTCTCTTTCAATTAACACAACCATTAATAACACTTCTTGTAACGGAAGTTGCGATGGATCAGCTATCGCTACGCCTTCGGGAGGATCACCTCCTTATACTTACCTATGGAGCAATGGCTCTACCTTAAATGCGGTGGCAGGATTATGTGCAGGAAATTACACTGTTACAATTACTGATGCCAAAGGTTGCAGTTTTCAAAACAATGTTACCATAGGGGAGCCTTTGCTTATTACATTAACTCCTAGCTTTATCAGTGCTACGTGCAATGGAGGTTGCGATGGTTCTGCAACCGTAAATGTAAGTGGAGGAACATTCCCCTATACTTACCTGTGGAATAATGGTGCAACCACTCAAACTATCGTTAACCTTTGTGCAGGAAACTATACTGTTACCGTTACAGATGCCAAAGGTTGTGTTTCTACAGCCAACGTAACCATTGGAGAAGGAAACATCATAAATATTACTACCTCTACTACCAACGCTACTTGCGGACAATGTGATGGTACAGCCACTTCCACGGTAAATGGAGGAAGCGGGCCTCCTTATACCTATCTTTGGATACCCGGAGGACAAACCACACCGAGCGTTACAAATATGTGTCCGGGAGCCTATACCTTAATTATTACAGACAATGCAGGTTGTTCCGATTTTGCAACTATCTTGATTCAACAAACCAATGGGCCGAACATAAATGCTAGTTCTTCCAACACTTCTTGTCCAGACGCTTGCAATGGAACAGCTACCGTAACGATAAACTCAGGAAATCCGCCCTATTCAGTAATTTGGGACGATCCATTGTTTCAAACTACCAATACAGCTACCGGATTATGTTCCGGCTTATACAACGTAGTTGTTCAAGATGTAAACGGATGTATTTCTGTAGATTCTGTTACGGTAAACGAGCCTCCTCCTCTGTTAGCAAATTTATCTCCGGCCAATCCTTTATGCGATGGAGCTTGTAATGGTACTATTACCGCAAACCCAAGCGGAGGAAATGGTGGACCCTTTCAGTACAGTTGGAACCCTGGTGGACAAACATCTCAAACCATCTCAGGCCTTTGTGCGGGAAAATATGTAGTTACGATTACTGATATTAATGGATGTACTGCCAAAGACTCTGTTACACTTATAGCACCTTCTCCAATTTCCGTAACCATAAACTCTACCGATGCTAATTGTAATGGAAGTTGCGATGGTACAGCTCTCGCTACCCCTTCCGGAGGAACTCCTCCATATACCTACCTATGGAGCAATGGACAAACCACGCAGATAGCCGTAGGTTTGTGTGCAGGAAATTACACAGTTACTCTTACCGATGCGAATGGTTGTACCGAAACACAAAATGTAACTATTAACAATCCTTCTGCTCTCACTGCCACAAGTAGTACTATAAACGCAGTTTGTGACGGGGTATGTGATGGCTCTGCCACAGCTAACCCTGCGGGAGGAACTCCTCCTTATTCTTATATTTGGAGTAACGGACAAACCACACAAACTGCCACCAATCTTTGCCCCGGAAATTATTCTGTTGATGTAAGCGATTCAAAAGGCTGTGTAGTAACTCTAAACGTAAGTATTAGTGCCCCCCAACCATTATCTTCTAACACCAATGTGAGCCCTGCTACCTGTGGTCTTTGCGATGGAACTGCCACCGCTAATCCAAGCGGAGGCTCCGGTAATTACAGCTATTTATGGGGCAATGGGCAAACTACACAAACCGCTACCAATTTATGTGCAGGTATTATCACTTTACAAGTAACCGATAATATTACAGGATGTGTTGCAAACTTCAATGTAATTATAAACAGTGCCGGTGGACCAACCATTAATTTAAGCACAACCGATGAAACATGCTCCGGGCTATGTAATGGTTCGGCTTCAGTTAACCCTGTTGGCGGAAATCCTCCGTACTCCTACTTATGGAGCAACGGACAAACCACACAAACTGCCACAGGCCTTTGTGCCGGAAATTATACCGTTACTGTTACCGACAACTTAGGCTGCGTAACCATTGAAGCATTTACAATAAACACTTTTGTATTGGATATTATAATAAGTAATTCGAACGACCCACTTTGTAATGGTGATTGTAATGGAACAGCCACTGTTACCCCCTTAAATGGAACTCCGGCATATTCATATAACTGGATACCCGGGGGCCAAACGACACCAACGGCCAATACGCTTTGCGCAGGCAATTACACGGTAACTGTTACCGACCAAACGGGTTGTTCAAGCACTACAAGTGTAAACTTAAATAAACCTATAGAACTAACTGCAAGTGCCACCACTCTGATAGAACCCGCTTGTAATGGATTTTGTGACGGTGTCGCAGAGATTATTGCATTGGGAGGAACAGCTCCTTACAGTTATTTATGGAGCAACGGGCAAACCTCTTCTATTGCCACCAACCTATGTGCAGGAACCTACTCTGTAATAGTTACCGATGCAAATGGTTGTACAGCCTCTGCCTCAGTTACAGTTAATGAGCCAACTCAAATACAGGCCAATGCAGTAAGTGTATTTCCTCTTTGCGGAGTATGTGATGGACAAATTAACTTAAATCCATCTGGAGGAACAGGCCCTTATACTTTCCTTTGGAACGGGGGACAAGTAACCCAAATGATTAATAATTTATGTGCAGGTATTTATGTGGTTACTATTACTGATGCAAAAGGATGTTCTGAAACCTTTACCATCCCTCTAAGCAATACAAATGGACCTCAGATAAGTCTTAATTCAACTCAGATTTCCTGCTTTGGAATGTGTGATGGAAGTGCTCAGGTAACAGTACTAAACGGAAATGCTCCATTCACTTACTTATGGAACCCAACACTAAATACAACTCCTTCTATTTCTAATTTATGTGCGGGGGTTTACAGTATTTTAGTTACCGATAAAGATGGTTGCATATCGGCCGATACTGTTACCATTATTGAACCTTCTCCTATTGATGTAAATGTAAGCTCAACCCCTGTAACTTGTACAGGCGATTGTGACGGAACCGCAACTGCTAATGTATCGGGAGGAACCGGGCCATATACCTATTTGTGGAACGACCCATCAACTCAAGCAACACAAACTGCCGTAGGATTGTGTGCGGGAAATTACACTGTTATCGTAAGCGATTCAAAAGGATGCACCGGTACAGCAAACATCACTATTTCTTCTTCCAATAACCTTAACATAGATAGTATTACAGCAATACCCGCCAGTTGCAATGCAAATTGTGATGGGATAGGCTCTGTTTTCGTTTCAGGTGGCATTCCACCCTATCAATACAGTTGGAACAACGGTGCAACCTCTGCTTCAACCAACACTCTTTGCATTGGGCTTGCCACTGTTACTGTTACTGATGCTGCCGGATGTACCGTTCAGGCTAGCATCAATATAACATCGCTTGTTACTGTTTTAGCTGATGCCGGAAATGACACTTCGTATTGCTCCGGAAATGGGCCTATTACTTTAAATGGAAATGTTACGAACGCTAATTCTTTTGAATGGTTTGAACTTCCAAGCATGAATTCTCTTGGCAGCACACTAAACATCCCCGTTAACCCTCCTATTGGCACTACTTGTTACGTACTTACCGCAAATAACGGAAACTGTATATATTCCGATACGGTTTGTATCACCGTAAATCCATTGCCCGTAGTGGATGCCGGTGCAGATGTAAAAATTGTACAAGGAAAAAGCACCATTTTAACTGCAACGGGAGGAGGTAGTGGAGCAAGCTATAATTGGTCTCCTCCAAATTGGTTGAGCAACACCACCGGAAGTTCTACGGTAGCTACCCCTCCAACATCTACTCTGTATTTTGTAACGATAGTAGATGCCAATGGATGTGAGGGTAAAGACTCGGTGCTGGTGGAAGTATTGCCTCCCATAAAATTTCCAGATGGTATTACTCCTAATGGTGATGGCAAAAACGATTATTGGATTATTGATTTTATTGACCAATACCCAAATAATGTAGTAGAAATTTATAACCGGTGGGGGCAATTGCTATTCCGTGCCCAACCCTATAAAAACGACTGGGATGGCACTTTTGAAGGAAAACCATTACCAGTTGGAACTTATTACTTCGTAATTGAATTAAACGAAGAAGGAGCCAACCCATTTACCGGACCAATAACCATAATGAGGTAAAATGAAAAAATACTTTATTAAATACCTTGTTTTTATCTTTCCCGTTTCGGTATGTGCACAACAATTACCTCAATACAGCCAATACCTGCTAAACGATTATGTAATTAATACAGGTGTGGCCGGCACAAAGCCCTACTGGGAAGGGAAATCGAATCACCGTTACCAGTGGGAGGGAATCACCGATGCTCCCAGAACTTACATCGTAAGTGCTTACGGCCCCTCTAAAAACATGAAAATGGGTTACGGTGGTTATTTATTTACAGATATTGTTGGGCCTACAAGGCGTTCGGGATTATATGGCTCTTACACGTACCATGTTAAATTTTCGGAAGAATGGAAACTAGGTCTAAGTTTAAGTGGGGGAATTATGCAATTTATGATTGATGGTTCTAAAATAACTTTACGCGAAGAAGACGATGCTATACTCACTAACGGAGTACAATCGGCTGTAATGCCCGATGCAGGCTTTAGTTTTTTTCTTCATTCAAAAAAATTCTATTTTGGAGGCTCTGCCCCTCAGATTATAGCAAACAAGATAAATTTTTTTAAAGAAGGGGTGAGCACCACAGGTAGATTAGCAAGACACTATTTTGGAATAGTGGGGTACAAATTTACCTTAGATGAAGACTTTGTTTTAGAGCCATCGCTTTTAGTTAAATATGTAGAACCTGTTCCGGTACAATTTGAAGCGGCTCTAAAAATTATTTACAAAAATAAATTATGGTTGGGTGGTAATTTTAGAACAGAAGATGCCATTTCGGCAACTATTGGTTATGACTATAAAAAGTCTATTCTGTTTGCTTATTCGTACGATTTTATTACGAGTAATCTTAAAAACTATAGTACCGGAACACATGAAATAATGATAGGAATACGTTTTGGAAAACTTCCTTCCGAAAAGATTTCCTCCTCCTTTTAAGATTTTAGGATTCTAATAATCTTTTTTATTTTATCTCTTTTTTATATGATTTTCAACGATTGAGAAAACTTTTATTATTATATTTGGTAAAACTTTAAAAATTAATATATATGAAAAAGACTTTATTATCTTCGTTTACCTTGTTGGCAGCAGGTGTTTTGCTTGCACAACTTCCGGTAAGCACTCAGCAACAAAAAAGAAAGGTATTACTGGAAGAGTTTACAGGTTACACTTGCCAATTTTGCCCTGATGGACATAAAAAAGCCGACCAGCTTGTAGCCGGAAATCCGGGGAATGTGTTTGTGATTAACATCCATCATGGAAGTTACTCAACTCCTGCATCCGGAAAAATTAACTTCCAAACCTCATTTGGAGGAGGATTGTTAAACCAATCAGGATTGACCGGTTTTCCTGCCGGAACCATAAACCGTGAAGTATTTCCAAGCTACAGTATGTCTTCCGGAAGTACTGCTATGAGTAGAAGTTATTGGACTTCCGCTGCAAATACAGTGATGAATGAAGACTCGTACGTAAATGTTGCTTTGCAGGCCACTATTAATTCAACCACCAGAGAACTGGTTGTTGATGTAGAAGTATATTATACCGGCAATAGCCCACAAGGAACCAACAAACTAAACGTAGCTCTTATCCAAGACGGAATAATGGAAACACAATCGGGAGCTTCTACGTGGTATCCCGAAATGATGGTTGGAAATCTTTATACACACAATAAAGTATTACGCCACCTATTAACAGGGCAATTCGGAGAGGCTATTTCGCCTACCACTCAAGGCACTAAAATTACTAAGCAATACACTTATACCTTACCTGCACAGCTTCCTTTAACCGTTACAGGTGGTGCATTAAAATCAGATGTGGTTCTTACAAAACTTAAATTAATTGCATTCGTTGCAGAAGGTAATCAATACGTAGTTTCGGCCAACAGCGGTCCTATTACCATTAACTGGCCTGCCGGTGTAGCTGATTTGTCAGATGAGCATGCTTTACAAGTATTTCCTAATCCATTCAACAACAATGCAACTTTTGGCCTAAACTTAAGCCAAAAAGAGAATGTAAACATTAAAGTTTACAATATTGCTGGAGCGGAAGTATTTACCTACAACGAAAACTTAAATCCTGGCTTACACCAAATCAACTTTGACGGAAGCAATCTTCAAGAAGGAATGTATATCGTTAAGGCGGTAATTGGAAATAAAGTAAAAACAGAAAAAATTACTTTAGTAAAATAAATTCATTTTTTTATTTGAAAAGCCCCGCAACTTTGTTGCGGGGCTTTTTTGTTTGCATTAAACCCTCTAGCGAATTTATTGTCAAACTCTGCAAAACAAAAACACTTTCACATGAAAAAAACAGGAATTATTGTGGGGCTTTTTATAGCTCTTTGTGCATTTACCAATGCAAATGCACAATCAGAAAAAAAAGGAGAATCTCCTGAAACAAAACACGAAAGAAGAATAGCTCATCTCAAAAAAGAACTGGGTTTAAACGAGGAACAAGCAAAAAAAATTGATGCCATTGATACCGAGTACAAGCCTAAAGTGAAAGAAGCAAATTTACAAGTACAAACAGCTCATCAACAAAAGGAAGACTTATTAAAGGAGATAGATACAAAGGTAAAAGAAGTGCTTACCGAAGAGCAAAAAGTAAAATTTGAAGAACTGAAAAAAAAGGAGAAAGAGAAAAGAAAAGCTGAATATAGAACGAAAATAGAAGAGTAATAATCAAATTTCCAGAGATGTAGCCAAGTCTATAAGTTTACTCTGCGTATTTTTTCTTGTACTTTTCATACAAGTCTTTTTGATGATTGTTCAGGTCTATTTCTCGGCCTTGAATAAAGGCATGTTCTACGTTATTGGTTAGCATATCTAGTGCATCACCGGAGGAAATAAACAGAGTAGCCTCTTTACCCAATTCCAAACTTCCGCACTGTTTATCTATTCCTAATATTTTCGCTGCATTTAAAGTAATCAACATCAAGGCATCTTCCTTGGGTACACCGTAGGCCGAAGCCGTACCTGCTAAAAAAGGAAGGTTGCGGGTATGCATTTGTTCCATATCACCGCTGTTTTGTAAGCAAAATAATACCCCTGCTTTGTAAAGCAAATAGGGTATTTTAAAAGGCAAATCGGTATCTTCTTCGCTTCTTTCCGGTAATTCATGCAGGCGTTTCAGCATTACAGAAACATTGTTTTCTTTAAGCATTTCTGCCAACATCCAAGAATCGTAACCTCCAACAATAGTAAGTTTAGAGAATTCAAAATCGCGTTTAAAATAAACGATATCGGCCAACTCTTTCACATAATTGGCATGAATGTAAATATTCTTTGTGCCATTAAACACGCCTCGCATTGATTCAAAACGTAAATTTTTTTCCAAATGAAAAGAGAGGTTACAATATGCTTGTGCTTCTTTAAAAAATTTTATAATCTCTTCTTTTTTGGCTGCATAAGAATCTTCTTTTTTGATTTCTCCAGGCTCAGCCCACCAACCCGAGGTAGAATACATAGAAGGCCAATTGATGTGAATACCATCGTCTTCTTTTACAATAGCATCTTCCCAGTTCCAAGCATCTAATTGCACTACGGAAGAAGAGCCTGAAATGGTGCCACCTTTTGGAGTAATTTGAGCCATAAGTACCCCGTTTGATCGCACGGTAGGTATTATTTTCGAATCGGTGTTGTACGCAATGATAGATCGCACATTGGGGTTCAGGGAACCTGTTTCGCTTTGGTCGTTACTGGCCCGAACGGCACCTATTTCAATCAAACCTAATGTTGAGTTTGTTGCTATAAAACCCGGATAAACATGTTTTCCAGTGCCATCAATAATCCGATTGTAAATGCTCATATCCAATCGAACTACCCGAGCATCACCAATTAACGTAATTTTTCCATTTTCAAAAGCTATTACAGAATTTTCAATTATAAAACCATTTCCAAGGTGTGCCGTGGCGTTTTTAATTAGAGTATGTCCATTTTGTTTTGGTGCAGGAGTGGGTTGTGATAATAGACTTTCGGCCAAACAAGTATAAAGAATAATAAGAATTCCACTTTTTAGGAAAGTATATTTTTTAACTTTTAGAATCATTTTAGTTCAAATTTTTAAAGTTCTTCATCATAGTTTATTTCATCATTCAGGGTATCGCAGTGGTATTGCCTTGGCTTTCGGTTTTTCGGCTTTTGTGTTTCTGCTCCTTTATTTTTTGCTTCGTTCATTTTTTGAAGTATACGAACTCTTTCGGCTTCATTTCTTTTACGCAGTAAGACATCCGTTTCTGTATCAAAATAAATCATTCCATCTATTATCGTTTTTTCTGCTTTTGAGTAGATGGATAAAGGGTGTCCAGTCCATATAACTAAATCGGCATCTTTGCCCGATTTTATACTTCCCATACGATGGTCGAGATGAAGTAATTTTGCCGGATTGAGAGTTACCAATTTCAACGCCTCTTCTTCCGAAACACCTCCGTATTTTACAGCTTTTGCGGCTTCCTGATTCAGCCTTCTTCCCATTTCAGCATCATCGGAATTGATGGCCGTAACAATGTCCATGCTATGAAGTAGTGCAGCATTGTACGGAATTGCATCGTTTACTTCAAATTTATATGCCCACCAATCGGAAAAGGTGGAGCCGCCTACACCGTGAGTTTTCATTTTGTCGGCTACTTTATATCCTTCTAAAATATGGGTAAAAGTATTTACTTTAAAGCCCATACTGTCGGCTACATGCATAAGCATATTTATTTCCGACTGCACATAGGAATGGCACGTTATAAATCGTTTTTGGTTTAAAATTTCAACTAATACATCTAGTTCAATGTCCTTTCTTACTGGAATAAAGGGAGGCTGATAGGTAATTTTTTTTGATTGTTTTTTAGATAATGTTACATTTTTAGGGGCAAATATTTTAAGATTGGCCTCGTATTCCTTGGCTCTTGTAAATGCGTTGTAATAAACTTGTTCTACACCCATTCGTGTTTGAGGAAAGCGAATGGTATTAAAATCGCCCCAGTTCGATTGTTTTACATTTTCGCCTAACGCAAATTTTATAAATCCATCGGCATTTTCCACTTTCATTTCTTCGGGAACTTTTCCCCATCGTAATTTAATGATGGCCGATTGGCCTCCGATGCAATTTGCAGAGCCGTGCAGCAATTGAGCCGCTGTTACACCTCCTGCAAGCTGACGATAAATATTTACATCATCGCTGTTTACTACATCGGCAATGCTTACCTCGGCCGTAACCGATTGTGCCCCTTCGTTTACTCCTGCACTTATGGCAATATGAGAGTGTTCATCAATAATACCCGGAGTAACATGTTTACCATTGGCATCAACTATTTTGGCATTAAGAGGAGGAGGAATGTTTTTGGCTACCTGTGCAATTTTTCCATTTTGTATCAATATGTCTGTTTCTTTTAAAATGCCTTCTTTTTCGTTGGTCCATACAGTAGCATTTTTTATAAGTAGAATTTGTGCAGCCGGAAGAGTATCCCAACCATAGGCTATGTTTGGAAACCATATTTTTCCTGGTTGTGTAGAATCGGCCATATGGGTTTTAACTTTGACTGTATCGGTGTTTTTTTCTTTCCCGTTCTGTTGCTTTATGGCTGTCCATTTTATCCATTCTCCATCGGGTAGTTGACCCATTCCTTCCCATATGCCGCTTTTAAAATAAATATTTCCGTTCAGTTGAATAAGTCCTTTAAATTTTGCATCATTGGCGGTAAATGAAAAAGCAATTTGTTTTTCAGCTTGTTTAATAGCAACTTCTGTTTTGTTGGTATCAGTTTTTATTCCTTTTTCTACTAAAAAAATAGAACCTTTTAAAGCTTCTTCTTTTCCGCTAACAGAAAGTCTGTAGTAATTATTTTTTATATTAACATCGTAGGTGCCTTCAATTTCTATGGGTTCAAAAGGCTTTATGATATTTGGTTTTCCGTTTATCCAGTTTTGATAAATAATGGCTTTTTCGGAAAACACAACGGTATCGCAGAGTATAAAATTTGCCTTTTTCCCAACTTCTAAGGAGCCTATTTCGTTGTAAACATTTAAGAGTTTTGCCGGAGTTTCAGTAAGGGCTTTTAAAGCGGCTTGTTCCGTAAGGCCTTTCTTTACGGCAAGTCTTATATTTTCTAAAAAGTTTTCGGGTTTTTCGAGACCAAAAGAAGTAATACAAAATTCTATTCCAACATCATTTACATATTTAAGGTTATATGGAGCAAGCTCCCAATGTTTAAGATCTTTCAGCGATAAATTTTTTGTTTCGTAGGCATCTCCTGTTTCGTAGGCTTTAGGAAAATTAATGGGTAAAATTAAAGGTCGTCCGGTAGTTTTAATTTCTTTTAACCTTTGGTATTCGTCTCCATTTCCTTTTAAAATAAAGTTTAAATTAAACTCTTTCGCTATTTTTTCGGCTCTTAGTATCGATAGTTTATCTCGCACATCGAAAATAACAGGCAGGTTTGCGTTGTGATTAAGGGCTTCTAAAGCGATATTAAACTCTGCATGATATCCGCCTTTTGCATACCATTCGGCATCATAATAAGTTTGTCTAATCAGTGCAATAGTACCCATTAAAGATGAAGGATAGGCTTGGGTAGAGCTGCCTTTTGAAAAGGAAATTGCCTGAGCAGCTTTGTTTTTAATTATTTCGATATTTTCTTTTTCGGAACCTAGCGTAACTAACGCTGCAGAACCCCGCATTATGCCATCGTGCTTATGTGTTAAAACAGCCCCAAACCCTTGTTTTTGCAGTTCTTTGGCTTTTTCGGGTTGTATCGAGAATTTTTCAAATGCATTTTGTTCGGGAGTAATCGCCTGATTCCAATTATAGGCCCCTTTGCGATTATTCTCATACTGAGGGCCAAAAGAGGGAGAGGTTTCTTTTTTTTCTTCCGATATTCCGTAATTGCTGTACAAATCAATAAATGAAGGGTAAATATGTTTGCCGCTTAAGTTCACTATTACACAATTGGGAGGTAATACTACTTGTTGACCGATTGCTTCTACTTTTCCATTTTTAATAAGCAAGGTTGCATTTTCTAAAGTGGTTACACTATTTACATGGAGTACTGCATTGGTAAATGCGTAATAATTGTTATTGGTGTTTTGAACACCATTTATGTGAAATGTTTGCTGTGCGTTTGCAAAAGATAAGATGGATAAACACAACATTCCAAAAAATAAATTCCTCATAGTTTTAAAAAAAATAGAAAGGCCAAATTTAGCGAAAAAATAAGGGGAATAAGAATTTGAATTCCTAATTCTCTTTCCTTTGGCTAAGGGAGTTTGGAGTAATTGATATTGTTTAAATTATAATGAATATATGTTTTCCAAACAGTAATCTGAGTGAGTGCAGTGTTACTGTTTTTATTGAAAACACTTTCTCTTTTTATTTTGCGTAATTCAGTATAAAGAACTCTTTTTAACGAGTTGCAAATAAAGGTGGGCGTAAAATCAAGCCATAATGTGTTATTGTTTGTTTTTCTTTTAAACTTTGTATTTGTTTTTTTATCGCAACACAAAACAGATAAATTCATTTGTTTAATAATTTCAGACCATGATTTAAGTACAGTAAAAAAATAAAAAGGGGATTCATCTTCCTTCTCGTACATTAAATAAGTAGTGTTTTTTAATCCTTGTATTTTATAAAAATGACAGCTATAGTTTTGCAAAACCACAGACAATATTTTGTTATTCTCTAATGAATTTATATCGATGTTTTCGGCTTCTATTTCTTCCATAATATTTATTTTATTTACTTATAGTTTCTGCAAGTACCGGTTTTGGCCTAGGCAATACAGGGAAAAAATCATTGTCCCAATCATCATTGTCATCATCTTGGTCATCATCAAACTTATTTGTCGAATTTTCGATTGAAACACTAAACTCTAAAAAGAAAAAACGAGGGGGTAATACCTCTGAATACCGAAAAAAAAGCTCATAAAATTGGCCTACAAAGACAGATATATAAACACACCTATCTTTGGCTAATGTACCGTATTCTTCGCTATCAATATCTTCAGTACGCTGTTCCACTCTTTCTCTCATTTTTCGATTTAAACAAACTGCTTTTTGTATACAGTTAAACGTATCTGAGTGTGCATACAAAGTGTTC
Organism: Flavobacteriales bacterium; assembly: GCA_905339165.1. Classification (GTDB taxonomy): domain Bacteria; phylum Bacteroidota; class Bacteroidia; order Flavobacteriales_E; family Vicingaceae; genus BCD5. The sequence continues at coordinate 21,687 of CAJPFH010000101.1, forward strand.
GGAAACAGCGAAAATTGTTTATAAAAATCGGAAACAGCGAACGCTATTTCATCATCCCAATGTTTGTAATCTTTTTCGAAAATATAAGCCTTTAAAAAGTTCATTTTTTCTTACAAAGAAAGAAAAAGAGTACGCCAAAGCCTGTCGTTCTGCAATTTAATGCTCGTAATTTTTTAAAGAGTTTTTGTAAATTTTTGTAAGTTTATTCGCCAGAGTTAAAGGTTTTAATACTTGAATATGTTCCCCCCATGAAAGCAATTGTTGCACAAGTTCTACATTGGGTGTAACGAAAATAGAAAAGACTATACCCTTCTTATCTTCATTTATTTTTTGTTGTGAATGATGAAGAGGTAACGCTTCTAAGTATTTGGCTTGTATAGAATCTACTTTGAACAATATTTCCTGAGGGGAAGGAGTTGTGTATGTTAAGCCAATGGTATGCTTAAAAAGTTCTTTCGCATTAAATTGCTTTGTGGGAGCATACCCCTGTGTTAATATCTGTAAATTTTCGATACGATCTAGGCCAAACGTGCGGATTTCTTTACTATGATCTAACACCCCTACTACATACCAACGATATAAATATTCTTTAAGCAGGTAGGGATGAATCGTGTACTCTTTTTTCGAATTAAACGTATAATTGTGGTGTGCAAAAGAAATTTTTTTTCTGTTTTTTATAGCCAATAAAACAGGTTTTATATAATCTGCCCCCTTTAAATTTCCACTCGCTTCAAACATAATACTAGAATGGGGTAATTTTAAATTCACCACGCTATCGGAAAAAACAGAAGCGGTATTTAATACCTCTAAAAAACGGGTAAAGTTATCTAAATTGAGGCTCGTTTCTTTGTTTATAAAATACCCTTGTCTACTCTTGTTGTATTCAATTTCTATTTGAAAGGTATTACGAATATGCTCAATATCTCGCTGCAATGTTCTGTCCGATATTTCATGCCCTTCCCTCGCAAGTGCGGAGCTTATCTCTTGTAAGGAAGGAAATTGCCCCGAAGCCACTTTTTCAATAATTAAAAAATATCTTTTAATAATTGCATTATAACTCATTGTAAAAATTTAAAAATTCACAACGAATATAAGTAGTTTTACAAGCAGAAAAAAATAATAAAGTATAAAATTATACCCTATGGAAAATGCTTTTATAGTTGACGGAATAAGAACCCCGATTGGAAATCTTGGCGGATCGCTTTCTTTAATACGAACCGATGATTTGGCTGCGCTGGTAATAAGTACTTTGCTAAAACGCAACCCGAATATAAATCCTGCCGAACTGGAAGATGTAATGTTAGGTTGTGCCAATCAGGCGGGTGAAGACAATCGAAATGTAGCCCGTATGGCTTTATTACTAGCCGGTTTACCTTGGGAAGTAGGGGGAGAAACCGTAAACCGTTTATGTGCTTCAGGAATGGCCGCAGTAATAAATGCATCAAATGCCATTCGTATAGGCAACGGAGAGCTTTATATAGCAGGCGGAGTAGAGCACATGACTAGAGCTCCCTGGGTAATTTCCAAGGCAGGTTCGGCATTTGGTCGCGACCAACAACTATTCGACAGTAGTTTTGGCTGGCGTTTCATAAATCCTAAAATGAAAGAATTATACGGCACCGAAGGCATGGGCGAAACAGCAGAAAACCTGGTTCATTTATATAACATTAGCAGAGAACACCAAGATGCATTTGCTTTATGGAGCCAGCAAAAAGCTACCAAAGCGAAACAAAGCGGAAGACTGGCAGAAGAAATTATTCCAGTTGAAATTCCACAAAAAAAAGGAGAACCTCTTATTTTCTCTGAAGATGAATTTATAAAATCAGGAACAAATCTTGAAACACTCACAAAGTTAAAACCTGCCTTTAAAAAAGATGGAACAGTAACTGCAGGCAACTCGTCCGGATTAAACGATGGAGCGGTAGCCCTTTTGCTTGCCTCCGAAAACGGACTTAAAAAACATCGCCTTAAACCGCTGGCCCGTATTATTTCATCTGCCATTGCCGGAGTAGAGCCCCGTATTATGGGAATAGGCCCCGTTTTTGCTACCGAAAAAGCCCTAAAAAGAGCAGGTTTAAAATTAGACGACATAGAAATTATTGAATTAAACGAGGCGTTTGCCGCTCAGGTGTTGGCATGTACCCGCAAAATGGGCTTAGCCGATAATGATTCGCGTGTAAATCCGAACGGAGGAGCCATTGCTCTCGGGCACCCGCTCGGTATGAGCGGTGCTAGAATTATTTATACCGCTGCATTGGAGCTGCACAAGCAAAATAAAAAATATGCACTTGCCACACTTTGCATTGGTGTGGGGCAAGGTTATGCCTGTATTTTGGAAAAAGTTTAACTTCTCATTACCCTAATGAAAAATCAAACGTATTACTGCCTTCTTTTTTTCTTACTTGCATTTTTCATTTTTATACCCCATATACAGTGTGAAAATAAAATAGACTCTCTTAAAAAACAACTACAACTCTCCTCTAATGATACCGTAAAAATTAATTTGCAATTAGAACTCGCTAATGTATTTGGCTGGAACGATGCGTCAAAAATGATTAAATATGCTACTGATGCTAGAGTAGCAGCAGAAAAATCAAATTACACAAAAGGGGTGTTTTATGCTTACCAAATATTAGCCATGGCCCGATACGTTACGGGCGAATACGATAAAGGCTTGGCTGATGCAAAAATGGCCTATCGTATTGCTAATAAAGAAAAGCAAAATGAATGGAAAATTTCCATTCTAAACACAATTGGATTGCTTTATCAACAGCTAAGAAAATACAAAGAGTCTATTGAATATTTTGAAGAAATTATATCACTCCAAAAAAATAATCCTAACGCTGATTTATCAAGCACCTATAACAATATTGCCAATTCATACATGAGCATGAATCTGTTTGAAAAATCTATGCAGTATAGGAACAAAGCATTAACGATTAGAAAAAATAAAAACAATATTTCAGGTATTGCCGACTGTTACAACGATATAGGAGAAAACTTTCTGTTAAACAATGAAATCGACTCGGCTATATTTTATTTCAAAAATTGCTATAAAATAAAAGAAGAAATAAATGACGAGGAAATGCTTTCCCTCTCGGCCCTTAACTTGGGCAAAGCGTTAATTAAAAAAAAGAGATTTGCCGAAGCCGAAAGATACCTCAATATAGCCTTGTTTTATGCAAATAAAATTGGGTCAAAATCATACAAACTAAATACATTTAATTATTTAGCCATTATTGCCAACAAACAATTCAACTACAAGTACGAGGCTGAATTGCTAAATGAAATCATTCGGCTAAAAGAAGATTTATTAAACGAAGAGAGTGTGAAACAAATGAATCGTTTACACTCGGAGTTTGAAACCGAGAAAAAAGAATTAAAAATTACACAACTGCTCAAAGAAAAACAACAACAACAAATAATTGCATACGAAAAAGAAAAAAGAAATAAGTTAATCGGATTTTTCTTGACTGCCGGAGTATTACTTCTTAGCTCTTTTTTATTGATATTAAATAACCGTTTCAGAATAACCAAAAAGCAAAAGGTAGAAATTGAAAAGCAAAAGCAAATTGCAGAACAAAAACAAAAAGAAACCCTCGATAGTATTTACTACGCCAAACGAATTCAGAACTGCATGCTGCCCAACGAAAA
>CAJPFH010000102.1 GCA_905339165.1 Flavobacteriales bacterium
CATGGTACAGAACCATCATCTTGCTAAATCCATATCCGATGCAGGATGGTCACAGTTAATTAATTTAACAAAGTCCAAAGCAGAATACGCTGGGAAAATAGTTGAATTGGTTAATCCAAGAAACACATCACAGAATTGCAGTGGATGTGGTAATCCAGTCCCGAAAGACCTTTCCCAAAGGGTACATAGTTGTCCCTTTTGCGGTCTTGTTCTTGATAGAGACCACAATGCAGCAATTAATATTGAGAATAGATCAAATAGTACCGTAGGAACTACGGGAATTAACGCCCGCCAAGGATATCTCAGTGGAGTATCAATGCAGCGGGAAGCTCCAATCCTGTAGGGGGAGTAGTTCACTAAGATAAAAGAAGTATAAGGATATAAAGGACAAAAATAATATGGGATACATCTATCATGAATAATCAAAGTGGCTCAATTTTCTTTTCTGCTCCAGCTATCGGTTTGATAGTAGGCGATCTTGGAGGCGGGAAAGATAAAGAAAAGGGTGGTAGTGGACTTATTTCGCCATTTGGTATCGACCTGGCATTAATGCTTGGTTGGACTTTTGGCATCTTCAAGACTTTCGGATTTACTTTTACTCCTGGTATCGCAATTGGTAGAATGGGTTTTATCGTATTCTCCGTAGGAATTCACTTTAACAGACGTATCGGACTCGGAATTGTCATTCCGATATTCCCTATTTGGGGTTAGCCATGAGAAAAAGTGAAATTATCGCCATTGGAATTGTTTTACTCTCGTTCGCAATCGGTATCTATGTTTTCCCACAGATGCCAGAAAAAATTGCATCTCACTGGAATGCTCAGGGAGAAGTTAATGGTTATATGTCAAAATTCTGGGGAATTTTTTTGATGCCATTTATTTCTGTGGGATTGTTTTTGCTTTTCATGATAATACCAAGGATAGATCCCCGTAAGTCAAACATAGAAAAATTTAGAAAATATTATGATAATTTTATTCTACTTATATTTGTATTTTTATTTTATATTTATCTTCTGACTATATTCTGGAATATGGGTTTCAGATTCAATATGATTACCCTATTATCACCGGCTTTTGCAATTTTATTTTATTATTCAGGAGTTTTAATAGAAAATGCCAAAATGAACTGGTTCATTGGTTTCAGAACTCCATGGACTTTAAGCAGTGAAAAAGTATGGGATAAAACTCATAAAATAGGTGGGAGGCTCTTTAAAATTGCCGGGATAATTGCCATTGGAGGAATATTGTTCCAGAACTATGCAATATTTTTTATCATAGTTCCAATATTGTTAGCCGCTATTTATTCTGTTGTATTTTCATACATTGAATATCAAAAAGAAATAAAATAATATTTACAGAAATAGGGTTCAAAGGGGGGAAGAAAGCTCCTGACTTCAGTCGTGGAGATGAATTTCCCCTTTGAAATAAATACGGATTAGTTTCAGGCCGCTTAGCTAAGATTCAAGACCAAAACTATGCATTCAACAATATGAAATATGAAAAGCAAAACTCCTTCTTTCGTACTGGAACTGCCATTAGAAACCACATCAGTACAGGAGACTGCCATTTTAACACGGCTGGAAGCTGGAAGGCATTTGTATAATGCCTGTCTTGGAGAAGCCCTGAAAAGACTTGACCTTATCAGGCAGTCCAGAGAGTTCAGGAAAATCATAGTATTGACAGCAGGTAAAGAAAGAACTGGAAAATTCAGGAATTTGAATGGAGAATACGGTTTCACAGAGTATGCTCTTCATGATCATGCCGGTGCGATAAGAGATAGTTGGATCAAAGAGCATATCAACAGCCATATAACACAGAAAATAGCTACAAGAGCGTTCAAAGCTGTCCAGAAAAAGGCATTCGGGAAAGCCAAAAATGTAAGGTTCAAAGGCAAGAACCAGTTCGATACCCTCGAAGGGAAAAATAA
>CAJPFH010000103.1 GCA_905339165.1 Flavobacteriales bacterium
ATGCGGGAATGCCTGTGGAGATCAATTTACTGAAATTTACCATTTTTTACCACCATTGGACCCTGGGTCCTACAATTACCTGGTTGATGCACAAAAGGCAGCTTCTAAGGTTATCTTCCTCTACATTTAGCATGTATTTAGATTTTTCTTATAATTCCCCGGTCATGCTCATGATATGAAGAAGGTTGCCGCGGGAACACGGGTGCGCATGAGTAATAATATTTTAATTGTTATAAATGTGCGGCGAAGATGTATTTTCGGTTTGGATTTGGTCGCCGGGGTATAAATATTTCATGAGTAATAATTATGCGAGAGGGCACATATATTTGCGCAGCAATGGGTTTTTTTATCTGCGTTCACATGCGGGTTCGGATTGCTAAGGCTCTTTTGTGTGAGGGAAGCATTGGCTCCGGCAATTGAATGATTAGGATTTAATAATTCTCTGGCGCAATATATAATTGGAATTAACAACGTATGGAGAGCTCTTAAACTGCATCAGCAAGTTGTTTGTGAAGGAGTTCATTTGCCAAATAACTTGCAGATACCCCTTTTTTCCTGGCGCTTTCCTGAAGTATTCCAGCAATTTTCATATCAACTTCTATTAGAAAGTGTTTCTTTTGAATATTTACTTCCATTTCAATTTCTTCAAGGTTATCTATGTAGTCCATGCTATCATGAGTATCCCAGAAATCTGCGGCTTCCTCGTATGTTTTGAATTCTTCAGGTATTTTCTCAGGCTTTCTTGGCATTGTAGTATTTCCTTTCTTTAAGTGTCATCTCTCTCGCGGATATTATCAGTCCAGTATTATATGATTTATATACGAAAACTATAAAAAGATATCGACCTGCAACAGTTCTCCCATATCCAACATAAACATCCTCCCCATCCACACTGCCCCTTTTTACTCGGCGAAAGAGTGCATTTGAATGCATAGCTTCTTCCACTTCATCATTTGTAACATTATGCTTTTTTCGGATCTTGGTTACAAACCTCTCAATCCACAAGATTTCATTAATCCGCATAATCCACATTTCAAGAAATTATTGTTGGTATATTGTTCATTCTCTTCAATTCTTTTATCCTATATTTTATAAATATCTTGCTCTTTAATGAATCTCTGAATTTGTTCATGGATATCAAGAAGACTTATGTGTAGGGGCCTCCAATATTTTTATACACACGCTGGTATCGGTTTTTAAGTCCTCCCCATGAACCTGAGCTCAGTCATTATTTTTGCTTCATCCGTGATGCTGTTCCCGGGCGTAATGTAAAAATTTATCGGCGATCCAGTCATGTTCCTGAAGGTATCGCCTTCGATCGACATGCTCTGGGTTAACCTGGCCTGACTCGTCATATTACGCAGGTAGGCATCTTTGCCTGCGTCCACATCTCCTTCTGAGCCGATATCGATGGTATAGATGACAGGGGCGTTAAATGCGATGAGGTAAAAAACATACAGGAGGATCAATGCGGGAATGCCTGTGGAGATCAATTTACTGAAATTTACCATTTTTTACCACCATTGGACCCTGGGTCCTACAATTACCTGGTTGATGCACAAAAGGCAGC
>CAJPFH010000104.1 GCA_905339165.1 Flavobacteriales bacterium
AAACTGAGACCATGACAAATAACTGCTGCCCAATTTAAAGGGTTATCGAGTATTTGAGCCGTATGCGGTGAAAGTCGCATGTACGGTTCTTGAAGGGCTTGGGGTCGGCAACGACCTCCGGCTACTTAACAAGGAAGTTGAGAAACTTGTAAATCGGTTACAAATCAGGATCACAAAAGCAGTTAAAGAATGTAAATGGTATTTGGTAAAAAGATTGCAACATCTGTTAACACATTCGTATTATGCGAAACTGTTGGCAACGAGAAATCCAACTCTGAATAAAGGCAAAAGAACGGCAGGAATTGACGGTGAAACATGGTCATCATCGGAAACTAAAATGAAAGCCGCTCTCAGTCTAACAGACAAAAAGTATGCAGCAAAGCCATTAAAGAGAGTATATATTGAAAAATATGGGTCAAAGAAGAAACGACCTTTAGGTATTCCCACTATGTACGATAGAGCAATGCAATCACTTTATGCTTTGGCATTAGAACCGATTGCAGAAGCAACTGGCGATAAGAGATCATTTGGCTTCCGGAAATTCAGAAGTACTCATGATGCTTGTCAACAAGTTTTCCATTATCTATGCAGAGAAAAATCGCCTGTATGGGTTCTGGAAGGGGATATCAAAGGATGTTTTGACAACATATCTCACCAGTGGTTAATTGATAATATCCCGATGGATGAATCAATTCTGAAACAATTTCTAAAGGCTGGTTACATATTTGAACGACAGCTATTTCCAACAGAAGCAGGAACTCCACAGGGTGGTATCATATCCCCAATCCTGGCAAATTTAACCTTGGACGGGATTGAGAAGATACTTGAGGATAAATACCACAAAACCAAGAGTGGCAAAATATATAAAACGCACTCAGCAAAATACAAAGTTAACTTTTGTAGATATGCGGATGATTTCATTGTTACTGCTAAAACGGAAGAAATTGCCAAAGAAGTTCAAGAATTGATTAAAGTATTCCTGAAGGGTAGAGGTCTTGAATTATCTGATGAGAAAACACTGATAACCCATATTGATAATGGTTTTGATTTTCTCGGATGGAATTTCAGAAAATACAAAGATAAACTTCTTGTCAAACCATCTAAGAAATCCATTGATAAAATTACTGATAAAATTAGCAATATAATCGATAAGGGTAAAGCATGGAAACAAGGGGAATTGATTGATGCCCTCAACCCGACAATAATTGGCTGGTCTAACTATCACCGATCCGTTGTATCCAGTAAAATATTCAATAGACTTGATTCAATAATCTGGAATATGCTCTGGCATTGGGCTAAAAGAAGACATCCTGATAAATCCAAACATTGGATTGTCAATAAATATTGGCATTCTTCTGGGAAAAGAAATTGGGTATTTTCTGAGGGAAATAAACGACTGAAACTTCTGTCTGATACAAAGATTGTTCGGCATATGAAATTGAAGTTAGACATGAATCCCCATCTTGATAAAGACTATTTCGTCTTAAGAAAGATAAGATTGGGGGTCAAGAAATTGAAAGACGTGACCAACGAAGTGTTGGAGAAAACAAAGAAGATTTTGCAACCTGAAACTGAGACCATGACAAGTAACTGTTGCCCGATTTAAAGGGTTATCGAATGCTTGAGCCGTATGCGGTGAAAGTCGCAAGTACGGTTCTTAAAGGGCTTGGGGTCGGAAACGACCTCTGGCTACTTGACTGACTTACTCAACGGTGTCTTATTGCATGAAAGGAGGTAAACCTGTGAACACAAGATATTCAATTACATCGCAAGATGAGAAACTTGTGAATATGCAACTAAAAGACCAGTGGAATAACATCGACTGGGTGCGACAAGAAGCTACACTGTGAATTGCAGCAATGCCACTCCTTCCACTCGGAGTGACCTTATTATGGCATGCGTCTTCAGTAATGAGAACGTGTGAAGCCCATAAGACAATGCGGAGAACTCCGA
>CAJPFH010000105.1 GCA_905339165.1 Flavobacteriales bacterium
TTGGGCAGGTTTTGGCTAATGGCCGAAAGGGAGAATATGCTCATAAGCAAGCATAATAAACTAATTTTTAGATAATTGGGGGGGGGGGAGATGTACCCTTGCTGTTTTTTGTACTTGCATCATATTTTTAGGGTTTGGTACAGCTAAAGGTAAAGATTTTTTTTATTTCCCGTTGCGCATTTGTAAGAAAATTTGTCCATTCGAGTAAATTTTCACGATTGAAATAAGTGGAATTTGTATCGAGAATGCACAACGGGCTTTTATTTCTAAATTATTTAATAGAAAAATGAATGAGATGGCTAATAATTTATGGCTGCTTTCTAATAGCTAAAGTAAATGGTTTGCCACAGAAAATACAAAATAAGAATCGCTAAAGGTGCAGAAGATTTTTAGCAAAAGAAAACATTTCTGTTTCGCAGAAACTTTTCCCCATCAGTTGTAAACCGAAAGGCATACTGTTGCTGTGTTTTCCCAAAGGCAAAGAAATAGCGGGCAATCCGGTTAAATTCGCTTGCACAGTGTATATATCTTCCAAATACATTTTTATAGGGTCGGCCACCTGCTGACCAATATCAAAAGCGGTATGCGGAGTAGTAGGAAGGAGAATAAAATCATTGGTACTAAGTACTTCATTGGTTTTATCACGAAGAATTCTTCTTACTTTTTGTGCTTGTGTGTAATAGGCATCGTAATACCCGGCACTCAGCACATAAGTTCCCAACATAATTCTGCGTTTTACTTCCGGGCCAAAACCTTCGCTTCTGGATTTGGTGTAGGTCGTATTTAAATCGGTGGCATTTTTACTTCGGTAACCATAGTGTATGCCATCGTAACGAGCTAAATTCGATGAGGCTTCGGCTGTAGTAAGAACATAGTACGCAGGCACTAAATATTCTAAAAAAGGAAAATCGTATGCCGTAACAGAATGGCCTTGTTGCTTTAATTTTTCTATTATTTCAAAAAAACATTTTTTTATTTCGGGGTCTAATCCCTCGTGTTCTACATAGCTTTTATAATAGGCAATGTGGGCCTTTTTTGAAAAAGGTAAAGCCTTAGAATATTCAGGTACTTCTTCTGAAGAAAGAGTACTGTCGTATTCATCTTTACCAGCCATTATTTCGAGCAATAGGGAGGCATCTTCTATGGTGTACGTAAAGGTTCCTATTTGGTCGAAAGAAGAGGCATAGGCTATTAACCCATAACGGGAAACTCTACCATAAGTGGGCTTTAAACCTACCAAACCGCAAAAAGAAGCAGGTTGGCGTATAGAACCTCCTGTATCGGAACCTAAAGTAGCTAAACACAAACCTCCTGCCACAGCGGTTGCCGAGCCTCCCGAGGAGCCTCCGGGCACTTTTTTTTCATTGAGAGGATTTAAAACATTCCCGAAAGCCGAATTTTCGTTAGAACTGCCCATAGCAAATTCATCGCAATTCAATCGTCCGATGATGATGGCATCTTGAGCAATCAATCTTTCAACAACGGTGGCCGAATAAAGTGATTCGAAACCTTCCAGAATTTTAGAAGAAGCCGATACCTTGTGCCCTTTATAACAAATGTTATCTTTCAGTCCTATCACCGTTCCGGCCAAACGTCCGGCTTTATTTTCAGCAAGTTTTGCATCAATTTGTTCAGCATTTTTCAATGCTTCGGAAGCAAACACTTCTAAAAATGCATTCAGATGTTTTTTTTCTTCTATACGCTGCAAATAAGCCTCTACAAGCTGTTTTACTGATATAGCATGGCTTTGTAGGTCGGTTTGTATTTCAGCTAACGACCGGTATTGTTTCAAGTTTTTCGGAGATTAAGGCAGTTCTTTTCGATCGTGGTTGTTTTCGTTTCGGCTTTCCTCGTCATTGCCTTTCGTGGCATCTTTAAAGTCTTTAATGCCTTTGCCAACGCCTTTCATTAATTCCGGAATTTTTTTAGCTCCGAATAAAAGGACTACGATTACTAAGATGATGATGATTTGGTTGGGACCTATCATTCCCAATAAAACGGAGAGGTTCATTTTTGCTAGTTTTACCTTATTGCTCGCAAATATACGAATATTTGACTTTATAAATCAGGTGGTCAAAAAACAGAAAGAGAAACAATACTTTCGTTTTGTTTCCCTTTCAGATTTTGTACCCGGAGCCGGGGTCGAACCGGCACGATATTGCTACCACTGGTGTTTGAGACCAGCGCGTCTACCAATTCCGCCATCCGGGCTTAGTACCGAAATTCGAAACTTACGGCAGGTTGCGAAAGTACCTATTTGTTTTAAATTTTGTGAATAAATAAAAAATTATTTAAGCGTAAAAGCACAAATAGTTTGTCATATAACCAACATTTTAATAAATTTGCAACCCTTTTAACAAATAGCATGTCAAACCACGTAAAATTTTTCTCGGGAAAAGCCAGCGAAGAGCTTGCTAAGAGGATTGCTCGTGCATATGGTTCTGACTTAGGGAATGTATCTTTCAGTTATTTCAGCGATGGGGAATTTCAACCCTCATTTGAAGAAACCGTGAGAGGAGCCGATGTTTTTATTATTCAATCTACCATTCCACCTTCCGATAATCTTTTTGAACTATTACTAATGATAGATGCCGCCAAAAGAGCCTCGGCAAAAAATATTATTGCCGTGATGCCGTATTTTGGCCATGCACGCCAAGACCGAAAAGATAAACCTCGCGTTCCTATCGGAGCAAAACTGGTAGCTAATTTACTTGGGGCAGCCGGTGTAAACCGCATCATGACAATGGATTTGCATGCCGACCAAATTCAGGGTTTTTTTGAAGTTCCGGTTGATCATCTTTATGCCTCTACTTTATTTATCCCATACATTCAAAGTTTAAAACTCCCGAATTTAATAATGGCTTCGCCCGATATGGGAGGAACCAAAAGAGCGAATGCATACGCAAAACACTTGGGATGCGAGGTGGTAGTTTGCTATAAACAACGTAAAAAAGCAAACGAAATAGAAAACATGTTTGTAATTGGTGATGTAGAAGGAAAAGATATTATTCTTGTTGACGATATGGTGGATACAGCCGGCACACTAGTTAAAGCGGCCGACTTAATGCACGAAAAAGGGGCCAACAGTGTTCGGGCTGTTTGTACACATGCTATCCTATCGGGCTCTGCCTACGATAAAATTGAGAAGAGCAAGTTGGTAGAATTAATTGTAACCGATACCATACCTTCTAAAAAAACAAGTGCTAAAGTAAAAGTAATCGGGGTAGCCGATTTATTTGCTGATGTAATCAATAAATTAATAAATTACGAATCTATAAGTTCAAATTTTATCTGTTAATCTAATACATACCATTATGAAATCCGTTGAATTAATTGCATCAAAAAGAAATGAATTAGGCTCAAAATCATCCGCCTCGCTAAGAAAAGAAAATAAAATACCCGGTGTACTTTATGGAGGAAAAGAAAATATCCATTTTATTGCCGATGTGCTTCCTTTTGAAAAAATTATAAACTCGGCCGAAGTAATGTTTATCGATTTAAAAATTGATTCTACTACTTCAAAGGCTCTAATTAAAGAAGTCCAGTTTCATCCTGTAACCGACCACATAGCACATATCGACTTACAGGAAGTGCACTCGGACAAACCTGTTACGATTGGTATTCCCGTAAAAGCAAAAGGGTCATCAAAAGGAGTATTGGCCGGAGGTAAATTAATTCAGAAACTAAGAAAAGTAAACATCAAAGCACTTCCCAGCAAAGTGCCAGAATGTATTGAAATAGACATTACCGAAATGGGCATTGGGCAATCGGTAAAAGTAGGTGAGTTGAAATTAGATGGAGTTGAATTTTTAGATGCGCCCAACAGTGTTGTGCTTTCTGTAAAAGTTACCCGTGCGGCTGCTCCTGTTGAAACGGCTGCGGCTCCTGCTACAACAGCGGCTCCTGCGGCTGCAGCAAAAGCTGCTCCGGCTGCTAAAAAATAATTTTTAGGCCGAATGAAATACCTTGTTGCCGCACTTGGCAATATTGGAGAAGAGTATAAAGATACCCGTCATAATATTGGTTTTAAGATAGCCGATGCATTGGCCGATGCATCGGCTTCTGTTTTTACACAAGATCGGTTAGCCTTTGTATGTGAAACAAAATGGAAAGGTAGAACCTTGATTCTGATTAAGCCTACCACCTTTATGAATCTTAGCGGAAAAGCGGTTCAATACTGGGTGCAAAAAGAAAAAATTTCCTCTCAGAATTTACTAGTTGTTACCGATGATATTGCCTTACCTTTTGGAGCGATTCGCATAAAAACAAAAGGGAGCGACGGTGGGCATAATGGATTAAAAAACATTATTGAATGTCTGCAAACACAAGAATTTCCAAGGCTGCGATTTGGCATTGGCAATCATTTTCCAAAAGGAAAGCAATCGGATTATGTATTAGGAAAATGGAGTAAAGAAGAAGAAATTGCACTATCTGAACGCATTAAAATAGCCTGCGATGCCATTCAATCTTTTGCTGCAATTGGCCTTGATTATACGATGAATTTCTACAATAAAAAATAACTATTTTCTAACTCCCGTTTCTTTTAAAAAAGCAGAAGCGGTATTCTCTATACTTTCTTCTATAGGAATAAAACGATACATTAAAAATTCTGTTATTTTTTTAGAAGAATAGGTATCGTTATCGGTTGCCATTTTTACACTTTCTTTGGTAAGAACAGGTTCTTTATTGGTAAATACTGTTTTTATCCATTCTAACCTCCAGGCTATTTCAACTAAAAATTTAGTAGCTTTTATGCTCGGTATAGGTTTATTTATATTAGTGGCAATAGTACTTAGCACTTTTTTAAAAGAAACATTTTGCGAAACTAAAATAAATTTTTCATTCTCTACAGAGGTGTTCATTAGCTTTACCATGCAGGTAGCCACATCTCGCACATCTACAAAGCCCGTGCTAGATTCTGTATAAAATTTTAAGCCTTCCGAAACTCTTCTAAAAAGTGCAGGACTACCTTCGTTCCAGTTTCCCGGCCCGATAATGATTCCTGGATTTACAATAATGGCTTTTAATCCTTCTGCTGTTCCCCTCCAAACCTCGTTTTCCGAATAGTACTTACTTTTTGAATAGGCGGTTGGATTAGATTTATTTTGCCATGGAGTGTTCTCGTCAATCTCTGTTTTGCTTGTACCTAGTGCAGTAATAGAACTTACAAAACAAAGTTTTTCAACATTTGCTTCCAAGCAAGCATTTACAACATTAGCGGTTCCCTCTATGTTTATTTTATACATTTCGTTTCTTCTTTTTTTATTGAAAGAAACAATGGCCGCACAGTGATAAACATGTTGTATGTTTCTGCAAATATCTTCTAAGAAAAGAATATCTAGCACATTGCCTTTTACCCAATGAATAGAGGAAAACAAGTGCTCTTTATTATAATGAGAAAAAATTTTTAGTGTATGATTTTTCTTTTTCTCGCTTCTGTACAAAGCAACTACTTCGTATTTTTTTTCAAGCAATTCTATTACTACATGAGAGCCTACTAAACCTGTAGCACCGGTTACCAAACACTTCAATCTATCCTATTTTTTAAAACGGAGCAAATGCGATTTATTTTGATTTTTCCATCCGGCCTGAGATTCATAATTTACTTCATAAATCTTTAAATCGGCCTGAGATTCATACTCTACAAAATACACTTTCAAATCGGCTTGCGATTCGTACTTTACAGGATACCATAAGCCGTGCCTAGAGGCTTGTGATTCGTAGTTTACCCAATACACCATTAGGTCGCACTGCGATTCATACTTTACAATATATACTTTCAAATCGGCCTGTGATTCGTAATTTACCTTATATATTTTTTGTGCTTTTGTAAAATACGCAAAAGCAGTAAAAACTAATAAAAAAAGAAAATGTTTTATGTTCATATTTCGGTATTTAATATTACAAAAGTACAAGTATAAATGCTATTTTTAGCATTGTGTTTTATTCAAAATTAATAAAATAGCATGAACCATACGATTACCCGTATAGCTCCCACACCCAGCGGATTTTTACATGCAGGAAATGTGTTTTCGTTTTTGCTTACCCGGTATTTGTATAAAAAAAAAGTAATTATCCCTTTTATGGTAGATAGTAAAAAAAACATACCTTTGAGTAAAAATAAAAGGTATGAAAAAGCACACAAACAATGTTATTAAAGGAATTATATATTTTTTATTTTCTGCGATTCCTAATATAAAATGGTGG
>CAJPFH010000106.1 GCA_905339165.1 Flavobacteriales bacterium
AGGTATTAAGGGTATAAAAAGGGTCGTTATCAGGAAGGAAGATACTGGTGAATATGTATTATACACCGAAGGTTCTGTGCTCAAAGAAGTCCTGGCAATAGAGGGTGTTGATGCAACCCGGACAAGGACAAATAATGTAAACGAGATCTTTGAAGTAATGGGAATCGAGGCCGCAAGGCAGGCATTGATCAATGAGGCCACAGACACCCTTAAAGAACAGGGTCTTAATGTGGATGTCAGGCATATAATGCTCGTATCAGATATCATGACTGTTGACGGGGATGTAAAACCCATAGGCAGGCATGGTATTTCCGGTGAAAAGGCCAGTGTGCTCGCAAGGGCTGCGTTTGAAGTAACGGTCAATCACCTGCTGGATTCCGGAATGAGGGGTGATGTTGATGAGCTAAGAGGCGTCACCGAAAACGTAATAGTCGGACAACCCATAAGATTGGGCACCGGAAACGTTAAATTAATTGCACGAAAAGCTAAATAATGGAGAATAAGTATGGAAACTGATTTAAATAAAGTATTCAGAAGCGTTTTATCAACAGGAAAAGTTGTCATAGGCACGCGTCAGACCATTGATGCTGTAAAAAATGGAAAGGCGCAGAGTGTTGTTTTATCATCGAATTGTCTTGAAAAAACAAGAAATGAATTAAAAGGAGTACCTGCAATAAATTATCCAGGAAACGGGTTTGATCTTGGGATTGCGTGTGGAAAGCCATTCTCAATTACAGCTTTTGCGGTTCTGGAGCCAGGTGATTCCGGAATACTCACTTTAAAGGAGAATGAATGAGTGAAGTTAAGTTAAGCATGGATGGAATAAGGTACATCGCGTTATTTGAAAAAATCACGGGGGCGCAAGCAAGAGATTGCTATGAGGATACCGAGAACAACAGGCTTCTTTTTGTAGTCAGGAGTGGTGATATGGGGCTTGCTATAGGAAAAGGCGGGGAACATATCAACAACGTGAAAAAGGCAATTGGTAAATCGGTAGAAATAATCGAGCATTCCGATGATCCTGTATTGTTCATTAAAAATGCATTTCATCCAATAACTTTAAAAAATATTAATATTAAAATTAATGATGGCAAGCGTATAG
>CAJPFH010000107.1 GCA_905339165.1 Flavobacteriales bacterium
ACAGCCTACAACGAGGGGCTGTTTAAGGTAAATATTTACAGCAAGCAAAATACGCTTATCTTACCACACTGCCCAAGCCGCAGGTATTCAAATCTGGCTATTTCGCCCGATGGCAATTGGATTATTGCGGAGAGACTAACCATGTATTACAGAGACTTTGTAAACCCTGACGGCAAAAAAGTAAAGAGAAATTCGGTAGCTTTTCACAAATACACCTTAGAGCTAATGGATATAAACGGCAATAACCGCATGGAACTTAAACTGCCGGAGTAAGAAAATATTATGCTTACACACAGCAAACACTTAAAGCAGCCACATTGGCTCTGCATAAAAGCCTAAGTTGCTTTAATAGTTTGCTGTTTTGCTTTTTTGAATGTAAGGACAAAGCCCTTTATTGAAAGCAAAGTTTTCCCAATTTGTATTTTTTGCCGCGTTGGGCAAAAATAATTAATTCATTAGGGTTTATTTGTTTAAAAAACTTGGGTCTTAAAATTACATTTCCACCTTTGGCACTAAAAAGAGGTTCTCGTATTGTTTCACCGTTGGCGTTTATACTGCAAAGCATGGTAACCGCTCCCTGAGCTCCTGTCATAGCACGTAAACGATTGGGCTTTGTTTCAGCAAGTTCAATATTTTTAGGGTTATCGTTGAAAATAAAATGCAGGTGGTTGTTTACGGTGGCCAGCGAATAAGAGGAGTAAAATCCGTTATCGTTTACGGTATGCTGAAACTTGGGAATACGGTTTGCCCAGGTAATAGTACCTGTTGAATCGATATTTACCGCAATAATATCGTTATAAAAAAAATGGTAGTTACAAATCAGGTTTCCGGTACGCATATCGTTAAAGCACACATTTTCTACATAGTGTTGTTCTCCAATTAACACGGCACTTCCATTATTGGTAAGTATAAAATGATTAAAATAAATATTGCTCAATCCCCTGCCTTTGTCGGCATTTTTTTCACTTAAAAAGTTCAGCAAAAAATCTCTGTCGAAGGGTTTAAGGTTCGTTATTTTTACGTCTCGCGATGCGGCATCGATGAGCATATAAAAAGTTCCGTTGATGTTGTAGAAACCGGAGTTTGAATAAAATCCGGCTACCACCAAATCGTTTTTATCGTTTAGGCGAAACGTAATATCTGAAATAAATTTTCCGGAAAGCGTTATTTCAAATTCGCTTAACTCGCTTTCATTAGGGTAGAAAGCAAAGAGCACATGCTTGTGGTTAGGTAACCCTTTTATATTTTTTTCGCCTTTGTTTTTGTCGGGAAAAATGGTGGCTAGCATAAAAACATTTCCATTGTTATCTATGCGGTATTCTGTAATTTCAAAATATTTATCGGTGTACGGAAGTTCCATTTCTTTATTCCATAAAAGATTAAAATGTTTATCGAAAACACGGTAGCTGAATTTTTCCTGAGCGTATTTTTCAAAGGGTTCGTTACGGTATAAAAGTATTTTGCTGCTATCGGCCGAAAGTACAAAATCGAAAGTGCCGATGTTTCTTTTTTTAGCAAAAGAAAGTTGATCTAACATGATGGCCTCTCCTGTTTTATTTCCACTTTTACTCAACAGTTGAGCGTATGCGGTACGCTGGTTAGCTTTATCTAAAACAGAATAAAAAACCACGAGGTGGTGGCCAATGTATTTAATATCTTCTACTAGTGCATCGGTATCGGTTAGCGGAGGTAAAAAGATTCGATTTAGCAGATTTAGATTTTCCGATGAGTAGGTTTCCATTATGTGAACATCGCGTTTTAAGCTTTCGCCCGAGGTGCGATAAATGTAAATGATGCCCTCGGTTTCGCAAATAATTTTTTTAATGTAGGTACGTGGGGCTTGTTTTTCTTCCTTTCCCCAAATAATGGTGGGTTTTTGTGCCCATGTATTTTGTAAACAAAAAAGCAACAGAATATGCAGCAAGAGGATTCGTTTCATGGACTATTTTTTTAATGAAAACGAAACGGCTTTATTTTTATTGGCCAACTGCCCACAGGCGGCATCAATGTCTTTTCCTCTGCTTCTACGCACGTTTACAATGAGGTTTTTGCTTTCTAAAAAAGCAGCAAACGATTGTACTTTTTCGGTGTCGGCCTGTTTAAATTCTCCGTTCTCAATAGGGTTGTATTCAATGAGGTTTATTTTGCAGGGTGCCGTTTTGCAGAATTCGGCCAGTTCCTTGGCATCTTGCAGCGAATCATTAAAATCTTTAAAAAGAATGTATTCGTAAGTAATGCGGGCATGGGTTTTTTCGTAAAAATAACGGATGGCTTGTTTAAGGGCTTGCAGCGAATTTTGTTCATTAATAGGCATTATATAGCTGCGTTTTTCATCGTTGGCAGCATGTAAGGAAATAGCTAGGTTAAATTTTATTTGATCATCGGCCAATTTCATTATCATTTTTGCAATGCCTGCGGTAGATAGGGTAATTCTGCGTGGCGACATTCCCAATCCTTCTTCCGAGGTAAGCATTTCTACAGAACGCAACACCTCTTTATAATTCAGTAAAGGCTCGCCCATGCCCATATACACAATATTGCTAAGCGGAATATGGTAAGTGGTTTCGCTTTGGTTTTTTAGGGCCACCACCTGGTCGTAAATTTCATCGGCTGTTAAATTTCTGATGCGTTCTAATTTTCCTGTAGCACAAAATTTACAGGTTAAACTGCAACCCACCTGAGAAGAAATACAGGCCGTCATACGGGTTGCGGTGGGTATAAGCACTCCTTCGGCAATTTGCCCATCGTATGTTTTAAAAGCGGTTTTTATGGTTTTATCTTTGCTTACCTGTGTATCGGCTATCGAAACAGGCCGAAATTCAAATTCTCTTTCTAACCAATCGCGAGTGGTTTTTGGAATATTGTGCATTTCGCTAAAAGAGAGCGAATGTTTTTTCCAAATCCATTCGTACACTTGCTTTGCCCTGAATTTTTTTTCGCCTTTTTTTAAAAACTCAGTTTCTAATTCAAGGTATGTGAATGAACGTATGTTCTTTTTGGTATTCATTATTTGCTGCAAAGATAATCGTTATTTTTGAGCGGTTTCTACTTTATAGAATGAGAAAAATAAGTGCCGATATCCTATTTCCTGTTACTTCAAATCCTATAGAAAACGGAGTGTTGGTGTTGAATAACAACGGAACTATAATAGATGTATTGCAAGGTGCAGAAGCAGATCGTTTAGACGAGGTAGAGAAATTCAGCGGGGTGTTGTGTCCGGGTTTTGTAAATACGCACTGCCATTTAGAACTTTCGCATTTAAAAGGAAAGATAAAGCAGGGTACCTCACTTCCTGTATTTATAGAAGAGTTGCAACAAATACGTAAAGCAGACGAACAAACCCTTGCTGAAGCAATCTCTGAAGCCGAAAGTGAAATGAGGCAAAACGGCATTGTGGCGGTGGCCGATATTGCAAACGGGAGCAGCAGTTTTTTTCAGAAATCGAAACAAAATCTCTATTACCACACCTTTATGGAAGTGTTTGGTTTTAATGAAAACCAATGCCATGAGATTTATGAAAAAGCAGAAGCATTATGCAAACAGTATGGTTGTGAGGTAAATAAGCAGGTAAGCATAACGCCACATGCTCCCTACTCGGTTTCATTAGCTTTATTACAAAAAATTGTAAATCAAAATCTTATTTTCAGCATTCATAATCAGGAAAGCGAAGAAGAAAATAAAATGTTTATAGAGGGGGAAGGATTACTGATAAAAATGCTGAAAAAATTTGGAATTAAAACCGAAGAGTGGAATATTCCTCAGCAACATTCCTTGCCTTACTTGCTAGAGCATATAAAAAAACAAAGCAACATTTTATTGGTGCACAACACGTTTACTTCGGCAAACGACATAGAGGCGGCCATGCAAAGCAAAGCGAATATTTACTGGTGTTTTTGTCCCAACGCAAATTTGTATATAGAAAAAGTGTTGCCCGATATTCCTGCATTTGTAATGCATAATTGTAAAATTACCTTGGGTACCGATAGTTTAGCCTCGAACCACCACTTATCGATATTAGAAGAAATAAAAACCATTAAAAATTATTTTCCCTCTGTCTCTTATCAGGAAATGCTCAAATGGGGTACAATAAACGGAGCCGAGTTTTTAGGAATACAAAAGAGAGCCGGAAGCTTAGAAAAAGGAAAAAAACCCGGTGTACTACTAATTGACCATGCTTTTACTAAGGTAAGAAAGATAGCCGATGCAATAATTTAATACTGCACTTATTTGTACAGAACAGCTTTGATGGCTGCTGTTAAATTTTCTTTACTTGGTAAAAAGGCTTCTACCAAGGTGGGTGCATAGCTCATAGGTACATCGGCAGTAGTAACTCTGCGTATGGGTGCATCTAAATAATCGAAGGCTTCTTTTTGAACCATATAGGTAATTTCGGAGGCAATGCTCCCCAGCGGCCATGCTTCTTCTAATATAACAAGGCGGTTGGTTTTTTTAACCGAATCTATTACCGTTTTGTAATCTATAGGGCGAACGGTACGTAAATCAATAATTTCGCAGCTTATATTTTCTTTTTGCAGTTCATCGGCTACTGTATATGCCAATTTAATAATTTTTCCGAACGATACTATGGTTACATCACTGCCTTCGCGTTTTATATCGGCTACTCCAATAGGAATAAGATATTCGCCTTCGGGGACCAAGCCCTTATCGCCATACATTTGTTCCGATTCCATAAAAATAACAGGGTCGTTATCGCGAATGGCCGATTTTAGAAGCCCTTTGGCATCGGCAGGGTTTGAGGGCACAATTACTTTCAGTCCGGGGCAGTTGGCAAACCAGCTTTCAAATGCTTGCGAGTGAGTAGCCGCCAGTTGCCCTGCAGAACCTGTGGGCCCTCTAAACACAATGGGCACCGAAAGTTGCCCCCCCGACATGTTTCGCATTTTGGCGGCATTGTTTATAATCTGGTCTATGGCTACCAAAGAAAAATTGAAAGTCATAAATTCAACGATAGGCCGCAACCCTTTCATGGCAGCCCCTACGCCAATACCCGAAAACCCTAATTCGGCTATAGGAGTATCAATAACCCTTTTAGGGCCAAACTCGTCTAACATTCCTTTGCTTACCTTATATGCTCCGTTGTACTCGGCTACTTCTTCGCCCATTAAAAAAACATTTTCGTTTCTTCTCATTTCTTCGCTCATGGCTTCTCCAAGGGCTTCTCGGAATTGAATTTCTCTCATGGAATGGTTTATTTTAATCCTCAAACAATTTAACATAAAGAGTGTTCATACACCCCTTTCTTTTTTAAGTTTCAAAGATACAAAGTATTCAATGGCTTAATACTAAATACTGTTTTCAATTTGGTTTTATATTTTGGCTGCTTTTAGTTAGCTTTGTCGGCAGAAAAAAATAATCTAGAATATTATGAAATTATTGGTATGTATCAGTAAAGCTCCCGATACCACATCGAAAATAAGTTTTACCGAAAATAATACAAAATTCAATGAGGCCGGAGTGCAGTATATCATTAACCCTTACGATGAATGGTATGCCCTTGTAAGAGCTTTAGAATTAAAAGAAACATTGGGCGGAACGGTAACCACTATTACTGTAGGAAAGGCCGATAACGAACCTACCATACGAAAAGCGTTGGCTATTGGAGCCGATGATGCCGTGCGGATAGATGCTGAAGCCAGTGATGCATTGGCCGTAGCAAAGCAAATTGCTGATTACGTAAAAAATAACTCATACGATATTATTTTTTGCGGAAAAGAAACCATCGACTATAACGGCTCACAGGTTGGCGGCATGATTGCCGAGTTGCTAGATTTATCGTATGTCTCTTTAGCCTCTAAATTAGAAGTAAATGGAAATACGGCAACCTTGGAACGCGATATACAAGGCGGAAAAGAAGTGGTTGAAACCAATATACCCTTTGTTGTAAGTTGTGCTAAAGGAATGGCCGAAGCTCGCATTCCGAATATGCGGGGTATTATGGCGGCACGCACTAAACCACTTCAGGTACTACCAGGTTCCGAGGCTCCTAAGCTAACAGAAATTGTGGCCTATTCGCTTCTCCCGGAAAAGGCAGGATGCAAATTTATTGATGCAGAGAATCCGGGCGAACTATTTCAATTATTACACAACGAAGCAAAAGTTATTTAATACAAAAAATATAAGCAAAAGCATTTACCATGTCAGTATTAGTTTACACAGAACCACATAACGAGAAAATATCAAAAAACGCCATAGAGGCGGCTTCTTATGCAAGCAAATTAGCAACATTATTAGGAACTACAGCAACCGCACTGGTATGCGGAGAAGCCGGTGATGCCGAAACATTGGGGCAAGTGGGCATTAGCAAAATTTTACAGGTTACCTCCGGAAGTATTTCACAGTTTGATACGCAAAAATTAAGCAAAGCAGTACAGGAAGCTGTTCAAAAAGAAAAGGCTACTGTAATTGTTTTTTCGCACGATTTTTCGGGGAAAGCCATTGCTCCGAGGGTGGCTGCAAAATTAGGGGCCGGCTTAGTGGCGGGAGCTGTTTCTCTTCCCGACACATCGAGTGGATTTATTGTAAAAAAAGCTGTTTTTTCAGGAAAAGCTTTTGCACATGTTTCAGTTACTTCTGAAGTAAAAGTTATTTCATTGCTTCCTAATTCTTTTTCTGTTGAAAAAACAGGTGGAACCGCAAGCATAGAAAGTTTTTCGCCCGAAACAGGAAAAGCAGGAGTTACCGTTAAAGAAATACGGAAAGAATCGGCTAAACTATCGTTAACCGAAGCCGATTTGGTGGTTTCGGCCGGAAGAGGAATGAAGGGTCCCGAAAATTGGGGCAATATTGAGGAATTAGCAACTCTGATGGGTGCAGCTACTGCATGCTCTCGTCCCGTTGCCGATATTGGCTGGAGACCTCATCACGAGCACGTGGGGCAAACCGGTTTAGCTATTCGCCCCAATTTATATATTGCTGTGGGTATTTCCGGAGCCATTCAACACCTTGCCGGTGTAAACGGAAGCAAGGTAATAGTAGTTATTAATACCGATGCCGAAGCTCCATTTTTTAAAGCGGCTGATTATGGTATTGTGGGCGATGCTTTTCAGGTGTTACCCAAATTAATAGAGGCATATAAACAATTTAAAGCTTCGAATAATTAATTACTTTTGTGAGAGGCGGAAATCGTATTACCTATCTGACTTAATGGACAAAATTCAATTAGAAATAGTTGGGCTATCGTACAGCCAAACCCAATCGGGAGCCTATGCGTTGGTATTGGGCGAAGTAGATGGCCGAAGACGTTTACCCATTATTATTGGCGGTTTTGAAGCACAAGCCATTGCCATTGAATTGGAAAACATGAAGCCTAGCAGGCCGCTTACACACGATTTGTTTAAAAGCATGGCCGATATGTTTGAGGTTACTGTAAAAGAAGTGGTTATCTATAATTTGGTAGAGGGTATTTTTTATTCAAAGTTAATTTGTGAAAAAAACGGTAAAGAAGAAGAATTAGACACACGTACCTCTGATGCCATTGCGTTAGCTGTTCGTTTTAAATGCCCTATTTATACATACGAATTTATACTAGCTCAGTCGGGAATCATATTAGAAGGAGAGGGAAAAATACTCGCTGAACCGGATGTACCCGAAAAGCCAAAAAAAACCAAAAAGAAAGGAAAGTCCGATTATAGTACTCTCACCGATGAAGAATTAAATATTCAATTACAACACGCTATAGAAAATGAGAACTACGAAGAGGCTTCGGTAATAAAGAAAGAGTTAGATGGTCGAAAAAAATCGTAAATAATTCTTTATTGTCCTAAATACACTTTTCTATATTTCAATTATTTTCTTAGTACCTTTCGCAATCATTTAATTAAAGTATGCTTTTGTTTATTGATTTGCTTTCTGTTTCTCGGGGTATATTAGGCATAGTGGTGTTAGTGCTTATTGCATGGTTATTCAGCGTTAATCGTAAAAAAGTAAACTGGTCTTTGGTTGGAAAGGGAATTTTAATTCAGTTGGTGTTAGCCATCTTAATTCTTAAAGTACCTTTTATCGAATATTTTTTTGAAATATTAAGCAAGGCATTTATTAAACTCATTTCATTTACACAGCATGGTTTAGAATTTTTGTTGGGCAGTTTTATAAACGGAAAAATAGAAACCGCCTTGCAGAACTTTGTGTTTATGGTGTTGCCAACCATTATCTTTTTTTCGGCTTTAACCAGCTTATTTTATTATCTAGGCATTTTACAACGGGTGGTTTATGCTTTTGCATGGATAATGAAAAAAATAATGAATCTTTCGGGAGCCGAAAGTTTAGCCGCTGCCGGAAATATTTTTCTCGGACAAACGGAATCGCCATTGCTTATTAAACCCTATCTCTCAAAAATGACACGTTCGGAAATAATGTGTTTAATGACGGGTGGTATGGCTACCATAGCGGGTGGAGTTCTTGCTTCGTACATTAACTTTTTGGGAGGAGACGACCCCGTGCAGCGTTTATTGTTTGCCAAGCACTTGCTTACCGCATCGGTAATGTCGGCTCCGGCAGCCGTAGTAGCTGCAAAAATTTTAATTCCGGAAACGGAAGCATTTAACAAAGACATGGAAATTCCAAAAGAAAAAATAGGCTCTAACGTACTGGAAGCTGTTGCCAATGGCACAACCGAAGGGATAAAATTAGCAGTAAACGTAGCGGGAATGTTGTTGGTATTTATTGCAATTATTTATTTTTTAAATTATGTGATGCAAGATGTAATAGGGCATTATTCGGGTCTAAACGAAACCATTGCCGCTCATACTGCATACAAAGGCTTTAGTTTGCAATTTATTATTGGCTATTCATGCTCGCCCATCGCTTGGCTAATGGGGGTTCCCTCCGAAGATATTGTTTACGTTGGCCAGTTGCTTGGAGAAAAAACTATTTTCAACGAATTTTATGCGTACACCACTTTAGGAAGTCTTAAAACTTCGGGTGCCATTATAAATGAAAAATCTATTATTATGGCTACCTATATGCTTTGTGGGTTTTCAAATTTTGCATCTATAGGCATTCAAATAGGAGGCATAGGCTCCTTAGCTCCTAATAAAAAAGCAATGCTTTCTCAGTTGGGAATAAGAGCTTTGATAGGGGGAACCATAGCTTGTTTAATGACGGCCGTAATAGCCGGAATGTTGTTTTAATTTTTTTTGAAAACTTTTTACAATTCTTTTTTCTTTATATTGTTTTATTGGTCAATACAAGCCAACTTTGTTTTTTGTAATTTATCTTTTTCGTATGCAACAATATCATCAGTTATTAAACCACATATTACAAAACGGCACAAAAAAAACCGATCGCACCGGTACAGGCACACTCAGTGTTTTTGGTTATCAGATGCGTTTTAATTTACAAGAAGGATTTCCTTTGCTTACTACCAAAAAACTGCACACAAAGTCTATTATTCATGAATTATTATGGTTTTTAAAAGGAGATACAAACATTCAATATCTAAAAGAAAATGGGGTGAGTATTTGGGATGAGTGGGCAGATGCAAACGGAAACCTTGGTCCGGTGTACGGCAGTCAGTGGAGGAGTTGGCCAACACCCGATGGGAAACACATAGACCAAATTTCGCAAGTTATACATCAAATTAAAAATACCCCCGATTCTCGAAGAATGATAGTGAGTGCGTGGAATGTAGGCGAAATTGATAAAATGGCGTTACCTCCCTGCCATGCTTTTTTTCAGTTTTATGTCGCTGAAGGAAAACTTTCATGCCAACTGTATCAGCGAAGTGCCGACACTTTTTTAGGGGTGCCATTTAATATAGCTTCTTACGCCCTTTTAACCTTAATGGTGGCACAAGTATGCAATTTGCAAGCCGGTGATTTTGTACACACCACCGGAGATACCCACTTATATTTAAACCATATAGAGCAGGCTAAATTACAACTCACCAGAGAATGCAGAGAGTTGCCTCAGATAAAAATAAATCCGGCTGTAAAAAATATTTTTGAATTTACATTTAATGATTTCGAATTAATCAACTACAATCCACACCCTCATATTAAAGCACCTGTTGCTATTTAAAATGAAAGTAAGTTTAATTGTAGCCGTAGCAAGTAATGGAGCCATAGGTAAAAACAACCAGTTGCTTTGGCATTTGCCGGTGGATATGAAATATTTTAGAAACACCACAAGAGGCCATACGGTTATTATGGGTAGAAAAAATTACGAATCAATTCCTTCTAAATTCAGGCCACTTCCGGAAAGAACCAATATTATTTTAACTAGAAAACCGCACTATGTAGCCGATAACTGCCTCGTTGCAAACTCGCTGAAAGAGGCTATCCACTTGGCAGAACAACAAAATGAAACCGAATGTTTTATTATTGGAGGGGGAGAAGTGTACAAAGAGGCCATAGAAAAAAAAGTGTGTACTAAACTTTACATCACCTATGTAGAAACCGAAATTTTAAATGCCGATACTTTTTTTCATTTTAGCCCGGATGCTACATGGAAAAAAACGAAAGACGAAAAAGTAGATACCGATGAAAAAAATCAATTTAATATGCGATTTTGTGTTTTTGAAAAAATCGGGTAACTTCATGCCACAATTGTACAACATGAAAATAAGAGTTCTTTTTTGGCTTCTTTTTTGGCTTCTTGCTTGTCGTAAATCCGACAGAGATTTAGACAAAACGCTCAACTCCGTTGAAGATAACTCCTTGGCTGAATCCTATTTTTCTCATGTATTTAAATTGGTTGATGCTGCAGCAAAATTCAATAAAGGTATTTCTTCTAACACTTCGCAAACTGATACCTCCTTGTTTGGTTGCGACCAAATAAGTGTAGATAGCCTTAGCTCTCCTAAAAAGATGAGTATAAATTTTAATTCTTCGTGTATAGGAAACGCCACAGAACACTCCGGTAAAATAACCGTTCTATTTTATGGAAAGTACAATGAATTGGGCACGAAAACAAAAATAACTTTTTCTAATTTTAAACTCAATGGCAGGCTAATAGGAGGGGTAATGACTATTACCAACAATGGTTTATTGATTAATGGAAACCAATCGTATTCATTCGAAGTAAGTAGTGGAACCGTTTCCGGAGAAAAAAGCCAATTAGCGTGGCAATGTAAACGAAAATGGGAGATGGGAGTGGGGCAGGCAAGTGTGGCAGTACCTGATGATGTTTATTGGGTTACAGGAACAGCCGAAGGAAGAGCTTTTAAAGGAAATGCCTTTACGGTAGAAATTACCGAAGCACTTGAAATTACAAACGATTGTGTATATATAACCAAAGGAAAGTGTGATGTTAAACCCGAAACATTACACACCCGCAGAATAGATTATGGTGCAGGTAACTGCGATGCAAAGGCACAGGTTTCTATTAACGGAGAAGAATACGAGGTGAACTTGCCTTAAGCAACCTTTAACGAACTTATTTTGCTTTTTTCTAATTTCTCTTTTGCGTAACGAAGAGTTATTTTCAACTCTTTTCCATCGGGAGCTTCATCTATATTGTACATCGCATCGAGCATAATGGCTTCGCAGATAGAACGGAGTCCGCGAGCCCCCAGTTTAAATTCTACAGCTTTTTCTACAATAAAATCTAACACAGCTTTATCGAAACTGAGTTTAATTTTATCCATTTCAAAGAGCCGGATATATTGTTTTATAATGGCATTTTTTGGTTCGGTAAGTATTCTTCTTAAGGCAGAGGCGTCAAGCGGGTCGAGGTGGGTTAATACAGGAAGACGACCAATCAACTCAGGGATTAAACCAAACGATTTCAAATCTTGTGGAGCAAGGTATTGAAGCATATTGGTTTTATCAATTTCATGTACCGTTTTACTTTGTTTAAAACCCAATACCTGAGTTTGCATACGCGATGCAATTTTCTTTTCAATTCCGTCAAAAGCTCCTCCGCACACGAACAGTATATTGCGGGTATCAATCTGAATCATTTTTTGTTCGGGGTGTTTTCTTCCGCCCTGAGGTGGAACATTTACAGAAGCTCCTTCCAATAGTTTCAGCAATGCCTGTTGTACACCCTCTCCAGATACATCTCGGGTAATGGAAGGATTATCACTTTTGCGTGCAATTTTATCTATTTCATCAATAAATACAATGCCTCGTTGTGCTGCTTCTACATTATAATCGGCAGCCTGAAGCAATCGGGTCAATAAGCTTTCTACGTCTTCTCCCACATATCCCGCTTCGGTAAGTACTGTTGCATCGGCAATGCAAAAGGGAACTTTTAAGATTTTAGCGATAGTGCGAGCCATCAATGTTTTTCCTGTTCCTGTTTCGCCTACTAATATAATGTTTGACTTATCAATTTCAATATCATTGGTGTTTTGAGTACTATACAAAATTCTTTTGTAATGATTGTAAACAGCCACCGAAAGTACCTTCTTGGCTTCGTCTTGGCCAATCACGTATTCATCGAGGTGTTGTTTAATTTGCTTCGGACTTAGTAGTTCTAATTCTGTTGATAAATCGAGTGTTTTTTTATTTCCTAATTCATCTTTTACAATATGTTGTGCCTGTGTAACACAATGGTCGCAAATATGTCCCGATAAGCCTGCAATTAAGATGGAAACATCGTGTTTATCTTTTCCGCAAAACGAGCATTTTATGGGAGTATGCTTTTCCATAGCAAACAAAAGTACGCAAAGAAATGTGTTTTTGATTCTGTTTTATCAAAACATTCCTATACAATAGAAGTACCCCAGTTTATTTCGTTTTTTGCTTATAGTACTATAAACAAAAAAAGGGGTTAAATCAACCCCTTTTTTTATATTTTGTAAGTGCTATCTTAAAATGGTAATACTGCCTGTATGTTCTTCTCCATTGGATCTTATCATCACGTAGAAATAAGTGCCGTCAGAAAGGGGCTTTCCGTTTACGCTACCATTCCAATCGTTTTTATAATCGGAGTTTTCGTAAACTTTCTTTCCCCAGCGATTGTAAATGAGTAGGGAATTCCCACTGCCGTATAAACCCTTAATAACAAACAAATCATTGCTTCCGTCTCCGTTAGGAGTAAAGATGTTGGGTATAATAAAATCATCTTCGATAGTTACTTCTTTACAAATTTCATTATAACAACCATCGGAGTTGTATGCTCTTAGGCAAATGGTGTAAACAGCGGGCTCAGGGTATGTAAAAATGGGAGTTTCTACGGTATAGGTATTTCCATTGCTGGTCCATAACCATGAAACATCATATTGTGATTTGTTTTCAACCAACACTTCTGTTTTGGGTTTAGCAGGCATGGCCGTAATAATATCAAAATCGGCAATAATGGGTGATATGGTAATGGTAAACGAAGCCGATGCAGTGGTGCCACATTGGTCAGTAACGGTAACAGTAACTACGGTACCGTTTTGTGGGTCGGCAATATAGGTGTTGGCTCCGTTAGTGCCATTGCTCCACGAGTAGCTGTATCCGCCTGCTCCACCAGTGGCATTTGCCCAAACAGGGAATTGCAGTGATGGGCAAATCATGGTATCGTTTAGGGTAGTAACCACTAAAGGAGGATAGGTAGGTACGGTTACAGTAAAGGAAAATGAGGTGCTCATTCCGGCACAAGTATCTTGAATCTGAACAGTGTATGTGGTAGTGCCGTTAGGAGGGGTAACTGTGGTGCCATTGGGGTAGTTGTTGACTCCATCTGTCCATATAAGAGGCAAGGTGTTTCCTGAACCACCACTTACATTCACTTGTAGAGTTACTTGGTCGCCAGGGCATGGAAGAGTTATATTCTGATTTCCACTTACAGATAAGGGAGGATGAGTTACTACAGTAACAGTAACCGTATCGTTCCAAAGGTAGCCGCACTCATCTTCTATGGTTACAACGTATGTTGTGGTTGAGCCTGGACTCACACTGATAGAGGAAGATGTTTGCCCTCCAGGCTGCCATAAATAAGTGAAGGGAGGGTCGCCATTTACAATATTAACACCCACCGTTACGTACTCATTAACACAGTTTTTGGTAACATTTAAGGGGGTGGAGGTGGGTATGGTGTAATCTCCGATGTAAAACTTTACGGATTGTGTATCCTGAATATTGCAGATGGTTTGAATAAGTTCAATTACTACGCTTTCCAATCCTTCTATTAAGCCATCGTTAAAAGCACTTATATTTAGTATGTAGGTGCCTTGTCCGGGGTTTAATGTAATACTGTTGGGAATTGGTGTATAATCCACTCCATTGGTAGCTGTTCCATACACGTTGATGGCGATGGTTTGAGCCATAGAACTATCACCTCGACTCAGTTTAATACTGGCCATACCACAGTTTTCAAACAAAACAGAATCACTACCGGTAATATCAATATTTGAGGACATTAAAATGTTATTGCTGGAAAAACTGCCCGCTTCTAGAAATACTCCTGAGTCCCAAGATGCATCTCCAACGTCTGCAATGGCAATTTTAATGTGAAAGGTATCGCCACAACTGAGTGGTGCGGCAATAGCAGTAAGTACGGTAGTAAAACCATCGTACTGAACAGTTGTGCCAGCACAATTATCTACGTAATAGGCACAGTTCATGCAGGGGCCGTTGGGGCCGCCAAAGGGACAATCGTTACTGCCATTGTTTACGTTATTAATAGTAACCGGAGTGCTTGTGCCGGGAATTAATGCAATATTTTTAGAGTTTCCGGTGTATGGTCCGTTAATGCCGGGGCCACTTAAAAAGAATCCGAAGGCATCGTTAAAGCCAGAGTTTACAAATTCGGGATATTCTTCAGAGCCAAAAACATATTTAAATTTTACAGTATCGCCAATGGGAACGAAATCAAATTCTAAAACAGCTTTGTCAAAGGTTGTAAAACCTCCACTAATAGTGGTTAAGTCGGGATCTCCTCCCGATGGAGGATTAGTGCCGGTGCTAGTACTACCGGAATTGTTGGGTCCTGGGGCTACTGTAATGTCTCCGGTGGTTAACAGTATTCCGCTGTTAATACCAATGTTGGAGTTTACTCCGTTAAAGGTGCCGGCCTGAGGTGTAATGGTATTTCCGGGTTGTCCATTGAATGTAATATTGAAAATTTGCACTCCTCCACCTACTAATACGTTCTGCACTAACTGATTTGGAGTTAGCGTATTTTGTACGGTTAACTGTGCATAACTAGTTGAATAAATCAACAATGCGAGTAATAAAATTTTAATTGGTTTCATATTTGTCTTATTTTATTAAGTAATCTAAAGAATAGATGCTTGACGTGAATAATTAATAATTCGTTGCAAAAAAACAATGCAGAACCTAAATATTTGTACTCTAACATTTGTTTTATAAACAAGAACTTGAAAACTAATTTTTTAAAAATTTCCCCGACCAAATTTTATTGCCTTTTATAACCTGCAAATAGTAAATCCCGTTTTTAAAATTAGCAAGAGAGATTTGCCCATTTGCTCTTTTGGTATCTGAAACTAATTGTCCGTTGGAATTGTAAATGCAAACATTTCCTCCTCTAAATTCTGTTGGTAAATTTATAAAATCGTAGGCAGGATTAGGAGAAAGGGCGAGAGTGTTTTTTTTATCAGATAATTCATTCACACTATTAAAAAAACTGCCACAAATTATACCGCCTTTGTTGTAGTAAGTTAATTCATATTCGTAGGTGTATCCAAATCCGGAAATATAAAATTTATAGTAGTAAGGGCCCCCTGCTCCTTCAATTACTTTAAAGTGCCAAATATCGGGTTCAAAGCAGTTAATGTCTTGGTTGGAATGGTGTTCCCATACGTTGCTGCAATAACCTGTATAAAAGGTATCTGATGGCATTAAGCATGATGGTTGGTTGGGAAAAATATAGTCTAATCCCAGATGAGTATAAAAAACATTGATTGTGGTATCGGTTATTTGGGCTGGCAAACCTGGTCCGGAAGGGGTAACATATATTTGTCTTTTTATGGTGTAAAATACGGTATCGTTTAAATTCGACCAGCTTTTAGAAACTACAGAATCGGTGTAGTAGGTGGGAGGCCCCCATGCAATACCATTGTTTCCTGTAGCATATTTCGATTGAAAAATATCTCCTACTTCAAAATTGTATATCTGCCCGTAGGTTAAGGTTTGTGCTGTTCCTGTAACAGCACAGAAAAAAATAAGAAGATTCAAGAGTATGTATTTCATTTTTCTAAAATTTAGCTCATTTAACGAATTAATGTAACATGTCCAATGTATTCGTGGCTTTTGCCGAATACATCTTTTATTTTTGCCAAATACACGTATACGCCAACCGGCATAGGCGAATCATTATGGGCTTTTCCATTCCAACCTTCGGCTTGTTCAGTAGTATTAAAAAGCACTTTGCCCCATCGGTCAAAAATATAAAATTCATATTCTTTTACTCCCATCATTTTGGGTAAATAAAATTCGTTTTTCCAATCCCCATCGGGGGTAAAAGCGTTTGGAATAAAGAATACAAATTCAGGATTTACCCTAACAATGCGGGTTTGGGTATCGGTACAGCCAAATTCGTTAATTGTAATAAGTGAAATGGGGTAATAACCACTATCGGCATATTCATGAAACTGGTTATCGCAGCTTTCAATAATAGTTCCATCGCCAAAAAGCCATGTACAAGCAGTGTGAAGTTTAGAAAAATTATAGGTGTTGAAAAAAGGCTGAAAGATCGACTGTTCTTCAGGCTGAACTGTAAAAGAAGAAACAGGGCGAGGGAACACATGGAAAATATCAGGCTTTGTGATAGTAACGGTATCTATGCACCCATAGGAAGTGGTAACAATGAGTGTTACGGAATAAGTGCCCGAATCCCAATAGGTATGAATGGGGTTAGGTTCGGTAGATGTGCTGCCATCGCCAAAATTCCATAAATACTGCATATTCGTCCATGCTTGCGATTGATTTACTAGGTTTACGGTAAAGGGTTGGCAGGCTAATCCTCCCGGAAAATCAAATTCCGGAACCGGATGTGGATATACTTTAACCGTATCGGTGTATGAAAGAGTACATCCATCTTGTGATACCGTTAAGGTAACAGGGAAAAAACCAGCCACATCGAATGAGACATTCTGGGGGTTTTCATCGGTAGAAGAGGGTGGGGTAGCATTTATTCCGAGGTTCCACAGAAATTCGGCAGCAATGGTATCATACAAACCGCCTGCAAAAAAATCAAACGAATTACCGTTTAAACACTGAGGATTTGGAGGGATAAAAGAGGGTTTTAGCTTGTATCGTATATCAAATGTTTGATACGAAGTATCGGCACAACTCCAACTTGGATTGGCAACTAACATTACCGTATAAGTTCCGGTGTCGGAATAGGTGTAGGTAGGATTAGTTAAGCTAGAAGTGTCGGCTGTTGAGTTAGGGTCTCCAAAATTCCAAAAGTAAAAACTAGAGCCTTGACTACTATTTTGGAATGAAACCGTAAGCCCGTCACAAAAAACGGTTTGCGAAGAAATACTGGAGATAATGGCCGGGTCACATAGAGCCACATTAAACTGAAAGTCGCGCACATTCTCCGAAAGAAGGTTTCCGTTTCGGTACTCTTTTACTTTTACTCCCATAACGTACTGTCCTTGCTGTGTAGCCATACCTGTTAAATTACCCGTTGTTGCATTTATTGCAAAAGCTGGGTTTGAAGTAATTTGATAATTATCATTGAATCCGCCCATCCAAATGATGTTGTTAAACGGAGGAGGTGATGGGGGGTTTGGGGCAGGATTTCCGGAAGAACCACCATGATAGGGACGACAAAATTCATATACCAACACATCTCCGTCAGGATCAGTGGCAGAATGATCGAAATTTAACAAATCATTCGTGCAAATGGCAATAGGCGGAAAATTTTTAAATCTTGGACTGCTGTTACAAACCGCCATACCAGGGTCGGGTACGTGAGCCCAGTACGTATTACCATAGCTTGCAGGGGTAACAATATTGAGAATAGTTGGATTACGGCAACAACGCTGATACACTAAATCGTAGCCCCCTGTTAACGGGGGTAAATCAGTAATTCCGGTATATATAGCTTCTTCTACACAAATATTGGGTGGAGCAACCAAACAAGGATTAGTTAAATTCATGGGTAATTGATTGGCTCCCGGAAAAGGCAAATTAACCGTTTTTATTAAGACCCCGGAAGCGTTGTAAACCCCTACCACTGCATTTTGGTCGTAGCCTGTTCCTTGTGTGTTTGAAGGGCCGCAATCGCGGTATATTTTTAGGGTAATTTTATATTGGTTATTACCTAAGCAATCGTAATACATTTCGCCTCCAATTAAATGGGTAGCGTGTGTGAGAGTAACTCCCCAAACCAAAAGAACTGAATATAAAAATATTTTTTTGTTCACAAGGCTAAAATGTAACGCATAAAAGTACAAAAAATAATATGATTTTCAATTCTTTAAAATGGTATTATTGAAAACGTAAAGTTATTCAATAAGGATAGTTAATATTTGAATGTTTAACTACTTAAAAGGATAAAAAAACTTTTATTTCTTCGCAGCTCTTTTTAATCTTTAATATGCAAAAGGCTTTTTTCCTTTTTCTCACATTTATAGGCTTTTTCTCGATTACAGAGGCACAAATGCTCGATGCACGAAAATCGTTATTTTCTGATATGCCTTTTTTTCGCGAGGAATTCATTAGAAAAAATCAAATCAAATCGTTTTACGGTAAAGTTTCTACCAAAAAAGAACTAGATATTATTCGTACTAAAGGAGAATTTATGCATTTCGAGTTTTACGAAAATGGCTTACTAGCCAAACAATATAAGGTATTTAGTTTGGCAAATGGAAATAAGGATACCTTGCTCATTATGTATTTATACGACTCTAATAATCGAATAAATGGGGTGCTTAAAACCGATGCCAATGGGTATTATGGTAATGAATATACATTTGATGCCGATGGAAACATTACTAAACAAACGTATTGCCGCTACGAAAACAGCAACTCTTCTAAGGTAAATTTTGAGATGGAGAAACGATACGAAATTTCATCCGAAACATATACCTACACCCAACTTACCTCCACTCAAGTAAAGAAGAAATACTACAATACCTACGGCAATATTTACCGCGAAGACATTATAAATACCGATGCCAATGGTTATTTAATTTCATCCGATGCCGTTTATATTATCGGAAATAACCGTTTTTCCTATGTGTATACTTACAACGAAAAAGGGTTGCTTGCCAAGTTAACAGAAGAGGCAGTGGCTGACGTAATATCGGTTACAGAAATAACCTATAAATATGATGAAGCAGGGAATTTACTGGAAGAAAACATTTTCAAAAATGGAAAACATACCACCGTTAAACAATATTTGCTCGATGAAAAAAATATGTTGGTTAAGGCTACTTTAGTAAAAGAGGTATCCACTAATTTAATTACCATTTTTGAATACAAATATTTATTCTATTAAGTGTTGTATTTCTTGATTTTTAATTTACATTTACCTTATATTTTTTAAATTATGAAAATTCTTACCATTCTTTTTTTATTTTCGTTTTATTCTGTTTTTGCCGGAGGATTTCAAATAAATATGCAAAGCCATAAAGCCACCGGAATGGGAGGAGCCTTTTCCTCTATTTGTTCCGATGCTAGCAGTTTATTCTATAATCCGGGAGGAATGGCTAATTTAAAAGGACATCAGTTTACTTTGGGCGGAACACTTATTTCTCCGGCTGTTTCCTTGCGTACACAGGTGTACAGCAATATAGATCAAACCAGTAAAAACTCAACCCCTATACATTTTTATTACTCCTATCGATTAAAAGAAAAATTAAATGTAGGATTTGGAGTAAACAATCAGTTTGGCTCCAGTTCATCTTTCGAAGATTCTTGGCAAGGTCGTTACATTGTACAAAATATATCGCTGAAAACATTTATGTTTCAGCCCACGGTTTCGTATCGTGTACACGAAAAAATAAGTGTAGGGGCGGGTTTTGTTTTTACAAACGGTGCATTTACTTATAATAAAGCCATACCGGTAAGTTCTGCTACTACCGATTATGGAACAGCCCGTTTAAAGGGCTCAGGTAATAGTATGGGATTTAACATTGGGGTTCATTCAAACCTATACGAAAAACAAGGAGAGAAATGGAATACAAAAGTAGGAGTGGCTGCATCGTGCCGTTCTTCTTTGAATTTAAAACTAAAAAAAGGAACGGTTGAATTTGCCGATATTCCGGTTTCTCTGCAAGATAAATTTCCTGCATCACAAAAATTTACATCGGAACTAACACTTCCTGCCGTATTTACCGCAGGATTTAATGTAAAATTTTCCGATGCCGATAAATACTCCATTCAATTTGTGTACGACTTTAATTACACATTTTGGTCGGTGTACGATACCCTTGCATTCGATTTTGAAAATGAACTTACCCCCGATTCGAAAACCGCCAAAGAATGGAAAAACTCTCCGACCCACCGCGTTGGAATAGATTTTACATGGAAAGAAAAATACAGTTTGCGGGCAGGAGTTTATGCCGACCAAACTCCTATTCAAAATGGATTTGTTAGTCCGGAATTACCCGACAATTCCCATGTAGGACTAACTTTAGGTGCAGGCATAAAAATAAACGAAACCCTTTCGGCCGATTTTTCTTTTTTACGTTCCCGTTTTGAACGGATGAATGCCTCTTTAGATGCAGAAGGTTTTACAGCCGATTATCGCAGAATTGTAAACGTATTTGGTTTGGGAATAAATATTAAAATAGATAAGAACGAAAAGAAAAAAGAATCGGCCCCTTCAATGGATTAAAAAAATATCAAAGAACAAAAAGAAAAATTACAATATGAATAAAATAATATTTTTTACAAGCCTTGTTCTTCTTGCATTGCTTCACTCGTGCAAGAAAACACAATTTCCCGATTTTGAACCAAGCACAGGTTCTGCCGATTTTACAAACTACATTTCGGTGGGAAATTCGCTTACACAAGGTTATCAAGATGAAGGCCTTTACGAAGCTACACAGCGAAACTCCTATCCGGCATTATTGGCTGCACAAATGCGCATGGTTACTCCTTCCATGAAGACATTTGTTCAACCTTTAGCACAAGGAAATGGCTCTGGCTATAGGCATCTGAAATACATAAACGGTAAAATAGAAGTAGTGTCAGCTTCCGACCCAGATGGCTATGCTGCTGATGCCACTTGGAGCAATTGGGGAACACAAAGTGCTCCGGGGTTTTACAGCAATTTAGGAATTTCAGGAGTGCGATTGGTAGATTGCGTTGCCCTAAATACCGAACAAGCCACTATAAACAATATTATCTTAAACAGTATCAATATTCCGGGTTTTGGAAGTTTTGGAACAAACCCCTTCTCTCGGTTTTTAAGTTTCGGTCAGCCCCCTAATACACTCTCCTACCTCGACCATATAAAACAAAGCAACGCTACTTTTTTTACCTGTTGGCTTGGTAATAACGATGTATTAGGCTACGCTTCTGGTGGAGGGCAAGATATGACGGTAGCTCAAATGGTTGAAAATATTTTAGGATTTCCGGTTCCCCCTTTTGTTCTACCTCCAAATATAGCGAACTATAAGGCAGTTGGGTTATCAAATCCCGAAGAATTCAGACAAAAATACGATTCTGTTCTATTTGCCTTTACTTCTCGAGGTGCCAAAGGCGTATGTGCTACCATCCCTGATGTTACATCAATTCCTCTATTTACCACGCTTACCCCCGATGTGATTAAAGAAAAATTAGGAGTGGCTGAGGTTTGGATTCAAGACGGAAACAGCAATGTAAGAGCCATGACTAACAATGATATGGTTTTGCTCAATGCTATTACAAACATAGAAGAAAACAAACACGGAAATAGTGCAGGCAATCCGATTTTACACACGCAGGTATTAGATTACTCTGAAGTTGCAGCGGCAAAAAATCATACCATTATATTGAATAACCATATCAAAAACACAGCAAAAAAATACGGTGTTGCCGTGGCCGATATGTACGAATATATGAAAACCTTTGAAAAAGGAATGAAGGTAGATGGAATAGAATTCAGTGTAAAATACATTGAGGGCGGTGCATTTTCATTAGATGCTGTACATCCTAATCAGCGAGGGTATGCCTTGGTTGCAAACGAATTTATTAGAACCATAAACCAATTTTATGGCTCCAACTTACCCTTGGTTGAAACAGGAAAATACAAGGGAATCATTTTTCCGTAACATTGAAAGAAACAATAAAAACCAATAGATATGAAATCTCTACACATTTTTAAAAAAGCAGTATTATTTGCATTCGGGTTAATGGCATTGCAAATCGGTTTTTCTCAATGCCCTCAAATAACCTGCCCAAGTAATATTACTGTAAACAACGCCCCCGGCACATGCGGTGCGGTAGTAAATTATGTTACGCCAGTGGGTACCAATCCTTGTGGCTCGGGAACGCAAACATTTAGCTATACAGGCTCTACGCAAACATTTACCGTACCAGCAGGAGTTACAAAAATTACCATTGAGGCATGGGGAGCACAAGGAGAAGGAGGCAACGGAGGCTTAGGAGGTTATGTGAAAGGAGACTTAACAGTAACACCAGGGCAGGTATTAAATATTTACGTGGGCGGAAAAAATGGATACAATGGAGGTGGTTTGGGCCATGCCGCAGTATTAAGAAACGGAGGAGGAGCTTCTGATGTAAGAGTGGGAGGCACTGCGTTAGCAAACAGAGTAATTGTAGCCGGAGGAGGCGGAGGCGGAGGCCAAACAGATGTAGGTAATCATCAGGGAGGGCACGGGGGTGGAGGCTCTTGTGGTGCCAATTATTGTGGTGGAGGTGGTGCCGGAGGGTATGGTGGTGCCGGAACACCCGGAGGTTTAAATGGAGGTTCGGGAAATTCCAGTTGCCACTCCGGTGGTGCAGGAGGAGGCGGGCTGAATAGTGGAGGGAATGGCTCTTGTAATACTTGTTACACCAATACCTGTGGGCAAAATGGAACTTTAGGCATAGGAGGGAATGGCGATACTTGGGAAAACGGTATTTGTTATAATACATATGGAGGCACTTCTGGTGGTGGTGGTGGTTACTATGGCGGAGGAGGTTCTTCGGTTGGAAACTGCGGAAGTGGAGGAGGAGGAGGAGGCTCTTCTTGGTCAGGAACATTAACCAATACATCGTTTACAGGCGGAGCAAAAACGAATAATGGACAAATCATTTTATCGTGGACAGGCGGTACTGCTATTACCACACAAATTGGGGGTTTGCCCGATGGCGCCACTTTTCCTGTAGGAACTACTACCAATAGTTTTAAAGTAGAAGATGGCTTAGGTAATGCAGATAGCTGTTCGTTTACCGTAACCGTGGTTGATAATGAAGTTCCATCCATAATTTGTCCAAATGATACTACCATTTGTTGGGGAGTGTACAATGCTAATATCACCGGCAACGATAACTGTCCGGGTGCAGTAGTAACTCAAACAGCAGGCCCTACCTTAGGCAGTAGCTTTAATGTTGGCACATACAACTTGGTTTTTGTGGTAACCGATGCCAGCGGTAATAATGATACCTGCGATTATACCGTAACGGTTGAAGTATGCGGAGGTATAAATGAAACCGAAAAACAAACACTTTTTACCGCTCAACCAAATCCTGCAAACCATCAATTAATGATTCAAATAAATGAAGAGTATAAAAATATGCAACTAGTAATTACAGATTATACAGGTAAGACGGTTTTACAATATACTCCGGAGGCGAACCAAAGAAATATTGTAATAGATATAAGTCATTTCAGTAAGGGAATGTATTTCCTTACGCTGCAAAATGAAAACCTGAAACAGACACAAAAATTAGTGAAGAATTAATAGGCCAACAAGCAAATAAAAAATGCCCGAATTTTTCGGGCATTTTTTATTTATTCTTCCCTTAAAAAGTATTCAATAATCTAAGTTCTGAACAGGATTTTTTTAATAGTTATTTCACTCTTCCTGGATTCGATTTTATAAAGGCATCCCACGAATTTTTTTTCTTACCTATACCAATATTACCCGCTCCTGAATTTTGAAACAGATGACATAGAGCTGCAGCCAAGGCATCGGTAGCATCAAAAAACTTTTCGTTTAATTCATGTTTTAATATGCTTTGCAGCATGGAAGCCACTTGTTCTTTACTGGCAGTTCCTTTACCCGTAACCGATTGTTTTATTTTTTTTGGGGCGTACTCAAATACCGGAATGCTTTTTGACAGTGCAGCCGCCAAACAAACCCCTTGTGCTCGGCCAAGTTTTAGCATAGACTGAATGTTTTTGCCGTAAAAAGGAGCTTCGATGGCCACTTCATCGGGCTTGTATTGGTTTATAATGGAAAGCGTTTTATGAAAAATTTGTAATAATTTTTGGCTGTGTTCTTCGTATTTCTTTAAGTGAATTGCTCCAAGTGTGATGAGCGTAGGGTTTGTATTTTTAACGCTAATTAAACCATATCCCATTACATTTGTGCCGGGATCAATACCCAAAATTACCTTATCTTTATCGCTGTTATTCATGCCGTAAAGCAAAAGTAGATATAATTGAATTAGAAATAAATTTAACCGTGTAATGGATTTTATTTTGCCGGCTGCAGGTCTTGTGGTAATCGTTGTGTATTCTCTGTTTTTCCTAAAACTTGCATTGTTTTTTAAAAAAGAAACTAATCTTTCTTCCGGAAAAAGTACTATCGATTCGGCTACCGTTATAGTACCCTTCAGAAACGAAACAGAAAATATTTTACACTGTTTAAATGCCTTAAAAAAACAAAAATGCGATTCTTTTCGTTGGGAGGTTGTTCTGGTAAACGACCACTCGGAGGATGATTCTGTGCAAAAAATAAATCATTTTATTTCAGAAAATAATCTCGACTCTACCTATCGGGTAGTATCACTTTCTGCCAATGAAAAAGGAAAAAAAACGGCATTAAAAAAAGCGATAATGTTGGCAAATGGAGAACTCATTATAACCACCGATGCTGATTGTGTATTTACGGAACAATGGTTAAACGAATTAGTAAAAGCATTTACCCCGAATACACATTTTGTGTTTGCTCCGGTTTTATATCAAAATGAAAAAACTTTTTTCCATGTGTTTTTTTCATTAGAATTTTTAACCATGATGTGTGCCGGTATTGCAATGGCAAATTGCCAAAAACCGGTTTATTGTAATGCCGCAAACATGGCCTTTAGAAAAGAAAGTTATTTAAAAATCGAAAATAAAATTACAGGTAATCAATCGGCCTCTGGCGATGATGTATTTACATTACACGCATTTGCTGTGCATTACCCCGAGGGAACAAAAGCATTGAAGATCGAAGAATCGGTGGTTTATACTAATATTCCGTGTACGCTAAAGGAAATATTACATCAGAGGTTACGTTGGGCGTCAAAATCGGTATATTATAAGAATATTTCGGTTCATTACATGATGCTTTTAATAGGAGTAACTAATATTCTGCTTTTACTTATGCTTCTCTGGAGCATTTTTAACTATAAAAGAATAGGGCTTTGTCTAATCATTTTTGCAATTAAATGTGGTATTGACTATTGTTTTATATTTTTGGGGGCTAAACAAATGAAAAAAACCAAATTATTAAAGGTATTTTTACCCTCGTTTATTATATACCCGTTTTATTTATTTGTTTTATTGCTGTTAAATTTTGTAATGCCTGTGTATTGGAAAGGCAGAAAGATATAGAGTAAAAAGTGGCTAAAAAAAATAAACTATATTCATTAAGAGCATTGGCATGGCAAAGGTTTAAAAGAAACAAACCGGCCATGTTTTCGCTGCTTGTAATTATTTTAACTGTTATAGTGGCTCTGTTAGGACCCTTTATCAGACCCGATGCCACTCCAAAATCGAACGATCAGAATCTAGAAATCACACTGAAACAACCCGGATTTTCGCTGCAAATTCTGAAAATAAGAAAAAACAGCTTAAGCAAAGAAACCTCCTTTTTTAACCAATTAATTTGGGGTATCGAAAGCGAATACAGAACCTACCCTATTTACAGTTACAATTTTGAGGGAACCGATATTGTAGTAGAAAAATATACCGGAGATATGCCTAACAATGGCGAGGTTATCCGTTTTAATTTGGCCGATGTGGCATACCCTATTGATGCCACCAAACATGCCTTTATTGAAGGAAGCACCATTAATTTTTATTCTTTAGAGGGCAAACAATACAGCTTGGAAATAGAATCACTAAAAACCGAAGTGATAGAAAATAATATT
Organism: Flavobacteriales bacterium; assembly: GCA_905339165.1. Taxonomy (GTDB): domain Bacteria; phylum Bacteroidota; class Bacteroidia; order Flavobacteriales_E; family Vicingaceae; genus BCD5. The sequence continues at coordinate 26,160 of CAJPFH010000107.1, forward strand.
GAAAATAGAAAATACTATTTAGGAACCGACCGCTATGGAAGAGATTTTTTAAGTCGTATTATGGCCGGAACCTGGATTTCCTTAACCGTAGGACTTATTTCTGTATTCATTTCCATTATTATAGGCGTTTTAATGGGTGCACTGGCAGGGTATTTTAGGGGCTGGATAGATGATGTAATTATGTGGCTCATTAATGTAGTGTGGTCTATTCCCACACTTCTATTAATAATAGCCATTACATTGGCCATTGGTAAAGATTTTTGGCAGGTATTTGTAGCTGTAGGTTTAACCATGTGGGTAGAAGTAGCCCGTGTAGTACGCGGGCAGGTGCTTAGTATTCGCGAAAAAGAATTTGTAGAAGCAGGCCATGCCCTGGGTTTTACCAATTACAGAATTATCTACAGACATATTCTCCCTAATGTAATGGGGCCTGTAGTGGTAATTTCGGCAGCCAATTTTGCCGCAGCCATTTTAATTGAAGCAGGGCTTAGCTTTTTAGGTCTGGGGGCCCCCCCCCCCCAAGCTACATGGGGTAAAATAATAAGCGAACATAGGGGATATATTTTTACCGGAAGTGGTACAGAATATTTAACTATTATTCCAGGAGTGGCTATTATGATTCTTGTGTTAGCCTTTATATTCATTGGCAACGGCCTTCGCGATTCGCTCGACTCTAAAACCCAAAAGGATTTTACCAGTCTTTAGCATTTGCACAATATCTTTTAAAACAATACTTTTGCCGACTTTAAAACGCTAACTTTTAAAACTACAATTAATTACATTTATGGAAAATCTTATTTATCTGCTGCCTATTTTCGGAGTTCTTGCCTTGGTGTACATGTTCTTTCTTTCTGTTTGGGTAAACAAACAAGATGTAGGGAATGAAAAAATGAAACAGATTTCTACTTATATCCGAGAAGGAGCAATGGCTTTTCTTAAAGCAGAATACCGTGTATTGGCCGTTTTTGTTGTCATTGCAGGAATATTATTGGGAATTGTTTCGGCTATAGTTCCTACTACACATTGGTTTATCGTAATTGCTTTTATAATTGGTGCTGTATTTTCTGCCATTGCAGGAAATATAGGTATGCGTATAGCTACAGCAGCCAATGTACGCACCACCCAAGCAGCACGTACCAGTTTACAAAATGCGTTGAATGTATCTTTTAAAGGAGGTACGGTAATGGGTTTGGGTGTTGCAGGCTTAGCCGTTTTTGGCTTGAGTGTATTGTTTGCTTTTTTAAGTTCGTGGTTTATTGTTGGTCAATCTGATTTTTATACGGAAATGACCATTGTACTCGAAGCCTTAGCCGGTTTTTCACTGGGAGCAGAATCCATCGCTCTCTTTGCTCGTGTAGGGGGTGGAATTTACACGAAAGCAGCCGATGTAGGAGCTGATTTAGTTGGAAAAGTAGAAGCCGGCATACCCGAAGATGATCCAAGAAATCCGGCTACTATTGCCGATAATGTTGGTGATAACGTAGGTGATGTAGCTGGTATGGGTGCCGATTTATTCGGATCTTATGTGGCCACCGTATTAGCTTCAATGGTGTTAGGCAACTACCTGATTAAAGATTTAAGCAATGCAGCCGGAGAGCAATTTACCGATCATTTTAACGGAATGGGACCTATTTTACTCCCAATACTTATTGCAGGCTTGGGAATCATTTTTTCTATTGTGGGTACTTTTTTTGTAAAAATTTCCGGAGCAAGCCCTACCGAAAACAATGTGCAGGCAGCCCTAAACAGAGGAAACTGGATTTCTATTGCATTAACCGCAATCGCTTCCTTTTTCGTTATAAAATGGATGTTGCCCGAAACATTAAACATGGTTTTCTTTGGTGAAGGAATTAAAGAAGTTTCATCACTTAGAGTATTTTTTGCAGTATTAGTAGGTCTTACAGTAGGAGGTTTTATTTCTTATTTTACCGAATACTATACCGGACTAGGCAAAAAGCCTGTATTGGCCATCGTTCAGAAATCTTCTACCGGAGCAGGAACCAATATTATTGCCGGTTTAGCTACCGGAATGATTTCTACGTTTTATCCCATCTTATTATTTGCTTCGGCTATTTGGGGGGCTTATGCTTTTGCGGGTTTTTATGGTGTTGCCATAGCAGCATCGGCTATGATGGCCACTACTGCCATGCAGCTTGCCATTGATGCTTTTGGCCCTATTGCCGATAACGCAGGTGGAATAGCTGAAATGAGTGAGCTTCCTAAAGAAGTACGTACAAAAACCGATATTCTAGACTCTGTGGGCAACACCACTGCGGCCATTGGGAAAGGCTTTGCCATTGCCTCTGCAGCACTTACTGCATTAGCCTTGTTTGCAGCGTATGTAACATTTACGGGAATAGATGGCATCAATATTTTTAAAGCACCTGTTTTAGCTTGTTTGTTTGTGGGGGGTATGGTGCCTGTGGTTTTCTCTGCATTGGCTATGAATTCTGTAGGAAAAGCAGCCATGGATATGGTAAAAGAAGTACGGAGGCAGTTTAAAGAAATACCCGGAATTATGGAAGGCTCCAGCAAGCCTGAGTATGGAAAATGTGTGGAAATTTCTACCAAAGCGGCCCTACGAGAAATGATGTTGCCGGGAGTACTAACCATAGCAATGCCTATTTTAATAGCCTTTTTGCCCATGTTGTTTGGTTATGAAAGTGCACAAGCGGCCGAGATGTTAGGCGGATACATGGCCGGAGTTACAGTTTCAGGTGTGTTGTGGGCTATATTTCAAAATAATGCAGGGGGTGCTTGGGATAATGCCAAAAAATCTTTCGAAGCCGGTGTAATGATTGATGGCCAAATGACCTATAAAGGCTCCGATGCACATAAGGCAGCTGTAACGGGTGATACTGTTGGAGACCCCTTTAAAGATACTTCGGGCCCTTCTATGAACATTTTAATTAAACTCACTTGCCTGGTTGGGCTTGTTATAGCTCCCATTTTGGGAGGGCATACATCAGAAAACAAAGAAACGCCTCTTAATGAAATCAAAATAGAAGAAGCAAAAAGCGAATTCGATGGTGTGTATTCTATTAATGCGTCAGCATCAGCATTAAATTGGTCGGGAAAAAGTTTTAAAGGAGAACATGTAGGCACAGTAAAATTAACTTCAGGAGGTTTTGAAGTGGCCAATGGACAGATTGTGTCGGGAGAGGTTTTGGTAGATATGAAATCTATGGTATGCACCGATATTACAGATGCAAAAGATAATGCAGACTTTATCGAACATATGGCTTCTGATGATTTTTTTTCTACCGAAAAATTTCCTGTGGCTTCGCTTTCTATTTTAAGTTCAGATAAAAAAGAAAACAATGCCTATTCTTGCAAAGGCAATTTAACCATTAAAGAGATTACTAAAACCATAGATTTTGATTTAATCCTTACCTCCGAAGGAAACAACGTAAAAGCAATAGCCAAATTAGAGATAGATAGAACGTTGTTTGATATTAAATACAAATCGAAAAAATTTGGAGCGTTAGCCGACAATTTTATTTATGATAACTTTACCATTGAAGCGAATTTAATGGCCGGAAAATAGTTTTCTATTACTTAAGCAGGCGGGTAAAAAATAAATAAAGCAAAACCACAACTACAATTACGGCAAGCACTTTTAGCGAGTCTTTTCCGTACCCCTGCTGATTTTTGGCATCTTTACGATAAGCAAAAACCATTAAAAGAATAAAACCTGCCACTAAAATTAAGGTGAAAATAATGCGACCTGTGGTAAACATAGCCTTAGCCGGCTTTAGATGAAATTATCTTCCAGTCTCCATTATCTTTTTCAAAAACCACTTTAATATTTATCGGATTGTGTTTTCTGAAAGTGCCTATTACTTCTGCTTTGGAATCGTCTAGTTTAAAAATTTTAAGTTGAAAATAACTATCTAAATTCCCCTTGTATATTTTACTTAAAGTTTCAATCTCTTCGGGGGTAAGTAATTTTACTCTTTTGTTAAACTTAAAAAGAATTAAATTATCAGGAATATTTTCATCGTTAATTAAAATAATAGGAGTGTATCCGCTTACTTCTTCCTCAGAGTAATGTGCTTTTAGGGCACTTAAATCAATGGTTTTTTGCAGCAGAATATTTACATCTTTAGCCGTTTGTGTGTACGCAAATGCCACCAAATGGATAAGTGTTAAAAACAGTATATTCCTCATAATGTAATTATTGCAAACAAATATACTAAAAATTATGCCGAATAGTAGAGTTTACGATTCATATTTATTTACAACCTCATTTTTATGTTTTCTGTAAAAGCAATTAATTCCGGAAAAAAATCAAAAAAATGTTGTTGATACTCATCGTAATTTTCCAAGAGAGTTAGCGGTGCTTCATGCATATTATTAGAATAGTTTGTTCGCTTACTAATGCCCTTTAATGCCTTGGAAATTCCTTCGTGCTGTGCATAATTGTATAGCCAATTGTTTTTTACCATATAGGTGTATGTAATTTGGGCATTTAACGGAAGCAATAGAATGTTTTTTCCGAGTGTTCTATAGATAGAGTGGCTGTATGATTTTAATGGAACAGCAGAATATTTTTCCCAGTTCGAAGCTAAAAAATGGTCGTAAATAATATCGGAAATTACCGGAGAAAATTTACCGTGTTTAATGCGTAAACTTTCTTTTGTTTTCATTACAATGGCGTGTTTATCGGTAAACTCATCAATCTGTCGGTGCAACAGAATTCCTTTTTGAATATCTTTTGGAAAATGTTCAAATTGTTTTCCTTTTACCGAATCGGCAATAAAATTGCCTACAATTAATGCTTCGTTGAAATTACTTAAATAAAAATGGGCTAAAAAATTCATTATTCCAAATTACGGATTTTGTTGTAAATCCTTTAATAAGGATATTTTACCGTCAATGTAAATTTATAGGTAATTGCGTTTACATTCTGTTATATTTGTGGTATTAAACTCGTTGTATGAAAAATGTTGTATTATTTTTAGGGTGTTTAGTCTCGCAAATGCTGTTGGCACAACAAACTCCTGTTTATAAGTATAGCTTAAATTTAGAAGAGGTGTTAGAGGATAAATTAGAGATAACCTTATTGACTCCAAAAATAGAAAACAAAAAAGAGATTTTTTTTCGTTTTCCTAAAATAGTGCCGGGCACCTATGATGTATATAATTTTGGACAATATATATCAAATCTAAAGGCATTTGATAAAAGCGGAAATCAAATTGCCGCTACCCGTACCGACCAAAATTCATGGAGCATTTCGAATGCCGAAAACCTTTATTCCATTACTTATATGGTTGATGATACATGGGATGCGAAAGAGGTAGACGAATTTGTTTTTGAACCCGGAGGAACCAATATTGAAGAAGGAAAAAATGTAGTAATCAATACGCACGGATTTTTTGGTTATTTTGAGGGATTAACAGATTGGCCTTTCGAAATTTCAGTTACACGTTCCCCCTCTTTTTATGGTTCTACAGGTATTTTAAAAATGATTTCAACACCTCATTCCGATGTTTTTTATGTTAGCAATTACAACGAGTTGGTAGATTCTCCTATTATGTATTGCGAACCCGATACCACTTTTGTAAATGTGGGAAATACCAAAGTATTAATTTCTGTGTATTCAACCGGTAAAAAGGCCGATTCTAAAATTATTGCCGAAAATATTAAAACCACTTTAGATGCTCAACGAAAATATTTAGGAGGAACCCTTCCTGTAGAGAAATATGCATTTATTATTTATCTGTATTCAGGAATGAGCCAATCGGGTGCGGCAGGAGCTTTAGAACATTCCAATTCTTCCTTTTATTACCTGCCCGAAATGGAACCTAGGCAGTTGGCAAAAACCGTAACCGATGTGGCAGCCCACGAGTTTTTTCACATTGTAACGCCATTAACCGTTCATTCCGAAGAAATACGGTATTTCGATTTCAATAAACCTAAAATGTCTAAGCATTTATGGCTTTACGAGGGAGTTACCGAATATTTTGCCGGACATATGCAGGTGTACGAAAAATTAATTTCTCCGGAAGAATATCTCTTAGAAATTCAATCGAAAATTAAAGGAGCCGAAAATTACAGCGAAAAAATTTCGTTTACCGAACTTAGCTTGGGAGCCCTCGATAAACACAAAGACCAATATCCGAACGTATACCAAAAAGGGGCATTGATTGGAATGTGTTTAGATGTGCTGCTTCGTGATTTGTCTAATGGAGAAACAGGCGTAAAGGATGTGATGGCCAAATTATCTGAAAAATTTGGAAAAGATAAAGCCTTTAAAGACGATGAGTTATTTAATATAATTGGTAAAGTTACCTTTCCGGAAATAAAAGAGTTTTTAGAAAAACATGTAGAAAAAAACAATCCGCTGCCCATACAAGAAATGTTTGCTAAGGCCGGAATAGATTATATCAGCGAGGCAACAGTTAAAGAACCTTCGTTAGGTGGAGCTGCTTTTGGATTTAATTACGAAACAAACCTCCTGGTAGTAATGGATATAAGCAACCTCGATGCAATGGGTAAAAAATTAAAACTAAAAAATGGAGACGAAATCATCAGCATCAACAACATCGCTCTATTACCCGAAAATATTGAAAAAGAAATAAACGCGTACAAAAAGAAAACAAAAGAAGGGCAGAAAGTAACTTTTGTGGTAGCCAGAAAATATGGAGATAAAACAGTAAGCAAAAAATTAACGGCAAAAGCCATTTTTGTAGAACAAAAAATAAAGCACGTATTAAGTTTTAACGATAAGGCCAGCCCTAAACAGTTAACCACTCGCAACACTTGGCTAAATATAAAATAGCACCCTAATTGAACAGAAAAAAAGTGTATTGGATTTCGCAGCTATGTGGGTGGAGCACTTACGTGTTACTGGCGTGGCTCATCAATAAATTAAACGGAAGCGAGTTTACTTCCGAACTTTTCTATAACCTATTTTCTATTTTTATTATTGGAGTAGCAAATACACACCTTTACCGTTCTATCATTTTACGGTTTCACTGGTTGCGTTTAAATACTGCCCAACTTATTCCTCGTGTATTATTGGCCTCACTTGTATTTGGATTCCTTTTTCACGTGCAACAAACCTTTGTTTCGGAGTTGTTAATTGCACAGCAGTTCTTTAAAATTGAATTAATAGACACGTTTCAAAAAATTATAAACTGGACAGGCATATTTGTTCTATGGTCTTTATTGTATTTCATTGTACATTTTATAGACAATTACAAAAAAGAAGAAATAAAAAATTTAAAGTGGGAAGCCATGAAAAGTGAAACAGAGTTGAACAAATTAAAATCGCAACTCAATCCGCACTTTATTTTCAATACCATGAACAGTATACGTGCACTAATTGAAGAAAATCCGACAGGAGCCAAAACGGCTGTTACACAACTTTCGAATATTTTACGCAGTACGCTATTAATGAGCCGAAAAAAATTTATTACCTTCGAAGAAGAAATGAAGTTGGTAGAAGATTATCTTAATTTGGAAAAAATAAGGTTAGAAGAAAGATTAAAAATAACCACCTACATACAAGTTAATCCTAATATTTTTGTGCCACCCATGATGCTTCAAACATTAGTAGAAAACGGCATAAAGCACGGTATTGCACAATCTGCCACCGGAGGAGAAATTTCTATTACCGCCACTTCTGACGCATCTTTCTTAACCATAGAAATTTCTAATACCGGCCAACTGCAAAACACTTTTTCCGATACCGGTTTCGGAATTATTAATACTCAACAACGCCTAAAAATATTATATACCGAAAAGGCAGAATTTAAGATATATAACGCAAGCAATAATAATGTAATTACCTATCTAAAAATACCCCTTTATTTTACCGATACTATATGAGAACCATAATTATAGACGATGAACGCCTGGCTCGTTCCGAACTAAAAAGTTTACTCAAGGAGTTTGCCGAGGTAGAAATTATTGCCGATACAGGCAATCCCGATGAAGCCATACAGTTAATTAACACCGAAAAACCCGATTTAATCTTTTTAGATATACAAATGCCCGAAAAAGATGGTTTTACATTATTAGAGCATTTGTTGCATTTACCCAAAGTAATTTTTGTTACCGCTTTCGATGATTTTGCTCTCAGAGCGTTCGAAGTAAATGCACTCGATTACCTTCTAAAACCTGTTCAGGCAGAACGATTAGCAGAGGCAATAAAAAAAATAAAAACAGCCGATAAGTTAAATTCGGCCCTACACCCACCAATTTCAAACGAAATATTAGGGCTAAACGACCGTGTTTTTGTAAAAGACGGAGAAAAATGCTGGTTTGTGAAACTAAGCGATGTTCGTATATTCGAGTCGGAAGGAAATTATGTGCGTATTTACTTCGATAAAAATAAACCTCTTATTTTAAAATCGCTCAACAACCTCTACGAAAAACTAAACCCAAAAGAGTTTTTTAGAGCCAACCGAAAACATATTATTAATCTCAGTTGGATTGAAAATGTAGAAAACTGGTACAACGGAGGCTTAGTGGTAAAACTTAAAAGCGGAGAGCAAATTGAGGTATCACGAAGGCAGGCCTCCAAATTGAAAGAGGTAATGAGCCTATAAACAAATCCGTCTGTATTTTATGTATATTAGTCTTGTAAATACTTGGTTACGTATAATTTCTGTTAATTCTTTTAATGCTTTTAAGCAACTTTAAGTAATTATTTTTTCGAGGAATGAATGCTTTACAAGTAAAACCAACAAACGAATCGCCCATGGTTTGCCTAGACCTTGAAAATAATATTTTCGAAATATCCGGCAAATCGGTGCTTTCAGAAGTAGACGAATTTTACGATAAAATACTTGACTGGCTCGATCATGTCGCCAAAAAAGAAATAAACTCCATTAACTTCGTATTTAACCTCGATTACTTTAATATCGCATCATCTAAACGCATTTTGTTTATACTGTACAAACTAAATGAGATGCACAAAAGTGGTAAAAAAATTATAGTTTCTTGGTGCTATAAACACGAAGACGATGATATGAAAGAGGTAGGAGAAGATTTTGCTTTTATGGTAAATATTCCATTTAACTTCGTAGGGTATGCAGCTAACGAAAAGCCCTTTACCGATATTCCAAAAACTTTAGATGTTTAAAATTTCTGCATTACCATTCTCCTATTAAACTTTTAAAGGATACTTCGTTGTTCTTTCGTAGAATAATAGGAACTTTGAAAAAAAAGTATTGTGAAAAACTCATCTATTATTACCCAAATTATTTTGGCTGCTGCAATCATTATTTTATATGTACTGCATTTTTCCGGAAATAAAAAAGAGGCCGAAAAACAAACAACTTCACCAGCACTAACCACCGATAGTATTCCAAAAAATACACCAACTGAGTTGCCCGATTTTTCTATTGTGTATATTAATTCCGATTCCCTAATGGAAAATTATGAGTTGGTAAAAGACATGAAAAAAAAGTTGGAAAGCAGAATGAAAGATTACGAGAATTCCTTCCAAACAAAGCTAAAAAAGTTTGAAAAAGATGTACAAAGTTTTCAGGAAAGTGCACGGTATTATACCCAAGAAGAAGGACAGAAAAAACAGTTGGAATTAATGGAGCGGGAACAAGAACTCACGGCTCTAAAAGAAGATTTGAGCAACAAGCTGGCCGAAGAAGAACACAAGATGAATGTTGAACTTAAAAAACGGATAAACGATTTTCTAAAAAAGCAGAATCATCAAAAGCAGTATCATTTTATACTTGGATATTCCGATTTAACCAATATTTTATACGCCAACGATTCGCTTGATATAACCACCATAGTGCTAAACGGGCTAAACACCGAGTACAAAGCAGAAAAAGAAAAGAAATAATGCTTATTGCACGAAATAAAGAAAAAGAAAACATTGTAGAGTTTTTACTTTACATGTGGCAGGTAGAAGACATTATTCGAGCCTATCATTTCGATATAAACCTTATCCAAATTGGACTAATTGATAAGCACGATGTTCCACAAGAAGTTAAATACGAAATGCGAGAATGGTATCAACGTATTATTGATGAAATGCTGAAAGAAGGTTCATCTGAAAGGGGACACATTGGACGAGTAAAATTTGTAATGTCTGAAATACAACACTTACATTTACAACTGTTAACCGTATGGCAAGATAAAAAATACATGGCATCGTACGAAAAAGCCTCTCCATACATACAAGATTTATATCGCAAGTCGGCCGGATTAGTAGTTCAGGAAACAGAAGTGTGTCTGAATGCTCTTTACGGATTATTGTTGTTAAAACTAAAAAAAACAACGATAAGTCGCGAAACCACCGATGCCCTAAAAACAATTTCTGAAATGTTGGCATACCTTGCTGCCAATTACAAATTATACAGATCGGGAAAACTCGATATCTCTAAAGAAAAAAGCAACTAAACAAATTTTCCTATACTCCATAAAAATAAATAGAAAAGAGTAGAAAACCGCAATGGAAATCATTCAGCTAAATAACAAACCATTTAAAACATATATTTCATCAATCGAAATTGCCGAAAGCTGCACAAAAATGGCAAATCAGATTAACAGCGACTACAAAAACAAACGCCCCCTATTTTTAGCGGTTTTAAATGGTAGTTTTATTTTTGCTGCCGATTTGTTTCGCAAAATAAATTTACCATCGGACATCTCCTTTGTAAAAATAGCTTCCTATTCAGGCACTAACAGTACCGAAAAAATAAATAATCTTATTGGCATCAACGAAAATATTGAAGGCAGAGATATCATAATTATTGAAGATATTGTAGATACAGGTAATACACTGCATTATTTATTCGAAATATTGAAAGAAAAAAAAGCAAATACTATTCAAATTGCAACCCTGCTGTTTAAACCCGAGGCATATAAATGGAACTACCCCGTTCAGTACGTAGGCAAAACCATTCCAAATGTTTTTGTGGTAGGCTACGGATTAGATTATGACGGGTTCGGAAGAAATTTAAATTCTATATACATACTAAACGAAAAATAATATGCTAAACATTGTTTTATTTGGCCCCCCGGGAGCCGGAAAAGGAACACAGAGCGAAAAATTAGTAAATAAATATTCGCTTATACATCTCTCTACAGGTGATATTTTCAGAGCAAATATGAAGGGCGAAACCGATTTAGGAAAATTGGCAAAATCGTACATGGATAAAGGCGAACTAGTACCCGACCAAGTAACCATCAATATGCTCGAGGCCGAAGTAAACAAATACCCCAACGCTATGGGATTTATTTTTGACGGTTTTCCAAGAACCGTTCCGCAAGCCGAAGCCTTAGATACTTTTTTAGCTCAACGAAATACCCCGATTACTTTAATGTTGGCATTAGAAGTGCCCGAACAGGAACTAATAAACCGATTACTGCTAAGAGGAAAAGACAGTGGACGTACAGACGACCAAGACGAAAACATCGTAAAAAACAGAATTAAAGTATACAACGAGCAAACGGCAGTTGCCGCAGCATTTTATCAAAAACAAAATAAATACTTGGCAGTTAACGGCATAGGAACAATAGATGAAATTTTTCAGAGACTTTGTAGAGCCATTGATACTAGGAGTGTAGTTCACTAATCAACATTTAAAGAAAGCAAAGAAAAGTGGGCGAATCGAATTTTGTAGATTATGTAAAAATATGCTGCCGTTCCGGACACGGAGGAGCGGGAGCCATGCACCTGCACCGAAGTAAAATTACCGCAAAGGGTGGGCCAGACGGTGGAGATGGAGGAAGAGGCGGGCATATTATACTAAGAGGAAATGCACAACTTTGGACCTTGCTACATCTAAAATATCGCAAACACGTTATTGCAGGAGATGGAGGCAAGGGAGGAGCTCAACTGATGACCGGTGCTTTTGGAGAAGACATTTACCTTGATGTTCCACTGGGAACCGTAGCTAAAGACGCAGAAACAGGAATAGTAGAAGCCGAAATTACAAAAGATGGGGAAGAAATAATTTTTGTAAAAGGAGGAATGGGTGGCAAGGGGAATGCTCATTTTAAAACATCAACCAACCAAACACCACGCTTTGCCCAACCCGGAGAATCCGGTCAGGAAATTTGGAAAGTGCTCGAACTGAAAGTGCTTGCCGATGTAGGATTAGTGGGCTTTCCAAACGCAGGAAAATCAACCCTTTTGGCCGCTGTTACCGCAGCAAAACCCGAAATTGCCAATTACCCTTTTACCACCCTTGTTCCTAATTTAGGCATAGTGCAATACAGAGATTATAAATCTTTTGTAATGGCCGATATTCCTGGTATTATTGAAGATGCCCACCTTGGAAAAGGGCTTGGAATAAGGTTTTTGAGACATATAGAACGTAATTCCATATTGCTCTTTTTAGTACCTGCCGATACCGATAATATTTCTAAAGAATACAAAATACTACTCAAAGAACTTAAAGAATACAACCCGGAGCTACTTCACAAAAAAAGAATTTTAGCCATCTCGAAAAGCGATTTATTAGACGAAGAATTAAAGAATGAAATAAAGAAAACCCTTCCCAAAGTAGAATACGTTTTTATATCAGGAATAAGCGGAGAAGGACTTACACAACTTAAAGATTTACTCTGGAAACACCTAAATAATCAATGATTGTAATGGAATTAATAACCCAATACGATATTAAATTATTTTTATTTTTGAACGGATTAAACACTCCGCTTCTTGATTCAATAATGTATTTTGTATCTCAAAAATGGGTATGGATTCCGCTCTATTTATTTCTTCTATTCTTGTTGTATAAAAAATACAAAACCCAAACTTTTTATTTACTCTTTTTGGTTTTGTTTATTATTGTATTGAGCGACCAAAGTTCGGTAGTTTTTAAAAATTACTTTCAGCGGCTTCGCCCTTGTCATAATCCTGATATTATTGAGTTAGTTCATTTGGTAAAAAATTATTGCGGAGGAACCTACGGTTTTATTTCCTCGCATGCATCAAATGTATTTGCTCTGGCAACATTCATTATTCTTTACCTTGGTTATTCGTACAAATGGATTTCCATTTTTATCCTTTTATGGGCGGCCATCGTTTCGTACAGCAGAATTTATTTGGGAGCCCATTTTCCTATCGATGTTCTTTGCGGTGCCGTTTGGGGAATTTTTATTACCTTGCTCTCCGTAATATCTTTTAAAAAAATAAAACCTCAATATTTTAATTCGGCACGACAATGATTTATACTGCAGTTGCTATTTTTTTAGGAGGAGGCTTAGGGAGTTTGGCACGTTGGATAATTTCTAAGTCAACTCTTGCATTTTACAGCGGAAGTTTTCCATTAGGAACTTTTTTGTCAAATACAATCAGTTCTGCACTTCTGGCTACAGGGGTTCTGTTTTTTTCTTATCGTACAGACCTTAGTGAAAACTGGCGATTCTTTTTACTTACAGGTTTTTGCGGAGGGTTCAGCACATTTTCCACATTCAGTTTCGAAAACTTCGAATTAATTAAAACAGGAAACTGGACCATGGCCATTCTTAACATTTTAATAAGTATTGTGTGTTGTATCGTTCTTTTGTTTGCCATCATCAAAAATAAATAATATGAGAATCCTTCCGTTTATATTCCTTCTTTTTTCAATTTCATTATTTTCTCAGCAAGCATACCAAAAACCACCAAAATTAGTGGTGGGAATTGTAGTTGACCAAATGCGGTACGAGTACATTTACCGTTACTGGGATAAACTAGGCAGTAATGGATTTAAACGATTGATAAACGAAGGAATGAATTGCAGAAATACACGATATAATTATGTGCCCACCTACACCGGCCCCGGACATGCCTCTATATACACCGGTTCTACGCCCATGCACCACGGAATTGTGGCAAATGATTGGTTTAACAAGCAAAGCAACAAAATGTTATATTGCACCAGCGATACGTCTGTAAAAACAATAGGAGCAGAAAATACTTCAGGAAAACACTCTCCCCGTAATTTATTAGCTACTACAGTAACTGACCAATTACGACTTATCAGCAACTTCAACTCAAAATGTATAGGAATAGCATTAAAAGACAGAGGAGCCATATTGCCTGCCGGACAGCTTGCTAATGCGGCCTATTGGTTCGATGCCGTTTCCGGAAATTTTGTAAGCAGTTCGTATTATATGGATTCTTTGCCTTCATGGCTTATTCAATTTAACAAACAGGAACTCCCTAAAAAATATTTACAAAATACATGGAATACACTTCTACCTATAGACCAATATACCGAAAGTTTTCCCGATGCCAATCCATACGAAGGTAGCATTAATGCCGGAAGCCCAGGTGTTTTTCCTTACAACTTGGCTTATTTATACGCCAAAGCAGGGTTGGGCATAATCCGTTATACTCCGTGGGGAAATACAATCACTACTGATATGGCAAAGGCAGCTATAAAAGAAGAAAAAATGGGTCAAACAAGTTACACCGATTTCTTATGCCTTAGTTATTCAACTCCCGATTATGTTGGGCATATGTATGGAGCACACTCCGTAGAAGTTCAAGATGTTTACCTAAGGCTTGATAAGGAACTGGGTGAGTTTTTTACTTTTTTGGAAAAAGAATTCGGTAAAGAAAATGTGTTGGTATTTTTAACAGCCGACCACGGAGGGGCAGAAACTCCATCTTTGCTTATGGATAAAAAAGCGAATGCCGGTTATTTTCCGTATCAGTTTATAAAGGATACCGTAAATACTTTTTTAAGCAAATGGTTAGGCAGTGGTAATTGGGTTTTTGCTTACGAAAATCAACAAGTCTATTTAAATCGTGCGGCTATTGAACAAAAATTAAATACCAACAGTAGCCTTTATAATGGATTATCGGGTAATAAAACTTTTATAAATAATACGAGTTTGGATTACGATGAAATAAACCAACGAATAGTTGATTTTTTGCTTAGCATGAAAGGAGTGGCAAATGCATATACTTCTAAAGAAATAGAACTATATAATCATGAAAACAATTTGGCTACACTCATAAAAAATGGGTTTTACAAAAAACGATCGGGCGATATCATTATTCAATTTGAACCGGGCTGGATGGAATACAACCAATATGGCACCACACACGGTTCGGAGTATAGCTATGATACACATGTGCCCTTGCTGTGGTGGGGGTGGAAAACTCCCAAAGGAAAAGCGAGTGTAAACAAGGTAAATATAACCGATATTGCCCCCACTCTATCCTTAATTCTAAACGCAAGTTTTCCGAGTGCTTGTGTTGGAAACCCTATCGAAGATTTTTTTAAATAGAGAAATAAAATTCTTTTTATTCAACCCTACAAAACCGTATTTCAGCTAAATTTTTTTATGGTGTACATTTTCTTCGCGTACTTTGTTTCAAAACCATTACCATGAAAAAGTTTATTGCCTTTTTTTATATTTCCTATTCATTGCTTTCGTGCACTACAGAAACGAAAGAAAAGTTAGATTCAGACCAAACAGACAAAAAAGAACTTGAAGGCGATACTCCTAAACTATTAGAGTTTAATGAAGCCTATTCTTCCTTTTTCTGGGCTTTGGTAGATAAAGATGAAAAAACATTTAACACATTTATTCACCCGCAATTTGGAGCATATTTTATTGAATCCAATGGGGCACTACCCTCATTTGTAACCGTAAAGGATATTGCAAATTTTAAAAGAATTACAGACGGAAAATCGTTTTTTAATATTGATATAGAAAAAGTGGGAACAGAACCATTATTAGAGGAATTACCTATTGTAATTTGCGAAGAGAATATTTACAACAAGCAGGGATGTTTTACACAAAATATAAATAAACTAAGAGAATCCGGTTTGTGGAATATCCCAGACTTGAAAGAGCAGGAGAAAAAAAATATGGACAAGTTATCCGAAACTATAGAATACACAGTGGTAAATACAGCTAATTATATATATTATTTTTCACAAATAGACGGAGCATGGTATGTTACCTTTATTGATATGCGAACTCCTTGCCAAGCATAATTTATTCTATCTTTTCTTTTTCATTACATTTGTCCAACAAACAAATTAAATCAGATTATATGAAAAAACTATTATTCATTACCGTGGGAGTATTGAGTGCCTTTACCGTAAGTGCTCAATGCCCTCAAATTACTTGCCCAAGCAATATTACGGTCAATAACGCCCCCGGCACATGCGGTGCAGTGGTAAATTATGTTACGCCAGTAGGTGTTAATCCATGTGGTTCGGGAACGCAAACATTTAATTATACAGGAAGTATACAAACATTTACAGTTCCCAACGGAATAACTTCCGTTACAATTGAAGCAAGAGGAGCTCAGGGTGGTTCCGGAGGAGGTAAAGGAGCAAGGATGATAGGAGATTTTACAGTTACTCCAGGTCAAGTATTGCAGGTCTTAGTTGGGCAAGAAGGAGGTATTGCTCCCAATCAGGTTGGAAACGGAGGTGGAGGAGGTTCTTTTGTTGTATACAATAACACGCCATTGTGTATCGCTGGCGGAGGCGGAGGAACAGGGCACAATTCAAGTAATGGGAATTATCAACTGATAGGAGGAACGACTTCTCAAAATGGACAAATTGGTCAATATAGTGGAGCAGGGGCTGGTGGTACAGGTGGAAGTGGGGGAGGAGAGAGTTATACTCCGGGGGCAATACCAAATGCTGCAGGTGGTGGTGGATTTTTAGGAGACGGAGGAAGTAGTGGAGCTGCAAACGGTGGTAAATCTTTTCTAAATGGAGGAGCTGGAGGATCTTCTACAGGAGGTTTTGGAGGAGGAGGCGGCTCTAATCTTTTTATTTATGGTTGCGGAAGTAGTCCACATGGCGGTAGTGGTGGTGGAGGATATTCTGGTGGTGGTGGTGGTGGTGATAATTGCAACGGAGCAGGAGGAGGAGGGGGGTCTTATAATTCAGGAACTAATCAGTCAAATACATCTGCGTACCAATCCGGCAACGGTCAAGTAATTATTTCCTGGGCAGGTGGCCCTGCCACAACCACTCAAACAGCAGGTTTGCCCGATGGAGCAACATTCC
Organism: Flavobacteriales bacterium; assembly: GCA_905339165.1. GTDB lineage: Bacteria > Bacteroidota > Bacteroidia > Flavobacteriales_E > Vicingaceae > BCD5. The sequence continues at coordinate 43,118 of CAJPFH010000107.1, forward strand.
CGGTGGGAATAACCACCAACTGGTATAAAGTAGAAGACGGCTTAGGCAATGCCGATAGCTGCTCGTTTACCGTAACGGTAGTAGATAACGAAGCACCCAGCATTACCTGCCCCGGAGATACAACAATTTGTTGGGGAGTGTACAATGCCAACATTACCAGCAGTGATAACTGCCCCGGAGCTACGGTAACCCAAACAAACGGCCCTACCTTAGGCAGCAGCTTTGATGTAGGTACT
>CAJPFH010000108.1 GCA_905339165.1 Flavobacteriales bacterium
TTCTCCCGATGGTAAGTGGATTATTGCCGAACGACAAACCATGTATTACAGAAATTTTGTGAGTCCAAATGGTAAAAAAGTAAATAGAAATTCGGCACCCTTTCACAAATACACCTTAGAACTAATGGATATAAACGGTAATAACCGCATGGAGCTTAAGCTGCCGGAGTGAAGTTGAAAAAAGAGTAAAAAATGGATATAGCAGCCCTTGCCAAATGGGTGTATGTACTAAAGGTAAAAACGGAAGACGATACTTTTGTAAGGAAAATTATAAAACAGTAAAGCCATGTTTTATGCAAGAAAAATAACCATAACAGCAGCAGCCTTTTTAGGGCTGCTGCTGTTTACTACCTGCAAAAAAGACCCCTATTTATCAATTGGAGATGGGGATTGTTTTGATCCAGAAGAAGGGTATGTAGATCCTTTAGCACCAAGATTCGATGTTTTACCGGAATATTATTACAAAAATTACCACATGCCCTGCTTTAACCCCAATAACCCCAAGGAGTTTTGTTATTTATTTGCCAAACGTGGTGTGGGCGGGCAGTTACGCAAGCACAACCTGCAAACAGGAGAGGATAAATTGATTTATCCTATTTCCTTTAGCGGCAGCCCCAAGTGGAACAAAAACGGTAAAATAACTTTTGCTTCGGGCTATCAGGTGTATACCATTGACGATAACGGTAAAAACATTAAAAAACTTACCACCGTTCCCTACAACATGTACCCCGCATGGCTTAACGATACTACCATTATTTGCTACCATAGTCCGAATTTGGGTACTACTACGGGTATTTTAAGAATTTATACAACTACAGCCCAAATTGATACATTGCTTCTTTCGGGTTGGTTTTGTTTAGACGTTGCATCTAATAAATCAGTTTGTACACCATCCGGAAACTTTATGCTTTATTCAACCACTGAAGTATTCCAACAACACCAATGGGAGTATTCCATAAAAGTAAGCGATAATTTAATTGACAGCCGCTGTGCGGTATGGCATCCCAACAGCGAGGATATTTTTTATACAGCCTACAACGAGGGGCTGTTTAAGGTAAATATTTACAGCAAGCAAAATACGCTTATCTTACCACACTGCCCAAGCCGCAGGTATTCAAATCTGGCTATTTCGCCCGATGGCAATTGGATTA
>CAJPFH010000109.1 GCA_905339165.1 Flavobacteriales bacterium
CCATTGATAGACGCATACCCGGAGGGTTGCGGATATACGGACAACCGAGCCCTGCCGATAGAACGCAACGAAGCGTTAGGGAAAAGAGAACCCGACCGGTGGGAGGGTCTGCTTTTCAGACGTAAGGGTTGCGTTCTATCGGTTGGCAGCTACCCGAAGGTGGCGGTTTGGAACACTAAACTGTCTATACGCACCAATGTTTGTTTGAAACACAAATGCTCGTATTCGCACTGTTCCGCCACTTTTGGGTAGGTGCTGTTATGCGGTCGGCTTTCATGTCCGTTTATGTTTTTATTCCTCGCCAAAATAGTCGCTGTCAATTTTTTTAAGTTCATATGTCTGCTGTGGTGTACAACCAAGATTGTAGTCGATCATTAGTTGAGCCAACTGTTCACCGTCTATGAGAACAATTTTGGTTTCATTTCTCGGTGTATATTCCAATGCTTCTTTAGTAAAATTGGAAGTCGTGATGAAAATTCCTTTTTTGGCCCCTTGTCCAGCAAGTGCACCAACGAATTTTTGAAGTTCAGGTCGTCCAACAACGTTACCTGGTTTCCAACGCTTGGCTTGAATGTAAATAATGTCAAGCCCGAGTTTGTCCTCTTTTATTGTGCCGTCAATTCCTTCGTCACCGCTTTTACCCATTGCTTTTCCAGCGTCTTTGATTGAACCACCGTAACCCATTTTTACTAAAAGCTCAACTACAAGTCGTTCAAAAAAGGCTGGGGAAAGGTCAACCACTTTATTTAAAAGTTCTGATGCCAAAGCCTTTCTGATTCTTTGATAAGCTTTGTCTAAACTTTCTTCAGGTGTCTGGGCATTAACTGCAACGGTCGTGGTTTCTTCTTCTTCGGTTTCGTTGTCGTTACGAGATGCATTTTGAAATTCTAAAAACGCTGGAAACTGTCGTAAATATTTTGCATCAATCTTGTCAGGCTTTTTTGATAATGTTTGTCGGCCAAGGTCTGTGATAATAAAAGTCGCACGTTTTGGAGAGTCGAGAAGTCCAGCCTTTTTTAAATACGTTTTTGCCCAGCCAACTCGGTTGTCAAAAATTGCTTGGTTGCCACTTGCCAAAAGTTCTTTGCGTTCATCGTCTGTTACATGAAATTCGATTGCTAATTTTTCAATTAGGTCACGATATTTATGTTCCTGTCCGTCTGAAACAAGTTTAATTAAAGGAAGCATTAACGATTGGTAGTCTGGTATCATATTTTTTGTCTATTCGTTTTTATTTGTTCGGTCGTCCTAAGCTGCCGCATAACGTTTT
>CAJPFH010000110.1 GCA_905339165.1 Flavobacteriales bacterium
GAAAAAAACAACCGCTAACACGGGTTTTGCGTCAGGCGGGGTGACGTGCAAACTTGGAGCTTTGTGCTTCTATTCAAGTTCAGTGCTGGTTGACAGTTTTGTGCTCCGAAACCCACCCGAACGCAAAGCCCGAAAACGTTACAAGCAACCCTAACAGACCGACAGTGCGACCATAAACTGACAGAAAAAAAGCCAACCGCACATTTTAGCACATTTGGTTTTGCCTGCCACACAAGCCGACCCTTCACAAAACCAAAAGAGCTAAAATTTTTCAACACACTATTGCACTTTCAAAACTTGTTTCTATATTTGCCATTATTTGTCAAGTCAAAATAAAGCATCTTGAAAACAATCGGAACAACATTAAGAGAACTACGAGAAGAAAAAGGACTTCTTCTAAGAGAAGTTGGAGCACAACTTTCACTTGACCCAACTATTTTAAGTAAAATAGAACAAGACAAACGTATGCCGACAAAGGAACAAGTGAAAGCTCTTGGACAGTTTTACAAGCATCAAAAAAACGAAGTTATTATTGCCTGGCTCTCAGACAAATTATTTTATGAAGTACAAGATGAAGACCTTGCATTGCAGGCAATGCTGGTAGCAGAAGAAAAAATAAGATATAACATCAAAGACAAAAAAAGAAAATAAGATATGACTGGATTTGATATAAGAGAAAGACGAAACGACATTGGTTTAAGCCAATCAAAACTATCTGACTTAACAGGTATCGAACAAGCTCGAATTTCCGCATACGAGCTTGGTAAGCTTGACTTGTCAGTTAAAGAAATAAATAAAATTGCAAATCATTTAGAAAAAATTGATGAGACAGCAGTTTTGAAACTTAAAAAGAAAAGGTTTCAAAATAGCGACCATTTGGATTCTGTCATTGCACAAAGACCTCGAAGAGGATTTTCAAAAACAAAACGTAATAAGGAATATTTGGAAGTTCTTAAAAATTTAGAAACTCAGTTCACAAACCCACCAAAAACAGGTCTAAAAGCAGTTTCATTTTTCGCTGGCTGTGGTGGTTTATGTTATGGTGTTAAAGCTGCTGGATTTGAAATTGTTGCTACAAACGAATTAGTTGAGAATTATAAAGCCATTTATGAATTGAATTTTCCGAATGTTAATTTTTTACCGAATGACGTTCAAGAAATAACAAAATCTGATATTGACCAGATTTTAAAGAATCATAAAAAAATTGATTTGATGGTTGGTGGACCGCCTTGTCAAGGTTTTAGCTTGGCTGGTAAAAGAGATGTAAATGATAAAAGAAACACTCTATTTGAATATTACTTAAAAATTGCAGAACAAATTCAGCCAAAAGTAATCTTGATTGAGAACGTCCGACTTCTTACTTCAATGAAAGATCCCAATGGAAGTTTAGTAAGCAAAAGAATACTTGACACATTTGAAAAAATGGGTTATAAAAGCAATTTTTATAACGTAAATGCAAAGGACTATGGTGTTCCACAACATCGAGAGAGAGTGATTTTTATTGCAGTTCGAAAAGACTTAAAAAAATCGCCTTCAATTGCCGAAACAAAATATGGCAATTCTGTTAATCTATTTAACTCCAATCCACCATACTTTACATTTGGTGATGCTGTTTCTGATTTAGAATTTCTTGAATCTGGTGAGACCAGTAAAAAGGACGAACACCATTGGGCTGTTAATCATCCAGAACACGTTATAAGATGGTTAGTTGATGTACCCGAAGGAAAAAGTGCACACGACAATATTGACCCTAATTTACGTCCGCCATCAGGTTATAACACGACATACAAAAGGCAAGTTTGGACAGAGCCTGCTGGAACAGTTGCAACAACTTACGGAATGATTTCAGGTTGCAGAAATGTTCATCCAATTGCAACAAGAGCATTAACAACTAGAGAAGCACTTCGCTTACAAAGTTTTCCGGACACCTTTAAATTGACAGGAAATGACGGTCCAATTAGAACAGTTATTGGGAATGCTGTTCCTCCATTGTTAGGTTTTGAACTGGCAAAATTTATAAAGGAAAACTATATGTTATAGAAATATCCTGCTTGCAAATTAAATTGTAATTGTTCAGGATGCTGTGCTTGTCCACCTCTTTGCATTTGAACGATTCCAAATCGTGGTGCATCGTGTTGAACACCGACAGGGTCTTTATACGAACCTTTTCTAACGCTATATTTTTTCTTTTCAAATCCTGCGTAATTAGAAGATAATTCAATCAATTCATCAATTGTATATAATGCAAATTCCTGTGGTTGACCAGCAGGCATTTTTTTAGTTAAATGTAATAGTAACTCAGGTGCAAAAGGATCATTGATATACGCCTTTTGTAATAAAAGTCGTGTTACATCTTGCTGTCTTTCTGTAAAAATAGTTTCAAGTTCAAGCCTGCCCTCGGTATTTATTTCTTCCCAAAAATATCTTCGAGGGTCTGATACACGTCCAACTAAATCAGCGGGATTATCTTTTGGTGCGAAACCATTATCACCGCAAAATTGTCGTAATGCATTTACAGCAACATCTGAAACAGGAATACCATTGTTACGTAACAATTCACAAAAAGCTTTTGCTGTTGTAAAATACAATTGAGCATTTGTTGGCGTTTTATTACTGCATTGCTTTACGGACACTCCAACTGTTTCCATAAATTTCAAATCATTATTGTATATCGTTAAAAGAATATCGCTTTTACAAGCTTTTACTCTCATTCCGTTTACTTCAAGCCATTTCTTTCCTTCTTCTGCCGTAGCAAGTGAACCCAAAGCAATCGCTTCAACGATATGACAATTTTCCCAACCTAAAACTTTTAAAGCCTTTTTAACTATTGAAATTTCTGGGCTTCCGTTAATCAAATAATTAGGCAATGGATTTTGTATAATTGGGCAAGGTAAATTATTAATTGTTTGAGCGAGACTGGTTTCAAAATTATGACCTGCTATTCTTCCTGCAATTCCTGCTTGAATTTGAAGTGCGTGTCTTGAATCGTTTGGTGTTAATGCCATTATAAATCTTTTGTTAATGAACTAATTGTTGTATTTAAACCTTCTGCAAGAATTGACAGATTTGATAATGAAGTATTTCTTAATCCTCTTTCCACAAGGCTTATATAGGTTCTGTCAAACCCACATTTAAAAGCAAGTTCTTCTTGTGACAGTTTAAGTTCAGCCCTTTTAAGCTTGACTTTTTCACCAAATTTTTTTAGTAATTTTTCTTTATGCATAATAGAGTGTAAAAGTATTTCAATGCAGACAATACGACAACGGACAATGCGTCTCATTTTTTAAATCAAAAAACCACCCTTGCAGTCATACACATTTGCAAGCCACACAAGCCAACGCAAAAACCAAAGCTTGCAAAAGAGTATGCCTGCCAAACCGCACAGACATAGAAATATAAATTAGGACAATTTAATTAAGACAGAAGAAGGGCAGCTTGTAACACGGGTTTGGCAAAAGTGGCGGTTCAGTGCTCCGTATGACAGTTTTTCGTAAATTTGAACTTTGGTGCTTCGAATGAAATTTAGTGGTAAAAACGCCACCTTCGCCAAGCCCGAAACCGTTAGTGGCAATAAATGACGAAGACGGTATCGTAAAATTTGAAAAGTCTAACGGCAGACTGTTTTCTTGCCCCTTTCCTTTTAATTTAAAAAAAATGACACGTTTGTCGCGGTCGACATTTTTAAATCGGCCTCTC
>CAJPFH010000111.1 GCA_905339165.1 Flavobacteriales bacterium
AAAAAGCAGTTTACCCCCCATAAATGAAGCAATTCAGTTGTTTTCACAACAAAATATCAATAGTTATGATATCAATACCCTTAACAAGGTAATAAATGAAGAGATCTCATTCCTGAACTGGCCTATTTCCGTGAATATCGGGAGTGAAAATGGTCAGATATCAATCCAGATAACGGGTATAGATCCTGAAATAAACAGTTTCTATGCAAAATTAATAACAATGTATCTCTCTAATAATAAGAGTCCTCAGAAAATAAGTAAACTATTGAATTATCCGGCATCTATATACATGTTATTCGGAAGTGCTTCCACTCAGGAAGAGGCACTAAAATCAATGTATGAAGCCTTTGGGGAAAATGGCCGGGATAAAATATCCGGGGAAAATGATATGGTTTTGATAGCATCATCATGACTCCTATATTTGCTTAACGCAAAGCATGTCCTATTTTTTTAGTTTGGTTATCCAATAAATAAAAGCTATAGTTATTAAAAAGAGCATTGCAATTAATATAACATTGTAAGACACAGGCTTTTTAACAGTATCTTTTATGATTTCAGGGGTCTCCTTCGGTGATGGGCTGGAAGTAATTGTTTGCATGGGTGTAATGGCCTGCGGACGGTATACAACCTGAATACTTTCAGTAATATTATTTCCATTCGTGTCCCACGCAGTTATGGTGATGTTATTAGTCCCTTCCTGAAGCTTGACTCTTTGATCCCATACCTTTGTTCCGGAAAAATTTCCGTTTACCAGAACTTCTTTAATATCATTTTTATCAGAAGCAGTACCTGAGATGTTAATTACCTGGTTTGAAAATATTTCGCCCTGCTGTGGCCTGTCAATTATTATCTGTGGGGGGATGGTATCAGGAACTTTGAAAATATGCCATGTGTCACCCGATGCCGCATAGATATAATCACCCGATGGATGGACTGCAATAGCGGCTCTATCTTTTATTTCATTTATAAAAAATGTACCGGTATTATTTGGAGCATAAGGGTTGCTGACATCCAGCAGGTTATATTCAGATGTTCCATCAGCCCTGGAAAGATAAACATCATTTCCTCGTATAGCTATATCATATACATTTTTTCCAAGAGAATGAAAGACTTCCTTTGGACTTTCCGGATCGGATACATCAACAATATAAAATCCAACTCTTTTTTCTGCACTTAAGAACACATAATT
>CAJPFH010000112.1 GCA_905339165.1 Flavobacteriales bacterium
TACATAATTCAGAATGCACAATCATTCCTGTTTCCTCAGCTCCGGCAGCTGGTAAAAGAAGTGATTCAAGTTTCTCTTTTTGCTTTTTGAAATTTGCTTCAAGAAGAGGTGTACATTCTGCCACGTTCTTTTTTCTTCCTAACATTGCAACCGCAAACGCCATGCAGGTGGATTCCCCGCATTTCTTGCAGTTGGTTCTGGGTAAGAGCTGGTATAGCTCCATAACTGTAACCATGACTGGTGAATTGATTCTAATAAGGGATATAATTTATGGAAATATTGTTTGTTATTCAAACGTGCTAAGTTTATCAATATCAGGTTTGGTTAGCCTGAATTCAGTGCTCCATCCTCCAGTAAGATCATTCGCCTGCGAAGGGTCATCAGCAATATAAATCCGGGTAGTATAAAAATCACTGGTCGTGCCGTACCAATTACCGCCGAAATAAACATCCTTTTCAAATATTACAACCCGGGGTACCGTGGATTCTATGAAATAATAGTCGACGCCCTTTACTGTCCAATTCAGGTACCTGTCGGTATCTCCTGCATCCTTGACACGGACCGCCAGCCATGCATGTTCCCTGTTTGGCGCAACGATTATTTTCGATGGGATCCTGTATTTTGTCCTTATATAGTCCCACATGAATGTGGTCATCCTTGAGCAGTCAAATTCGTTTGTTTCATAAAGCTTATCCCAGCCCTTTTCATTAAAATCCTTAAGATCACGTGAAATGTTATCTATCAGGAGATTTTCAGATATTCCAGGAGTTGGAGTGAGTGTGGGAGTCTGGATTTTGTCGTATTGAGGCTTATAAATAGTACTGGCAGGTTGCTCTTTATCCCCGGAAGGATCATTTACATTTACGGGTCTGCCGATACAACCTGAAAGCATGATTATTGCCAGTATTACACCAGTAATAACGATAGTATTTTTCATCCCTGCTTCACTAATGTTTTAGAATACCTTGTAGGTCTGTACCCTTTCAAGAAGCATACCTTCAACTATTATCGGATAATCCTTTTCTGCGCTTTTTAATGCATTTGTCAATTTCCAGCTCTTATCCGCAAAAATCGTTATCAGTGGCTCACCTTTCTTGACCATTTCACCCTTTTTCCTGTGTATCCAGACACCTGCACCATTATCAGCCGGAGCCCCTGCGATCCTTGCCAGCTCTACTATGCGCTTGTTATCGAACTCAATGACATAACCATCAGCCGGGGATTTAAGTTCTCCTCTGTGCTCCCCGGGTTTAATATCAGTATGAACGATATTCGGATTTCCGCCCTGGACTTCAATGATCTGTTTGAGTTTTTCAAATGCTTTCCCCGAGCGCAGCGTCTCCATGGCCATCTCCTTCCCCCGGCCTCTTGTCGCCACACCCCCCATTTCAAGAAGAATGCCAGCAAGCCCGGTACTCTTTTCAATAAGGCTGTTCGGACCCTGCATAGTTTCCAATACTTTCAACGCTTCTCTTACTTCAATTGCCGGACCAATGGTTCTTCCAACCGGTGATGCACCGTATGTCATGGCACATTCCACGCTCATTCCCAGACGCTCCCCAAGGTCGATCAAATCCCGTGCAAGTTTTTTCCCTTCTTCCATTGAG
>CAJPFH010000113.1 GCA_905339165.1 Flavobacteriales bacterium
TTGGCTTTGGTATATAAGGTTCGATTCTGTGCCACTCATCATCTGATAGGTCAGTTTGATATGGTTCTCTTTTAGTTTGTTCTTTCATATACGAACAATATATTACTCAAGGTTTATCTAATTTTCAGACAAGCTCTTAGATAAATTTTATGATAGAATTCAGAAAGGAAATGAGCATGAAATATTTACAAGAAAATTCATAGATGAGGGTCTAATCGATTTAAGAAAGGTTCTTAAAGATATTGATATGAATCTTACTGAGGTAAAAGATAGAACAGTTTTCAAGAGTAAGAACAATGAAGAACTTCAGAAGTATGCAGATAAACTGTTTCTCGCTTGGTTACTAACTGATTATGCCCTTGACTTAGATAGAATTGATTTCTTAATGAGAGATTTGCTAATGACACAATATAAGTTTCAATCTAAATTACCTAATAAAATGCAGCAAGATATTGTATCTAAAAAACATTTTTTGGGAGAAATATTAAATGATATAATAATGGATTTTATATCTCGTCTTTGTGTGGGAACTGTAAATGAGTTAGATGATGCCTATAAATCAAATTATCCAGAAAATGCAAAGATATTATATTTGGATAACAAAGGCTCTTATGATTTAGATGAATTACTCGAATTTCTTCTAGGAACATATGCTGAAATGTATTCAAACGTATATTATAATGATACAGTTTCTTGTGCAGAGGCAATGATGGCAAAAGCTTTACATTTAGCTTATGATGCGGGGGATATTGATAGATCTAGTTTATACACATTTACAGACTCAGAATTGTATAGTTATTTGGAGAATTTGGAAAATGATCTTATTCGTGAAATCGTTTTATCCGTAAAATATAGAAGATTCTTCAAACCAATTGTTGAATTTGATTTGGATTTACGTATAAAAATGCAAATCGTTGAAATAGAGGAAAAAATCGCTGCTAAATTTGATTTGGATCAAAATAATTTTAAATCTTTAGTTATCAGGCTGTCCCAAATCCCACTTCAATGAAAAAATGACATTATTTTCAATTCGAGTTGAACAAACCAATCCCATCTTCATTTCCACTCAAAAATGATATTTTATCAGCAGAATTTACCACAATTTCACCAATATTTTCTATA
>CAJPFH010000114.1 GCA_905339165.1 Flavobacteriales bacterium
CACCGGTCGGGTTCTCTTTTCCCTAACGCTTCGTTGCGTTCTATCGGCAGGGCTCGGTTGTCCGTATATCCGCAACCCTCCGGGTATGCGTCTATCAATGGCTTGACGCCATTGAAAACGGAACGCCAAGCCCTGCCGTTATGGGCAAGTTTATGAAACGACAAGCGAACGGACAAAAACCAACAGAGAAACCCAAAATACGGGGTGACACTTATCGACTATCAAAAGCATAAATAGTATGTGGAGACAAGCGACCACAATAAAAACAGGGAGTAACCAAAAATCCATAAGAGTAGGACAATAAAAATCAAATTTTAAGTAAAAATGAAACTAAAAGAGACAGTATTAACAATAGCGTTGTTTTTGACAACAATTGCAATGACTTTTGGACAATCAAAAGAACAGGAACTAAGTAATGCCGACAAATTCTCAGCAAAAGCCGGAACACTAATTCAGAAAGAATTTTTAGACGTTGGTACAGTTAACAAAGCAAAGATTAAGGTTATTCATTACAAGGACTTAATTTCAAACGAGACAGTAAGTGCTGTTAGGTTTGAATATGAAGTTGCAAGTAGTTACTCAACGGACACGAAGATTGCATCATTAGATGCTGATGAAATAGATGGACTTATAAAATCAATAAAACTTATGCAAGAAAAAGTGTTTGTATCTACACCGACAAACTACACAGAAGTTACATACAAAAGCCGTGGTGGTTTTGAAGCAGGGTGTTATTGGAGTAAAGGTGATTGGGCAACTTATTTAAAACTTGAAAAATTTGACAGTAAATCTTACGTCTTCTTAAAAAAGGACGACTTTCCGACACTTCTTAGTTTATTGGAAAAAGCAAAGACAATGTTGAAATAAAACCAGCCCATAACAGCACCTACCCAAAAGTGGCGGTTCAGTGGTTAAATCAAGCTTTGTGCTTCTATCAAAGTTTCTTCTTAGTTGACAATGAAGTGTTTCGGAATCGCCACCTTCGGGTAGCTGCAAAACGTTATAACCAATGGTTAAAAACGGGACACATATCAAAACGGCAGACAGTAGCACATCAAAACTTTGGTGTATAAAATTATTTGTGCATCGGCTGACAACACACTTGACGACCGAGAAACGAAAATTTAGTTTTTTTCCCCTCGCTCTTTTTAAAAAGTATTTTTCTACTTATTGTATAGCACATTGCCTTGTTCCCTCCGCTGCTCCTCTCCCCTTTTTCACAAGGCAAAGAGCTATACCTGATTTTCGATTTTGTTGTTTATTGTTTCCATTTTTTAAAAAGAAAGGAGGTGCATTTATGTATTGACTTTTTTCTCTCTTGATAATTTTTGTTTAACTTTAAAAACCCATTTTTATGAAAACTCTAACTAAAATTTCAGCTTTACTTGTTGTAATTTTTGCATACCATTTTCTGCAAGCTCAGCAAATGGTTTCCGAGCATTGGCAAGACAATCAAGGCTCCCAAGCCTTCTTTCAAAAATCGGTGGTACGCACCGATGCTTCGGGCAATACACATATTGCAGGTGCTACCCTTAACCAAAACGGAAATTACGATTTGTATCTTGCCAAATACAACGCTTCGGGCGTTTTGTTGTGGGACGTAGTGTATGCCGGTGCAGGAGGCTGGCACGATGCCGCAACCGACCTAAGGGTTGATGCCTCCGGCAATGTATATGTTACCGGTTCGGTTTTTACTTCTTCTAACGATAGCAATGATGTGGTTACACTAAAATACAACGCATCAGGTGTTTTACAATGGGACGAAATTTACAACGGTTCTTCCTCTCTTAACGATGGAGGCACTTCCCTGCAATTAGATGCATCGGGCAATGTGTATGTAAGTGCGTTTACGCAAGATGCAAACAATGGCTCCGATTTTTTATTGCTGAAATACAATAACTCCGGTTCTCTGCTTTTAAACCAGCAATTCGATTTAAACAATGTACACGATGTACCCGTTTCGCTTATGGTTACTTCTACCCGCCTTGCCATTGCCGGAGCTACGCAGGTTGGCGTTACCGACTGGGATTATCTGTACGTTGCTTACCACCCTGTAAACGGTTCGTATATCTCGCACAGCACCTCTACCGGTGGTACGGCTGGTTTCGACAAAGTACACGACCTGCAAACCGATGCCTCGGGCAATTTTTATTTAACAGGAACCGTTTTTAATGCCAGTACAGGTTACGATATTTTAACCGTTAAGTTAGACGATAACCTGAATGTAATTTGGTCGGCAAACTACAACAGCACTTCTACCATGAACGATGTAGGTAACGCCCTGGCGGTGGACAATGCCGGAAATGTTATTGTAACCGGCTTTTCGGAAACAAGTACCGAAGGTACCAACTACGTTACCATTCAATACAACTCTTCGAGTACGCAACAATGGGTAAAAACCTTTAACGGAGAAGGCAATGCTGCCGATACCGCCCGTGCCATTGCCATTGATGCAAATGATAATGTTTTTATAACAGGTTCTTCCTTTAACGGCTCTACCGAAGATTTTTATACCGCAAAATACAAATCTAACGGCACAGAGCTTTGGGGCATTGCTTTTAACGGAATCTATAATGGCAGCGACAGGGCTTTCGATATTGCTTTGGATTCGCTAGGCGGGGTTTTGGTAAGCGGACAATCGCAAACACAAACAGGGTTTGAATATGCCACCGTTCGTTACGAAGAATACACAAATACCTACATTCCTGTTTTAGACAGCAACGATATGCCTATTTACAACGATAGGGAACTGATAGTTATGTTCGATTCGGCAGTAGTAAACAAAGCGGAGGTAAACCGCATACACAAACGGTTTGGCTTGCTCGAAGAATTTGTTGACACCACCACCATAAATCTGGTAAATGCAAAACTGGGCTTAGACCTGAGCCGAGCGAAAACCATTAAGGTGTTTGATTGGATGACCACTGCCGACAGCCTTTCTATTACCCGTCTGGGCGACACTATAAAAATTCCGCCTTTTTGGGCTACCTTTGTGGTAAAACTTCCTACTGGGTTAGATGTTATGGAAACAGCCGACTCTTTAAATACCTTGCGACCTACGGTGTATTTGGCAGAACCGAACTACATCGGTTTCCTTACTTCACTGCCTAATGACCCTGAGTTTACCGGTGGTAATCAGGCAAGTTTACACCCTACGCAGCAATATTCCAATGCACACATCAATATGGATTCAGCCTGGGATATTTCCACCGGAAACTCCTACATCAAAGTGGGAGTATTCGATACTGGTATTAACTGGGCACATGATGATTTTAGTACCGATGGAAGCAATACATGGAACGGCTCTAAAATTAAAGGGGGCTGGGATTTTTATAATAATCTACCCATCAATAATTTTATGGGAAATGACCATATAGGTCATGGAACTAAAGTGGCCGGTGTGTTAGGTGCTTTGCGAAACAACTCTAAAAACGTGGCAGGCATTTCCGGAGGTAATGGAGGCGGAAGCAACGATTTTGGAACGGAATTGCATAACATGAGAATTAGTGAAAACAATAGCTATAACATTTATATGAATAGTGCTATTAATGCCATAGTTACCGGTGCTACCAATTCAAATGGATATGGACTACACATAATGAATCATAGTTGGTCAAGCACTAATAGTAGTGGCATGCTGAAATTTGCTGTACATTTTGCTAATCTGAATCACGTTTCATTTGTGGCAAGTAGTGGCAATAAGAAGGAATATATTTTGCATGTTCAACAACTTTATCCAGCTAGTTATTTTGACGATTGGGTAATGAAAGTAGGGGCAAGCGATACCGCAGGTGTAAAGGCCGGATTTTCTGTGTATGCCAATTCTCTGGATTTTATCGCTCCGGGAGTAACTGAGGTTGTTAAAACGCTTGCTCATAATTCTTTAAACGGAAGCGTGGTTTTTGATGGCACTTCTGCTGCTGCTCCCCATGTTTCGGGGGTGGCTTCGCTCATGCTTAGCCGGCACAATACCCAACAGGGTTATGCCAACAACCTGGCTCCCGAAGATGTGGAAAATATACTCGAAAAGTATGCGTATGATAAATACACTCCAGGCTACGATGCATTTTCCGGATGGGGACGAATAAACGCGGGCAAGGCCCTGCACATGATTAATATGCCCAACTACGAGGTAAAGCATGTGGCTTCGGTGCAAAGTATCAGCAATCCTTCTTTAGTGCAGCAAGCTTGTACGGTAATGGTGCCCAACGATTATTACATGCAGGGCGTACCCCCGGGCATGTACATTGCCGATGTGTATAAGGTAACTGTTACGGTTTCGCACAACATTGGCAATGCTTCTATATTTAACGCTTGGGTACGCAATAGCTCTTCTAGTTTATGGGCAAACAGTATCATTTTAAACCCTTGGTCTGATATAACCTTAGAGAGTTACAACAACAGTTCGGCTACTTTGAGTGCGTATATTTATTTTGTTTGGTGGGATGTGCTGCAGCAAAATTTTTACCTGAAATGGTTACCCAAGACTCCGGGCGATGCTGCCAAATGGGCTTACAGCCTGCACCTGAGCCATGTTCCGCAAGGAGAAGAAGATAAGGAAAGCGACAATCGAATATCTGTTTTTCCTAATCCGGCTAACACGGTGTTGAACATTCAGCTAAACGGAACCACAAGTGGTAGCAAACAAATAGAGCTAAGCAGTCTGGAGGGCAAAATACTGCTTACTGCATTTACCAAGGAAAATACAAGCGTGCTGGATATAGCAGATTTAGCCAAAGGGTTGTATGTACTGAAAGTAAAAACGGAAGACGATACTTTTGTAAGGAAAATTATAAAACAGTAAAGCCATGTTTTACACAGCTAAAATAACAGCACTAACAGCAGCAGCCCTTGTGCTGCTGCTGTTTACTACCTGCAAAAAAGATCCATATTTATCTATTGGAGATGGGGATTGTTTTGATCCAGAAGAAGGGTATGTAGATCCTTTAGCACCAAGATTAGATGTTTTACCCGAATACTATTACAAAAATTACCACATGCCCTGCTTTAACCCCAACAATCCAAACGAATTTTGTTATTTATTTGGCAAACAGGGGGTAGGCGGGCAGTTACGCAAGCACAACCTGCAAACGGGAGAGGATAAATTGATTTATCCTATTTCCTTTAGCGCCCCGCCCAAGTGGGGCAAAAACGGTAAAATAACCTTTGCTTCGGGCTATCAGGTTTATACCATTGACGAGGACGGCAAAAACATTAAAAAACTTACTACCATACCCTACAACATGTACCCCGCCTGGCTCAACGATACTACTATTATTTGTTACCATAGTCCTGTGCTCGCCATACCTTATTATCTAACTACTATCTGTACATCCACTTTACAAATAGATACCGTTGCTAACATTTTTACACAAAGTATAGATGTTTCTTCAGAGGGTAAAGTTGTATATGTTACAATAACTTCTTCAACGGGTTTTAATATTACAACTTTATTACCTCCAAATTTTGTAGAAAAATTTATAGTGAGTGTTCCTGACAGCCGCTGTGCGGTATGGCACCCCAACTGCGAGGATATTTTTTATACAGCCTACAACGAGGGGCTGTTTAAGGTAAATATTTACAGCAAGCAAAATACGCTTATCTTACCACACTGCCCAAGCCGCAGGTATTCAAATCTGGCTATTTCGCCCGATGGCAATTGGATTA
>CAJPFH010000115.1 GCA_905339165.1 Flavobacteriales bacterium
CCAATGCACCCCCGGAAATAAATCCGGGTGATGAATTATATGTAGGGTTTGAAGAGTTACCTTATGATCTGCCTGGCCTGAAGCAGAAGATAATCCTCATGACCCTTGATGGATTCCAGCTTGACTGGACTATGGTTTAAGTTTCAACTATTATAGTTCCGGCCAGGTTTTTATCATTTTTAAGATAGAAACTGAAATTTCCGGATGTCTTGAATGTATAATTTGTGCGTTTGTCATTATTCAGGAGTTTATCTTCAAAAAGATCATCGGAACTTACGAGAGTAACTGCGTATGTTCCATCATTTATCCATACAACTTCATCGCCGGCTTTTATTGTGACTGATTTTGGATTAATACCTCTATTTGTTTCCAGTCTCACTGATATCTGCTTTCCTGATGCCGTAACTTCCGGAACAACTGTAGCTGCCGGAGTCAGAACAGGAGTACTGGTAATTATTGGCGTTGGGGTCGCAACCGGATCATCCTGTTTTTCTTCAGTCGGATCCACGAAAAATACCCATGCAATAGCACCTACAACGAGGATTGCCAGAACAATCATGATCAGCGAATTGATACTGGATGGAGAAGCTGCTGGTTTAGATGTGCCAGTGCCAGTCAAATCCAGTGGTTTTACCTGGGATGTTATTTGCACTTTTTTCTCTTCTTTTTTCTCTTTTTTAGCTTCATCTGCATCTTGCATCACAGGTTTTGCAACTACATCTCCTGCACCTGTCAGGTCTTTGTTCCAATTGCATTTCGGACATGTCTGGGCAACCGGATATTCAATACTGCCAGGACCTATTTTTTTCTTAATGGTCCTGGTTATGAGAGTTTCACCGCATTTCGGACATTTATCTTCCATTTCGACACCATACTAAAAACCCTTCTTTGCACTATATAAATATATCGACTGAAATTTGAAAATTAGCAGCATTTTAGACTTTTAATCTTTCTTATAATTTTCTCGGGACTGCACAATATTTTTTTTCTACCAAACCGTTAAATAGACTGGTGTATTATTAGGCCTACTATGCTCCGATAGTGTAGCAGGCCAATCATTCTGGCCTTTCAAGTTTTAAGCGCCAACAGGTGCTGAAATAAAGATAGCCAGTGACTCGGGTTCAAATCCCGATCGGAGCACTTAAATTCTTTTGATACTCCTTTTGTGTCATATAATCGTCGATTACCAGAAGACTGCAAGAAAGGCGATGACAATTATGGTTAATCCTTCTTGCATCAGTGTGGCGA
>CAJPFH010000116.1 GCA_905339165.1 Flavobacteriales bacterium
CGATTATGCTAAAGGATGGGATGGCACCAACAACGGAAAGCCTCTTGGTCCAGAGGCATTTGTTTACAAAATAACCATTACTGATTCTAATACCGATGACCATGTGTTTACAGGTACTGTTACATTGGTGAAGTAAAAAATAAATAATTTGGCAACCTAAAAATAAATACCTCGTCTTGACAGTAATTACAGTATAACCTAACAAAAGTAATATGAAAAGAAAAATCTTAATCTTAACAGCCCTTGTAACCATTACACTTTGTACTTACGCTCAAAATTGGACAAATGCCAACTTACGTGCAGATGGACAATATATTTTAGGTGGAGTTGAAGCTCTCTACGAAAAAGTTACATGCGGAAATGAGGAATACGTGCTTGTAAAATTTATCAATCATAACTCCTCTAAAGTATCGGTAGAGTGGATTGATGCAGTTTATGAGAACGGAGGCTGGACATACGAAAAAAACAACACTCTTAAAACACTTATCCTACAGCCAAATCAAGAAATAGAAGGAAAATGCAACGAACAAGGTGTCTTGAAAATTAAGATAAGTTCCATCATTGATTCTCCAGAAAAATTTGAACATTACATGGTTTCAGGACTTAACGTAAAAAATATTTAATCTCAATCTATAACATTTTCATCATGAAAAACATTTTCAATAAGAACAAAATACAAGCACTTCTAATTGCTTCTCTTTTGTTTATACTACCCTCTTTAGCTTATTCACAGTGTAGTACAGTAACGGTTACATGGTCAACCGGATGGTGTAGTATCTGTAATGGAAATACAGGAAACTACTCGTGCGATCCACCATGGTCCGGCAGCGGTATGTGGAATAATGGAATTAGAACCTTTGCCGACCCGGTTCCTCCTGGAAATATTGTTACTTCCGTTAGTATAGTCGTTGAAAAGGTAAACTGTGGCTACACCAACTTATGTGTTACATTAAATGGAGCTCCTGTTCAGTGTTTAGCTCCGGTGGGTGGTAATTGTGGCTGTGGAACATGCTGGCCTCAAACATTTACCAATACATGGCCTTGCCCCACAGGTGCTCCAAACTATGTTTATGGAGGTATTAACCAAATTCAGTTAATTAATACAGGTACTATTTGCGTAAGTAGTGCTATCATTACTATTTGCTATCAGCCTTGCTGCCCCCCTCCCCCCGCTATTCCTAATATGAACGGCCCTACTACGGTTTGTGAAGGTGGCACTTATACTTATAGTGTTCCTACAATGCCTTTAGCTCAGAGTTACAACTGGACAGTACCAACAGGTGCAACAGTTCAAAGCGGGCAAGGAACAAATACAGTAACCGTCCAGTTTGGAAATACAAGTGGAAATATCTGTGTGAACTATACAGATACTTGTACAAACAGCCCTGATTTATGTGTGCCCATACAAGTGGATTTAAAGCCCTCCCCCTCCAATGCTGGTCCTGACCAATTTATTTGCGGAGCGGTTGGCCAGTTAGCAGGAAATATACCAGGTATAGGTACCGGATTATGGAACGTGTTATTTGGAGGAAGTACCGTTAGCAACCCAACTCAAAACAATTCAATGGTTAATAACCTTTCTGTTGGGCCAAATACATTTGAATGGGAAATAACAAATACTCCTGCATGCCCATCTTCTAGGGATACTGTAGTGCTGACAAGATATGCCCAGCCTCAAGCAGATTTTGTTGCCACTACTGTTTGTTTTGGAACACCAACTGTGTTTGTAAACACAACCAATAATAATGGGGCAAACATAGCCAGCTACGAATGGGACTTGAACAGTGATGGAATTATGGATTACTTTGTTCCCAACTTCTCCCACACATTTGCTCTACCTGGTATTTATAATTCTTGCTTAATTGTTACCACTACCGATGGATGCAAGGATACAATATGTAAACCGGTAGTAGTAAACCCAATGCCAATTGCAGATTATACTGCCAATAATGTTTGCGATGGAGCAACTATGAGTTTCTTTAATACTTCAAATATTCTTTCAGGTACCATAGATGTTTATGACTGGCAATTTGGAGACGGCAGTTCTTCAAATCTTGTAAATCCTACGCATTTATATGCAGGACCAGGCTTATATACGGTAACTCTAACCGTTACATCTGACAGCGGTTGCACCTCTTCCATTACTAAAACCATACAGATTTACTCTAATCCTACGGCAAATTTCTCTGCTCCAAACCAATGCTTATATGATGCTGTTAACTTTTTTGATCAATCAGTTGTTGGTAATGCAACCATTACCGGATGGAATTGGAATTTTGGAGACAATACCACATCAAATATTCAACACCCTTCTCATTTGTACTCCTTCTACAATAACTATCAAGTTCAATTAATTGTTACATCTTCTCAAGGTTGCAATGATACTATTATAAAAACGGTAGTGGTTCACCCAGTACCCACAGCAAATTTCACGGCCAACAATGTATGTTTAGGAGACCCTACAAATTTTGTTAATCTCTCTACAATTCCTCAGGGTTCTTTTAGCGAACAATGGTTTTTCGGTGACGGAAGCAATACAAATACATTTAATGCAACCCATAACTATCTGCAACCTGGTAATTTTATACCTTACTTGGTTATTACCTCAGACAGTGGCTGTAAGGATACAGCTTTCCTAAACATTGAGGTATGGGCTATTCCTGAACCACAGTTCTCTTTAAACAATACTTGTGAAAATGATACAGTAATCTTTACAGATCTTTCACAAATTGTTCTTGGCAATATTGTAGGTTGGACATGGGATTTTGGTAATGGCTTACCCGTTAGCAACCAACAAAATCCATATAATTTTTATTATGCACCTGGAGGATACACAGTAATTTTAACCACCACTTCTGACAAGGGATGTGTGAAAACACTTACCAAACAAATTGACATCTTCCCTTCTCCAAAAGTTGAGTTTGCTTACTCTGACGAATTAGTGGGTTGCTCTCCACTTTGCATCGACTTTTTCGACCAAAGCACTATTAATCCCATGTACAATAGCACGCTACAGCACTATTTATGGAATTTTGGTGATGAAATCAGTTCTGTAGAAAAAAACCCAACTCACTGCTACTCTAACAGAACACCTGATAAAAAAATATTCTCTGTAGATTTAACAGTGAAAAGTAACTTGGGTTGCAAAGGATACTTTATTATTAAGGATTTGGTAGATGTTTACCCACAGCCTACTGCCGAATTTACTTTTGACCCCTTTGCCACAACCATCTTAAACCCAGAATTTAGATTTACCGACCATTCTTGGGGACATGATTCTCTGAGTTGGAATTTCGGAGATGGAAGCACATCTTCTGTACAAAATCCAAAGCACACATACGAAGATACAGGTACATTTAACGTAAGCCTTGTTGTAAAAAACTCATATGGATGTACAGATACTGTTTCTTACAAAATAATTGTTCGTCCTGAATTCCAATTCTATATCCCCAATGCCTTTACTCCTGGTGGAGACGGTATAAATGATGTGTTTAGAGGTACTGGTTTTGGGTTCGATTTCTCTAAACCCGAAAACTACAACATGAAAATATACGATAGATGGGGTGAACTTATATTCGAAACAAATGACTATGCCAGCGGTTGGAATGGAATGGCTAATGGTAAAAAGTTAAAACCAGACGCTTTCGTTTACTTCATCACTGTTATTGATACTTACGGAATGGAACACGAATTCAGAGGTACAGTAACTCTTGTTCGATAAGCCGACACAACTCATGCAATAAAAAAGGGCATTTAATAAATGCCCTTTTTTATTGCATGAAAATTAAACTATTATAAGGCTTCCATTTTTTTATTTATTTCTACTCTATTTGGATACACTTTCAACGCCTCTTCCAAACAAATTAATGCATTTTTTAAATCTTCTTTTTTAAGCACGTAAGCCATTCTAACTTGATTATTCCCTACTCCTTTAGTAGCATAAAAACCGGTTGCCGGAGCCAACATAACTGTTTGTTTTTTGTATTCAAAATATTCGAGCATCCATTTACAAAAATTATCTGCATTATCAATTGGCAATTCTGCTACAGCATAAAATGCCCCGCCAGGCATAGGGCAAACTACTCCCTCTATTTTGTTTAAACCGTTAACCAATACATTTCTTCTTTCATCGTATTCAGAAATTACTTCATCAAAATACGTTTGAGGAGTTGTTAAAGCTGCCTCAGCAGCAATTTGTCCAAGAGTTGGAGGACTTAATCTTGCTTGAGCATATTTAAGAGCTGTTTGCATTACTTCCTTATTTCTTGAAATAAAGGCACCTATTCTTGCACCACACATACTGTATCGTTTCGAAATAGAATCAACCACAATGGCATTAGCATCAATTCCCTCTAGCTGAAGAACTGAAATATGCTTTTTACCATCGTAGCAAAATTCTCTGTAAACCTCATCTGAAAATAAAAACAAACGATGCTTCTTAACTATTTCTTTTAAACTTTCCAACTCACTTTCAGAATATAAATATCCGGTTGGATTTCCTGGATTACATATTAATATGGCCTTTGTTTTAGAGGTTATTAATTTTTCAAACTCTTCTATTTTAGGCAAAGAGAAACCAGTATCTATATATGATGTAATGGGCTTAATTTTAACTCCTGCAGTTGTAGCAAATCCATTATAATTTGCATAAAATGGTTCAGGTATAATCACCTCATCTCCTGGATTTAAACATGTAAAAAACGCAAACAACAATGCTTCTGAACCACCTGTGGTTACAATAATATTTGTGTATTCGATATTTAATTGAAAGGAGTTGTAATATTCTGCCAATCCTTTTCTATAACTTTCTATTCCGGCAGAGTGACTATACTCTAATACTTCTAATTTGTTGTTTCTAATTGCCTCTAAAGCCACCTCAGGTGTTTTAATATCGGGCTGACCGATGTTTAGATGATATACTTTTACTCCTCTCTTTTTAGCTGCTTCGGCATAGGGAACTAATTTTCTGATGGGAGATTCGGGCATTTCAGCTCCTCGGTTTGATAATAATGGCATGATGGTGTTTTTTTTGCAAAAGTCCTAAATTACAATCATAAAATAAGGATTTGCTGGGCAGAAACTTTTTTCATTTTCCTGAATTCCTTTTTTGCTTCTCCTCTAATCTTTGCTATTCCTTTAAATTCTACCATATAACCTCATTGTATTAGTAATGAAGTCTGCCTCTCTTTAGCCAATAACTCATTATTTGAGGTATCAAAAAATATAATAATTGAACCTTTGGTATTCTATAAAATGCGATGTTTTGTATATTTTGCTTTTGTTTCGACACAAATTGTTTTTAGCCCTCCCAAACTACTTCTATTTACAGATGGAGGCTCAAATTTCATTATTCTGGCTTTAATCGTTTTCCAAAAATTTTATTTCTATTTCATCGAATTTCAGAATTCTGTTATTTTTTTAAGCAAAAAAAAGGCTTACTGAAAAAATAACAGTAAGCCTTTTAAAATAACTTTAAAATATTCCATTAAGGCTCAATAGGAGCTCCACTTGGTGTTTGTTTTTCGGGAGAAGTTTGAGGAGCCACTACATTTCCTTTAATTCTTAATACCTTGGTAGGCTCGCTGGCATTTGATGTAATAGTAATAGATTTGTTTATAGGCCCTAAACGTTTTGTATCGTATTTTACGGAAATAGAGGCACTTTCACCTGGTTTTACAGGATTGGTTGGCCAAGTAGGTACAGTGCATCCACATGAACCTCTGGCATTTGAAATAATTAAAGGTTCTTTACCTGTATTGGTAAACTTAAATTCGCGAGTTCCATCTGCACCTTGTTCGATGGTTCCATAATCTACAACTTCTGTTTCAAAACTTAAAACAGCTGCATTTGGATTCTCAACAGCAACAGGAGTTTCCTGAGCCTTTGCACCAAAAAATGTGAAAGCTGCTACTCCTAACGATAAAATGGCTTTTTTCATAATTCATGTAAATTTTTGTAGTTCAAATGTAATACTATTTATTTTATATTTAAAATGCTTAACATTTCATTAACACCAAGCATTAAACACTTTCAATAATTCCAATATCATGCCAAAAATTAGTGTGCATGATTATGGTCATGAGTTGGATCTGCATTTTCTTTCGCTTTTACAGTTCCCTTAATTTTAAGTTCGTAGGTAGGTTGTGTGGCATTTGATGTTACCATAATAGATTTAGTGAATGATCCAATTCTATTCGTATCATATTTCACCTTTATAATACCGCTTTTTCCTGGCATTATGGGCTCCTCTGGTTTTGAAGGAACTGTGCATCCGCAAGTACTGCTAACATTCGAGATAATAAGCGGAGCCTTTCCTTTATTGGTAAAATGAAATTCTCTCTCTCCATTAGCACCCTGTTCTATTTCTCCATAATCAATTTCGCTCATTTTAAATTCAATTACAGGCTCCTTAGTTTTCTTTTGTTTTTGCGAAAAAGCAGCACCGACAGAAAAAAAAGAAATTGCAATAAGTAGAAGTGTGGTTCTCATAAGTATTTTATATTTTAACACTAAGTTAGAATATTTTTTTAGATAAATCCTTTATTTAACGATGCATTAACAAATTATTGTAAAAAAGAGTACTTGCCCTTAACCCTCAATAATAGTAACTTCGCAGTCTTTATAAATAATAAAAATGGATATTGAAAAGATTTATAATCCTGCCGATGCAGAAAATAAATGGTACAAGTACTGGCTGAAAAATCAATTATTTAAATCGATTCCAAACGAAAAAGAACCTTTTACTATTGTAATACCCCCTCCCAATGTTACCGGAGTGCTGCACATGGGTCACATGCTAAACAACACGATTCAAGATGTGCTCATTCGGAGAGCCAGAATGATGGGTAAAAATGCGTGCTGGGTTCCGGGTACAGACCATGCTTCTATTGCCACAGAAGCTAAAGTGGTTGCTATGCTTCGCGAGAAAGGAATTAAAAAATCTGATATTTCAAGAGATGAGTTTTTAAACTATGCATGGGAATGGAAAAATAAATATGGAGGCATCATTTTGCAACAATTACAGAAAATGGGAGCCTCAGCCGATTGGGATAGAGTTCATTTTACCATGGACGAAAACTATTACAAAGCAGTTATAAAAGTTTTTGTTGATTTATACGACAAAGGTTACATATATCGCGGTTTACGAATGATTAATTGGGATTGCGAAGCAAAAACAGCTCTCTCGAACGAGGAAGTATTGTATAAAGAAGAGGGAGAAAAAAGTATTTTATACCACATTAAATACAAAATAAAAAATAGCCATGAAAGTATTACCATTGCCACTCAACGCCCGGAAACCATTATGGGCGATACGGCTGTTGCCGTAAATCCTAGTGATGAACGTTATCAACACTTAATCGGAAAAACAGCGCTTGTTCCCATTATTAACAGAGAAATTCCAATCATTGCTGATGATTATGTTGAGAAAGAGTTTGGTTCGGGCTGCTTAAAAGTTACACCGGCACATGATATTAACGACTATGAAATAGGGAAACGGCATCATTTATCGGTAATCGACTGCATAAATCTAGACGGAACACTGAATGAATTGTGTGAAATACCAGAATACGTAGGGAAAGACCGATTTGAAGTGAAAAAACATATTGTAAAAAAATTAAAAGACGAAAAAATCCTTGTTAAAGAAGAAGAATTTATTACCCGCATAGGTCGTTCAGAAAGAACCAACTCCGTAGTAGAACCCAAACTTTCGTTACAATGGTTTATTAAAATGAAAGAACTTTCTGCTCCCGCCCTTCACGCTGTAGAAAACAACGAAATACAAATTCATCCGGCAAAATTTAAAAACACCTACAAACATTGGATGGAAAACGTACGAGACTGGTGCATTTCCCGACAACTTTGGTGGGGGCATCAGATTCCGGCCTACTACTTCGGAAACGGAGAGAATGACTTTGTAGTAGCCGAAACAAAAGAAGAGGCCATTGAACTAATCAAACAAAAGCTAAACAAAACTCAAATAAACGACCTAGAGATAAAGCAAGACGAAGATGTGCTGGACACTTGGGCTTCTTCCTGGCTTTGGCCTATCGCTGTTTTTGACGGATTTAATGAGCAAAACTTTGACTCCAAACGAGGAAAAATAAATAAACAAACACACTCCGAAATAGCCTACTACTACCCCACCAATGTATTGGTTACCGCCCCCGAAATATTATTTTTTTGGGTGGCCAGAATGGTTATTGCCGGATATGAATACCTAGGAGAAAAACCCTTTTCCGATGTGTACCTTACCGGAATAGTTCGCGATAAGCAAGGTCGCAAAATGAGTAAATCTCTAGGCAATTCTCCAGACCCCTTGGAACTCATAAATAAATACGGTGCCGATGGCATGCGGGTTGGCATGTTACTTTGTTCTCCGGCTGGAAATGATTTGCCCTTTGATGAATCTCTTTGCGAACAGGGCCGGAATTTCGCCAATAAAATCTGGAACGCTTTTCGTTTAATAAAAGGATGGGAAATAAACATCGAAATTTCTCAACCACAAAGTAGTAAAATAGCCCAAGAATGGCTTGATGCACGTTTTCAGCACGTACTTATTAATCTTAATGATTTGTTTGCGAAATTCAGAATATCGGAGGCTTTAATGGCAACCTACAAATTTATCTGGGATGATTTCTGTTCGTGGTATCTAGAAATGATAAAACCCGCCTATTTACAGCCCATAGATTCGTTAACATATCATCAAGCAATAGCTAACTTGGAGTCGGTTTTAAAAATTCTTCATCCGTTTATGCCTTTTATTACAGAAGAAATATGGCAACTTCTTCTCGAAAGAAAAAATGGAGAAAGCATTATGGTTACCCAGTGGCCTAATACAACAGCCTACAACCCAAACATACTACAACAATTTGCAGAAGCCGAAGAAATTATAACCCAAATTAGAAACTACAGAAAAAAACAAAATATTCCCTTTAAAGAAAAAATAAAAATTATTGTAACCCATAAAGAATTACTTAACCACGCATTTAACATCATTATTATAAAACTTGTAAATGCCGATGCCATTCAATTAGAAAGAGAAAAACCTAAAAACTCTTTTTCATTCATATCACATAATGCAGAGTATTTTATACCCTATACAGCTTCGGTTGATGCCCATGCCGAAATGGAGAAATTAAAACAAGAAATAGATTACTTAAAAGGATTTATTGAATCGGTAAATAAAAAATTGGGCAACGAAAAATTTATGAGTGGAGCTCCCTCAAATGTGGTAGAAGCAGAAAAAAAGAAAAAAAAAGATGCCGAACAAAAAATTAAAAAATACACCGAACAATTAGAGAGTTTTCTTTAACATTAAGAACCGGCTTAAATTTTAATATTTGTTTAACATCTCGTTAATTAGCTAATATTATTTTTTTATATCCTTTACCACCAAATTCATTGTATGCAAAAAACAAAAGTTAAACTGATAGAAAGAGACATTAGTTGGCTCTCATTTAACGAGAGAGTGCTACAAGAAGCCGCCAACCAATCGGTTCCACTTTTAGAAAGGCTTCGATTTATAGGTATATTCTCCAGCAATCGTGATGAATTCTTTAGAGTACGAATGGCTAACTTAAAAAGAATTATTGCACTGGGAAAAAAAGGAAAAGAGTTAATAGAAGGTAACCCTGAAAAAATATTAAAAGAAGTACAAAAGATTGTATTTAACCAACAGAAAATATTCGATAAAGTTTACGAAAGTTTAATTAATGACATCAAAAAAGAGGGCATCGTCTTATTAAACGAAAATGAACTCACCCCTGCACATCAAAAATTTATAAAAGAATATTTTCACGATATCGTTCGCCCTACCCTTGTTCCTATTATGCTAGGCAAAAAGGATAAATTTCCTCAACTACGAGATAAATCTATCTACTTAGCCATTAAATTGTACAATAAGACAGCCGACCAAAATATACGATTTGCCATAATGGAAATACCATCCAGAATTATTAGTCGGCACATTCAGTTGCCCTCTCCAGCAGGCACTACTAATGTTATTATGCTAGACGATATCATTCGCTTTAACCTGAATGATATTTTTTCTATTTTTCGTTTTGAAAATATAGAAGCCTATTGTATTAAACTTACCCGCGATGCCGAACTCGATATTAACGAATATGATTTTTCAAAAAGTGCCCCTGAAAAACTGGCTAAAAGTTTAAAAAGCCGCAAATCAGGAAGCCTTGTACGCTTTATCTACGATAGGAATATGCCTGAAGATTTACTGCATTTTCTTACAACAAAATTAAAACTTAAAATAGATGATAACTTAATTCCTGGGGCCAGATACCACAACTTCAAAGATTTTATTTCGTTTCCTAACGTAGGCAACCCTCGTTTAAGTTACAAACCATTTACCCCACTTACCATTAAAAAACTGGAAATAAAAACAAGTCTTTTAGAAGTAATTAAAAAACAAGATATTTTACTGAGCTATCCCTATCAATCCTTTAACTACATTATTGACATTCTTAGAGAGGCTGCCATAGACCCAAAAGTTTATTCCATAAAAATTAATTTATATCGCGTTGCCAAACAATCTAAAATTATAAATGCTCTTATTAATGCCGCCAAAAACGGAAAAGCCGTTACGGTCGTTATTGAATTAAAAGCTCGTTTCGATGAAGAAGCCAACCTGCATTGGGCTGAATTATTGCAGGAAGAAGGCATTCGGGTTATTAACGGTGTACCCCACCTGAAAGTACACTCTAAACTAATTATAATCTCCCGAACCGAAGGAAAAAAAATTACCCGTTATGCACATATCGGTACCGGCAATTTTAATGAAGAAACATCTAAACTTTATTGCGATTACTCCCTGTTTACCGCAAATCAAAAAATAGCCAACGAAGTAAACAAGGTTTTCGATTTTTTTAAAAACAATACCGAACGCGGTAATTTTAGTTACCTTTTGGTTTCGCCTTTTAATATGAGAAGAAAACTATATTCTTTAATAGACAATGAGATCGAAAATGCTCAAAAAGGAAAAATTGCTTGTATTACACTAAAATTAAATAATCTTTCCGACAGGGAAATTATAAAAAAATTATACGAAGCAAGTGCCTCAGGTGTAAAAGTAAATCTCATTATACGAAGCGTTTGCTCCATTAATCCGGGAGTAAAAGGAATGAGTGAAAATATTAATGCCATAAGTATTGTTGACCGCTTTTTAGAACATGCCCGCGTTATGATTTTTGCGAATGCAGGAAAAAACTTGGTCTTTATTTCATCAGCCGATTGGATGACAAGAAACCTCGACTCTCGTTTGGAAGTGGCTACTCCCATTCTAGATGCCGACATAAAAGATTCCTTAATAAAACAAATGAATATTCAGCTTACAGACAATACCAAAGCAAGATTACTTAACGATAAACAAGTAAACCAATTTTATCAACCTAAAAAACAAGATAAACTCATTAATGCACAAACAGAGATATACCAATTTCTAAAAAAAGAGGAATAACAAAGAAATAACTCTTTTTTTTTGTGCAATCATACACACTTTTGCATCTATTCATTGCGTTTTAACGTACAATGTCAAGTATCTTGCATTAAGGATATTAACAATTGTTAATAATTTGTGTTAATTTAACGACATTTGTGGGTTGTAATTAAATGTGATAACGATAAAAGCCATACCGAAAGCCATTGTTTTTGTAGTTCTTCTTCTAACTACCGGAGATTTGCTTGCCCAGTGGACGCTCGATATTAATGGAAACGTAAAAAACCTTACTGAAAAATCAAAGTTAGATGGAGCCACTATTACAGTAACCCGTAACGGAAAACCCTATCAAACCCTTACATCGGCCTCGGGTGGAAAGTTTAAGCTAAAATTAGACCCCGAAGGCGATTACGAGATTGTATTTACAAAACCAGGATTCACACCAAAAAAAATTATTGCCACCACCAAAGGTATTCCACCCGAAGATGCAAAATACGGGTTCGAATTTCCAATGGAAATGAATCTCTTTGAGGAAGTACCCGGCCTCGATGTATCTATTCTTAAACAACCCATTGGAAAAATAGCCTTTAACCCCGCTACCGGATACGTAGATTACGACCAAAAATATACCGAATCGATACAGAAGGAGCTAGACCGCTTAATGAAAGAATTTGAGGAACGAATGAAAGCCCAAGAAGCAGAACGCAAAAAACGAGAAGCCGAATACAAAGCAGCTATAGATGCCGGAAATAAAGCGTTTTCACAGAAAGCTTACGAAGAAGCAAAATCGCATTTTAATAACGCTGCTAAACTAAAACCAACCGAAGATTATCCGCCCAAGAAAATAGCCGAAATTGAAAGCATCTTAGCCGGCAATGCCGATAAAGACAAAAAATACCTCGATGCTATTGCCAAAGCTGACAAAGCATTTAACGAAGAAAAATACCCCGAAGCATTAAGTGCCTACAAGGAGGCTATCGCCATAAAACCTTCGGAAAAGTACCCCCAAACTAAAATTTCAGAAATAGACAATTTGATGGCCAATGCCACAAAAATTGAAAAAGAATACAACGATGCGATTACTAAGGCCGATCAACTCTTCAACCTAAAAGATTACTCCAATGCAAAATCTTTGTATCAAAAGGCGTCAACTATTAAACCCAGCCAAGAATATCCCAAAAAGAAAATTAACGAAATAGATGCCCTTTTAGCCAAACAAGGTGAAACCGAAAAAAACTACAAGGAAGCCATTGCCAATGGAGATAAAGCCTTTGACAATACAAACTACCAAGAAGCCATTTCTTTTTATGAAACCGCATTAAAAATAAAGGAAGGCGAAAAATATCCGCAAACCAAAATAAATGAAGCAAAAATACTTTTGGCCAATGCATCGCAAATTGAGGCAGATTACAAGGCTTCTATTCAAAAAGCAGACGATTTACTCGCAAAAAAAAATTACATAGAGTCTAAAAAAGAATATCAAAAAGCTACTGCTCTAAAATCGAAAGAAGAGTATCCCCGTAAACAAATAGAAGAAATTGATAAAATAATATCCGAAGAGGCTAACCGTGAAATCAACTACAAAGAAGCCGTTGCCAAAGCCGACCAAGCTCTTAGAATAGAAAACTACGAAGTAGCTAAAGAAAATTACTCCAAAGCCCTTTCTCTTAAACCAAACGAAAAATATCCAAAAGACCAATTGGAGAGCATAGAAAAGATAATAGCCTCCATTAATAAAAAAAATGAAGAGTATAATGCTGCTATTGCAAAAGCCGATGAAGAATTTAATACTCAAAAATATAAGGAAGCTAAACCCTACTACGAAAAAGCAAGCGAAATAAAACCAAACGAAAAATATCCAAAAGAAAAAATTAAAGAAATAGAGCGTCTTATTTCTGAATTGGCCATGCAAGAAGATGCAAAAAAGAAGAATGAAGCCAAATATGCCGAAATAATTAAACAGGCCGATGGCCGATTGGCTGCCAAAGAATACGAAATAGCTTCTATGCGATACAAAGAAGCATTAAACCTTAAACCGGAAGAAACCTACCCAAAACAAAAAATAAAAGAAATAGAAGATATACTGGCACAATTGGCAAACGAACAAGAACAAATAAAACTTAAGCAACAACAATTGAAAAAACAAAAAGAAACCTATGACGAAATAGTAATGCAAGCCGATAAATCTTTTAAACTAGAAGACTATAATTCTGCTAAAACCAAATACGAAGAAGCCTTACAAATATTTCCTGAAGAAGCCTACCCTAAAGACCGAATAAACAAAATAAACGAACTGCTAAAGCAAAAATCAGAAGAAGAACAACTAGCGGCTGAAGCTGAACGAAAGAAAAAAGAATACTATGATGCTCTGATTGCAAAAGCCGATAACGACCTAAATGCTGAAGATTTTGCAAAAGCCAAAGAAAATTATCAAATGGCTTCCGTGGTAATGCCCAATGAAAAATACCCTAAACAACAACTGCTGGAAATTGAACGCCTGATAAAAGAAAAACAACAAAAAATTGAAGACGAAAAATTGCTAGTCGAAAAACAAAAACAAATCGATGCTCAATACAAAGAATTTCTTTCTAAAGCCGAAATATCGGTAACTGTTAAAGAATACAACGAAGCCATCAATTTTCTTACTAAGGCTAATGCCTTAAAGCCAAACGAAACATTCCCTCCGCAAAGAATAAAAGAAATAGAAAATATATTATCCGAAATAAAATTAACCCAAGACAAAAACAAACAAACCGAATTAGAGTATCTTGAACTACTTCAGGCTGCCGATAATCTTTTTAAATCATCACAATACCAAGAAGCCAAATTAAAATACGAAACCGCCTCTAAACTCAAAGAAAAAGAAATTTACCCCATTCAACAAATAAAAGAAATAGACAAAATTTTAGCCGAGTTAGCCCTAAAAGAAAAGCAAAAACAAGAACAGGAAGTAGCCAATCAAAAAAGGAAAGAACAGTTTGATGAAATGGTAAAAATAGCCGATAACCTATTTTCAGAAACCAAATACGAGGAATCCAAGAAAAAATTTAACGAAGCCCTAGGTATTATTCCTTACGAACCCTACGCACTACAAAGATTAAAAGATATTGATGCCGCACTCGAAGAACTTAGAAAACAAAAAGACAATGAACTGCAGGCAGCAGAAAAAGAAAAAAAATACAACGAATATATAGAAAGAGGTGACAGAGGAATGATGCTTTCTTCATACAACAACGCCAAAGAAAACTACGAAAAAGCTATCGCCCTCAAACCTAACGAACAATATCCAAAAGATAAAATAACAGAAATAGCACAGATACTCGAAAAAAACAAAAACCAGGTAACCGTTAAAAATAACACTAACAGAGTAACCGTTACCGATGAAAAAGAAAAACAACTAGACAAAATGTTTGAAGAGATATGGAGAAAAAATTACGATGAGAAAAACAAATGGCTCGAAGAAAACACCAGAGAACTGGAAGAAACGGAGCAAGAACGCATCGCTCTTTCTCAAAAAATCAGATCCGACAAATACAACGACCAAAACGAGCTTGAAAAAGATATAGAAGAATACAATAAACAAAGAGCCAAAGAAAATCTTGAAAATGCAGAAATCGTCTATCAAACAAAAAAAGAACTAGAGCAACAAGAAAATAACCTTCAATCTACCTCGGATAAAAAGAGAAGAGAAGCTATCAAAGACTTAGACGATTTGGCATCGGATATTCGTTTAAAACAAAAAGAACAGAATGAATGGCATAAGAATAATTACGAAGCAATGAAGGATTACGAAAAAGAACAAGCCGCAGAAAACGAGAGAAAAATACGCCAAAACAATCAAAAACGTACAGCCGAATACGAATACCAAATGTTTCTTTTTAATGAAATCCAAAAAAACAACCAACAAAACGACAATAGAAGAATAGAAAATACGCAACAATTCTATGAAGAGCAAAAAGAAATAGAACAAACTGCTGAAAACTGGGTAAAAATTTCTTCGCAAAAACGAACATCGAACGAAGAATTACTCATAGAACTTGCCCAATCTTTAAAAGCATTAGAAGAAAAAAAATCGAAAATGCACATGAGCAATTTTGAGAAATTAAAAGAAGAACAAGAAGCCTACTACACGCAAGAGATGCTTTTAATAAATGATGCCGAAGAAAAACGACAAATTAAAAAAGAGGAAAACATAACCCTTTACAACGAAATAACAACAGAAAACAAAAAAAGAAGTGAAAGAAATAAAGACAACATTGCCTTATTAGAAAACAAAAAAAATAACTTATCAGAAACCGAAACCATTCGAATAAAAAACGCTAACACTAGAAGAGAAGAACAAGCGGCCTATTCCATTCAATTGGAAAAAGAAATAACACAACAACAGCAATTAGCCAATAACTATCATAAACAAAATTTTGAAGCACTAAAAAAATACCAAGAAACTGTAGCCCAAGAAGAAGAAGACAGGATAAACTATTCTGAAAAACAAAGAAACTTATCTTATAACGAACAATTACTACTAGCTGCAGAAATTGAAAAAACACAAACAGCAAAAGCAGAAACATACATGAAAAGCAATATCTCGTATCTGCAAAAATTTCAACAAGAACAAGAAAATATTGCCCAACAAAAAACTAACGAAGAACAAACCAAGCGTACCAAGAAAAGCAGAGAAATAGAAGAATTGGCTGAGCAAATACAGCAAGTACATCAGCAAAAAAATAAGAGCTACATGAACAAGGTAAATGAGCTAAATAAAATACAGGTAGATTATGAAGAGTTTAACAGAAACCTAACCGCATCTTCTAACGAAAAAATTACCAATTACAAACCTATTTATTATGTAGGCGAAGCAAAAATTCCCAACAGCGAGTTAAAAGGTAAATTTCCCGAAGGCGTTTCCGAAGAAACCGTTGAAGAAGGAAATGCCCTCATTTTAAAACGCTACGTTGTAAAAGGCGATAGGGTTGATGTCTATCAAAAAATTTACTACAAATGGGGAGGCGTTTTTTACACCAAAAATGGGTATAACATAACCGAAGCCCTTTGGAAAACAGAAACTCAATAAACCTTATACAAATGAAAAAAATAATTTTAAACTCACTGCTTCTGATTATTGCAAACATTGCATTTTCTCAGTCAAAAGGAAGATTAGACTTAACCCTAACCCTGCGAGATGGCAACATCATTACAGGCACCACTCAGAAAATAAATTCTGTTTTAATCGTTACCCTATACGGAAAACTTGATATCCCCATTAAAAATGTTTCTTCCATTACAGTAGGAATAGATGCCGATAAAGCCAATACAGATAAAATAAAAAATCTGTGTAAGCAACTTGCCAATTCATCGGAAGACATGAGAAGAAAAGCTTACGAAGAACTGATACAAATGCCTATTGGTGCAATTCCAATTATGGATGATTTTATGTTCTCACCCGCTAACCAACCTACAGAATATTCAGATTATACTGTAGAATCTGCTCTTTCTAGCTTAAAGGCATCGCATGGCATCAATGAAAATGCATCTTCCGATGATGTTGTGAGCATAGACTACTTATACACCATTGGTGGCAAATACGAATTTAAAGATATTGAACTTAAAACAGAATATGGCACGTTAACAATACCTAAATCTAAAATAGAAAAAGTAGATGTCATATACTCCAACGATTCGGAAGGACAAAAATCGTTTAAACTCCTCGCTTCAAAACACATTAGTGCTAACAATGCCGGAGGTTGGCTTAAAACCAATTTAAACGTAAAGGCTGGACAGATTTTAAATATCACTGCCACTGGAGAGGTTACCTTTGCCAGCCTTTCGGGGAACAAATATAAGCCTAACGGTAAAGTTGTAGGTTCAAGCACCACAGAAGAAGGATACGATGATTATGGATATGATTCTACAGCCTCCAATTACCCCATATACGGAAACGTAGTTTTTAAAATTGGAGAAAATGGACAGGTAATGAAAGCCGGTGATAAATTTACAGGGTCGGTAAAAACTTCCGGACAGCTGTATATTTCTATTTACGAAACCGTTTACAATGCAGCCAATACCGGTTCCTATTTGGTAAACATTTCTGTTAAATAGATGAAACTAAATAGAACAAAAAAGATTCTTCTTGTTCTTACTTCATTTTGTCTTTTTTACAGTACAGCCTTTATACCTTTACAAAATATTCCCATATCTTGGTACTGCTGGAAAACAGAATATAAACCCCTTACGGCTCTTCAAAACAGCATTAAAATGCCAAATGATTATGAGAAAATAACCGTTTCGGAAAATTCATTCTCACAGTGGCTACGTTTTTTTCCGGCAAAATCAATTGGAGGAAAAGTGTTGCTGTACAATGGAAAAGAAAAAGTAAACCAATCTGCACAGTATGCCATTTTAGATATTGATGTAGGCACAAAAGATTTACAGCAATGTGCCGATGCTGTTATGCGACTTCGAGCCGAATATTTATACTCTCAAAAAAAATACAACGAAATTAAATTCAACTTTACAAACGGTTTCGAATGCACTTACTCTAAATGGGTACAAGGTTATCGTCCAAAAATTACCGGCAATAAAGCATCTTGGCATCTTAGTGCTCAGCCCGGAAATACGTATTTCGTTTTTAAACAATATTTGAATATGGTTTTTAATTATGCAGGAACGGCCTCTCTAGAAAAAGAACTAAAACCAAAACCACTAAAAGACATATTGCCCGGTGATGTTTTTATTAAAGGAGGGCATCCCGGACATGCCGTTATAGTAATGGATGTTGCTATAAACAAGCAAAACGAAAAAATTTTTCTTTTAGCTCAAAGTTATATGCCGGCACAAGAAATCCATATCTTAAAAAACCCTACTAACACAAACTTAAGTCCATGGTACAGTGTTTCTGAAATTACCACCATTGTAAATACTCCCGAATGGGTATTTTATTCAAATCAATTAAAAAGTTTTAATTAGCTATCGGTTCATCTTTTTGGCATAAATTCATTATATAACATTTGCTTATTTGTGTTAATATTGCATTATGAGATACTTTCTATTTTTATGGTTTGTTTGCCTTCTTATATCGTGTAACAACAATTCCGAAACAAAAACAACAAAAAGCAACAACTCATTCGATACCGTTTTTTTATCCTACTCAAAATGTTTTTCAATTGTACAAAACACAAACAGCTATAAACTATCTGTTACAACTTCCTTTAAAGGAAATAATAATATATATGAATATTTCCTCCATAGAGATTCCTTTAAGACCCTTCCCTATCATATTCCTATTCCTGTAAAAAAAGTCATTTGCCTATCGGCCACACACATTGGGTTTATAGATGCACTTAATAAAACAGAATATATAAAAGGAATATCTGGAAAGCAATATATCTATCATCCCGAAATCTTAAAAAAAATTGAAACTGGAAATATTATAGATATTGGTAGCGAAGGTCATTTTGATTACGAAAAGATTGTTTCACTGAAACCCGATGTAGTTTTTGCTTTTGGGGTAGACCAAAAATCATTAACTTACCTTTCAAAACTCCAACAATTAGGGATAAAAGTGGTACTCGTTGGAGAATACATGGAAAACACACCTTTGGGAAAAGCGGAATGGATTAAATTTTTTTCCTGCTTTTTTGACTGCTTAGAAGATGCGAATGTTTTTTTTGATAATGTAAAAAATCAATACATCTCCTTAAAAGATTCAATAAGTAACATCCAAAACAAAATAAAACCCTCTGTTATTAATGGCCTTCCGTACAACGGAACATGGTATGTTCCAGGAGGAAACTCTTTTATGGCCAGCCTTATGAAAGATGCCGGAGCCGATTATACGTGGATAAAAAATACAGAAACTTCCGGAACCCCTTTTCCTTTAGAACAAATCTATCAAAATGCAACTCTGTTCGATGTATGGTTAAATCCTGATATGGCCAATTCACTTGCCGAGATAAAACAATTTGAACCCCGTGCTACTTCTTTCAAAGCTTTTAAAAACAAATATGTATTTAATAACACTTGCCGCCTTACTCCATTAGGAGGTAACGACTATTGGGAAAGCGGCACTGTTCACCCTGAAATAATTCTAAAAGATTTAATTCATATTTTTTACCCAACTATAAACGATAGTTTATACTACTTCAAAAAACTCCATTGAGAACTAGCAAAAAATATATTGTTACAGGCCTATTTTTAATTTTATTAATAATACTTCTTTCCTGTGAACTTATGCTCGGTAGTGTTTATATTCCTGCCCAAAACGTATTCTCGGTGTTAACCAACAATGAACATCAAAACGAAGTTTGGAATACTATTATTTTACAATCAAGATTGCCACGTGCACTCGGGGCAATAATAGCAGGAGCTTCTCTATCAGTTAGCGGGTTATTAATGCAGGTTCTGTTTAGAAATCCACTAGCCAGTCCGTACATTCTAGGCATAAGTTCCGGGGCGGGATTGGGAGTTGCATTAATTACATTGGGTTCTGTTGGTATCGGATTTACCTTTGTACCCAACGGCTTATCATTAGTTGCTTCGGCTATGCTTGGGGCATTACTGGTATTTTCTATTGTATTTTTTATTTCACTCAAAGTAAAAGATGTAATGACGCTTTTAATTGCAGGTGTACTCATTGGTAGTATTGCCAATGCAGTTGTAAATATTATTCAGTTACATGCTTCTGCTTTAGCAGTAAAAACTTTTGTATTATGGACCTTAGCTAGTTTAGACCAATTAGAAATGACTGATATTAAACTGCTCTATATTATATGCCCCCTCACACTGATAGGTTCCTTTTTACTTTCAAAACAACTGAATGCCTTATTGATGGGCGAAAAGTACGCTCGCTCGGTAGGTGTCAATATTTTGCTAAGTCGCATTTTAATTATCTTATTTTCCGGAATTTTAGCTGCATCAATTACCGCTTTCTGTGGCCCCATTGGTTTCATTGGCATTATGGTTCCTCATATTGTACGCATCATTTTTAGAACCAATCATCATAAACTTTTAATTCTGTTTTCTGTTTTAATAGGTAGTTGCACACTACTTGCTGCCGATTTAATGGCCCACTATTTTATTACTTCGGTTTCGCTACCCATCAATGCCATAACAGCACTTATTGGAATACCCGTAATTTTATGGTTACTACTTGGAAAGAAAGATATTTCTAAAACCATTTAGGCATGCATACTATTTTAGAAATAAAAAATATTGACGTTTCGTACAAGCAACAAAAGGTATTAGAAAACGGCTCGCTTACGCTAAAGGAATCTACCTTAACGGCATTACTTGGTCGTAATGGCAGCGGAAAATCAACCTT
This sequence comes from Flavobacteriales bacterium, assembly GCA_905339165.1. Lineage (GTDB taxonomy): Bacteria > Bacteroidota > Bacteroidia > Flavobacteriales_E > Vicingaceae > BCD5. The sequence continues at coordinate 20,766 of CAJPFH010000116.1, forward strand.
ATTAAATACTATCTCGGGGTTTTTAAAACCAACTAAAGGCGAGATATTGGTTTCGGGAGTAAACATTTACAAATCAAATCCGGCAACAAGAGCCAGGCTAATAAGTTATCTGGAAAGCACCCCCCTATCGCCCCAAAATATTTCCGTTAAAGAATTGGTGGCCTTTGGCAGATATCCCTATCTAGATCTTTTTACTTCGCTATCAGAATCTGATTTAACTATTATTCATTCTGCCCTTTTTCAATGTGGCCTAAGCCAATTTTCTGATAGATTCTTTAACGAATTAAGCGATGGTGAAAAACAAAAAGTATTTATTGCACGAGCCATCGCTCAAAATACCCCATTAATTATATTAGACGAGCCCACCTCTCACCTCGATTTTATTGCACGAAGAGAAATAATCAACCTGTTAAAAACTCTTTGCTTGAAAGAAAATAAAACCATCTTTTTTTCATCTCATGAACCAGAACTGTGTGTAGAACTTGCCGACCGATTTGTTGTAACAGCAAACCACACCTTTTCTGAAGTAAATAAAACAGAAGTGTTAAAGACATTAATCAACTCATAATAAATTACCATTTCTCTCGTTTCTATTTTGTAAATTTGAAGCTAAACTAATTCATCATGAGTATTCGAAAAGCCATTTCCGTTTTTTTATCTTTTTTAGTTTTATTTTTTACCATTCTTTCTGTTTTATCTATATGGGATATTATAGAAATAAAACACGTATTAACCAAAACGCTTACCACACTGTTGGTTCTCTTTGTTTCTACAGCTATTCTTCTCTTTATTTTTGCTGTTTTATATAAAGGTGGCGAAGACAAATCAGATACCCAACAGAAAAACTAGTTTAAGGCGTTCCTTTGTTGTTTAGTAGATTGTTGAACCTATGCTAAGCAATACCATATACGAAATTTTATACAAATACTGGGGATTCAAAAAATTTCGTTCGCTTCAAGAGGAAATTATATTATCTGTATTAAACCAAAACGACACATTGGCTTTGCTTCCTACCGGTGGCGGAAAATCTATTTGCTTTCAGGTGCCAGCCATAGCCAGCGAAGGAGTATGTATTGTAGTTTCTCCACTTATTGCCTTAATGAAAGATCAGGTAGAAAACCTGAAAAAAAAAGGAATTAAAGCCGTGGCCGCATATTCCGGAATGAATAGAACCGAAATTGAAATTGCATACGACAATTGTATTTTCGGGAATTACAAATTTTTATACCTCTCCCCAGAACGGTTAGAAACGGAATATTTCAAACAAAGACTACCCTTAATGAGGGTATCTATGATTGCCGTTGATGAGGCTCATTGTATCTCTCAATGGGGTTACGATTTTAGGCCATCGTATCTTAAAATTGCACAACTACGCAACATACTGCCACACACGCCCATACTTGCCCTTACGGCCACAGCCACACCTAAGGTTGTAGAAGATATTCAGGAAAAATTGCTTTTTAAAAAGAAAAATGTTCTGCAAAAAAGTTTTTCAAGACCCAATATTGCCTACATTGTTTTGAAAGAAGAAAACAAGCTGGCCCGCCTCTTAAAAATTTGTACGAATGTGCAGGGCAGCGGAATAGTGTATATGCGTAGCCGAAAACGAACACAAGAAATTGCTGAATACCTGAATAAAAATAATTTGTCTTCCGATTTTTACCATGCCGGTCTTGACCACCCAACCCGAAACGCCAAGCAAGAAAACTGGATTAATAATAAAACCCGCATTATTGTAGCAACCAACGCCTTTGGCATGGGCATAGACAAACCCGATGTTCGGTTTGTTGTACATTTAGAATTACCCGATTCGCTCGAAGCCTATTTTCAGGAGGCCGGGCGGGCAGGTAGAGACGAAAATAAATCGTATGCAATACTTCTTTACGAAAAAGCCGATCAACTCGACTTAATAGAAAAAGTTAAAAATGCGTTTCCCCCCATTGATGAAATTAAAACCATTTATCAGGCCTTAGGAAACTTCTTCCAAATTGCTCTGCACAACGGAAAAGAACAATCTTTTTTCTTCGACCATATTGAATTTATAAAACGCTATAAAATAAAACCTTTTTCATTGAAATACGCACTTCGGTTCTTAGAAAAAGAAACCTATCTAAGTATTTCCGATGCTGTATATCACCCTTCAAGAATATACCTTTGCATTGGAAAAGAAGAACTCTATAAATTTCAGGTAGCTCATATAAAATACGAGCCCATTTTAAAATTACTCTTGAGAACTTATGGAGGTTTATTTAGCGGATTTGTTCCAATCAATGAATATGACTTGGCAAAAAGACTAAAAATTCAACTTTCCGAACTTAAAACATATTTCCAATTTTTGCAAAACCAAAACGTACTGAAATACGAAGAACAAAGCAATTTACCGGTTATTACTTACCTTCAAGACCGAATAGATGCTAAAAACATTGTTATTAAAAAAGAAAACTACCACTTCCTAAAGCAAACCGTTGAAGACAGAATGTACTCAGTTATTAATTATGCAGAAAGCTCCACACTTTGTAGAAGCCTGTTATTACTTGAATATTTTGGCGAAACACAAGAAAAAAGATGTAAAATTTGTGATGTATGTATTGAAAAAAACAAATTGGAACTAAGCGAGTTCGAATTTGAAAAATACCGAAACGATATTTTATCATTGTTATGTATTAATCCCTTAAGCCTTCAGGAACTATCAATAAAAATAACCGATTACAAAGAAACAAAAGTGAGCAAGGTAATACAGTGGATGCTGGATAGCAACGAAATTAAATATAATGATTCTATGAAACTTTGCTTAACTAAAGAAAGTTAATTTTTTCATCTACTTTTGTTGAGTACATTCCTTCTATGAAGTATAAAAACCTAGCTCATTGTCTTTCCGATTTAGAAAAAAACGGACACCTTATTCGCGTAAAAGAAGAAGTTTCTCCTTCTCTAGAAATGGCCTCTATTCATTTACGCGTATTTTCAAAAAAAGGACAGGCCATTCTTTTCGAAAATATTAAAGGATGTAAGTACAAAGCGGTTTCTAATCTTTTTGGAACAGAAGAAAGGTGCCAATTTATTTTCAGGCACACGTACCAAAAAGTACAGCACGTAATTGAAGTTAAAAACAATCCCATTAAGGCATTAAAATATCCGTTCAAAAATTTTTCAGTTTTTCTAAGTTTACTAAAATCGTTGCCCAAAAAAGTTTCTTTTTCTTCTGCCCAATTCGAAGAAATTTCCATTTCCGATTTACCTCAAATAAAATCTTGGAAACAAGATGGGGGTGCTTTTATTACACTACCTCAAGTATATTCCGAAGATATCGAAAACCCAGGAATTCTTCATTCTAATTTAGGAATGTACCGCATACAACTAAGCGGAAATAATTATATTCCCAACAAAGAAATAGGCCTGCATTATCAACTACACCGAGGTATCGGAATACATCAACAAAAAGCAAATTCAAAAAACGCACCTCTAAAAGTTAGCATCTTTGTAGGTGGCCCTCCCGCACACACATTGGCGGCCGTAATGCCTCTACCAGAGGGAATAAGCGAAATTATGTTTGCCGGCATACTTGCCAATCGCAGATTTCGTTATGCCTTAAAAGATGGATATACCATTTCCTGCGATGCCGATTTTGTAATTACAGGAGAAGTTTACCCCAATGAAGTAAAACCAGAGGGACCTTTTGGCGATCATTTGGGCTATTATAGTTTAACCCACAACTTTCCTGTATTACGCGTTTACAAAGTATATGCAAAGAAAAATGCCATTTGGCCTTTTACTATAGTTGGAAGACCACCACAGGAAGATACATTTTTCGGAAAACTGATTCATCAACTTACAGGTCGTGCCATTCAAAAAGAAATTCCTGGATTACACGAAGTGCATGCGGTTGATGCAGCTGGTGTTCATCCGTTACTACTGGTTATTGGAAGCGAAAGATACACTCCCTATCTAAAAGAAATAAAACCTGCCGAAATATTAACCATTGCAAACCACATTTTGGGAACAGGCCAACTTTCTTTAGCCAAGTATTTATTTATTGCCGCAAAAGAAGATAATCCAACATTGAACACAAAAAACATTGAAGCCTTTTTTAAACACATTTTAGAAAGAATAGATTGGAGCGAAGATTTACACTTCCTTACAAACACCACTATTGATACCTTAGATTACAGCAGCGAAAAGCTAAACCAAGGTTCTAAACTTATATTGGCAGCTGCCGGAAAAGTAAAAAGAACGTTGGGTTCCGATCTTTCCGTATTCAACACCTTGCCCGCCCTATTTAATCAATGTAAATTGGTTATGCCCGGAGTTGTTGCCATTTCTGCACCTGAGTATACCCTGCAGACAAATGTGGAAAGCGAAATAAAGGATTTGCTTCAATTTTTAGAAAATGTATCTTGTCTAAATTTCCCTCTGTTGGTTCTCTGCAACGATGCAGAATTTGTATCCTACTCACTAAACAATTTCTTATGGGTAACTTTTACCAGAAGTAATCCATCACACGATATTTACGGTGTAAAAAGTTTTTATAAAAACAAACACTGGGGTTGTCTTGGTAATCTGATTATAGATGCAAGGATTAAACCCCACCATGCCCCCCCTCTTAAATTAGATGAAGAGATTGAAAATAAAACAAGTCAATTAAGCAAACAAGGAGGCTCACTTTACGGGATTATTTAATTTCTAAAACTGGAAATAAATGAAGGGTTGAATATCGGCTGAAAGAGTTTGAAAAATAAAAAAGACCGTAATACACATAGCCAATACCTGAACCAGTATATGCTGAGAAGCAAATTTGATTTTAATGTTTTCCTTTAATTTATCCGGAAGCCAATGAACTACAAATCCAATCAACATAGCAAAAAAAACCATCTTATAACTTTCCAATACGGTAAAAATTAGCGAGGCCTTAAAATTTCCACTTATTTGTTGTAGAATTTGCTGAGTGGTTTCCATGGTTTCGGCTCTAAACCAAATTCGCGTAAAAGTGATAAACGTGAACGTAATTAAAATTTTCCAGGTGTTTACCGCCCAGTGGTTCACTTTCTCGTACGGGCTAATTTTTTTCCATGCTTTATTTGCAATTAGCCCTAATCCATTTAATCCGCCCCAAATAACAAACTGCCAGCTGGCACCATGCCACAAACCACCCAGCAACATGGTAATCATTAAATTAATATTCGTATTAATTTGTTTTCTGGTATTGGCCGAAAACAGAGCGATTGCAATCATAAGTATAGCAATTATAAGTAACAGCACTCCCACCCACCATTTTTTGGCAAGCATAACCACAATAACAGCAATAACAGATATGCATATGTACGAAGCCCAAGAGCCTTTTTTATTTCCCCCCAGCGGAATATATAAATAATCTTTTAACCAACCGGAAAGAGAGATATGCCAACGTTTCCAAAATTCTCCTACATTTTTTGCTTTATAAGGCGAATTAAAATTGGTGGGCAATTCAAAACCAAGCAATAATGCCACTCCTATAGCAATGTCAGTATAACCGGAAAAATCGGTGTAAACCTGAAGTGAATATCCAAATAATGCCATCATATTTTCAAAACCGGTATACATGGAAGGATTTTGAAAAATTCGATCAATAAAATTTACGGCAATATAATCTCCTATTACCATCTTTTTTATGAGGCCCTTTAAAATCATATAAACTGCAAAACCAAACTGAACTTTTGTTAAGTGATAAGGTTTATATAGTTGCGGAATAAATTCCGAAGCTCGCACAATGGGCCCTGCCACTAGTTGGGGGAAAAATGAAACATAAAATCCAAAATCTAAAATATTCTTTACAGGTAATATTTTTTCACGGTATACATCTACACTGTAGCTAATAGTTTGAAATGTAAAAAATGAAATGCCCACCGGAAGTAATATCTGATCTACGGCATAGTGGCTTCCGGTGGCTTCGTTTGCCCAATAGGCAAAAACATTAAATATTTTATGGTGCGTTTCAAACATCTCATTGTAGGAGGATGTAAAAAAGTAGGCGTATTTAAAAAAGAATAGTACAAATAAATTAATAACCACACTTGTAACTACAAACAACAATTTAATGTTCTTCTTTTTAGAGTAAAAAATAAGTAATCCGAGAAGATAATCTGAAAAAGTAGAAAATAATAAAATGGCAATAAACAATCCGCTTGTTTTGTAGTAGAAAAAAAGACTTAGAAGAAACAAATACGTATTTCTAAGAGCTATTTGTTTATATATAACATTGTAAAGTAAAAGGGATAAGGTAAAAAATACCCAAAAATAAAATCGGGTAAAAATCATAGGGGAGTTCTCGTTATAAACAAGAATATTTTTAATATTTTCTTCGCTAAAAAACCAGCTACTCCACTGTATTAAAATTTCCCAAATGTGCATCGTAAGATTTAATTAATGCATTAAAAAGTAAATCACCCATTAGCTCATAGCCTTCTTTTGTAAAGTGAACCTTATCTATTTTTGCTAATCCTAGCTTTTGCCAAATTTTAACCGAACCCAGTCCGCCCATAAGCGAAAACATATCCCACACCCCCGCATTGTATTTTTTTGCTAACAAAAACATAGTTTGCCTCACCAATTCGGCATTTCTGTTGGGGTATCTTTTTTTATAATAGCTATCATTATTGGTAGTAAAAAGTATAGCCGTATTAGGTGATGCTAATTTTATGTTGGCCACTAAAGAATCATAATTTTTTTCATAAACTGCAGGATCGAAACCTGGCTCATATGCATCATTGATACCAATAGACAGTATTACTAAATCGGGTTTTAGAACCGATAAATGTGGAGTAAATAATTCGCAACGCAAATACGAAGGCACACTGGCTCCGTTCACTCCTATGGCATGAAGAGAAATCCCTGAATCATTATTTTCTAGGGTAATTCCAAACAAGGTAAACGACTTTTGTGAGGTATCTGTTTTTTCAAATTTTAGCTGCAGAGAGTCTAATCTTTTAAAAATAATAAATTCGGAGTATCCTAAATCAGGAAACTGTTCAAAAGTAAATAGCGAGTCTGGCAGTTGTAGGCACAAATCTAAACGGGTACTATCGAAGGCATGAAAAACCTTTACTCTGTCAAATTCATATAATGGTGTACTTACTCCTCTAAACTTAATTTTAACAGTGCTTAATGTATCGGCTGTAGTAATCGAAATTCCTGATAGTCCGAGCAAGCAGTTTTTTTTAGTTTCAACATTTCGGCAACTTTCCCAATTACCTGTGTACTCCGGATAAAAATAGTAGGGATTATTTGTTTTGGCCACTCGAAAAGGAAATATAAATCCACGTCCACCATTAGAACCGGGGAAGTAATTATAAAAATTTGTTCTAATTCTATCCGACCAAATATCGGCCTGTACATGCGATCCACCAATATGCACAATATTTATTTTTCCTTTTCCATATATAAGCAGTGAATCTATTTTTTTATGGAAACCTCTAAATGCAAGTGAGTCACCTGGAAAATATATTTTATTTTCATTATAATTTACGAAAGTTTTATTTTCGGCTGGAAACGGAACATCTTGAGCCCACAGTAAGCTCTCTGCAAATAAAAAACAAACCAGTATATATGTTTGCATCTTCATTTATGGAGCATTAGTAGTTTGCTTAAATGTTTCGTAGTCTTTTAAAAAAGCATCATAAAACATTTCGGAAATTTTTGTAGTGCCGCTAGGCGAAAAGTGAGTGTAATCAGGTGCTGCTAAAGGAGGGGTTGCATCTACCCACTTGGGCATAGAATTTTTTCCACCCATTGCTTCGTACATATCCCAGTAAACTCCTCCCGCATTAAAGGTTGCTTTTTTTAATGCATCTCGCACTGTTTCTAAATGAGGGTAAGTTACGTATTTGTCTTTTTCTTTAACCGACATGTCGCTAGGGCCTATTACTATAAATGCAATACCAGGTATTTGTTTTTTCAAAAAATAAAGTTGAGACTCGAACCACTTTCCATAATTCTCAGCTCCGGCTTCATCTTTTATGTACGGCATCACATTTCCTCCATATTGAAGAATTAATAATTTCACATTAAGTTTATCGTACATCGCTTTTAATGTTTTGGGGTTTTGCTTAGAAAAATCAGTGCCGGAAGCCCCTCTCATTCCAACATTATCCATAATTATGCCTTTATTCCCCTCTAATGATATTCCGTAAATATTAGGGCTGTCTTTTCCGCTAAAATGCAATGTAAGTTGCTCGGGAGTGGAGGCTAATGTAAACTCTATACTACTAATATTGTCGATAGGTTGCAACACATGTGTACTCACAGTATTTCCATCGGCACTTATTTCGAGTTTAACAGGTTGTGTATTAAAACCATAAAATAGTTTTCCCTTCGAATAATTTCGGGCGTTTCCGTATGCCGCTTTTGATTTATGAATAGTTATATCGGCTACCTTAAACAAGGTGTCGAGATTTGTAAGTGGTTTAAATCTACAAAACGACATAAGTGCTCCGTAGTGATTATGTTTTACAGAAGTATCTTTTTTTCCGAAACCGGGGTAACGCAACCAATTTTCACTATTTTCTACTTTAACAGCTATGCGGGGTGCTATTTCAATAACGGAAAATAATCCGGCTCCTGTTCCACCAAATTTTTGCTGAAGTTTATTTCTTACAAACGCAGTGATTCTGTCTCCTTCAATCTGCGAATCGCCATAGTGCATAATTCTAAATGTATTACCACTTGCTGAGGCTTTTTCCATTTCTTTGAAAACGGCATATAGTATCTTCTTATTATTTTCAGGATACTGTAAATTTAAATTAGCCTTTTGGATGGAATCTGCAACAAATGCTATTCTTAAAGAATCTGTTTTAGATAAATTCTTAACAACATTATTCTTTTCAAATTCTGTTTTTCCAGCACTTTCAGAAACCTCCAAAAATTCGGCTAATGAAGGGAATTCCAATTTGAAATGTTTAGTAAAACGTATTCCTTCCTTAGGAAAGGAAATAGAAAACAGAAAAAGAAAAAAAGCGGTATAAATAAAAAATAAAAAAGAATGAATGGGTTTCATCACTTGCGCTTAATTTTTAGTTTTTGACCAGGTTGTATATCTTCCGTAATGTTGTTTATTTCCATAATTTTTTCGGCAGAAACTCCAGGATATTTTTTGGCTATATTGAATAAATTATCACCGGATTTAACGATATATAGATGCCATTTGCTTTCATCGGGTAATATTTCGATTTCCTCTTCAGATGATGTATTCTTTTCTATTATTTTTTCTTTCTGATAGATTGACATCTCGTTTACATGCTTATATGTATTGGCTTTCGACTTTGGAACATAAACTACTAAACTTTGACCAACATTAATTCTTGTTCCACTAATACTATTCCACCGCTGAATATCGCTTACCTTTACGTTGTATAATGTTGCAATATACCCTAAATTATCGCCCGATTTGACTTTATAATACACCTTTTCATCTGAATTTTCAGAAGCAGAGTTTTTTAAATTCTCGTTTGCAGAATTTAATTTATTGCTATTTTCAACCACAATAGGTATAGGTTTATATAATGTAGAATCTTGATACACATAAATACTGTCTTTTATAGAATTAAAAAAAGAAATAGTACCTAAAGGAAGGTACAATATATGTTGAGTAGGAATCATATCGGCTCTATATATTGGATTAAGAAACTGAAGTTTATTTAACGGTATATTCATCTTTATGGCAATGGCTTTTAAAGAGAGGTTTCGTTCTATTACAAGGGAATCTGTTTTTGCCGGAAATTCAATTTTGATAATTTTAATTTTACATTCTTCTTTATAATTATGCACGTACAATGAAGCCATGAATGCATAGTATGTGTCGCGAGAATCTGATGGTAAATATGAGTATATATTTTCAAGATTCATTTTACCACCAGCCCTTCGTATTGCTTTGTTTAAAATAGCGGGGCTGCAAGAGTATGCTGTTATGGCCATAGGCCAGTCGTTATATAATTCGTACAAATCTTTTAAATAAGTGGTTGCTGCTTCGCTTGATTTTTTTATATCTTTTCTTTCATCAATTATTGAAGACACATTTAGTTTATACAATCGTGCCTGAGGATATAAAAGTTGCCATAATCCAACAGAACCGCTTGCAGATACGAATAAGTTATTGTTTGATGAAAGAACTGTTGGTAAATACTTCAGTTCAATGGGTAAATTTTTTTTCTTTAAAGTCTTCTCTATCGTTCCCGCGTATTTTTCACTTAACTCAACAATATAACTTGTCGTTGAATGATTTTCATTAACCAATAAATTAATAAAATATAATACTCGGTCATTAACAATTAGCGGAAACGGAAGGTTTAACTGATTGAGATGATGAAGGTAGTACGCAGAAGATTTTATGACAACATTTGGATTATAATTCGAGGAAACATTGTTTGATAAATATAGCCAGTTTTTTTTAATGCTATCTAATGACGCAATGGTTCTATTATTAAATGTTTCGTTTTTATTATAAGAAATGGAATCTTTTTGAGAGAATAATTTTAAACTCCATAATAAAAGGAGTAAGGTAGAAAAAAAATTAAATTTCATCGTATTTCCGATTTCATCTTCTTTATTGGTCAATTATTCTCTATGCAGCATGATAAAAAAAAAGAGGCAACTCGGCCTCTTTTTTTCAATAAGAATAAAATTCTTATTTTTTCTTAGCAGCTTTCTTTGCAGCAGGTTTAGCGGCTTTTTTAGGAGCAGCTTTCTTTGCAGCAGGTTTTTTTGCAGCTTTTTTAGGAGCAGCTTTTTTTGCAGCAGGTTTTTTTGCAGCAGGTTTTTTTGCAGCTTTTTTAGGAGCGGCTTTTTTTGCTGCAGGTTTCTTTGCAGCAGGTTTTTTTGCAGTTGCTTTTTTTGCCATGGCAATTTTTGTTTTTTTAACCTCATCTATCCGGTTGAGGTTATCCCGGTTTTAAATTCTAATCAAAAATAAAATGTAATTTATTATTAATTTTTTTTTTGATAAAATCTAATTAACACATTTATTAACATTTTATTTTTCACAAATGTATTTTATTTTTTTATAAAATCATTTTTCTGCTTAAACTGTTTTTGAAAAAAAAAGTTTCGTTTTTCATTTTATTCATCTCTCTTAAAAAATTATTTACACAACGTGTTTGAATTTTTACATGCTTCTTTATCGCCCAATGTACACGCTTTGCTCCAATCTTCGCAAGCTTCGTTTTTCATTCCGCTTTTATAGTAAGCGTATGCTCTGTTAAAATAAACATCTACATCGTTTGGATTGAAAGTGAGCGATTGGGTATAATCTTTAATTGAAGAATTGTAATTTCCTAAATTATATCTGGCAAATGCTCTGTTAAAATAATATTCGGAAATGGTAGAATCTATTGCAATGGCAAAACTGTAATTTTTTTCAGATTCAATATACTCTTGCATTTCATCGAAACAAATAGCCCTATTGTAAAAATAACTTGCCGATAACGAATCTATGGCAATAGCTGCATTATAATCAGATAATGCCTTTTCTGTATTTTTTAATTTTAAATAACAAGAACCTCGTGCATCAAAAAAAACTGCGTTGCTATCGTCTAATAAAATTGCTCGGTCAAAATCTTTCAGTGCTTCTTTATAATCTTCTCTTTCTGCTTTTGTTTGTGCTCTTAAAAAATAGGCTAGTGTATCATTTTTATCTAACACAATTACTTTTGTAAAATCTTCAATGGCTCTTACCATATCTCCTGCCTGTTTATACGCATTTCCTCTTCTTAAGTATAAATGTTTTGCATAAGGCGATAAGTTAATTGCTTTTGTATAATTTAAAACAGCTTGGTTGTAGCGAGCGTTGTTTTCGTGCTCAATAGCAAGTTTATAGTAGTAATATGGTTTTTTTGAACACGAAAAAATAATGGAAGCAACAGCAATGAAAAGAATCCAACTTCTTACTTTATTTTCCATGCCTGTAAAAGTAATGCTTTTTATTCTTCATTTAATTTTATACTTTTAACCACTGTTTAACTAAAAAAATAATTTATGAAACTTCCCCTTTACACCTCTTTCTGTACTTTTCTAATTCTATCTGTAATTTATTCTTGCGGAAACAAAACAGAACAAGAAAATGCAAACCATGCCTTTGAAACAGAAGTTCAACTATTTCTGAACGATTACAATGCTGAATTTCAGAAATTGCTTACGACCTCCTCAGAGGCTGAATGGACGCTGAATACAAAAATAATAGAAGGAGATACTATTACTTCCAAAATTTCTGAAGAGGCCAGCGAAGCGATGAGTAAGTTTACGGGAAGTAAAAAAAATATTGATAAAGCAAAAGAATATCTCCTAAAAAAAGAAAAACTTTCTCCACTACAAGTTAAGCAACTGGAGGTAATACTCTACATGGCAGGCGGAAGCCCAGAAATTGCTGCAGATATAATTAAAGAGCGTATAAAAGCGAATACAGAGCAAACTAAAAAATTATATGGCTACACCTACACGTTAAATGGAAAAGAGATTACCACAAACGATATAGATAATATTCTTGCTTCTTCTGCTAACTTAACTGAGCGACTGAATGCATGGAATGCCAGCAAAGAAGTAGGAAAAGAATTAAAAAACGGTTTGGAAAAATTACGCACTCTACGAAATAAAAGCGTTCAGCCTCTCGGGTATTCCGATTACTTTCATTATCAGGTTTCCGAATATGAAATGAATGCCGATGAAATGATGACTACTTGCAAAAATATGATTACAGAATTATGGCCACTCTACCGAGAACTTCACACTTGGGCAAGATATGAACTGGCAAAAAAATACAACCAAAAAGTACCCGATTATTTGCCCGCACACTGGCTCCCTAACCGATGGGGGCAGGAATGGGCCGACATGGTGGAAGTAGAAGGTTTTAATGTAGATGAAGCATTAAAAACAAAATCGGAAAAATGGATTGTAGAACAAGCAGAAGATTTTTATGTGAGTTTGGGGTTTGAAAAATTACCCTCCTCCTTTTACGAAAAATCCAGCTTGTATCCCCTACCACCTAATGCCAATTACAAAAAAAATAACCATGCTTCGGCATGGCACATGGACAATGATAAAGATGTGCGTTCGCTAATGAGTGTTGAACCAAACACCCGCTGGTGGGGAACTACCCTACACGAATTAGGACATATCTACTATTATATATCCTACTCAAACCCAGAGGTTCCTATTATATTAAGAGCGGGTGCCAACAGAGCTTACCACGAAGCCATGGGAAGTTTAATCGGATTAGCTGCTCTTCAAAAACCCTTTTTGATTGACAGAGGCCTGCTTCCTGCCAATGTAAAAGTTGACAGTATGAAAATTATGCTCAAAGAAGCCTTAGATTTTGTTGTATTAATTCCGTGGAGTGCAGGAGTAATGACCGAATTTGAATATCATCTCTATTCAAATAATTTGCCTGCCAACGAGTTTAACAAAAAATGGTGGGAACTGGTAAAAAAATATCAGGGTATAGTACCTCCCTCCGAAAGAGGCGAAGAATATTGCGATGCTGCTACCAAAACACATATCAACGATGATGCTGCACAATATTACGATTATGCCTTGTCTAATATTTTACTATTTCAGTTTCACGTTTATATTTCCAATCACATTCTTAAACAACCTCCATATGCAACCAATTATTACGGCAACAAAGAAGTTGGAAACTTTTTTAAAAAGATAATGACTCCGGGGGCTACCGTTAACTGGAAAGAACACCTAAAGCAAAATATAGGCTCCGATATGAGTGCCAAACCTATGGTAGAATACTTTAGTCCGCTTTACAACTGGCTAAAAGAACAAAACAAAAACCGTACACACACGCTACCCGAACAATTGTAAAATCAATCTATTTATACCGAAATAAAAAATCTTCTAGAATTTTCCAATATTCGGAGGCATTTTCGTTATCGTTCCAAAGAGCACTGGCTCCATGCCGGCCTTCGTGCCCTACAGGAATAAATAGTACTTTATCCTTGCTTTTTAACTTGGTATAAAGTTCCTCAATCGCCTTGCCTTCATCTTTAGACCCTGCAAGAAACATCGGCAACGTACAATTTTTAATTTGCTTGGCTACATTTAATTTATCACCAAAATATTCACCCGGACTAAATGCCACTACGGCCAACATATCTTTATGCTCGCAACCAATTACCATAGCTAGAGAAGCCGAATAAGAACTACCCATTATTATTACAGGTTTTTTATATTTTTCTATGGCATATTCTACAGCCGCCTCTATATCCTGTTTCGCATCTAAAAAGTGAGTAGGCAACCCTTTTCTCAAAGCAACATTATTTGTTTCATTGGGTTTATTCCCGAATACTCCACCCGAACGTTGGTCTATGGCAATGCAGTTAAATCCCATTTTATTTAATCGGGGAGCTATGGTTTGGTATTCCAATTTATTGTAACCCGCCTGATGACACAACACAATAACAGGAGCAGCATCGCTGAAGTAATAGTTATGAGCCGTAATAATAATACTATCTTTTGAAATGATATATATCTTTTCCTGTTTTTGAGAAAACGCAACCAAAGGATACACTAAAATCAATAAAAAAAAATGTTTCATGGTTTAAAATTATTCTTTAAAATTACGAAATGATTTTATAAACTGTATCTACTAGAAATGACTCCAGAACTTGCTCAAAAAAGAATTTCCGAACTCGTAAACGAATTAAACGAGCACAATTACAAGTATTATGTACTTTCTCAACCTTCCGTAAGCGACTACGAATTTGATATGTTGTTGGAAGAATTAAAAAAACTAGAAGAACAATATCCTCAATTTCTGCAACCCGAATCGCCTACCCAACGCATTGGCGGAGATATTACCAAAAATTTTGCAGTGGTTAAACACGAATACCCTATGTTTTCACTCGCAAACAGCTATAGCCGAGAAGAAGTAGCCGATTTTATTAACCGCATACACAAAACAATTACAGACGAAAAAATTGAATTTACCTGCGAATTAAAATACGATGGTGTGGCCATTAGTATAACTTACGAAAACGGAAATTTAACAAGTGCTGTTACACGTGGTGATGGGGAAAAAGGCGATGATATCACAGCAAACGTAAAAACCATTTCATCTGTTCCTATTAAACTGAGGGGAAATGAATATCCTTCAAAAATTATTGCAAGAGGAGAAATTTATCTCCCAAGAAAATCGTTCGAAAGCATTAATAAAGAAAGGGAAGAAATTGGAGAACCTCCCTTTGCAAATCCTAGAAACACTGCATCGGGAACTTTAAAAATGCAAAATTCTGCCATAGTAGCTTCTAGAAAACTAGAAGCCTTTATGTACTATTTTATTTCGGATTCTATTTCTGAAAATTCACATTTCGATATGATGCTAATGGCAAAAAAATGGGGATTTCGCACGCCCAATCCGGAAAAACGATTTATACAAAAGTGCAGTACACTTGATGAAATTTTTAGCTTTATCGACTTTTGGAATATAAAACGCTTTGAACTTCCCTTTGATATTGACGGAGTTGTGATTAAAGTAAACCACATACCCCAGCAAGAAACATTAGGCTACACTGCAAAATCGCCCAGGTGGGCCATTGCCTACAAATTTAAAGCCGAGCAGGCAAAAACAAGGTTAGAATCTATTTCTTTTCAGGTGGGCCGTACCGGGGCTGTAACTCCAGTTGCTAACCTCACTCCGGTACAACTTGCCGGCACTACTGTAAAACGAGCATCTCTGCATAATGCCGATCAAATTGAAAAATTAGATGTGCGTATTGGAGACCTTGTTTTTATAGAAAAAGGCGGAGAAATTATTCCTAAAATTACAGGCGTAGATTTAAGCAAACGCTCCGAATATTCTACTCCTTTTAGATACGCAGAAAACTGCCCTGAATGCCAAACTCCACTCATTCGAAAAGAAGGAGAAGCCCTACACTACTGCCCTAATGAGTGGGGATGCCCTCCACAACTAAAAGGAAAAATAACACACTTTACTTCTCGAAAAGCAATGGACATTGAAGGACTTGGAGAGGAAACGGTTGAGTTATTTTTTAATACCGGACTAATTAGAAACATAGCCGATATTTATGATTTAAAAAAAGAACAACTTCTATCCTTAGAACGAATGGCAGAAAAATCGGTTTCGAATCTGTTGTATGCAATCGAAAATTCAAAAAAAATTCCGTTCGAAAGAGTTCTATTTGCTTTAGGTATAAGATATGTAGGCGAAACCGTTGCAAAAAAATTAGCCCGACATTTTAAGAATATCAATGCCATTCGGAATGCCACCCACACAGAATTAATCCAAGCTGAGGAAATAGGCGAAAAAATTGCCGAAAGTATTCAACACTATTTTGCTCAAGAGAGGAATAATACTCTTTTGAATCGTTTAATTTCATATGGGCTTCAGTTCTCTCTTTCTGCAGAACAAATGAGTAGCTCCTCTTCTAAACTATCGGGTTTATCGTTTGTTGTTTCCGGTGTTTTTTCAACTTTTACTAGAGATGAACTGAAAGATAATATAGAAAAAAATGGGGGAAAAGTTGTGGGTTCGATTTCTGCCAAAACAAATTATTTAATAGCCGGAGAAAACATGGGGCCCAGCAAAAAAGAAAAAGCAGAACAACTGGGAATTAAAATAATAAGCGAAGAAGAATATATAAAATTGATTGGGTAAAGTGTTATCGTTCTACCCGGAATTTTTTAGTTTGAACCTTTCCGGAGCTATCTTTAACCGATAAAACATACAAGCCATTTACCAATGTGCCGAGTGGCACATTGCAATTGCCTTTTCCTTTCTCAGAGATTACTTCCTTACCCGTTATGTCGTATACGTAATAACGGTATATTGTTTCGGCTGGCATACGTATACAAATGTTGTTATTAGCAGGATTAGGATATACACTAAACACAACAGAAGTTTTGGCTTCGGCTACTGTATTGGGTTCCGTTACGTGCAAATAATAGGTAAGCGTATCGCCATTTTCGGAATTCCCAAGTTCGTATACATATAAAACAGCTTTGCAGGTTCCGGTTATGTTGCCCGTCCAAAAATGCATTTTGGCCCAACCCGAATCTAAGGGATTCATATTTGGAAAAGAGCCTGTAGCGGGTATTCCTAAATAACAATCGCCCGATGCACAAAAATCGAAATAAGATCCTGGAATGGTATCAATAGATACTAAACTCCATTTTAATTTTATTGTATCGTTTGATAAATTATGAATCATAATTCCATCGTAATGTAATTTATTTTTGTTTAAGTACATTACAAATGTTTTAGAGGGAGTGTAATTCAACTGAGCGTCAGCTGAAAAAAACAAGAAGGCAAATAGTATAACTAAAAAGGTTCTCAATGTATGTTAATTATAAATCGAAATCCGGTTCTTTGGCCCGGGCATAGTTTTTCTTTTTGGGTTTAATTTTCTTTGTAAACATCACATTTATCAGTTCATCATCGTAACACACTATCGTTTTAGAAATTCCATTTACAATATTTATTTTTTCGTCTATGTATTTATATTTTCTTTCAACTTTTTCGTACGTGTTGTCCTCAAATTTTATATAGATATCAGTAATATCTATAGAGCCTTCTTTAACGGTAACTTTGCCTAAAAAACAATCGGCCGAACTACCTTTCCTGAAGGTAATAATTACATCATCGTGTGTACCATTTTCTACAGGAAATGCACCCCGTTTTTCAAACACTGATGCATATTTTTGGTAACATGTAGCGGGTATTTCTTCCTCATTCTCATTATTTTGTTGGGCATAAAGTGCACCGAAAAGAATAATACAGGCAAATAGTGTAATGGCTTTTTTCATTCTGCGTCTTTTTAAGAGGATATAAAAATATTAAAATGTTTTAATGTTTTTTCTTTTATTGGTATTTTACTTACATATTTTTGTAATTTCAAACCCAAACATGAATTAGATTGTATGGATAACAACATCATAAAAAGCCATTTGCAAGAATCAAACCAAATTTTAAATGAGTTTATAAATGCTCCTCATTCATTGGGATTAATAGAAGAAGCAGGAAAAATAATGTTAGAATCATTACAAAATGGTGGAAAAATAATTTCTTGCGGTAATGGAGGTTCTATGTGCGATGCCATGCATTTTGCAGAAGAACTTACCGGAAAATTTCGAAACAACCGAAATTCTATTCCGGCTGTGGCTATTTCAGACCCCTCTCATATAACATGTGTAGCTAACGACTATGGCTTTGATTTCGTTTTTTCAAGATTCATAGAATCGATAGGTAATAAAAACGATACTCTATTAGTAATTAGCACCAGCGGAAATTCTATGAATTGTATAAAAGCAGTCGAAGCGGCTATACAAAAAGGGTTAAAAGTAGTAGCTTTAACGGGTAAAGAAGGAGGGAAATTAGCTTCTTTGGCACACGTAGAAATTCGAGCACCTAAAAGCAATTATGCCGACCGAGCTCAGGAAATACACATCAAAGTAATTCATTGCCTTATTGCTTTTATAGAACAAGGTTTTAAACAGTAATTTTTATGCTGGTAAAAACTTTCGGTAGTGCTGTTTATGGAATTAATGCAATAACTATTACCATAGAAGTTAATGTTGATAATGGCATTAAGTTTTTTCTAGTAGGGTTACCGGATAATGCAGTAAAAGAAAGTCAGCAACGCATAGAAGCCGCATTAAAAAACAACCATTTTAAAATGCCGGCTAAAAAAATTGTGGTAAATATGGCTCCGGCCGATATTAAGAAAGAAGGCTCGGCTTATGATTTACCCATTGCATTAGCTATTCTTGCTGCAACCGAACAAGTAAATCCGGAATATTTACACCAATATGTTATAATGGGCGAGCTTTCATTAGACGGAAGTATTTTGCCCATAAAAGGAGCTTTACCCATTGCCATTCAGGCTCAAAAGGAAGGTTTTAAAGGACTTATTCTGCCTAAACAAAATGCCCGAGAAGCAGCTATTGTATCAGATCTTGACGTTTACGGAGTTCAAACTATTTCTGAGGTAGCCGATTTTTTTGATAATAAAAATTTACCGGAAAAAATTAAAGTAAACACACGAGAAGAGTTTTTCGAAAATTTAAATAAATCAGAAGCCGATTTTGCCGATGTAAAAGGGCAAGAAAATATAAAACGTGCCTTGGAAATTGCGGCTGCCGGTGGACACAATGTAATTATGATAGGTCCACCCGGAGCCGGAAAAACAATGCTTGCCAAAAGAATTCCCACTATTCTTCCACCTTTAACTCTTCACGAAGCTCTTGAAACTACTAAAATTCATTCGGTAGGTGGTAAGCTAGCCAAAGATTCCGGCTTAGTTACCCTTCGGCCTTTTCGTTCTCCTCATCATACCATTAGTGATTTAGCATTAGTAGGTGGTGGTGGATTTCCTCAACCTGGTGAAATTTCATTGGCACATAATGGGGTACTCTTTCTTGATGAATTGCCTGAATTTAAACGCACAGTGTTAGAAGTGCTTCGCCAACCTTTGGAAGAAAGAAAAATTACCATATCAAGAGCAAAGTTTTCGGTAGAATATCCTGCTAGCTTTATGCTCGTAGCTTCTATGAATCCTTGTCCATGCGGATATTATAATCATCCGGAAAAAGAATGTGTTTGTTCTCCCGGAGTGGTGCAAAAATATTTGAATAAAATTTCGGGGCCCTTATTAGACCGAATTGATTTACACGTTGAAGTTACTCCTGTTTCTTTTAATGAACTCTCGGCAAAACGAACTTCAGAAAAAAGTGCGAATATAAGGGAACGTGTTATTGCTGCAAGACAAATACAAGAGCAGAGATATAATGCAAGTAACGGGGTGTATTGCAATGCCCAAATGTCTTCTAAACAAATTCGGGAACTTTGTACAATAAATGATGCCGGACAAACTTTACTGAAAACAGCGATGGAAAAACTTGGACTTTCGGCCAGAGCTTACGATAGAATTTTAAAGGTGGCCCGTACCATTGCCGATTTAGATAAATGCGAACACATAGAAACTCGGCACCTTGCCGAAGCTATTCAATTTAGAAGTTTAGACCGAGAGGGGTGGGCCGGATAAATTAAGGAATATATTACTTTTTAATATATATTAATACCCCCAAGCTATCTAGTTCTGCCTTACTGATAGTGGGAGGTATTATGTTATTTTTTATTTTCTCAATCATTAATGCGGCTGTTTTTTCGGC
This sequence comes from Flavobacteriales bacterium, assembly GCA_905339165.1. Lineage (GTDB taxonomy): Bacteria > Bacteroidota > Bacteroidia > Flavobacteriales_E > Vicingaceae > BCD5. The sequence continues at coordinate 40,917 of CAJPFH010000116.1, forward strand.
ATCTTTTTTCGATTTAAAACCTTCCATTCCCTCAATAGCAGGAATATGCGGCTGATGAATATATTTCATTCCATTTACAAGAATATCGTAACCAAACTCGTTTTCGTTTGCATTAAATACTTCTACGCTGTATTGCGGAGAAATTTTACTTAAATCTAATACTGAATCAGATGGTTGAATATTTTTTGCTTCAGTAGCATTGGTTTCTATAGTTTCTTTCACCTCATTTTCAGTGCAACTTAATAATACTACTGAAAGAGTAAAAAAAAATATATAATTTGCCATTTTCATTTAGTCTGAAACAATAAATTTTCCGGAAGAAACGTATGCATTTGAAGACATAATATTGTAAAAATAATACCCTTCTCTCACTTCGTTATTAAGAGCAAGAGTTAAGGTTGTATTACCATTTACTATTTGTTGTTGAGTAATAGATAGGGATATTTCTTTACCTTCTAATGAATACGCTAATGCTTTACAATTCTCTAGATGCCCTTTTACATGAATGGTAAAAATATTATCTTTTGAAACCGGATTAGGATAGCTGTAAGAAGAAACTTTAAATAAGGAATAATCTTCGGTGTTTAAAACAGGCAGGTATTCATAAAAATCTTCGGTTGGTAAACCATCGTATCCAGTACCCACATAAATGCTGGTCCACGAACCGAAAGCTGCAGCACTAGCTCTTGCGGAACCTTGAAAATCTAATCGTTTTGTCCACGTATCGTTCGAAATTTTGTATTCCCAAAAATCTTTTTGGTAGGAGAAGGTATTATCGTATCCTAAACCAACAAAGCCTTGATAGCCCATATTTGCAGCAATGGCTCCGGAACGAGGAGTGCCTCCGAAATTATTTTTTTGTGTCCATGAATCATTTGCCGGATTGTACTGCCACCAATCGTTTTTCAAAACTCCATCATCTCCGGTGCCGGCCCAAGCCATTCCTCCCATGGCAATAGCCACCGCTTGTTTTCTGGCAGTTCCTCCGAAATCATTTTTTTGTGTCCATACATTGGTAAGCGGATTGTATTCCCACATATCTTTCTTTAATCCGGTGGCATCTTGACCTGTGCCCAAATAGCCTTTTCCGTTAATGGCAAAACCAATTGCCGATCTTCGAGGAGTACCTCCAAAAGATGCTTTTTGTGTCCACACTTTTGTTACGGGGTCGTACTCCCAAAAATCATCCATATACAACATATCGCCCTGCCCTGTTCCCACGTATCCTTTATTGTTTATTACAAATGCTACGGAATTGTTTCTGTTTAATCCGGCTCCTGTTTCGCCTCCTATGCTTTCAATTTTATCCCAATCGTTATTATTGATTTGGTATCTGTAAAAAGTTCTTTTGTAAGTATTATAATCATAGCCGGTTCCTAAATATCCTATACCATTGATGAAAAAGGCCACGCATCCGGTTTTGGGGCCACCGTTTACCGTATCTCTTTTTATCCACACGTTGGTTTGAGAGAGTAGCACATTAATTCCAAGAAACAAGACAGTTATAAAAGATAGATTTTTTTTCATTTTAAAAACGGGATTAAAGAATGATAATTTTTTTTGTGATTACATCTTTTTGGACGGTATTTTCTTCGGGTAATAATTTGATAAAGTAAACTCCAGGAGCTAAATTTTCTCTGTTAATTTCCGTATTTCCACCAATGTTTATGGTAGAGTGTACAACTTCTCCGTTTGTATTTAATAGTTGGATTGTGTATTTTATTGAATTATTTTTTATTGAAACAGTAAAGTTTTCAGAAGCAGGGTTTGGAAATACTGAAACAGAAAGTTCCTGATGGTATTCGTTCACATCGTTAGGAGAACCCGGCCAATACTGATAAAAATTTTGTTTGGTTCCTGTTTCGCTTTTTCCTGTTCCCACGTATCCGAATTTATCTATTACAAAACTTACAGCTCCCCGCCTACCTCCACCATCATAATTCTTTTTAATAAACCATTTATTTGTTTGGGGATTATATTCGTAGAAATCATCTTTATATCCTCCGTCAATACCTAAACCTATATATGCTCTTCCGTTTAGTTCAAAGCCTATGCAACCCATTCGGGCAGAGCCCGGAAAGTCTAGTTTTTTTGTCCATGTGTTGGTTTGGGGGTCGAACTCCCACCAATCGTTTTGATAATTATCTTCGTTTGCCCCAAGACCAATGTATGCTTTGCCGTTTATTCCAACGCCTATTAATCCGTACCTTTCCATTTTTATACCCGGAAAAGCACTTACGTAAACCCATTGGTTGATAGCCGGGTTAAAAGACCAAAGTTGATTTGAATATGTACTTGGTCCGTTTTTACCGCCACAAACGTATGCTAAATTATTTATTACAAATGCCGTAGCATAATAGATACCTGTACCCGAATTACCAGGAAAATTAGCCTTTTGGAGCCATGTATTGGTTTGCGGATTGTACTCCCACATATCGCTTTGCCTTGTGCCTAAAAATGCATCGGGGTGATTTATTCCCAACCCTATGTACCCTTTATTGGCAACTGCAAAACCTACGGCATTTCTTCTGGCTACACCGGGGAAGTTTGCTTTTTGTGTCCAAATATCATCGGCAGAATCATATTCCCACAAATCTTTATTTAAGATGTTCGAAGAATCTTGTCCGGTACCAATGTATCCTCTATTGCCAATTGCAAAAGCTACTGCTCTTTCTCTTTTTCCTCCGCCAAAGGGAGTTTTTTTTATCCAGTCGTTATTTTGGGAGTATAAAGAGGTAGCAAAAAATATAAAGAGGTAAGAAATAGATAATTTTTTCATCATAATTATTCCCAAATTAGTTTGCCTGTTTTTGAGGTATTGTATCTTTTACTATTTAAGCAGTAGAAATACATTCCTGAAGGAAGATAATCTCTGTTAATCGTTACCAAATTCGAAGATATTTCATTGATTGTGCGAACCACACTTCCGTTTGAAGAATATATAGTTAAGGAGAAATCGTACTTATATAAATCAGATATATTTCCTAAATCAAAGGTGGTTTCGGTTGAGGCCGGTAAAGGATAAACTTTAATTTCGTTAAGAGAATTGCTTAATTCATCGGTAGAAAGCAACTCGCTGTACTCCCAAAAATCGGAAAAGTTGGTTCCATTGGTTCCGGTTCCTGCGTATCCTTTATTTCCAATTACTAGACATGTCAGGTATCTGCGAGGTAAACCACCAAAATCGGCAATTTGCACCCAACTATTTGTTAGTGGATTATATTCCCAAAAATCTCCGTAATTGGTACCACTGGAATAATTATCGCCTGTGCCAAGATACCCTTTTCCGTTTAGGGCAAATCCTGCAGCCTCCATGCGTTGGGCATATCCACCTACATTGGTTTTTTGAGTCCAACTGTTGAGAGCGGGGTCATATTCCCAAAAATCGTTTGAAGAGCCAAATCCTGTAATATATCCTGTACCTACATACCCTTTATTTCCTATGGCAAAACCTACGGCCGAAATTCTACCGCCTGTTGGCATAGGTGCTATGGCTGTCCATTGATTATTAACAGGGTCGTATCTGTAAAAAGCACTTGTGTATCCGCTATTTGTTAAACCGGTTCCTACATATCCGTAATTTCCAATTACAAAAGCAACGCCTCCCCTCATGGGGCCTCCTAGAAAATTGGCTTTTTTTGTCCAAGTATTAGTTAACTGGTCGTATTCAAAAAACTCTGCGGTATTAGCAAATGTACTGTCTCTTCCGGTGCCTACGTAGCCTTTATTTCCAATACTAAAACCTACATTATGGTAACTTTTTCCTCCGGCATAATCTGCTTTTTGTGTCCATGAGTTAGAGGCAGGGTCGTATTCCCAAATATCTTTAAATAGTACCTGACCTTGGGCATTGTAGTGCCCTGTACCTAGGTATCCTCTATTTCCTATAGTAAATGCGATGCAACGGTGTCGACCAACTCCTCCAAAGTTGGCTCTTTGCGTCCATCCTAAATTGGCAGAATTTGCGTTGTTACAAAAGAACAAAGACTCGATGAATACGAGCAGAAAGTATATTTTTTTCATAGGCGATAAACTTTACGTAAGAACTTGTTGCCAAGTTACATAAAATTAATATTCGCTTAACATATTTAAAAAAAATTATTCTTCTCCTTTACCGTGGCATTGTTTATACTTTTTACCGCTACCACATGGACAGGGGTCGTTTCTGCCTACTTTCTTTTCTACTCTGATGGGAGCTGTTTTTTGTACTTGTTGTTGCGGCTGACCTCCATGAAGTGGGGAGGCGGAATTACCAATACCTGAATCGGCTCTCGATGTTTGTAATTTTGGCTGAGAAGTTGGTCTTTGTGGGGCTTGTTTTAATGTTTGAGGAGAATTTTCATTATTGGGTAAATTCCCTTTCATTAAAAATGTAATAATATCTCTGTTTACTTTACCCAACAATAATTTAAATAACTCAAAAGCTTCAAATTTGTAGATTAGCAAAGGGTCTTTTTGTTCATAAACAGCACCTTGAACCGATTGTTTTAAGTCGTCCATTTCACGTAGGTGTTCCTTCCAGTAATTGTCTATCATGGCTAAGGCGGCTCCTTTTTCAAATGATTTAAAGACTTCTAATCCGTTTGTTTCGTAGGCCTTTTGCAGGTTGCAAACAATTTGAATGGTTTTAATGCCATCAGTAAAGGGTACTACTATATTTTGAAATTGTGCTCCTTGATTTTCAAACACATCTTTTATTACGGGAAAGGAGGTTTTTGAAATGCTTTCCTTTTTTAAATCGTAGTGTTTCATTGCATTTTCGTAGAGTAATTCGGCCAATTCGTTGGTTGGCATTTCAAAAAACTGCTCTTCGGAAACTGGCGTATCGATAGAAAATACGCGAATGAGTTCTAATTTAAATTCTGTAAAGTTTTTTTGTTCTCTGTATTCATTTATCAGAGATTCGCACATATCCATCAACATGTTGGCAATATCTAAATCTAAACGATCTCCAAAGAGTGCGTGTTTTCTTCGGTCGTAAATAACGGTACGTTGCGAGTTCATTACATCATCGTACTCTAGAAGTCTTTTTCGAATGCCAAAGTTATTTTCTTCTACCTTTTTTTGAGCACGTTCTATGGAGCGTGTAATCATAGAATGTTGAATTACTTCTCCTTCTTCGAGGCCCATTCTGTCCATGAGTTTGGCTATACGTTCGGAGCCAAATAACCGCATTAATTCGTCTTCGAGCGATACAAAAAATTGCGAGGACCCTGGGTCTCCCTGTCTTCCTGCTCTTCCTCTCAACTGCCTGTCTACTCTTCGAGATTCGTGTCTTTCGGTTCCTATAATGGCAAGACCTCCCTTTTCTTTTACTCCTTCGCCCAGTTTAATGTCGGTACCTCGTCCGGCCATATTGGTTGCAATGGTTACTGCACTTTGCTTTCCGGCTTCGGCCACAATGTCGGCTTCTTTTTGGTGCAACTTTGCATTCAGCACGTTATGCTTTATGTTTTTCATTTTTAGGGTTCGGCTCAGTTGCTCTGAAATTTCAACAGAGGTGGTTCCTACTAAAACGGGGCGACCCTCTTTAACGAGTTTCTCTATCTCATCAATTACAGCTTTGTATTTTTCTCTTCTGGTTTTATAAACCATGTCTTCGCTATCTTTTCGGGTAATGGGTTTGTTGGTAGGTATTACGACTACATCTAATTTGTAGATATCCCAAAATTCACCGGCCTCTGTTTCGGCAGTACCTGTCATACCTGCTAACTTGTGGTACATTCTAAAGTAGTTTTGCAGAGTAATGGTAGCATAGGTTTGCGTAGCTGCTTCTACTTTTACATTTTCTTTAGCTTCTATGGCTTGATGAAGGCCGTCAGAATATCTTCTGCCTTCCATAATTCTACCGGTTTGCTCATCTACAATTTTAATTTTTCCGTCCATAATTACATATTCTACATCTTTTTCAAAAAGGGTGTAGGCTTTTAGTAATTGGTTTACGGTATGGATTCTTTCAGCTTTAACGGAGTAATCTTGAATGAGCTTATCTTTTTTTATCAGCAATTCTTGGTCGGAAATATTTTGTTTTTCGAGATTGACTAGTTCTGAACCGATATCGGGTATTACAAAAAAATGGGGGTCATCACTATTTTCGGTCATTAAATCAATGCCTTTGTCTGTAAGTTCTATCGAATTATTTTTTTCATCGATAGTAAAATAGAGTTCGGCATCAACTTTATGCATTTCTTTAGACTGATCTTGCATATAATGATTTTCTGTTTTTAGCAGAATTTGTTTTATGCCGGGTTCGCTCAGAAACTTAATGAGTGCTGTATTTTTAGGTAAACCTCTGTATGCTCTTAAAAGAGCAAGTCCTCCTTTTTCTTCGTTTTCTTTTGATATTTTATTATTTGCATCGTGTTGCAACAGTTTTTTAGCATCGGCCAAAACGGTGTTTACGTATTTTCTTTGTGCGTTTACTAATTTTTCTACTCTGGGTTTCGTTTCATAAAACTCGTGTTTATCGCCTTTAGGTGTGGGGCCGGAAATGATAAGGGGGGTACGGGCATCATCGATAAGTACGGAATCGACTTCATCTACAATGGCAAAATGATGTTTTCGCTGAACTAAATCTTCTGTTTCACGTGCCATATTATCTCGCAGATAATCGAAACCAAATTCATTGTTTGTTCCGTAGGTAATATCGGCTAAATAGGCTTTTCTTCTATTAGGAGAATTGGGTTCGTGTTTATCAATGCAGTCTATGGTTAATCCATGAAATTCAAATAAAGGGCCCATCCATTCGCTATCGCGTTTTGCTAAGTAATCGTTAACCGTAACTACATGTACTCCTTTTCCGGCAAGTGCATTAAGGTAAACGGGCAATGTGGCTACTAAGGTTTTTCCTTCGCCTGTTGCCATTTCGGCAATTTTTCCTTTGTGTATTACCGCTCCGCCAATCATTTGCACATCATAGTGTAACATATCCCATGTTACTTCGTTTCCTGCGGCTATCCATGTATTATGATGAATGGCTTTTTCGCCTTGTATTATTACATTTGATTTGGTGGCGGCTAAATCTCGGTCTAATTGGGTAGCTGTAACTTCTATGGTTTTATTTTCTTTAAATCTGCGGGCAGTTTCTTTTACTACGGCAAAGGCCTGAGGTAGTATCTCCTCTAATTTTTCTTCTATTTTTTGAAGAATCATTTCATTGGCTTTATCTATTTGTTTATAGATAGAATCTATTTTTTCTAGTTCGGAAGCATGCGTGTTTTCAGCCTCTTTTTGCAATTGGGCTATTTTATTTTCCTCTTCTTTAATGAAGTTTTTAATTGCTGTTTTAAATTCTGTGGTTTTTGCCCGCAGTTCATCATTTGTAAGTGATTGTAGTTTATTGTATTCGGCTAAAATTTTTTCTACATAAGGGGTAAGTTCTTTCAAATCTCGGTCGGCCTTACTGCCAACAAACGACTTAATTACTTTTGAAACAAAATCTAACATGTGAATAATATTATTTTTAAGCCCACAAAGTTAGGCAAATATAGGTTATGAGAGAGGGTATAAAAAAAAGAGCGGTTTGTTTTTTAAACCGCTCTTTAGTACCCTGCTTTGAGGCACTCTAATACTCGTCTTCGTTAAAGAAAAAATCTTCTTTACTGGGGTAGTCCGGCCAAATCTCATCAATGCTTTCGTAGTTTTCGCCTTCATCTTCTATTTGCTGAAGGTTTTCTACCACCTCTAATGGAGCCCCTGTTCTGATGGCAAAATCTATCAACTCATCTTTTGTTGCCGGCCAAGGGGCATCTTCTAGGTACGATGCTAATTCTAATGTCCAATACATAGTAATTTATAATTTTTAAAACTCTACGCAAAAGTATTTTTTTTGTTCCAATAAAAAAGAAAAGAATTTAACAAGAAAAAAGGATGCTATAAAACTGTTTTTCAGGAACTAATAAAAAAGTTTTTCACATTTTAGGTTTCCATGGGGTTTCTTGTACATCGAAAAAAACGGATAGTTTGCGGGCTAAAACAAATAAGTAATCGGAAAGCCGATTTAAGTATTTAAGTATAATCGGATTTATTTTTTCGTTTACTGATAACAAAGAAACTTCTCTTTCGGCTCTACGACAAACGCAACGAGCTACATGGGCGTACGATACAACAGTGTGTCCTCCGGGTAATACAAAGGATTTCATTTCGGGCAGTGTTTCGTTAAGTAAGTCTATTTCTTTTTCCAAAAAAAGTATATCTTCTTCTAAAACCTGAGGTAATTTCATTTTACTTTTATTGGTATCGTTTGCCAATTGGGAGCCGATGGTAAAGAGTCTATCTTGAATTTCTACAAGTGTTTTTTTTTCGTTTACTTCTATGTTTTGATCTCGTAATAACCCTATCCAAGAGTTCAACTCATCAACTGTTCCGTAAGCCACAATGCGTTGGTGATGTTTTGGAACCCTTGTTCCTCCAATTAACGAGGTATTACCAGTATCTCCTTTTTTGGTATAAATTTTCATTGCATTACCGTTATTTGCTGATTTTTCTCGTCCTTCTCTACCATTCCATCTCTTAAACGAATTACCCGGTGAGCGTGCAAGGCAATATCTTCTTCGTGTGTTACTAATACAATGGTGTTTCCGCTTTTATGAATGGTATCGAATAATGCCATTATCTCGTATGATGTTTTGGTGTCGAGATTTCCGGTTGGTTCATCGGCTAAAATAATTGAAGGGTTATTTACCAATGCTCTTGCTACAGCCACTCGTTGCCGTTGACCACCCGATAACTCGTTGGGTTTATGTTCCATTCTATCCGAAAGACCCACTTGTTCCAGTACAAATGCAGCTTTTTCTTCTCTTTCTTTTTTTGAAATGCCTGCGTAAACTAATGGTAATGCTACATTTTCAAGTGCCGAAGAGCGTGGTAATAAATTAAATGTTTGAAAAATAAAGCCGATTTCCTTGTTTCGTATTTCAGCTAATTCATTATCACTTAATTTACTTACCTCTTTGCTATTTAAAATATACTGCCCCGAAGTGGGTGTATCTAAGCACCCTATGATGTTCATTAAAGTTGATTTCCCGGAACCTGATGGACCCATTAGAGCCACGAATTCATTTTTATTAATATTTAATGATAGCGATTTAAGAACATGTATGGTTTGATTTCCTAGGCGAAAATTTTTAACCAGATTTTTTATTTCGATAACGGAGTTCACTTTTCAAAAATACGAAAAAAGGAGGGTTAATACCTAAGAACAAAATGTTCTTTACTAAATGCTTTATTAGTAAAACACAAACCTACTTCAAACAAATCGATACTTAATGTTACTTCGTTTTTAGATATTATTTCTTTCCAGGCTTGGTTCATATCCTTACTCCAGTTTATATCATCTATAATAAAGATGGCGTTTTCTTGCAGATAAGGAATGCACATATTAAAATATGCTAAAAGAAACTTTCCTCTGTGGTTACCATCAATAAAAATTAAATCGAATTTATTTTTTTTCAGTACAGAAGGTAAAACATCATCAAAGTTTCCCGTAATTAGACGAATATTCTGCAAATTCATTTTAGCAAAATTGATTTCTGCTATTCTGCTTATATTCGGGCAACCTTCTATGGTATAGAGGTTGTTTTGAGAGGAAACCGAAGCCATGTACATGGTAGAAATACCAAGCGATGTGCCTAACTCCAATATATTTTTACATTTATATTCCTTTACTATTTTAAAAAGTAATTGCCCATATTTAGGTTGTTTTGCCGAGTAACGGGCGATATCTGATATCTTTCTTTTGTGTTTCTTATTTTTTTTTGAACCGGCTCCAAAATCGGTTACTTCAATCTCTATTTGACTTAATAATAGTTTTGCTCGAATAGATTCTATATTTTCAAAGGCGTAAAAAGATTGATTATTCTTTAAAATGTGTTGAATTAAATGAAAAACGAATGGAGAGTGCACCCCATGTGCCGTTTTTGCTTTAAAAAAATATTTTACGAAACTTAGTATCCGAAACATTTCTCCCTACTCTTATACAAATATTATAAATATGAACTATCAAATCCTAATTTTAATACTTTTATTCATTCGAATTTGTGTTGCACAAAAAAACGAAACAATGAACATCAACCATAAGTACGGAATTGTATTACACGGAGGTGCCGGTACCATACTTCGCGAAAATATGAACGAGGAGCTTGAAACACTTTACATTAAAAAATTGCAAGAAGCCTTAGACAGCGGATATGCCATACTTGAAAAAAACGGCTCTGCCCTAGATGCTGTTACAGCGGCTGTAAATGTAATGGAAAACTCTCCCTTGTTTAATGCCGGAAAAGGCTCGGTATTTTCAGCTGCCGGAAAAAACGAAATGGACGCAAGCATTATGGACGGCCGCACACTACAAGCCGGAGCGGTAGCCTCTGTTACAAAAATTAAAAACCCTATTACAGCTGCACGGTGTGTAATGGAAAAATCGGCTCATGTATTACTTATGGGTACCGGAGCCGAAGAGTTTGCCAAAGAAAAAGGAATTGAACTCGTTGAGGAATCGTACTTTTTTGATGAAATGAGGTGGAAACAGTTTCAAAAAATAAAAGAAATTCAAAAAATACAATTAGACCATAGCGATGACAAGGAAGAGATGATTAACCCCGAAGAGCCTTTTAAAGATGAAAAGTTTGGAACTGTGGGAGCCGTGGCTTTAGATAAGCATGGAAATTTAGCAGCAGGAACTTCTACCGGAGGTATGACTAATAAAAAATTTGGAAGAGTGGGAGATTCTCCTATTATTGGCGCAGGCAATTATGCCAACAATACTACTTGTGCAGTATCTTGTACCGGACATGGCGAATATTTTATAAGAAATGTAGTAGCCTACGATGTGGCTGCACTTATAAAATATAAAAATTATTCTCTTCAGCAGGCTTGCAACGAAGTAATAAATATAAAATTAAAGCAGCAAGGTGGAGAAGGAGGCTTAATTGCCATAGATAAAAACGGAAATATCCAAATGCCCTTTAATACCAAGGGGATGTATAGGGGATACAAATTACAGAATAATCAATCCGGAATTTTTATTTTTGAATAAATATTAAAAAAATCGATTCGCCTACAACTGAAAAAGGGAGAAATATTTCTCCCTTTTTCAGTTGTAAACTTTGTTTTCTTACTTCTGCACAGCTACTTTTAATGAGTGCTTGTAGTTATTTGTTGTAAAATTTATTTGGTACGTACCATTCGGTAAAAATTGTAAATCCAGATTTGCTTGCCCGCCCATTACATTTACATTGTTTTCG
>CAJPFH010000117.1 GCA_905339165.1 Flavobacteriales bacterium
AAGAAACCCGATGGTCGAGGGTTCAAATCCCTCCGAGCCCGTCTGCCCGGGAGGTAATTGTGTGAAAGAGAAAGAGAATACCGGCAGGGAGTTCAATCCCCTAAAACATAGAATGGTACCGAATCACGAAATATTAAGTGAGGATGAAGTTGAAAAAGTATTAACCGAATTCAAAGTAGAAAGAGAGCAATTGCCTAAAATCCGAATAATAGATCCTACCGTAGTGGCAGCAAAAGCAAAAGTCGGAGATGTAATACGGATCACCCGGGAAAGCAAAACGGCAGGTATAGCTTATTATTATCGCATGGTAATCGCGTGAGCTGTAAATCGAGGTAATATGTTGGACAGAAGGGTACTATCAAAAGCGTATTTTACAAGTGACAAAATTGTTAGACATCATGTAGATTCTTTTAATGATTTCCTGGACCATGGTCTTCAGAAAGTCATTGAAGAGCAGAGAATAATTGAAACTGAAATTGAGGGAACATACGTCAAACTCAAAAAGATAAGAGTCGGTTTCCCTGTTGTGAGGGAGGCGGATGGTGCTGTTGATAAACTCCATCCCACTGAAGCGCGGCTTCGAAATATTACTTACGCTGCACCGCTTTTCCTGAGTATGGCGATCGTCACGCCTGAGGGAGAAAAGGAAGAAAAAGAAGCAGAGATCGGCTTACTCCCGATAATGATCTGGTCAAAAGCGTGTAACCTTGTGGGATTGTCCCAGAAGGAAATGATCGAACTGGGAGAAGACCCGCAGGATCCCGGTGGATATTTCATAGTGAACGGTACGGAACGCGTCATAACTACACTTGAAGATCTTGCCCCGAATAAGATCCTTGTGGAAATGGAAGAACGCTATGGTGAGAATATTGAAGTTGCCAAAGTATTCTCGCAGCGCAGGGGTTATCGCGCCCTTGTTGTTGTTGAGAGAAACAAGAAATCGATCCTTGAAGTTTCATTCCCATCCATATCGGGCAGGATCAATTTCGTCACTCTTATGAGGGCTCTTGGAATCGAGACCGATCAGGACATTGTCAATACCGTATCTGATGATCCTGAGATCATCAAATTCATGCTTGAGAACCTTGAAGAAGCTGAGGCTGCCAATAAGACC
>CAJPFH010000118.1 GCA_905339165.1 Flavobacteriales bacterium
TCCGCTATGAATGGCCTGCCTGAAAAGACCAATGATTTTTTTAAAATCCGATTCATTGACTATGGAAATATTTACGATTATTTTACCTTTTCTTTTTACCGGATCAAAGGTAACCTCATACATCATATTTTCGATCCTTGAACTTATGAACATTAAATCGGCCATATTAATTCAGCAACCATGTATAATTACGATGGGTCATAAACATACCGAAAGATTAAGTATTTTAGACATGTTAGAAGTGATATTTATGAATAAGCAGGTAGTAATTGACATTGTTAAAAATATTTTCGCTAACCGTGGTTACAGCATAAGTTCATCTGATATATGCGACCTGCTTGCCGAAAAGGATATGGAACATTTCCTTATTAAATTTGAAAAAGATCCTAATTATAATAATATAAGGTATTTTTCAAATATGGTGAAAAGATATGGCAAGGGAATAGTAATATCAGATTCCTTTGATGAAAAGATCCGCATGCTCGCACTTAATGACGGGCTTACACTATGGGACAGGGGGGAACTTGAAATGCAAATCGGAAGAGTGGTACTGGGAGAAGCACTTGCAAAGCATGAAGAAAAACCGGCTGAGAACGAGTATAGTTTTTCTTCATCAATTCAAGAACCAATGAAAGTAAATGAACTTCAGACAAAAGAACATTTAACAAAGGAATATGAAAAAACCATAAAAGTAATGCTTCGTTGCGTACCTGTAAATATAGGGAAAAAAGATGCTATATCAATAGCTGAAGCTAAAGTCGGAACGGCAAAAAGCCAGACATTGAAATTTATCCCGGTCTGGTATTATAGTTATTCTTTTAACGTCCAGAAGAAATACAAATCAAAACTGGTTGACCTGACGGGTGATGGTGAAGGATATATCCATGCTATAACGGGTGAGAATTTTTTTAATAAATACAGGGATATCAGGGAAAATATCATGATGCCCACCCAGAATTATGAGATAATGCAGCCTTCTATCCAGAAAAAGGATGCTTCAGAAAAAGCCCTGAATTCCATTATCAGGGAACACACTAAGCAAGTCAGGCTGAATGAAATGATAGGTGATACGATAGTCTTTGAAAACAGGATATTTGCACCTGACCCATCTGAAATTAATCTTGATATCGATCTACTATATATTCCTGTCTGGGAGATAAAAGGCAAACGTGAAGTAATGGAAATAAACGGCTATGATGGGCATATAATGGCAATTAAGGTCTATGACGATGCTGAACTGGTTTGAACCTGGATAGAATTCAAAATGTTCATCTATGAGAGAACAAAAATGAAATTCTTTATTAGTTAGTAATCCTATCTTACATGAACATTTGTGATATGAAGGTGATATTATTCAGGAGTACTCGTTTAAAAGAGGTTTTTCCCCGGATATCGGGCGAATAAGAAGCGCGCTTGAGAAAAATTTTGCGGCCGAAATAAAAGAGGATAATGGGAAATTAACACTGACATATGGTGCTTTCAGTCGTTTAACACTCTATATTGAGAATAAAAAACTGATCGTGGATTCCGAATCAAATAAAGTAATAAAAGATGAAGAGATTCTTGACACCAATAAGCGTTTCAGGGTTTTTCTTGAAGAAGCAACAGGCTACACGGCCAAAGAACGCCTCAAGATGGCAAAGAAAGCGGTTCAGGGAGTTTGAATTTGCAGGATGTCCTCAGGAGACCTGATATTCCTGCCTGCCTCAGGATATGCGCAGGCACGGATGGCTCGGTCACCGGGCTTCTTGAGGTGCTTACAGGAAAAAACGTAAAGGTTGAAACGATTTCCCAGAGTGTTATTAAGGCAACAAAGGAAATTGCCAGGCTTCTTGATATAGAAACAGGAGAAGATGTCAATGACCGTCTTGTTACATTGAAGGTCGATGACATTGTTTATGTCCTTGCAAAATCTCTGGCGCCTATTAACAGGATGCCAGAGGCTGTAAGGGCCGACCTGATGCGGGCTGATATTCCCATAGGCAAGATATTGCGTGAGCATAAACTTGAGACAAGGCGCGATATTCTTAAAATGGAAATAGTGCACAGGAATTTTTTCGGGGAGCTCCCTGTTCTTTCAAGGGAATATAAGATAATCTATGAAAATGCTGTGCTGATGTGGATAAATGAATGTTTTCCGGTGGATGAACGATGGAAAATGTAAACATTTCGATTTTCATTTGTGGCAAAAGCATTTATTTTCAACATAATTTATGTTTTACCGTTGGTTTTTTAAACTTTTAGTATAATCATGCACCCAATGCAAAAATAAGGCTTATTGCATTAAATTAAGATTGCAGGAAGTATTATGATCACTAAAAAAGACCTTGAGCATATCGGGTGGCTTTCGCGCCTTGAATTAAGCGAAGAAGACAGGGAAAAATATACACCAAAGCTCAATTCTGTCCTTGATTATTTCGGGGAGCTTGATAAAGCTGATACCGAGGGTGTGGAACCTTCATATCATGTAATGCCTATGAGCAATGTTTTCAGGGAAGATGTTCCCATAGCATCGTTGTCGCAGGAAGAAGCGCTTTCCAATGCCCCGAAGAACCAGGATGGGTTCATCAAGGCCCCAAGGATGAT
>CAJPFH010000119.1 GCA_905339165.1 Flavobacteriales bacterium
ATTATATTTCCGAATGAACCACAGAGATCACAGAGAACACAGAGACATGTTTAAAAATCTCTGCGCTCTCTGTGTTCTTTGTGGTTTCAACTTTTCGGATAGGTTCTTAATCTCTGTACCTACTTGGCCTTCGCCGCCTGCATCGGTTATTCCACTCTTACCGATTGCGCCTGCAAGGATGATCTCATAGTCCTTCCCCGCTTCCATTCAATTTACCATCACCAACACCCCTACCAATACCACCACTAATGTATACTCCACCATTTGAAGTATTCCAGGTATATTCTCCGTCCTCGGGCAGGGTGAAGTTCTGTATCATTTCTTTCTCTTTTTCCTATAATCCATAATTACGAGTAGTGCAACTACAAACAGGCATCCGAGGAGAAATACGAGTCCGGGATGTGCATTCATCGCGTTCATTATATTTGTGAATATATCAGGCGCAGCCTTGCTTATTGCATCATTATCCAGTGCCTGCGGCTGCAGAGGGACAGATGTTGTCGCATTTGCATTTGCATCCCAGGCATTTATTGTTGGGGCGGGAACTCTACTACCGACCTCTCCACTTTTTACGGTTTCATTAATTATACTGACAGGCGTGGATGTGTTAACAGATAGATCCTGAGTTGCAGGGGCGGGAACAGGTGATGATTTTAAATCATTTGTTATAAGCAAATTTGCGTTCCTTCCAGTGCTTCTTATGAAAAATTCAATTATGCTTGAAGCAAATACTGCTGCTAATATTACTCCCAGGTACTTCCTGAGTATATCACCAACAGAATTCCTGTCTGTCTTTTCCGGCACCAGAATGATGAGTTTTCTTACAGGGGCATAGATCCTGACCTCCCGCCCTTTCTCGCTATATTTTATCTTATCAACCTTGATCAGTCCCACGCTCTCCAGATTCTCAAGGTTGTAAGCAACGGTGGTAAGGGGCGCATGCAGACTCTGTGCAATATCCGAAGCAGAAAGCGGGGCATCAGCCAGAAGCTCGATTATCTGCCTTGCTGTGTCGTTTGAGATTACCTGCGTTATCTTCTTTGATTCGTCACCCAGCGGCAGTATGATGAGCTTCTCTTCACCCGGATATTTTTCATTTTCTGGCATTGTTATTATTAATAGACAAGGATATTAAAAGAGATTGCTATAACTACGAATGGAGTTGTAATTATAACCCACTTCGTTATTTGACGATGGCCGTTTCGTTAGTTTTATATCCCATCAAATCTATACCTCGCTCTCATATGACTGAAAAAGCAGATATTGCTTCGACTCCTGCCTCTACTACTTCTGGTATTGTTAATCCTCCTGTAATGAACGGCTCCTATCATGACCTGAAGAACAGACTCGCTGAGAAAATGGCGGGTGAGATCACCCTGTCTGATAATCCGGGAGAAACATTAAAGAAGTGGCGGGTAGCCTTTGAGATACCCCAATCCGACCTGGCCTTTTTTCTTAAAGTTTCACCATCAGTAATAAGTGATTATGAAAGCGGAAGGAGAAAATCCCCCGGGATTTTCATTGTCAGTAAGATCGTGGAAGCAATACTTGAAATGGATACTGCACGCGGTGGCGCCAAAATACGTTCTTATGAAGGAATGCTCAGGGGTGGTTTTAACGCTGACGCTATATATGATATTCATGAGTATCTTTCCCCGATGTCCATAGAAGAACTCATAAAGCTCGTGAATGGGGAAGTGGTTTACAGCCCACCATCCGAACAAATAAAACCGTTATACGGTTATACAATTGTGGATAGCCTGAGAGCGATCCTCGAATTATCTTACAATGAATTCCAGAAATTATATGGGTGG
>CAJPFH010000120.1 GCA_905339165.1 Flavobacteriales bacterium
AGCAAAGTGGCTAAATTTTTTTAATAACCATTGTACATTCCCCATAGATTATTTTTATTATTGCTATAAACCTTTTTCCATTCTAATAAACATGTGCATACTAACTTAATGACATTGCCCGAAAGGGTGGGGTAGTTCACAGAAATCTCCAAAAGTATTAAGTATCCATTGCTCTATTAAACGCATGATTTTGTGAATACTTTTCACATTTTAATCATATTATACCTGGAGGAAATTAATTGGCAGTTACAAAGACAGAAGGCTGGAAAGCAAAGAAATGGTACAACCTTGTTGCACCTGACATGTTCGGGAAATCAAACATCGGAGAAACCATTGCTGATGAGCCGGAAAAGCTGGTTGGAAGAAACATCGAAGTTACACTTGGGGAGCTGACAAATGATCTTTCCAAGCAGAATACCAAGCTGATCCTGAAAATAGACCGCGTGGGCGGCGATGTCGCTTATACAAAATACATGGGGCATCAACTGACCCAGGATTACCTGCGTTCACTCGTTAAGAGAGAAACATCATCTGTTGAAACTAATGTTTCAGTCAAAACAAAGGACGGTTATACCATAAGAGTAAAACCATCGTGTTTTACCATAAAAAGGGCACGAGAGGCTCAGGTAAAAGCTATCCGCCAGATAATGAATCAGGTTATTGAAGGAAAAGCCAGGGAAATGGATATGGAGCAGTTCGTCCAGGATGTTGTAACAGGAAAACTGTCTGCCAGTATATACCATGATGTCAAACCCATCTATCCTCTTCGCAGGGTAGAGGTCAGGAAAACTGAAATTGAGGCTGAGCCGGGCGCAGTAGCCTCATAAATCTTTTTTTTTGTTTTTTATTTTTTAAAAAATTATTAGAGATTGTTTTTTCTCTTCAATTCATTTGCTTTTTCTTTCAATCTCTCATTATCCATCCGCAGCATCATGAGTGTCGCTGCCAGCAGGAAATATGCCGCAAAATTGATAAGGAGATAATACAGGACTACTCCGCCTATACCCCCACCACCGCCGCTGGGGCATGGCGGGACTACGCACGGATGCATTTTTGAATAGAACCGGACAGAAAGAAAACTTATCGGGACGCTTATAAAACCGATTATACCGAAAACTGCTGAAAGCCGTGCTCTTTTTTCAGGTTCTTCTACAGCCTGGCGGATCATCAGGTAAGACAGGTATATTAAAAACAGGATAAGTGAGGTATTCAACCTGACATCCCAGGATACCCAGTACGCATTCCAGGCAGACCTTCCCCATATTGACCCGGTCACAAGCGTCAGGAAGGCAAATACTACTCCAACTTCAGCCGCTGATAACGATAACATATCCCATTTTTGTTTCTTGCTTCGAAGATATAAAATACTTGAAACAAAAACAATCGCAAATGACAGGTATGCAGATATCGCTATGGGAAGATGGAAATAGAATATTTTGAAGTTATTCGGGTCACCAGCTGCCGACCCGGGATCGATGGGGATGGGTGCTACGAAGAACAAGAGGTACATTGAAATAAGTACTAATATTGCGGTTAAGGCATAAACAATTTTTTTAAGCATATTATTCCCAGAATTAGTTCGCATGTCTCATAATATTATCCATTTATTATCAATTTAATCTTCGATCGTATATTCAAACACCATTTGAGCTACTACAAAAAAAATGATGTCATAAACTACAAGTATCTGCATCTCTCCTGAAACATCGGAAAAATCCCCATTTGCAAGCATCGTTCCGGTCGCAGTTACTGCGGATAGTATCACAGGGATAAGAACCGGAAATAAAATAACCGGAAGAAGGATCTCGCGGGTTCGTGTATTTACGGTGAGCGCCGAGAGAAGTGTTCCCACAAAAATAAATCCTAAAGTACCCAGGATTATCACCACGATCAGGCCCGGAAGGTTTTTAATATCATAACTGAAAAGCACAACAAAGATCGGTAACGTTGCCATCTCCATAAGGAACATCAAAACAGCATTGGACAGGACTTTCCCGTTATATATTGCGCTCCTGTCGGCCGGACAAAGTTTCAGTCCTTCAAGGCATCCCTCTTCCTTTTCACCTGCAAATGACCGTGATAGCCCGAGCATCCCGGCAAACGTGAACGCTATCCAGAGCATACCAGGGGCAAGCAGGTCAACTATCTTTTTATTGAGATTTGACACGAATATTGTGGCTTCATTCCCGAATGCAAA
>CAJPFH010000121.1 GCA_905339165.1 Flavobacteriales bacterium
AAGCCCAGCCACTAACATGCGTTTGGCGTCATGCGGGGTGAAGTGCTTAAATTCAAGTGCAGTTTTTCAAATCAACTTTAGTGCTGGGTTGACAGTTTTGTGCCCTGAAATACCGCACGAACGCCAAGCGCCAAAACGTTAGCAGTAAGCCTAAAAGACGACAGTGCAACCATAAACAGACGACTAAAAACTGAACATTATTACAAGGACAAACCATTTTGACAGGTGACCAACATACAGACCATATTACAAACGGACAACGAGTAAGCCGACAATCAAGCCGACCCGATGTTTTTTATTTTTTTCCCACCGCACATTTTTTAAAAACAATTTTAAGCCAGCCCGCATTTGGCACATTTGGTTTTGCCCTAACCCCAAGCCGACCCTTCGCAAAACCAAAAGAGCCAAATTTTAGTCCACGCACCGACAAGAGTGCAACTTATTATTCTTACATTTGCCAAAATATGACAAGTCAAATATTGAACGATGGAAAGCAAATTTGGTGAGAGAATAAGAACGCTAAGAGAAAGTCAAAATCTCTATTTGCGACAGGTAGCTCCATTGCTTGAAATGGACACTGCCCAGTTGAGCAAGATTGAAAAGGGCTTGCGACAACTGAAAAAAGAACAAATTCCCATTTTAGCCAAAGTGCTGAAAGCAGACCAAAAAGAATTGGAAACGCTTTGGCTTGCAGACCAACTAATGCAGTTGGTGAAAGACGAACCAACGGCAGACGAAGCATTGAAAACAGTATCTAAAAACATTAAGAACAGGAAATGAGCATAAACATTTTAAAATACGAAAGTGAAGTTTGGAAAACAGCCGACTTTCTGCGTGGTGCAGGAATTAAGGAAAGTGATTTCCCAAAATATATGATGCCATTTTTTGCGTTGATAATGGTGGAAAGCAGAATGCTCAGAGAAGTGAAGAACTTGGAAGAAACGCTTGGACGTGATGACGAAGATGAATTTATTGAAATGTTCAGAGTTGAAGAAGCAGCCTATAACGACTATGCAGTGAGAAAAAATAAAACGCTAAAAGATATTTGCAAAAACGACAAAACTTTTGATGTAGATTTTCATTCTTATTTAAAAGCATTTGACAATGAAACCAAATATTTATTGGGAGTTGACAAAGGAACGGAAGAAGAAAAATTCCTGGACATTTCGGGTATTGCAGCACAGCTAAAAAAGAAACGTATCTTGTTTGACACCGTGAAGGCTTGGAGCGAAATTGATTTAACACCTTTCAACAACTCCGAGATAACTACGCTGGAAGAACACATTAAACGCAAATGGGCTGACATCAGTGCCGAAACCGCAGGGGAGCAATACACGCCTGACGATATTATTTCGCTTATCTCTGAAATCATTGCCACCAAAATTGAAGACAACGGAAAATTCCTCACCATTTATGACCCCACTTGTGGCGGTGGCAACTTGCTTTTTGGTGTGGAAGATAAAATACAGGAAATACACCCCAACCGACCTACTGCCACTTACGGACAAGAATGGAACGGCACTTTATACGCCTTGGCAAAAATTGAAAGCCGTTTTAGAAAAGATACCGCCATAGAATACGGCAACACACTTACCGACATAGGCAAGTTTTGGGACAAAACCTTTAACGTAATTGTTGCCAATCCGCCTTATGGTGTGGATTGGAAAGGTTACGAAAAAGACATCCGCAACGACACAACCGAAAGGTTTGTTGCCTTGCCTTCCATTAGTGACGGGCAGTTTTTATTTACCCAACACATCTTGCACAAATTGGCTGACGATGGTTTGAGCATTGTGGTTCACAATGGTTCTACCCTTTTTAGTGGAGATGCAGGAAGCGGAGAAAGCAATATCCGTAAGCACTTTTTTGAAAAAGATTGGGTGGAAGCCATTGTGCAGATGCCAACCGATGAATTTTTCAATACAGGCATTTACACTTACTTGTGGATTTTCAATAAGAACAAAGCAGCCGAAAGAAAAGATAAAGTAATGCTCATTAACGCCAGTGAGCTTTACATACCGCTAAAGAAAAGTAAGGGCAAGAAGCGTAAGGAAATGGACTTGACCAACCGAAGCAAGATTGTAAAAGCACTTACCGAATTTAAAGACAATGAATTTGCAAAAGTGTTTGACAAATGGCATTTCTATTACAACCGCCAAAGCATTATGCTTACCAACATTGACGAAAACGGCAAAGCCATTGAAATGCCTGTAAAAACAAGCAAAGACGGAGAAGAGAAAGAAGAAAAATCTATCAAACTCACACCAACAAAAATTATACAGTCAGACGATGAAAACCCAATTGAAATAACCGAGTTTGACATTACCACTTTTGACAGCACCAAATACAGCAGCTTAGAACACTACTTTGAAGCAGGCATAAAACCGCTATTGGCAGAGTTGGACTACAAGGAGAAAAAACTGACTGTATTTACCAAAGATGCCAGCTACTATTTTGATGCCGACAAAGAAACCCTGATTGAGCAAACCAAAAAGGAGAAAACCGAATTGGGTTGTGGCAAAATTGTAATTAGAGCGGCTTTGAAGAAAGACAGCAAAACCAAACAGCCTAAGAGCATAAATATAACAACCGAACTCACCCAGAATTTTCAAAAGGATTATGAGATAATACCATACAGCCCCGATGAAGCCACCAACCAACAAAACATTGCCGATTTTATGGCGAAGTATGTATTTAAACCTTTTGAGTATTTGGATAATGTAATTGGTGTGGAAATTAATTTTAATAAGGTGTTTTATATACCTGTGAAGTTGGAAGAAGTAAGCACCTTAACTGCCAATTTGAGTGAGTTGGAAAAGGAATTGAAGAACCTTGAAAACGATTTGGCTTTATGATGAAGTATGAAAAATATAAGGCGAGTGAGATACATTGGTTAAGTCAAATTCCTGCTCATTGGGAAGTCAAAAGAGTTAAGGATTTGGGCGAATATCAAAGTGGCGAGTATATAAATGCAAATGAATTTGATGAAGAAAATCTATATCCAGTTTATGGTGGGAATAGCTTTAGGGGATTTGCAAACAAATACAATACTGAAGGTGATTATGTTTTAATTGGCAGACAAGGTGCGTTGTGTGGGAATATAAATTATGGTTCAGGAAAATTTTGGGCAACAGAACATTGTGTAGTTGTTTACCATAAAAGGAAAATCAATGTCAAATGGTTAGGTGAATTACTAAGAATAATGAACTTGAACCAATATGCGACTTCAACTGCTCAACCCGGATTATCTGTTGAAAAAATTAAACGATTAGAATTACCTGTTCCCTCTTACGAAGAACAAACCGCCATTGCTCAATACTTGGATGCCAAAACCCAAGCTATTGATAAAAAAATAAACCTGCTCACCAAAAAAGCCGAAACCTACAAAGAACTCCGCAAAAGCATTATCAATGATGTCGTTTGCAAGGGCTTGGATAAAAACGTGAAGTTGAAGGAAAGTGGGATTGATTGGATTGGTAAAATACCTGAGCATTGGAAAATATCGAGAATAAAAGATAGCTTCAACCTATTCACGGGTAATAGTATTTCAGATAAGGCATTATTTGAAAGGAAAGAAAATAGCATTGACTATGTTTCGACAAAGGATATTGATGTTGACACAGGAAGAATTACTTACGATAATGGTGTTTATATTCCAAAAAAAGATAAGAGCTTTAAAATTGCAAAAGCTAACTCGATACTAATTTGTATCGAAGGGGCAAACGCAGGTAAGAAAATAGGATTTACAAACAAGGATATATGTTTTGTAAATAAGTTGTGTGCTATAAAAAGCAGAACTAAAAATAACTCTGACAAATATTTTTACTATTTCACCCAATCCCCACTTTTCGAGAAGCAGTTTTTTGCAATACTGAATGGACTAATCGGTGGTGTATCATTAAACTCAATAAAATATTTTGATATTATTTCACCAACCAAAGAAGAACAAACCTCCATTGCCAACTACTTAGACGAGAAAACCCAAAAGATTGATGCCATTGTGAGCAACATCGGTAAGCAAATAGACACGCTGAAAGAACTGCGTAAAACCTTAATCAACGATGTGGTTACAGGCAAAATAATGGTTAATGGTTAATTATCAATTGTTAATGAGATGAGAGAGAATGTAATTAAGAATAAGAGTTTTGAATTTGCGATACGGATAGTAAAGCTGTATCAATACTTATGTAATGACAAAAAAGAGTTTGTTTTGAGCAAACAACTTTTACGCAGTGGCACAAGTGTAGGTGCAATGGTAAGAGAAAGCGAACACAGCGAAAGCAAAGCAGATTTTATCCATAAACTTTCCATTGCACAAAAAGAAATAAACGAAACCATATATTGGCTTGAATTATTAAAGGCTACTGATTATTTAACCCAAGAGCAATTTGAAAGCATAAACAACAATGCCACAGAAATCATCAAATTAATAACCAGTATCATCAAAACAGCCAAATCCAACATTAACCATTGATAATTAACAATTATGTTTAACGATATAATTTTTTATACCACGCCACAGGGCAATGTGAGCATAGAAGTATTCTATAACAACGATACCTTTTGGCTTACCCAAAAAGCAATGGCAGAGTTGTTTGGCGTTAAAGTGCCCGCCATCAGCAAGCATCTTTCCAACATCTTCGAAACCAATGAATTGGAAGAAATATCAGTTATTTCCATTTTGGAAACAACTGCCAGCGATGGTAAAAATTACAAAACTTCGTATTACAGCCTCGATGCCATTATTGCCGTGGGTTATCGGGTAAACAGCCATCAGGCTACGCAATTCCGCATTTGGGCTACCAAAACCCTGAAAGAATTTATCATCAAAGGTTTTGTGTTAGACGATGAACGCCTGAAACAAGGCAAACGCTTTGGCAAAGATTACTTTGACGAACTCTTAGAACGCATCCGGGAGATACGGGCAAGCGAAAGGCGTTTTTACCTGAAAATTACCGACATCTACGAGCAGTGCAGTATAGATTATAACAAGGATGCCGAGATTACACAAACCTTTTTCAAAACGGTTCAAAATAAGTTGCATTGGGCTATTACAGGCAAAACAGCAGCCGAACTGATTGCCCAACGTGCCGATGCATCAAAACCCAATATGGGTTTAACCACTTGGAAAAATGCACCCAAAGGAAAAATTCTGAAAACAGACATTGGCACAGCTAAAAACTATATGCAGGAAAAGGAAATTAAAGAATTGGAACGCATCGTTACAATGTATTTAGATTTTGCCGAACTGCAAGCATCCCGTCAAATACCAATGAAAATGGCAGATTGGGTAAATCGTTTAGATGCATTCTTACAATTTAATGAATACCAAATTTTGAAAGATGCAGGCAAAGTAAGCCACGCAGTAGCAATGAACTTAGCCGAAAAAGAATATGCCAAATTCAGGGTAATTCAGGATAAAAACTTTGAAAGCGATTTTGAAGCAGAAGTAAAAAAATTAAAGTCGCCTGATAAAAAGGGCAAAAAAGATAAATAATGAAAGAACTTGATTTACAAGATAAATACCTGATAAACTTTCTTTGCGAAAGGCAAGACGGTTTGCAATACAAAGAAGCCAAGGCAAACACCGTTTCGCCTCAATTCTTTTTGGTGGAAGACTTAAAACAATTTCTTTCAGAAACCACCCTCAACAAAGACAACTACAAAAAACTGCTTCGCAAGTTTGGCAACGAAAAAGATTTGTTGGATGCCGTAACCAACGAACTATATGACAGGCTGAAATCATCGTCCAATATGGCTTTGTTCATCAATACCAATAAAACCATTACTATCAATGGCATTTCCCTGCATTTGTTTTATCCAAGTGGCAGCGAAACCCACGAAGACAAACTGTTTGACCAAAACATATTTTCGGTAATTCAGGAACTCCCCTATACCTACAAGCACCAGGGCAAACAAATATTTTCATTCCGCCCTGATTTAACTTTTTTCCTAAATGGAATTTATTTGGGTTATAGTGAACTGAAAAGCAGCTACACTAATCAAAACGCCAGAAGTAACGGACGGAAAAAAGTTGCCAAAGATTATCTCTCAGCCGTTCAGGAATATTTAATCATTGCAGAAGATAACGACCTGTCGCAATCCATCCGCAAAGACTATTTAAAGATTTTTGAGAAGGCAATCCACATTACGTCAACTGACCTGAACGAAACCTATGTCATTCGTAACATCAGCAATCAGTTTGAAGAAATAAAATCCATTGTAACTTCTAACAGCTATGATTTTACACCTTACGAAAACAAGATAGAAAAGGAGTTTAAGCAATATCCTGTTCGCAACAGGGAAGCCAACAAAACACAGCGGTTTGAAGAAGTGTTTAAAGCCCTTTACGATAAAAAAATGATAGAGAAAGAAATTCTCTATTACAACTTTATTGAAAGAGAATTGATAAAAAAGGAAGGAAGCCGAACCAAAGAATATAAACACAATGACGGCAGACTGATAAGCCCAAGACCCAAACAGAAATTCGGCACAGACAAAATTTTAAGCAAGATTGATGAGTTTTTGGAACACGAAAACGAACCCGATTATTTCATCAAGAAATTAGAAAAAGAACTACGTGACAAAGGTGTTGGAGAAGAACGGATAAAAGAACTTGTTACCAAAAGGCAGAAGTATCAGAACAACAAAAATGTGTATTCTCTCCTGCTCCAGTATTCGGCAGGGTTTGGAAAAAGTAACATCATTGGTTGGACAGCCCTGCAACTCAAAGACCTTCGCAAAGACGGCAAGTATGTGTATGACAAAATAATGTTGGTGGTGGACAGGTTGCAACTTCGTGACCAGTTAGACACAATGTTGCACAATATGAATATTCAAAAAGGAATGTTCATTGAAGCCTATGACAAGAAATCATTTACCACAGCCTTATCCAGCGACAAACGCATTGTTGTTGTAAACATTCAGAAATTCGGAACGGTAAACGATATTTTAGACAGCAGCATAGTTGCCAAACTATCAAAACTGCGAATTGCCTTTTTGATTGATGAAATTCACCGAAGTAATGACGGAATTCAAAATCAGGAAATGATAAGTGTGTTTGATGAACTGCAAAGCAGTTTTGACAACTCCACTTCTTACACCAAAAAGCCACACAAAAAAAACCTGATTGTCGGTTTCACTGCTACACCAAGCGACCACACCTTAGCAAGGTTTGGTGAGTATAACAAATATGCCGAAGCGGAAAAAATTTGGGTTCCGTTTGACAGCTATACAATGAAAGAAGCCATTGAAGATGGCTACATTTTAAATCCGATAAAAGGCATTGTTCCTGTTTCTGCCAAAATGTATTTTGAAAAGCCCGAAGATGAATTGGAAGGATTTGAAGGCGACACAGGCTATGAAGAAATTCCGGACGATACCGACACAGGCGTAGGTTTTGACGGTAAGAAATACGCCATTCGTAAAAAGAAAATCTATTCCAATTCTGAAAGAATAGAAGCCATTTCAAAATTCATTGTTGAACGGTTAGTTACCACCGTTTATCACAACATCAGGGGAACGGCAAAAGCAATGTTGGCAACAACATCAATTCCGAATGCGATTAAATACGCAAAATTCATCAAGAAGCATTTCAAGGAGATAACCAAACAGAAAAAATACGAAAGGTTTCAAGATGCACCTGTTTACATAGTTTATTCTGACAGTCAAGACCAACCAAGTAGCAGCAGTATTAACGATGGCTTGAATGAAAAAACGGTGATGCAGAATTTCAAACTAGCCAAGAACGGAATAATCATAGTAGTTGATAAACTTCAAACAGGTTATGACGAACCTAAACTTCACACTTTATTCCTTGACAAAGAAATAAGGGGCATCAACGCTATTCAAACGATTTCAAGGGTAAACAGAACAACCAAATACAAAAACGACTGTAAAATCATTGATTTTTCTTACAAGAATGTAAATGTAAAAAACATCAAAGCAGCGTTTGAGCATTTTAGCAATGTTGTGGTATCAGACTTTGACCCATTGGGCGATGAAGGCAAATTGGAGATTTATTACAAGGAACTGAAAGAACATCCGCTACTTGTTCAGCAGTATAAAAACTTTGTAAAATACCACAAAGAAACAAAAGATGTAAACCTGATTTTAGAAATGCAAAACGCATTTTCGGACTACATCAGAAGAAGTAAAGCAGAAGCCAAGAAGCTGAAAGGCACAATCAACAACTATTTCAAAATTCTAAACCTGATAGAATTTGTAATTGAGTTAGATGCCAAGTATAGCGATGCTATGTTTTTGGATTTTTTGCGTAAATACAACAACGAGTATAACAACATTAACAAACCAACAGACATAATTGACGATGTTGAAATTTACTTTGATAACAAAATCGGCATCATTGCCCCTATTGAGCCAAAGGACAAAGACAAAACCAAAGGCGGTGTAAAAGGCAAACCGACAGACACAGAAGGCAGCAAATTCAAATACAACATTCTCAAAGTAATTGAGAAGCGGAACAAGGAAGAAGAAGCCATAGCCGCAATGATTAAAGATTTTGAAGAAAAGATTGATGCTTTCTTCTTCTACATTCCGACTATTGATGACGGAAAACGACTAATTGCAAAAATCAAAGATGATGGAACAGCATTTAGCCAAGATGAGATTTACCGTGACTTTTCCAAGATTTACAGAAAATACATCATCTTAAACAAGGACTTAGGCGACTTCTTCAAACGAGAAACCAAAGACAGCCTGACACAGCTTTGTGATGATTTTGAAAGAACAGTAAGTAAAGTTTATCCAATAAAAGACGAAGACGAAAATTTGTCAATAGCAGCAGAACCATAAACAAAAAATAGAGAAAGGAAATGAATACAAGCCCACGCTTTTTGCAAGCACATTACCAAAGCCGCACAAGTCCACGCTACAACCAAAGCTTTGTCAAAGAGCTTGCAAAGCCAACGCAGGACAAAATTGTTTTTAAAAATTTCCCGACCCTTCAAAAAAAATAAAAAACGCAACGCACAACCCGACACAGACAATGACACGAAAACTCAAAAATGACAATGGTTTGCAAGGGCAGACGACAGAAGGCCTACTGCTAACAGCGGTTTGGCGTAATGGCGGGTTCAGTGCTTCGTATGACAGTTTTACGGTAGGTTCAAGCGCAGTTCTTCGATTGAACTTTTGTGCTAAATATCCGCCACTACGCCAAGCCGCATACCGTTAGCGGTAATTTTAAAAGACAACGCAATAATGAGTAAATTGACACTATTAATAATGACAATAATTTCATTGCCTTTATTCGGACAAAATGGAATAAGGGGCATAGTATTAGACAGCTTAACAAAAGAACCAATTCC
>CAJPFH010000122.1 GCA_905339165.1 Flavobacteriales bacterium
CCAGTTAAAAGTAGTACCCGGAGTAGTAGAAGTTAAGGCAATGTTAGTAGTACCTCCCGAGCAGAAAGTTTGAGAAGCCGGAGTGGCCACCACAACAGGCGTAGGGTTCACTGTAATAATTACGGTAATGGGAGTACCCGTACAGCCATTAGCAGAAGGAGTAATGGTATAGGTAGCGGTTCCCGGAGTAGGCCCTGTGGTGGTTAAGGTTTGAGCAATGGTATTACCAGAACCATTGCTAGCTCCTGTAACACCAGATTGAACAACTGTCCAGTTGAAAGTAGTTCCCGGAGTAGTAGAAGTTAAAGCAATATTGGTGGCGGTTCCGGAACAAATGGTTTGAGAAGCCGGAGTGGCCACCGCAACAGGAATAGGGTTTACCGTAATTATAACGGTAATGGGAGTTCCCACACAACCGTTAGCAGTAGGTGTGATGGTATAAGTAGCCGTCCCTGGAGTAGGCCCTGTAGTGGTTAAGGTTTGAGCAATGGTATTGCCTGAACCATTAGAAGCCCCTGTAACACCTACTTGAACAACCGTCCAATTGAATGTAGTTCCCGGAGTAGTAGAAGTTAACGCAATATTAGTAGTACCCCCGGAGCAGAAAGTTTGAGAAGCTGGGGTTGCTACTGCAACGGGAGTAGGATTTACGGTAATCACCACGGTAATGGGCGACCCTACACAACCGTTAGCGGTAGGCGTAATGGTGTAGGTAGCAGTTCCTGGAGTAGGCCCTGTGGTGGTTAAAGTTTGAGCAATGGTATTACCTGAACTATTGCTAGCTCCTGTAACACCTAATTGAGTGACTGTCCAGTTAAAGGTAGTTCCCCCCACATTAGAGGTAAGAGCAATATTAGTGGTTTGTCCGGAACAGATAGTTTGTGAACTAGGCGTAGCCGTTGCCACGGGAATAGGGTTCACCGTAATAATAACTGTAATAGGCGTGCCTACACATCCGTTTGCAGTGGGTGTTATAGTATATGTTGCCGTTCCAGTTGTTGGGCCGGTACAAGTGAGTGTCTGTGATATGGGTGTTCCGGAACCATTAGAAGCCCCTGTAACTCCAGACTGGATAACAGTCCAACTAAAAGTGGTACCAGGGACATTTGAAGTTAAAGCGATGTTTGTGGTTTGTCCTGAGCAAATAGTTTGATTTGCTGGGGTAGCGGTTGCTACGGGTATAGGATTAACTGTGATACAAACCATGTTTGAATAAACTGTAGTTCCGCAAGCCGTTACAGCTACTCTGTAGCAAGTATTTGCAAAAAGAGCGGGTGTTGTATAAGTTGTATTTGTAGCTCCAACAATATTATTCCAAGTTCCACCCCCATTAGTAGAGACTTGCCATTGAATAGCTCCACTAGAGCCTGTAACGGTTAATGTTGTTGTTTGTCCTGCACATATTGGGTTTGGTGTGGCAGTAACAGTACCCGCAACAGGTGGTGTGCCTGAATATGTAATTGTTAAATAACCATTTCCATTATTATTAGTATTACATCCACCGCCACCGGGTATTAAACTTGAACCACCCCCTCCAGCTCCTCCACCGTTTGCGCCAATACAGCATCCATCTGCACCACCACCACCACCACCGTACAACCCACCACCACCACCACCACCGGCAGCATAAATAACCATATTATCATTACCTCCTTGACCTCCAACCGCTAATCCCCCAGGTAACCCAGCATTACCAGAACCCCAACCGGCACCTCCGGCACCCCCGGCAACAGTAGTGCCTCCCCCACCTCCTTGTCCGAAAGAACTTGTTCCCCATGCACCATTAGGGCATCCTCCATTTCCTCCTATTACAGTAGGAGCTGTCCAGCTATCGCCCCCAGCCATTCCACCGCCACCGCCACCTACAATCACTCTATTTCCTAGTCCATAAGGAGCAATGCGTAAATCTGTTCCACCACCACCACCGCATGCAAGTAATTGACCAGGGTAATTTCCCTGTGCTCCACCTGCTGCCCCTCCGTTCCAGCCGGCAGTAGGGCATCCACCCTGCCCACCTACACGTATTTGCAATACCTGACCCGGAGTAACAGCTATGGTGCCTGTAACTATGGCTCCCATACCTCCGCTTGCACCACCACCACCTTTTCCTCCGGCAGCTGTAACATTAATAGTAGTTACACACGGAGGAACTGTCCAGTTTACGGCAGCACCGGTATAGTTAAATGTTACGGTAGTTTGTGCTTCAAGTTGCAGCACAATGAGTATAAAAACACTTAGTAAAAGTGATTTTAAGATTGGATAAAAAGAATTCATAAATAGGATATTGGATTGGTGAGTGTGCAGTTTTTTTAAAAAAAGAATAGCCGGACAATTTCTGCCGGCTATAGTACTATTCGAATATTGTGTTTTCATAAGATAAAAAAACAATTTATGTATCAGATTTTAATGCTCTTAAAATTACATCTTTTATTTATAGCTGTTTAACTATTTATTAACATTTAGACTAATCGTAAAATTTACTCGTAAAACATCTCTATTCCTTAGATTAAAAATTAGTCGATTATCGTTGCAGTAAAACCTGACCCTTCCACGAATGTACGTTTCCGTATGCATCTTTGGTTTCAACAATCCAAAAAT
The DNA here is from genome assembly GCA_905339165.1 of Flavobacteriales bacterium. Lineage (GTDB taxonomy): Bacteria > Bacteroidota > Bacteroidia > Flavobacteriales_E > Vicingaceae > BCD5. The sequence continues at coordinate 2,599 of CAJPFH010000122.1, forward strand.
AGCTGCCTTCTTCTAATGGGTTTCCTATATTATGGAATTTGCCGTTCCATGCTTTGTTTGCATTTGTGCTTACAAATACAGTTTTGTTTTGATTATCTAAAATCGTCATCGTAAACTCTACATCGTAAACATTTAGTGCTTCCGGAATAAATACATCGTTTATGCCGTCTCCGTTTGGAGTAAAGGCATTTGGGGCAAATACGCTGAAGTCTTTGCTAATATTTACTATTTGAGTTTTTGATGCTTTACAGTTGTTCTTATCGGTAACAGTTAGAGTTAAGGAGTAGTTTCCTTTTGTTCTTAAAATGGTTTTACCACTTGCTCCGGAATAAAACATTTTTCCGTCTAATGCCCAATTGTATAGGTTGGCGTCTTTTTGAATGGCCGAGTATTCGGTAAAGGGGTATTTTAGGCGGTCGAAATCATTTTCTATGGATTCATCTTTTATGATAAAATCAGGGTTTGGTAAAGGAAAAACTCTAATCAATTGCTCTTTAGTAGATTTTTTTTCTGCAAAATTATTTTTATCGCTTATAAGCAGCGTTGCTTTATATTCCCCCGGCTCTGTGTAGGTATGCAGGGCAATCATTTCGTTTGAGGAGCTGCCATCGCCAAAATTCCATGTATAGTTTAGCTCGGTGTCTTTTTTATCTGGGGTAAATAGCACATTTACTTTTCCGCATCCAATAGCATTATTTACTGTAAATGAAATGTTGGGGAGTTCTATTTTTTCTTTAACTAAAGGCGGGTTGTTTTCTGATGCGTTGTTCTCGATAAAATTTGTTTTTTCTTCTGTTTCTAGATAGCCTGTTTGGTTATTGATGGTGTTCTTATTTGCTAAATGGGTACTTTCTATTGTTTTTTTATCGATATGATGTTGGGTCTTTATTTCTTCTGTTTTTGCAATTTCTTTATGGATATTATTCGTAATAGATGTTTTGCTGTTTGCATTTTTATCTTCGTTGAATGGAATACTAGAGGGGGCAGGATTTAAGCAGATGTACAAAAAGTAAGAGGCAGCAATTATACCTGTACCCGCAGCAGCTATTTTAAGCCATTTAAAATCGGTTTTTGGTTTTACTGTGGGAAATGATTTATCTAACAATTGCTCCATTTCAGACCAATGTTCAGGGTTGTAGGGAACTTCGTATCCCGCTAGATTTTCCCTGATTATTTCTTCCATTTTCTTGCTCATAACACGGTATTTATTTTTCCTAGTAATTCTTTTCTTAAATTCATTTTTGCCTTTGCCAAGTTTGATTTAGAGGTGCCCACACTTATATTCAATTCGTTTGCAATATCTTGGTGTGAATACCCTTCTACAACGTATAAGTTGAAAACGGTTTGGTATGCCGGAGATAGTTTTTGTATGGCAGCAATCAAATCGTTTGCCTTAAACTTGCTGAATAAACTATCGTCCTCTCCTGCCATGTTATCATTCTCGTCTTTAATCTGTATTTTTTCATCAATAGATGTAAAAATATTTTTTGATTTCCGAAAATGATCAATGGCATTATTTACCATTATTCGCCTAATCCAACCTTCAAAAGAACCTTTGTTATTATAATTACTTAGTTTTTCAAACACTTTTATAAATCCTTCTTGTAATAAATCTTTCGCCTCATCTTGGTCTTTAACATACCTGCAACACACCGCAAACATTTTTCCGTAGAACTGTTTGTACAACAACTGCTGATACTTCCTTTCTCCCGAAATACAGCCTTTTATCAGCTTCTCTGTATCAACATTTCCAATGCTGCTCATTTTACATCTGCTTGTATGACGAGGCTACGATTGTAGGGTTGCCTTGCACGGTTAAAAAATGTTATAGTTATGAGCAATAATAACAAAAAGCCCCGACTTCGGGGCTTTTTGTTTATAAAAAAGGGTATAGTTCTAAGAGGATAGTATTAATTGATGAGCGAAACATGGCCCATCATAGAGTGCGTTTTGTTATTGATGTCTTTAAACTGGAGTTTCCAGATG
>CAJPFH010000123.1 GCA_905339165.1 Flavobacteriales bacterium
AGAGTGCATCTGTTATTACTGTCATTACTTATACCTCGCGATCAGTTCTTTCATTAATAATACTTTCTTGTCCGTAGGTTCTATCCGCGCAGGAATACCTTTGAATCCCGGCATCCCGCAGCCCTTGGTATCCGGATCGACGACTGCATTTGCCCACGGGCCCATGGGGATAAAAGCCATTCCGTCAGGATTTCCTTTATTTTCTTTTAATTTCACAACCACATCACCGTGATCTGTTTTAACCAATACGCGGCTTCCGGGACTTATTCCCAGGATACCTATATCCTTTGGGTTCAGTTCACAATAAGCAGTTGCTTCCTGATAGTCCGAAGAAGTTTTATTCTCAATAGTTGCTCCCTGATTTATTGTTCTTCCAGTTATGAGTATTGCATTTAATGTCATCTTATACACTCTTTTTTATTATTGGTAAATACTTTCTTATTTAAAAAGTATATGTTTTTGTTCGATTAAGATACAAAATCAAGGAGGGTAATAAAATTCGAAAATAATAAAATTCCGATTAACTAAACAAAAAAAACAATGAATAAAAATTTAAAAAATTATTTGAATATCTATTTTAAACTCCTACAGTTTCTTTCGCAGTTTCGCGGACAGCTTCAAATCCGAAATTCTGCTCAAAATTAACATCTATCTCTGGCAATATATCTACATAATTTACTAATTCGTGATATATCTCATGCCTCGGACTTACAATTATAACATGCGCAGGCGGATGTATTTTTCGAAGTCTTCCAATTGCGACACTTGCCTGGTCCTCAAGAGGAACTATCGCAGCAGACGAACAACACCCTCTTAATGGACTTTTCATTATGTGCGTAAGAATGTTATCTGCAAAAGTCGGTTCCAATTTTCTTGCCTGATCTGAAAAAGTCAAATTTGCATACCTGACAAGGTCGTACAGTGCTATTTTCACTTTCGATGCATCATCTGCCCTGACTACAGCCATTGAGTTCATTTTTTCCCCCTTATTTGTGATCGTATCCATTTTTATATTACCTAATTCGTAGTGGTACTGATATAAATGCTGGTGCTAACTAAAGGCTATTTTCGTGCTACTGAGTATTTTATTATGATCAGAAACAAATTTCAGGGTTACTCCTGACAATCGTACTGTTTATATTATATCGAATCCTATGGTCGCCGATGAAACAGGACTATCTTCGCTATTTTCCCAAAAAATCATGCTATCCGAACCAGCTGGAAGCGATGCAGGCCATTCATGATGCTCTGATAAAAAAGCAGGTGGTTTTATTCGAAGGGGCATGCGGTACTGGTAAAACCCTGAGTTCTCTTGCTCCTGCTCTTCATATCGGGAAAACTGAGAAAAAAACAGTAATTATTGCCACGAATGTCCATCAGCAGATGGCGCAATTCATTGAGGAGGCAAGGGAAATAAAAAAAAACCAGCCCGAATTAAAAGTTGTTGTGCTTAAAGGTAAAATGCTGATGTGCCCAAAGCCGGATATGGATTATGACACATGCAGTTTGCTAAGGGACAATACCTATAAATTAATGGAGCAGGAAAAAGATGTCGGGCAATTGAAAAACGAAATGAAATCTATCAGGGATAAGATAAAACGGGATAAGGATACAAGCCTCATACAAATCCAAAGGGAATTGAGCCAGGAATTTGATAAGGAAGAAAGGCAGCTTCATGATACAAGGAAAAACTCATGTGACTATCTT
>CAJPFH010000124.1 GCA_905339165.1 Flavobacteriales bacterium
CATCTTTCTTTTGCGATTTCGTTCAATTTATTTAGCTTTTCCATGCTTGCATCAGTATCGACTATCATTTCCCATTTAAGATGCTCTAAAATAGGGTTCTGAGTGACACCGAATGCACCTGTCAGATCCATGTTCGAAGTAGCCTTTATCTTAAAGCTTTTAAGAACGATTCCCTCCATTGCAGCCCATTTTGCGAAGGTGGCTGCGTAACAGGCAATAAGGCCGTATATACAGTACTGCACAGGGTTAGGGGCAGTGCCGCCGCCGCCCAGAATCAGTGTCTCATCAGATTGAAGTGTAATCTCTCCCCCATTTTCTGTTTTTATCTTTGATTCAAACTGGGGGCCGGTTTTGCCTATCCTCCATTCACCCTCTATCTCCATGGTTTTCTTACCCGTGGCAGGGTCTTTTCTTGCTTTTTCAACAGTTTCCTTGAATTTTTCCACATCTACTCTGTTTACTATCATTCTTTCACCTCTTTAACCAAATACTAAAACCTTGTCCGATTCTTCAACTATATGGAGCATGTCATTCATTGTAGAAATTGGACAGACTTCGCTTCCCGTCATCTGCCTTATTTTCAGGCAGGTTCAGCATGCAAAAATCTGGCCTTTATGCTCAACAAAAAGCCCAATCTGTTCCTGGACATTGAATTTCTTATCCTGAATACTTTCGCTCTCAACACCTTTTCCAAGGAGAAACACTTTTACCTCATGTTCCATAAGTAAAGATGTTACACCGAATCTGAAGGCGTTCCACACCGTTTCCGGCTCATTTGGGTTTCTTATTATTCCTATTTTCATGACATCCTCTTTGCTAACGTTTCATTCTCTGCCAATTTTTCTATAAGTACTTCCCTCATCAGATCAAATGCCTGCAAGATTTTCGGGTTTGCGATTCTGTAGTAAACATTTGCTCCATCTCTTCGTGTAGTGACAACGTTATTCTGCCTCAAGACCGTGAGGTGCTGAGAGACGTTTGCCTGGAGCACGCCAGTCTGTTCTGCCAGGTCATTAACCGTTTTTTCTCCATCCCTGAGAAGGTTGATTATTTCCAGCCTTTTCGGGCTTGTGAAAACCTTGCAAATCTGGGCGTGCATTTCATAAATTTTCTTATTCATTATGTACCACTGTTTGATTCTTCATATTAAAGCGCCTTTCCGGCATAAAATCTGCAATCAGCTCGTGAGCAAGTCTTATTCCTGGAACTATGCTCGCATTTAAGTTTTGAAACTGGAATATATTCAAGTTCAGTTCCAAGTACTTCCCTGAAATACTGAATTGCCGAATCCAAAGCCACAAAAGTACTCCTTTTGCAGCATCTGGCCCCCCTGTTACTGGCAATGGCAGCAAGCGCGCGGGAAGTCATCATATTTGCAGTTCGTCTCTCATAGTCTGTCAGGGGGGTGGCTTTCAATATTGTGCTAATAGCAATGCCTGTAGCTATAGCTGCGGCATCAGCGCCATAAAGGCCGCAATAACCGCCTGGCACGGTGGCTCCACGTCTTATTGCTTCTTTAATTTCATCGTCTGTCACTTTTCCTGTGATATTCTTGTAGGCAGTAACCAGCACTCCAGCTATCATGGCGTGATGTTCCGGCCCATGCATTGGCATGGTCGGATGCCTCATAATTGTCTTTGCCATCTCCATAGGGTTTTTTGAACTTGAAGACAGACAGACCTGGGTGATTATCTTTATTGAATCGCTAACGTGGCATTCGTTGCAGACATAGTGACCGGATGGGCAATGAATATTGGCAGATTCTGCTTTCCCGCAATAAGTGCATGTTACAGGAATAGCTGTTGTTAAATAAGCAAGTTCTTCACCGCATATCATACAGTTCTCAGTTTTTTTATTTTCCATTATTTCCTCCTTCAAATCAAGAAATCGTAAATAGCATTGCAGTCTTGTTTTTATATTTCCTAAACTCTTCCCCGAACTTTTCTTCCATCTCCTTTTCCTCTTTCTTTGCAAGGCGAATATACATGATTACCAGAACAGGCCACATGATAACGGTAAGTATAGTGGGCCACTGGATAATGAATCCGGAAGTAATGAGCAAAATACCCAGATACTGGGGATGGCGGGAGTATCTGTAGATGCCGTCAGTCACAAGTCCCTGGGCTTTATGTATTTTTCTCCAGCCCAGAATGATCAAGGCAAGTCCCGCCAGGATCATTATCGAACTTACCACCATCACAAGGAATACGCCATTCTCCAATTGCAGTATTCCCAGGCGGTCAAATGCAACTGCTATCAAGTGACCTGTTTCACCTGTTGGTTCTATCGTGATACCCAGAATCGAGGATAATAGGAAAATCGTAAGAGGAAAGCCGAACATCTCTGTAAACAGGGCAACCATGAAAGCCTCGTATATCCCTAGCGTCTTCCAGTCGCGCTTTTTCGGAGCATAAGCAAATCCCACAACAAAAAGTGTGAAGAATAAAATGCTTGCAATCACAACAGCCCAGTTTCCGTACCAGGACATTTTTACCCCGTCAGATCTTTCTCCATCTCAAGGTACTGCTCTTTTGTTATTTCGCCCCTGGCATATCTCTTTTTCAGGATTGCAAGAGCGGATTCAGACGTTTCTTCTGATTTTTTTGTTCCAGCATTTATAAGTGAAATCACAAGCCAGATTATTGCTCCCCAGAATAATACCATTATTATGACTCCAAAGCCCATTCCGAAAGAACCCATCATTCCACCCCCGGAAAATAATAAGACTACTATCACAAGCAGTGCAATGAGTATCCATAAACTTGAATCTTTGTTGCTCATTTTTTATGCATCTCTTCAATTTTAGATTTTAAAATCATATTCTAAGATATGAATATTCACATATATGAATTTTACCTTTATTCTTTAATGCCAGATAATACGACAAATCCACCTTTATCCGCTCCTCTTTTTGGCTCCTCCTCCATATCGATAGACTCCATAAGAGTTTGGTGTGATTCTGCATATCTTATTCCCACTTTGTTAAACATTTCAATAATTTCGTTACCGGAATAAAAAGCAGCCAGTTTGTAAAATTCATTTTTCTCTCTTTTAGCCTCATATAGTTGCCCTAAATGGCTATCTCTATTGATCTCACCAACAATCAGTCTGCCGCCTCTTTTTAAAATCCTGCCAGCTTCTTTCATGACACCTACTGGATTTTTTACAAAACAAAGAGTGATAATCACAAGAATAAAATCAAATGTAAGGTCCTTAAATGGCAGATTTTCACCGGTACCTAAAATTACCTGGATATTGCGTTTTTTTGCAAGCTTTAGCATGTTTCTTGAGGGATCAATACCTATTTTTGCTCCAAGAGGTTGAGCGAATCTCCCGCTTCCAACACCGATCTCCAGACCCAAACCCTCAGGAATAACTTTTTTCAGGGCTTTAAGTTCTGAGAAATAAATACCTTTATGTCTCTCAAACCAATCATCATAATCTTCCCAATTTCTATCAAATACCTCAGCACTATTTTTGGTCATTCTATTTTCCAAATAAACAGTGTCATTTTAACACCGATAGCCGCATCGAGTTAACTATCACAAGAAGTGACAGACCCATGTCTCCAAATGCTACAGCCATCCAGAGAGTCACGATTCCAGGAAAAGCAAGAATGGCAAAGCTTCCTTTTATTGCGATTGATGTAAAGATATTCTCCTTAACTATCCCAAGTGTTTTTTTGCTGAGCTTCGATAAATAAGGCAGTTTGGATATATCATCATGCATTAACGCTATATCAGCGGTCTCAAGTGCAACATCGCTGCCTATAGCCCCCATCGCAATGCCGACACTCGACTTCGCCAGCGCAGGTGCATCGTTCACTCCATCACCTACCATTACAACCTTACCATATTTCTGATCCAGTTCTTCAATAATCCTGACCTTATCTTCAGGAAGAAGACAGGCATGGTATTCATCGATTCCAAGTTTGTTTGCAATCGCCTTTGCAATTCTTTCATTGTCACCTGTCAGCATCACCACCCTCATCCCTATCTTCTTTAGCATGATAATGGTTTCAGGGGCAGCATCGCGTATTTTATCCATTATTGCAATAATTCCCATGCATTCCCGATTCCCTAAAAGTATCGCTGTCTTCCCCTCTTCTTCCAGTTCTCTAACTTTAACTTCTGGGAAAGGGATTGATAGCCCGGAAAACATGGCAGGACCGCCGATGTAATACATTTTTCCATCTATGTTTCCTTTTACACCCTTACCTGGAATTGCCTTAAATTCGCTGGCAGATTTTAGACTCATGCCACCGGATTCAGCTTTCGCAACAACTGCCCTTGCAAGAGGATGCTCGGATAGCGACTCTATAGATGCAGCTATCTCCAATATTTCGTTAGCTGAATAACTATTAACCTCCAGGACATCTGTCACAACCGGTTTTCCTTCCGTCAGGGTACCTGTCTTATCAAAAACAAATACCTTTGCCTTTGCCATTTCCTCTATATAATTTCCTCCTTTTATTAAGACCCCGTTCTTTGCAGCTCCTGTTATTCCTGATATCATGGATACTGGCGTAGATATTGCAAGGGCGCAGGGGCAGGAAATAACAAGCAGAACCAGGGCTTTGTAAAGCCATTCATCAAAGGGCTGACCGAAAACAAGACTTGGAACAGTCGCCACACCCGCTGCCAAAAATATCACCGCAGGTGTATAATAGCGGGCAAATTTATCAACGAACTTCTCGGTAGGGGATTTCTTTCGTTCAGCATCTTCAACCAGCTTGACGATCTTTGAAATTACTGTATCTTCAGACCTTTTTGAAACTCTTATTTCAAGATATCCGTGCTCATTCAAGGTTCCCGCATAGACAGGGTCGCCTATCTCTTTATGAACTGGCATCGATTCACCAGTAATCGCGGCCTGATTTACACTCGATTCCCCGCTAATCACAATCCCGTCAAGGGGTATTTTCTCACCCGGTCTTACAACCGTAATATCATTGATATTCGCATCATGAACATGTACGTTGACCTCGTTTCCCTCCCTTATTACAACGGCAGTCTCAGGCGCAAGCTTAACAAGCGCCCCTATGGATTTTCTTGCTTTTTCGCCTGCATAGTCTTCCAGGAACTCGGCAATAAAGAACAGATAAAGCACAGATGCTCCTTCTTCCCCGTAGCCGATGGAAAAAGCACCAATGGCAGCAATTGTCATAAGGAAATTCATATCAAGGCGTTTTTTCAGGAGAGAAGATATGCCCTTAGCTATGCTGTATCCTGAAATTACTCCTGCGAGCAGGAAGAGAATGTGAGATAAAGCTGTTGTTCCCGTTACGTATTCTATGGAAAGCCCAAGAACCAGTAACATGGACGAAAGTACTATAATACGTATATTCCGTTGTTTCCATAGAGGACGTTTTTCCTCAAAAAAATCAGTCGCACATGAGGAACAGCTTCCTTCATGATCCTCCGTCCCATTTTCAAGAGCAGTATATCCGGCTTTTTCAATCGCTTCTCTGATTTCTGATGTGTTGGTGAGTGACGGATCATACTTTATCGCTGCTTTGCCAATAATGAAATCCACGTTTATCCCAGCGATACCGTTCAGTTTCCTGATCGCATTTTCCACGTTCATAGCGCAGGAAGGGCAGTCCATGCCTTTGATTCTTAATTCGATGTCCTTCAGTTCAACCATACAGACCTGTATTACACGCTTTTAAAAGTAGGTTGTGCTAAGAAACTGGCTGAAAGTTAATAAAAATTAGACGGAGCAGCGGCACACCATAACATCCTTTATTGCAGATATGCGTTCTACAAACTGTTTGATACTGTCATTATCTCCCTGAAGAATTACCCATTCAGCGCACCTGTCGCCAAAATGCGTGTGGGTTGCAGACTTTACAATATTTTTAAATTCATGGATTTTCATGGTGTTCAGGTATCGAAGGGACAGTTTTTCCCGTCAATACAGCGTACCTTTGATCCACCTCTACAAAAACATTAAATCGCACGGCATAATCAAATACAGCCCAGGTTTCCTCGCTTCCGAGATTGAGTGCTTTCGTTAGGTTTGTGTGTACGACTTCTGCATCCGCTTTTCCGGATGCATCGGAGTATATCTTTATTAACTCAATAAGTTTTCTTATTTTTGGCTCGAAATATAAGTGCGCTGACATAGGCTCAATAGCGCGCAAGTCGTCGCTAATATGAACTTTAAACACATCCAGACTGCTGGAACTTTCAAGTTCTTCCAAGGTTGAAAAGTAGATTCTATGCGTATATGCATCACGATTCAGAAAATTAATGTCATGCAACAGTATGTCTGCATAGAAGCTATTTATCCTTGTGGTTGGGCTATTCACCAAAGATATGATATGGCTCAGCAGGTCCTTTCCAACTTCAATGGCTTGTAGAGTTCCACTCTGTTCATGCCATGCAAATATTCCATTCATTTCAAGCGTAGGTTCACTGATAACAGTTTTGTTATATGATGAGATTGGGCATATATTGGCTTTCTTGCTCAGTACATGTTGACTGATGCAAATCGATATTACAGGTTTATCGCAGAAATAAAGAGCTGGAACAAAATTCATACCGAGAGAAGCAACGCTTCGTGTATAGAATATTTCCATTATACGTTCCCATCGTGTCTTTTTGTTCGACATATTCTTTCCGTCAATTATGGAATTGTTGAGAATATAAATCTTTCTGGAGTAATAATTTTCAACTCCAATTAATGATTAATGAAAAATTTTGAATCCAAAAATTTAGAAAGCTCGATGGAACGAAAATTCATGCATCATCAAAGGCAAAACAACTGATTTTGTTAAAAACTGCGAATACACTGTTGATAGAACAAATCAAAACAAAAGACGCGAAAAAGATCGGTACATAACACTCTTTCTCAGGTTCGTTTTTTCTTTTTGATTGTAATTGAATTTTAAAATATTATAAAATATTAATCAAATAATCCCAAACAAAGAATCGGTGATATTATATGTCAACACAAATGCAACTTCCCATCGAAAAATCTGAGAATCAATCGACCGACACAACAGTAGAAGAACATCCTATTGCTTTCAAGGCCCTCCGCAAACTTCAAACCACTAATCATGATAAAACAATTCTTCAAGAAGCTAGAAATAAGACCGAAAAGATAAGAGAAATTGCAGAGGCCCACCCCGATATAATCATAAAATCTGGAACGCTTCCTCCTGGATATATCGTGAGTTACCATTTAAAAGGCGGCAGTATCATGTCGAAACACGTATCTGAGACTGAATTCATACAGAAAATTAAAAGAGCTATTCCTAAAGAAATCAGAAACAAACATGACTATTTCAGGGG
>CAJPFH010000125.1 GCA_905339165.1 Flavobacteriales bacterium
AGTAAGCTATATCCGTGTTAGCGCCAGATTATTTGAATGTTCAACAGAAACACATGGAAAAAAGAAAATGACTGATGAGAAAGTTGCAGCTTACATAAAAAAATGCCTTGATGCAGGAAGGATGGCAGAAGCAATAGATACCTCCAGAGTCACAGGCGCACCGCTTTCAAAAGAAGAACTCGATGGATATATCAGGAAATATCTTGAGAATGGGTGGGTACAAAAAGCAATTGATGGGGCAAAAGCAGCGGGTATAGAGCTTTCTAAAGATGTACTTTCAGGATATGTTGATAAATATCTTGAGAAAGAAAAAATTTATTCGGCAGTGGATGCTTCAAGAATAATCGGAATACCTCTTCCAAAGGAGAAGATCGCTGTTATCGCAAAAGAGTGCCTGCGCAAAGGAAAGATCGCATCTGCTCTTGAAGCCTATAAGATCATTAAAGAAAAACCACCGCAAGAGGAGCTTATTATTTGCGGCAACATATGTTTCAAAGATGGCTTGCTCGCAGATGGCCTGGAGGCATACAAGTTAGCTAATATGGCCCCGCCCGAAGATGAACTGGTTATCTGCGGTAACGTTTGTTTCAACATCGGACAGGTAACACCCGGCCTTGATGCTTACAAACTGGCAAATAAAACTCCAACAAAAGAAATACTTCGTATTTGCGGTGAAGCATGTCTTCTTGAAAAACGCACTGACGACGCAAGAAAAGCTTTTGTGGCAGCGCAGAAAGTTGAAGAAATGATTTACTCAAGAACCATTGTGGTCAGGGAAATCTCTCTTGAAGAATTAAAAAAATTAAAAATTGATCTATCAAACAAAGGTTTGGCATGTCTGGATTGTGAAAACAGGACTAACATCAAGGAAAGATATTTTGAAGTTTCAAGATGCCCTGAAACTAAAGAAGATGAAGAAGAACTTCATAAAATCATGAAATCACATGGAGTCGAGAATTTTTACGTTGAACTTGATGTTCTGGGGAATGGAAGGTGCTTAATTAACTCAAGCATATGCGGGAATTGCGGATCGAATAATATTGTTTTAAGTTCTGGTGATGAGATGGATTATATGGAGATAAAAGCCAGGAAAAAGGAGTAAAACAATATTTATTTCTTCCCGCATACCTTTGTATAATTATGTTCCAGCACGATATTATCATAGTTGGGGGCGGACTTTCCGGATTATGCGCGGCCTTATCTGTAAAATCAGCTGATGTAGCCGTTATATCAAAAGTCCATCCTTTGCGTTCACATTCAATTGCTGCACAGGGTGGAATAAACGCTGTGCTTGCATCTGATGACAGATGGGAAGACCATGCCTTTGATACTATCAAAGGTAGTGATTATCTTGCTGACCAGGATGCTGTAGAGGTACTTTGCCAGGATGCACCAGGTCGTATCATTGAAATGGAACACTGGGGGACACTTTTTTCAAGAACAGATGAAGGCAGGATCGCCCAGCGTCCCTTCGGAGGTGCAGGTTTCCCGCGAACTGTATATGCGCAAGACCGAACAGGCCATCACTTGCTGCATACCCTGTATGAACAGGCGCTAAAGAAAGGCATCAAGTTCTATAATGAATGGCTCATAACCCGCCTTGTGGTTGATAAAGTGAAATGCTGCGGCGTCACAGGATATAATATTTCAGACGGGATCGTTGAGGGTTTTAAGGCAAAGGCTGTGATCTTTGCAACAGGAGGTTACGGGAGAATATATAAACATTCCACAAATTCAGTAATTAACACAGGATTTGGCTGCGCCGTAGCATATCGGGCAGGAGCGCAGC
>CAJPFH010000126.1 GCA_905339165.1 Flavobacteriales bacterium
GATGGAAATATGATTCATCAAAATTTTTGAGAAAATCGCATGCTTTATCCATGAAAATACACATATTATCAAGAGATAGCGCCGCAGCGACATTTCGTCCGGGGTCAGTTGGGTCGATCACAACTATCGGATCTTTATGAACAATAGTGCCATGTTTCTCGATATCAATTACAATCCCGAATTTCCAGTCACATGCGGCTTCAAGCACCTTTTCAAAAGAACCGTAATGTATTACAAGAAGTTCCACAAGATAGCCGGAAAACCCGTGGGTTTTTAATTCAGAGCCATATACACCTATACCTTTCTGGAATTGTTTCAGGAGCAGTACATCATCTTCAAGCCCTTTTATCCTGGAACTTACATATTTATTATGAAATGGAGTCCTGTCCACTGCTGATTTGATCTCCCCTGCACTTTCCACATTAAAAGCCGGAACAAGGTCAACTTCAAAACCATCAACGACAGCATGAATGTATGGGTGCTCAGCATATCGCTCCTCAAAACTTTCGCCTTCTGTCGCAATTTTTCGTGCGATATAAAGCCCTTTTTCTTCAAGAAATTGCCGCCGGGTATCGGGCGGGAACATGATGAAAATATCAAGGTCATGCTCCCCGGATATCCATGTTCCCCGTGCAGAGGAGCCTACAAGAATACCATTGATTTCTAAATTTTCAGCTTTGCCAATAGAATTAATGCGCCCGATTATCCTCTCTGCGAGCGTTTTTAACCTGTTCCTCTCCTCGCCGGAGGGTCTTATTGATGAAATTATCGAAGCTTTGATCGTGTTTAGGTCTGTCATTGAATTATAGTAAATTGTAGATATGATTATTTAAACGCTTATTAAAAACTCATTATATTATTTTTTGTCATAAGAGGACTTTGGCATACATGTATTTTACCCAATATTTTTTCGACCAACGACATCCTTAAGTTAGATAAGGATAATTCTGCATGCCCTAATTGCGGGGGTAACCAAGCGGCCAAAGGTGATAGACTCAAGATCTATTCTCGCAGGAGTTCGAGGGTTCAAATCCCTTCCCCCGCATACTTTTCCCTCGCGAGAAATTAAATCGCCATCGGTAAGTATAATCTGACAATGTCGAGCTACTTACGAACAAGAAAGAATAGCAAAAGATTTTCTTTAAAAATTGCTATAATGATTAGTATTATTATTTATTAAACTCATTATATACATAGATAAATATATATGTATAGCTGAGAATGGCACAGTTACATAATCCAGTTATGGTCAAAGTAATATCATCACAATAAATACTTATTTATTCTTTAATGTAATGATATTACCTGCGAATGACCATGGTAACAATATCTTCTACATTTAAAAATATATCTGAAATCCCGA
>CAJPFH010000127.1 GCA_905339165.1 Flavobacteriales bacterium
AGCTCTTTTATCAATTCTCAGTTGAAAAAGAAGGTAAAAGTGTTGGATCAATCAAAACCAGTGCAAGTAAGGTACTTGGAGAATCAATCCGGACTATAGGACTCAAGCCTCTGATATTGGATTCTGATGTTGCGTTACAGATGGCAAAAAAGAATGCAAAAGAAAATTATAAAAATAGTGAAATCACTTCAACCACACTGGTATCTTATAGTTATCCGAAAATCGGGATAATGGTGCAATTACGCGACTTAAATACAAATAAAGAGCAACGGATGTTCGTTGATGCTTACGACTACTCAACTGTTCCAGAAAAGAATCCTGAGAATAACGAACCAGGCGTGTGGTCCCTATACGATAATATGCCGGATGATGAAAAGGTAAAACGCATATCTGCCTGGGAGGAAAATGATAAAAAGTTCCGTGAAATAGTAGAAAAAAAGAGCTCTAATGGAATTGAAAGCTCAAAAACCCTTGTTACAACGCAATCATCAAACGTCCTCGACATCTCTCTATTTGCACAGGAGCAATGGAATTATTGTGCACCCGCCGTTGGACAGATGGTCGCTGATTATTTCGGTGTAAGTCACACACAAAATTATATTGCTGGAAGGATGGGTACGACCTCTACTGGTACCAATACAATCGGTATGTTGAACTATTATCGGAATGACCTGGGTTATTCCAATTCAAATGAATATTCTATTGTCTGGCAGGATATGGTAGATATGATCGATGCCGGAATACCGTTTGCAATAATAGATTATTCTGCGAATCATGTAATGACAGGCGCAGGTTATTCGATATGGTTATATAATGACATATATATCTTGGACCCCTATCCCGTCAACCAAGGCGATACATATTGGGAAACCACTGATTATATGTTCTTTTTCAGAAATAATATCTACATACAATGAAATAATAGATATTTATTTTTTTATTATACTCTAAGAGCTTGTCTGAAAATTAGATAAACCTTGAGTAATATATTGTTCGTATATGAAAGAACAAACTAAAAGAGAACCATATCAAACTGACCTATCAGATGATGAGTGGCACAGAATCGAACCTTATATACCAAAGCCAA
>CAJPFH010000128.1 GCA_905339165.1 Flavobacteriales bacterium
TTTACAGCCACTAACAGCAGTTACCCACAAGCAGGGTTTTGTTTTTTCATCTTGACAAAATTTGTTACATTTGGTGTGCAGTTATACTTTGGTAGTTCTCGTTCGACATACCCTGCCTGTGGGTAGCTGCAAAACGTTGTATGCAATAGGGCACAAAAAAACAGAAAAAATGAAAACAAAAACATTGACAACGGTTTTGGTAGCAATGACACTGACTGCTACGCTGACAGCATTTGCGTTCCTCAATAGGGACAAGGACAAAAAAATTGAAAACGAACCAACCGTTACATCTGACATATTAGCTGTGGCTCAAACGGACACGGTTTCAACGACTGACCGACCAGAAACAAAAACTGAACCGACCAAGACCGAAGACCCGAAACCAACGACAGACAAGACAGCCTATTGGAATTCGTTTACTGAATTACAAGAAATGGCGAATGGACAACAAACCATTGACTTTAAACGAGCAGTATTCCTTGTTGAGAATGCGTTCCACAATGGACAACTAAATTATCAGGAATTCACAACCAAAATAGCAGAGACAGGCAAAAAACTGAAAAACATGATTGTTCAAAAAGGGCTTGGAGCATACAAGACAGCAGGTAATTGGGCAGTTTTCACATACATGACCGACTCCATTCCTCAAAATAATTTTCAGCCCTACACTTATGACTTTGACGACTTCATGGGCGATAAGAACTGGACAAGTATGTTCGTTTCCAAACTCATGCGAACAAAAAGCGGGAATTGCCATTCCATGCCGACCTATTACAAAATACTTTGCAATGAAATAGGTGCAACGGCTCATTTGGCAATCGCTCCGAATCATCTTTACATCAAACATAAAGACGAAAACGGGCAATGGACAAATGTTGAATTAACCAATGGTGGATTTCCAAGAGACCAATGGATTATCAAGGAAATGGCAATTTCAGTAGAAGCTATTAAAAATGAGGTTTACATGACACCGTTGACAGAAAAACAGGATATTTCGATGTGCCTGTTTGACTTGGCTACTGCTTATGAATGGCAATATGGACATGATGAATTTGAATTGCAAATCATTGAGGAAGGACTAAAATATTTCCCGAAGTGTATGCCCCTGCTCATGGCAAAATCCAACTATTACAGTGATATTGGATTAAAAGCAAAGGAAGACCCAAATGCAGATGAGGCTTTTTTGAAAGAAAACCTTAGAAAATTTAAGGAAGTATCTGACCTTATTGATAATTTAGGGTACAAGGAAATGCCCATCGAACTTTATGAGGAATGGGTAAAATCAGTTAAGGCAGAAAAACAGAAAAGAGGAATAACAAGCAATAAATAAACCATATATTTACAACATAAAATCCTGAGACATGAAATCAATAAAAGCACTTTCAATCGGTATTCTTCTCAGCAACATGCTTGCTGCACAAGATAATCCATACGCCATTTTCGGACACGAAACAAAAGTAACCTATGAAACGACCACAAAGGATTTGTTTCGGGTTAACAACCAAGACACGACAAATGCAATAAAGGTCTTGGCTTTTAATTATGAGCAAGGTTATGTATTGTTTCTCGGAGAAAATGAAACACGGCTTGACAGCGTTTTGCTAAAGCCCGAACAAATCCTTCGTTTTATCTCTACTGACCCAGCTGAAAATGAATATCCGAGCCTAAGTCCATACGCTTTTGTTGCAAACAATCCCATTAATGCCATCGACCCAGATGGACAAAGAATTTTGTTTGTAAATGGCTTCACATACGGAGGTATCCAGTCTGGGCAAGGTTATTGGCGTAACGGTTTTATTTCAGGTGCTCAAACTTTTTTCAATGATAAATTAGGAAACCAATTTATAGACGGACAGGGGGCATGGAACTCAAGTGGTGCCGGACGTTATCAAGCAGGTTACGCATATGCTCAAACGCATATTAAAACACTTACAGCAGACTTGGTTGAAGGAGAAACTTTTAAAATAGTTACTCACAGTCACGGTGGTGCATACGGTGCGGGAGTGGCTCAATATTTAATTGAACAGGGATATAGTGTGGAAACAGTTGTTCATTTATCAACGCATGACCCTCAAACTTTTACAACCCCAAGTGAGCCTACCACTTATCAACTCGGTTATAAAAATGATATTGTGGTTGACAGAATGGCTACAGGGTGGGGAAATATAAGTAATTCTGTTGAGGGAACAGATAAATTTGGTTTGGTTGATAAGTATGGAGATATGTCATATTGGGACCAAATTAATCGAGCACATGCAGACACTCGATTTGGTGATGTTTGGGAAGATGTAACCAACCTGCGTAGTGCGGAAACATTAATTTTCCCTGGTTATTCTACTTCGGGTATGTCTGGTATTGATAATACAGCTATAACTCTTCCACCAATGACAACTTATTTAAATACTGGCACTACTAACTTTTCCAAAATTCTTGGTGGTTCGACAAAGACACTCTCAACAAGTCCTCAAAAAAGTACAAGTATGCCAAAATTTCAATAGTATGAAGTATTTGAAGCTAATATTTTGGATTATTGTTTTTTGCCTGTATTTATGGTTGGCAAGAATAAAGTTTTTTCATGTTTTTTTTACTCTTTTTGGGACATTATCATCAGAAGTAGAAACCTATCCTATAAAGACAGTAGAGGAATACATACTACCTGACTTATTAACACTTTTGACAGCCGTTGCCTTAATGATTTTTTCAATAATTAAGATTTACAGAACAATAAAGGAAAGTAACCTACTGCATACAACATCGGCTATAAGCAAGCGGGCGGACAGTAATAAGTGAACATTTGTGCAATTAACAAACTTTCGTGTCGGCTGACAGGAATGAAGCTCCGAAAGCCCGCCTGCTTATAGCCGAGAACCGTTAGCTGCTATTTTAGGGCGACCGTGCTAACTCAAACGAACTGACAAAAAACTAACGAATGAGCAACGACAAAAGACACAATCAAAAAAAGGAGTATGACCGAAGTGTAATGCAACACAAGGACAATATTCTGCGCTTTGAGTGGGGCGACTTTCCAGCTATCGGTATTAAGCACTTTGAGGAGAGGCGTGACGAGCGGACAAAGCGCAACGGCACAGACATATTTGACAAAATGAACCTGACTGACGAGGAGGTTCTTTTAGATTGTTTCAAAATTCTAAAACGGGACAAATACAAATATATCCTTGACACTATTGCCAAAAACAAACCCAAACACACGGAGTGGGTTGTTGGATTTGAAACAGACGAAATCGCTGACAAAGGAAACGACTATTTGTTTGTGTTTTTAGTTTTCTCAATCAGCATCAAGGAGACAGCAATGAACGGTATCGCTCAAGGACAAGAGTTTCTGAGTTGCATAACTGTTGTAAAGGACACCTACAAAAATGTGCGACAACTACCCGACACGACAGTAGAAGAAACTCTTTGCTTTTACCGACCAGACGGTGGCGACCACGAGTGGAAAAAATCTATAAACCGAAATAATAAGTTTACAAGATGAGCAAAGACTTATACAGCGACAAACTTACCAAAGGCAGACGGACTTACTTTTTTGACATCAGTAAAAGTGAAAAAGACGACTTGTATTTAAAGGTTTCGGAAAGCAAAAAAACCGAAAGCGGTTTTGAGCATCACCGACTTATTGTTTTTGAAGAAGATATTAAAGACTTCACAGAGGCATTTCAAAAAGCATTGACAAAATTCAAAGAACTTAAAGAACCTAAACAGACAGACGGCAAAGCATACTCAGTAGAAAAAATTAGAGAAGCTCATAAGCAAGCGTATCTTCCTTGGACACCAGAGGACGACAGTAAACTTGAATTACTATTTTGTGAGGGTAAAAAGGTAAAAGAACTTGCTCAAATCTTTGGACGAAATGACGGAGCAATTTCTTCAAGGATAAAGAAACTTGAACTCAAAGAAAAGTATGGACGATAAACCGACACATCCCTCACAACGAAAGACAGAAAAACAGCAGCTAACAGCGGGTTGGCTAAATTTTTTGTTCGGGGGCGACAGTGCTTTATCAAACAGTAGTGGGTTAATGAACGGTTGTGCATCTATCAAAGTTTTGTGCTTTAATCCCCCTCACAAAAAACTTCGCCAACCCGCAAACCGTTAGCGGTAATTTTAAAAGACAGACAGGAATTATGAAAAATATGACTTCAAAGATTATCGGACTCTTCGTATTGACATTACTTGGTTGCGCAGCGACTTATAAAAACAATGAAAAATTCACGGGCTACAATTTGAGTAAGCCTGATTTTACCTTCGTTCTTCCTGACACCTTAAGAGAAATTTCAGGCTTGACTGACATCGACAGCACAACCTTTGCTTGCATCCAAGACGAGAACGGAATACTTTTCATTTATGACATTGGAAAAAATAATATACAAAAACAGTATAGCTTCAATATTGATGGAGATTACGAAGGGATAACACGAGTTGACAGTTCAATGTATATCTTAAGGAGCGATGGAACCTTATTCGAAATTTCCAATTATCAATCCTCGAATTTCAAGCTAAATTTATTTACCACAGGTATTCCGGCTAATAATAACGAAGGGCTTTGTTACGACCCCGACAACAACAGACTGTTAATTGCAAGCAAAGGAAAAATTGCGAAAGGCCCTGAATACAAAGACAAAAGAGTAATATATGGGTTCGATTTGAAAGAGAAAAAATTGACGGAAAAACCTGTATTTGAATTTGACCTTCAAAACATTAAACAGTTTGCTACATCAAATAAAATTGACGTTCCCACCAAGACAAAAAAGAATGGTCAAATTACTGAACCATTTATTAAATTCATGACTTCTGCTATTGCAATTCATCCGATAACGAAAAAGCTATACTTACTTTCAGCATCTGACCATTTGTTCTTTATATTCAATATCAAAGGTGAAATTGAACATATGGAACCGATGAATCCAGACATTTTCAATAAAGCAGAAGGCATAACATTTTTAGACAATGGCGACATGATTATTACTAATGAAGGACAAAACAAAAAACCGACTTTATTGAGATTTAATTATAAAAATAAATAAAAACTACCGCTAACAGCGGTTTGGCGTAATGGCGGGTTCAGTGCTTCGTATGACAGTTTTGTGGGTAAACAAACAGTAGTGTTTCGTATTAACATTTGTGGTAAAAATCCGCCACTACGCCAAGCCGCCAACCGTTAGCTGCAACCTTATGACGACTGTGTAAGCACCAAACAGACTGCAAAAAATGAATAGACATTACAAACTCATACTGACATTTTTGGTTTTGACATTTGCGAACTTAGTAAATGGGCAGACGAACTATTTTGAATTTAATACAACAAAAAATAATGAATTTTCATTTCCAATTTTTTATAGAGCAGCTGATGCGACAACGACTAAAAGTATTAATCAGTTTCTTCAACTCTCCGAACTTGAGTTGTTAGATGGTTATCAGACGAACAACCTCTTTGAAAAAGTTAGAATCAACAATGGGACAATTTATGGAGGGAAAGTTGAGATTTCTTTTACAGTGCTTTCTAATAACTCAAAAGTGTTATCAATGAAATTTAATGAATCAAGTTGTGGTGCCACTTGTGCTTATTGGGTTAGGTATTACAATTTCAATTCTGGTAACGGTGACTTAGTGCAACTTAAAGACTATTTTACACCCGACGGTTTTATAAATTTCAACAAGAAAGTATTAAAAAAACGGACAGCAAAATTTAAGAAAGAAATAATGAAAGTAGATTCAACAGAAAGGGAATATCTACTTGATGTTTTGGGCTGCTACGAATCTGACGGCTTAGAAGATTACTATATCAAAGACACTACTGTTTTTATTGATGGAGAAAATTGCTTAAGCAAAAATCAGAAGTTTTATGACTTAGATATGATAACAAAATTCAACCTCGCTGAATTTAAAAACTACTTAAATGATTATGGTAAAGCCGTTTTTGGAATAACCAAAGACAGTGTTGCAAAATATCACTCTAGCGAATTGCCTCAACTCTTTGAGGGTTCTATTGACAGTTCACTTCAAATACTTCTTATTCTTAATCACGACTATCAGAACAAAATGAGAGGAGTTTATGCTTATCTTAAATATGGACGAGGTATTTATCTTGAAGGTGAATTAAACAACAAGGAACTTAATTTGACAGAAAACACTGATAACTTTGATGACAATGGCTACATCAATGCAACTTTTGACGGTAATATCATTAACGGCACTTGGACAAATAAGAATAAATCAAAAACTTTGAGACTTGTTGCAAAACGAAGAAAAGGCAGCAGCTAACAAGGGTTTTGCGTCAGGCGGGGTGACGTGCAAACTTGGAGCTTTGTGCTTCTAATAAACTTTAATAATAAATTGAATCTTTGTGCTTCGAAACCCGCCCGAACGCAAAGCCCGAAACCGTTACCGCCAATGCTAAAAAGACAACGACAGTGAACAAAATGAACGACAGAGATATAATGCCAACCGCACATTCAAGCACATTTGGTTTTTGCCGACACGTAAACCCAAAACAAAAAACCAAAAGAGCTTGAATTTTGCCAACACGCAGACATAAAAACATAAATTTGAATAATGAAGGAAAACAAAATATTCTATGAAACTGACCTTGGGAAACTACTCCTTACAGACTCTTACAAAGAGTTAAAGAATGGTTCATTGAAAAAATATAAGGGCAAGATAAATCTAATTATCACTTCACCACCCTTTCCATTAAACAACAAGAAAAAATATGGAAACCTGCAAGGTGAGGAATACAAAGATTGGTTTATCAGTCTTGCTCCAATCTTTGAAGAATTATTAGCTGATGATGGCTCACTTGTTATTGAAATCGGGAATGCTTGGGAATCTGAACGACCTGTACAGTCACTTTTACATTTAGAATGTTTACTTGGACTTGTTCAAAATTCCAACCTAAGATTAATACAGGAATTTATTTGTTATAATCCTTCAAAACTTCCTTCTCCCGCTCAATGGGTAACAGTTAATCGTATTAGGACGGTTGACAGCTATACTCATATATGGTGGCTTGCGAAATCAGACTATCCAAAAGCTGACAATACAAAGGTTTTGCGACCTTACAGCAAGAGTATGAAACAACTTCTCAAGAAACAGAAATATAACTCAGGTAAACGACCTTCGGAACACGTCATTTCAGAAAATGGATTTTTGAAAGATAATGGTGGAAGTATTGCTCATAATTTCTTTGAAATGGAACCAATTGATGAAAATAGAGAAGTTAGACTACCTCACAGTGTTTTAAGTTTCTCAAATACACATTCAAACGACTACTATCTTAAAGCTTGTAGAAAGAATGATATTATTCCTCACCCTGCCCGAATGAATCAAGGAATTGTTAGTTTTTTTATCAACTATCTGACTGATGAAAAGGACTTAGTTTTTGACCCATTCGCAGGTAGTAATACAACAGGAGCAACCGCTGAAAAGCTCAATAGAAAATGGTTAGCAATGGAAATTGACCAAGAATTTGCAGACCAGTCAATTTTCAGATTTGAAGACAAAGAACTTAATACAAAACTTAAAATACTCATCTAATGCTAGACGTAATAAAAAAAATAACAGACATTGACTTTTTTAAAGAAGGACAAAATGAAGATCTTTTTGTGGGTAGACCTTACTCGATAAACTACAATAAGGCTAATTTACTTATTTCAGATTTTTGGAAACATAAAGTAAAAGGGATACCACAAGGTTCTTTTTTGTTGGCATTTTACGACAATCCATTTGAGGAAAATATTCAAGAAGCTTTACTGCTTCGAGTGTTAAACCCCTCTTCACTTCCTACAGACAATAATGTTATTTCCTCAATGATTGAGTATTACAAAGACAATCTAAACACATCGGGTAAAAAAAGTGAGCTTGACGATTTCACGAGATATGAATTTAGTTTTTCAGGTTTGGAGTGCAGAATATTAGGAGCTTTTTACAAGGAGGGTAATTCCTTTGAATTTGGTGCAGACGTAGAAAACTTTTATTCCGCACACAACTACAAAGTGTTTAAAGCAACCTCCAAAATTTTAGAACTCATAGTAAATCAAAGAGACAAAGATTTGGTTGCAGGTGGAGAGAATGAATTCTCAATAGGAACTGTCCGCTATAGCTCGACTAGACGATTCTATGCTACGGATGAATCAGTTAAGAATGTTAAGGTATATATCAATCCAGGTGATATGCTTGGAAAAAGAACCGCTCTTTTCGGTATGACTAGGACAGGTAAGTCAAACTCTGTCAAGAAAATAATTGAAGCTTCTGTTGAAATTTCTAAAAAATCCAAATACAAAGCTTTAAGCACGTCATCAAGTCCATCAGATAATCTTATGGAAGCAATTGACAAAGAATCAGGTGCGCCTAAATTTCCTGTTGGTCAAATAATTTTTGACATAAATGGAGAATATGCTAATGCTAATATGCAGGATAAGGGTACTGCTATTTTTGAGTTGTACTCTGAATTTACTATAAGATTTTCGACCTTGCCTAAAACGGATTTCAAAATTATGAAGGTTAATTTCTATAATGACTTAGAAGCAGGATTCGAGCTTGTTCGTTCTCATTTGTTACAAAGTTCAGGTAACTATATAGAGAGTTTTTGTGCGATTGACTTTACTCCACCCGAAAATTATGATTTTTTCAGTTCAGAGGGCACACGACACGATAGATTAAAAGCTGCATATTTCTGTTGCCTTTACAAAGCAAATATTCCAGTTCCAAATAACTTCAAAGTTAAATTTCGAGGCAATGACATACTAAACAAATTGGTAAAAGAAGATGGCTCTATAAAACCAGACAATGGTATTTCCTTAGAAGATGCATACAATTGGTTCAAAGCAGTTGCAGATAATTACAATACCCACGATTACTTTAGTAAATACAAAGCTCAAAAGGGACACGAGTGGGCAGACGAAGATTTAAAAGCCGTATTAGTATTTCTTTCAAGAAAAAAAGACGGACGTGTTGTAGATGGATATGTTAAACTTAGAAGCTTAAAGGAACTACATACTGAGACAATTGACAAACCTTTTGATGTTGAGATAATTGATGAATTGCGGAAAGGAAAGATTGTCATTATTGACTTGTCACAGGGAAATCCTGAAATCCAACAATTATATTCCGAGCGTATTTGCAAGAAGATATTCAATGATTCAATGAATAGATTTATTACAAATTCACCAAACAATTTCATACAGTTCTATTTTGAAGAAGCTCACAATTTGTTTCCAAAAAAGGACGACAAGGATTTAAGTCAAATCTATAACCGCATAGCCAAAGAGGGTGCAAAGTTGAATCTTGGTATGATTTACGCCACACAAGAGGTCAGTTCTATTAGTTCTAACATTCTCAAAAACACTCAAAATTGGTTTATTGCGCATTTAAACAACGAAGATGAAACTAGGGAACTTAAAAAGTATTACGACTTTGAGGATTTTACAGAATCTTTAGTTCGTTTTAGCGCCAAAAATGACAAAGGTTTTGTTAGGATGAAAACATATTCAAATCCGTTTGTTGTACCAGTTCAAATTGACCAATTTTTAGCAAATAAGTAGGGTATGTCATACAACAAAACAGGAAATAGGCCATTTGAATTTGCTAGTAAAAGCAATCATATACATATTATAAAAGACCCAGAAGTTCAGAAGTTTTTAAGTCAACACGAACTTCCCAAAGAGGGAGATGAAATTTCTCTATTTGACCAATATTTGGTTGATATAGATTATGATGTAATAGACTCTGTGGAATTCATTATAGCTGTAGATGGAGGTGATACAACTGTTCCAGTTAAATCAAAATTCCCGTCATCTACAATAACCTTTTTTCAGTTCGGTGCTAACCTATTGAAAATTTCAGACCTAAAAGAATTGAGGGAGCAACCTTTCATTTCTCCACAATCAATCTCTAAACTAAAAGAATTACAGCGGATAAAATTTACCTTACCGACCAAGAACATTGGCTTAATTAATGAAAATGGTAAACGAGCAACACTGACTTATTCTGTCAGAAAAGCTCTTTATGAATTTTTCAAGCAACACGATTTCCTTTCAACTTTGAAATGGTTTCTTTTTGAAGAGTACAAGAAAAGTCCAAAGTCAGAAAGAGAACTTGCAAGCCACCCAATTAATTCTTCGACTAAGAAAGTGGTTATTGAAAGAGATAAAATCAACTCTGAATATAAAATACAGCACGCAGACGGTGATTTGTTTTTGACAGATATTTTTAGGCTTCACGAAGTAGTGGATGAAGATTTAGGTGCAGGAGGTATTGTTGGCTATTTAAGAAATTTAATTGAACATTTCATTCTGATTGACACAATTAGAGGATTGTATAGAGTTAAGAAAGATACCTTAAAGGAAGTGTTATTTGTAAAAGATGGCCCATTAGGTTTCTTCGGACAAACTGCAAATATGCACGAGCCTATGCGAGAATTATTGAATCACTTGAATTCTGAATTAAATATCTTTTTAGCAGGAATAGAGAAATCAGGTCCTTTTGTAGAGCACGCATTGGAAATTAAAGACAAAATAGAGCAAGGACAGGCGTATTTGCTTTCAAATAAGCACATATACAAGTATATAAAGCCAGGTGATTCTGACAATCCAGAAGCATATGGACGCTCATCCTATTATGGTAGTAAAGTTATCTTTAAATCAAGAGATGAAAGAATTTATGTAGTAACTATTCCGACTGATAGAAGCGAAATAGTTCTTAATCCTATGAAGTCAGACTTCAAACACATTGACATCATAATGAAATACATTGAACGTCTAAAAAGTGATATGTATGACAATTCTCTTTTACCGATTGCACTTGCAAACAAACTTGTTTCACTTTCCGACCACCCCAGCTCAGTTTTACTTGAAAAATTTGCAAAACATAATATAAAATAGAATAATGCCAACCCTTCACAGCCACACACATTGCCAAGTCGCACCAGCCGACACACAAGCCAAAACTTGGCAAAGAGTGTGTCTGTCCAAACGCACTACAGGCAGACAAACGGACGAAGAAAAAGAAGCACTAGGCGGTAACAGGCGTTTGGCTCAATGGCAGGTGAAGTGGTTAATTGTACATTCTACCTCACATCAACTTTTGTGGTGTATTGATAGTTTTGTACTCCGAAATCCGCCACTGCGCCAAGCGCCAAAACGTTATGCGGCAGCTTAGGACGACCGAACAAATAAAAACGAATAGACAAAAAATATGATACCAGACTACCAATCGTTAATGCTTCCTTTAATTAAACTTGTTTCAGACGGACAGGAACATAAATATCGTGACCTAAT
>CAJPFH010000129.1 GCA_905339165.1 Flavobacteriales bacterium
TATAATAGATTGTTCGATAATCGGGTTTGGGTTGGCAGGAATATTTTCTTCTTGATGAGGTTCTTCTGGAATCTCTATCTCTGGCAGATATGTACGTATCTCCTGTGGCAAATCGATGAGTTTTGTTAAAGCGTTCCTGCAAATTTGCCTGTATTTTTCTTTTTCTGCCTCCGGTAGTTGGCTTCTCTCAACTCGTTCTATGGTCCTGGATACTGTTTCTTTAATCCAATGATCTCGTGTTTTTGCATCGATTTCAACGATAGTTTCAGGTCTGATGGATACAATTGTTGTTTTTTCATCAGGTCTATATGCATTGGTTTTGCCAACTACTGCTACGAAGCAGGGTATAGTGAAACCGGATAGGGCTCGTAAAGCCTCTGGTTGGTAATGGCCTGCATATACTGTGAATGCTCCTGTCGGATCAATTATTCTGCCTCGCAGGTAGTCTCCTGAAGATTCGACATTATCGACTTCTACAAGAACACCTATCATAAAGACTCTTTTTACTTTAACCCCGGATGGAGTTAGCTGGTAGTGGCTATCGTAATCTCTCCCTTCAACATGTTCGGTTATCGTCTGTTTGGATTCTGCCAGCTCAGCAGCAAAAATCCTGAGAGCTGGTTGTCTTACGAATTTTTCGTTTTGTTTGATTGTCATAATAATTTATAGGTGCTAAAACACTTAGCATTACCGTAATATTATGAACTGGAGGATATAATTTCATGCATACGTTTGGCAGAGAACTATAACTTAAATACTTTATCATATATTGTTGTAAAAGTAATAAATTCAGAGAAATGAATCTGGTTGTAAAAGGAGAGGTCGCATTTGCAAAATAAAAACTACAGTGAAATATATTTGCTTGGTATTTTGACATTCTTTCTGATGTTCAGTGTTACTCTCATTTATCCTGTGCTTGAAGAATTTGTCATGGAGAGGTTCAGCATCGAATCTGTGGCAGAAACGAGTCTTTTTGTATCAGTGAACCTTGCAGCATACGTCATTTTTTCTCTTATCTGGGGAAGCTTCTCAGACAGAATAGGAAAAAGGAAAATATTCAT
>CAJPFH010000130.1 GCA_905339165.1 Flavobacteriales bacterium
TAAGTCCATTGGACTTCGAAATGTAGACGCAGAACTATACCAGAAGTTCAGGAAACGGTGTTTGGAACTCAAACTTGAACACGGCCCCGGATTTGAACAGGCAATAAAGGTATGGTTGGCTTCAACAGGTGATGATCTATTGACGCAGGCTCCACTCAATACCATAAACCCTAATGTACTTGCGGAATTCCGCAGACGATGCGCGCAAGAGAAGCTCGACGCTACATCCGGTATCGCCAAGGCGATGGTGAACTGGATACGCAACTTCGCATTCACTGATCCCATCCCCAAGGAAATTAAGAAGCCTGGTAGGAAGCGGAAGGCGCCATGTTAGCAATGAACTCCGTTGCTATCTATTATGCAACCTGGTTGCTCGCTATTGTGTCACTTGTTGGCACCTATCTGAACATCAAGAAGCAGAAGGCATGCTTTATAATATGGGGATTTACAAACGCACTCTGGGTACTTTATGATACTTCAATTGGAGCGTATGCACAGGCAGCATTGATGTTAAGTTACTTTGTGCTTGCTGTGCATGGTTTCTACGAGTGGAGAAAAGGAACAAAGACGAGCTATATAAAAATATATGAAGGCAGGAATGTTATAGAAGGCGCAATCGCACCAGTTGAGAAGGAGAAGATCGTTGGACTGACCACAAAACAAGTCGCACAACTTGGCAACGTATTCAGTCGGCATGGTGTCCTGCATGAAGCTGGTGAGGAGTAATGTTCAAAGCAAGCATCACTTCCCAGAAACTTGTTGAGTGTATTGATGCTCTCAAGGCTCTCGTAGCTGAGGCAGAATTCTCCATTAAGCCCGAAGGGATATATGTGGCGGCAGTTGACGCCTCGAATGTGGCAATGGTCACCTTAGACCTGGCCTCAAAAGCATTTGAATCCTATGAAGCTACGGAAATGGTGCTTGGTATTGACCTGAAGAAGATGGAGGGAATTCTCGAAATGTCTGTTAAGGATGAGATCGTGGGGCTTGAGGTTGATGAAGTGAGTCATAAGTTCATAATCAAAATGAAGGGGCTTGCATATACAATGAGCCTGCTCGATCCGGCCAGCATCCGC
>CAJPFH010000131.1 GCA_905339165.1 Flavobacteriales bacterium
CCTCCAACAAATAGAGCTATACGATATTTTCGGCAAATGCCTACAGCCCGTTATAAACCAAAACGGCAATGCCCTGAGCCTGAATTTAACCGGGTATGCCAAGGGAATGTACTTTATTAAAATAGGAACATACAGCCAAAAAATTGTGGTAGAGTAAATTTTTCTTTGTTGTTTTTTTAGTTAAATAAATAACTATGGGTTATTATATCCATGGTTTTTAATATGCAGGAACGAGTTTAATATTCTCTGTAACATTAAAGATTAAAGCGAGTAACTAACTTTAATCCTGTTTTTTAGAAAAGATTACAAGGTGTAATTTATGGAGTATATTTGCACCTATATGCAAGGCAAAAACATACATCCTATTTTTGAACAAACCCTGCAACGTGCCGATAAAGAAAAATTGCTGAATCAAACCGCAAAGGTTATTTGGTTTACCGGATTATCGGGCTCCGGAAAATCTACCATTGCCATTGCCCTCGAAAAAGCACTTTTTGAAAAAGGATTTATTACCCAACTGTTAGATGGAGATAACATTCGTGCAGGAATTAATAATAATTTAGGTTTCAGCGAAGCCGACAGAGAAGAGAACATACGCAGAATTGCCGAAGTAGCCAAACTTTTTGTTCAGGCAGGTATAATTTGTTTTTGCTCCTTTGTAAGTCCTACCAAGGCCATACGCCAAACAGCACGCAACATTATAGGAGAAAACGATTTTATAGAAATATACGTAAACACGCCCCTAGCAATTTGCGAGCAACGCGATGTAAAAGGCTTATATAAAAAAGCCCGAGCCGGAGAAATAAAAGATTTTACAGGCATACACCAACCGTTTGAAGTTCCTGAAAATCCGGACATGGAAGTGAAAACGGAAAACCGCAAGGTAGAGGAAATCATAAAAGAAATGCTACATTTTTTATTGCCAAAAATTCAATATATACATGAATAAATACCACCTTACACACCTTAAAGAATTAGAAGCCGAAAGTATTTATGTACTTCGCGAAGTAGCGGCACAATTCGAAAATCCTGCCCTTCTTTTTTCGGGCGGAAAAGACAGCATTGTTTGTTTTCACTTGGCTAAAAAAGCCTTTTGGCCGGCTAAAGTGCCTTTTCCGTTAGTGCATGTAGATACCGGACATAACTTTAAAGAAACCCTCGAATTCAGAGATGAGTTGGTGAAAAAAAATGGAGTAAACCTAATTGTAGGTTCGGTGCAAGAAAGTATAGACAGCGGAAAAGTAACCGAAGAAAAAGGCTTCAATGCCAGCCGTAACGCTTTGCAAACGGTTACCCTTTTAGATACCATAGAAAAATACAAGTTCGATGCCTGCATGGGTGGAGCCCGCAGAGATGAAGAAAAGGCCCGTGCCAAAGAACGCTTCTTTTCGCACCGCGATGAATTTGGGCAGTGGGACCCCAAAAATCAACGCCCCGAACTGTGGAATATTTTTAACGGAAAGAAAAACATAGGCGAACACTTTCGAGTTTTTCCCATCAGCAACTGGACAGAAATGGACGTGTGGCAATACATCTTATTAGAGCAAATAGAATTGCCCTCGCTTTATTTTACGCACCAACGCGAATGTTTTATACGCGATGGAGTAATTTATGCACACGAAAATGTAATTCCTTTAAAACCCAACGAAAAACCCGAAATTATGCAAGTGCGTTTTCGTACCATTGGCGATATTAGTTGCACAGGGGCAGTACTTTCTAAAGCAAATACTTTAGAAGAAATAGTAGAAGAAGTAGCCGCTACGCGAGTTACCGAACGCGGCAGTCGTATAGACGATAAACGCAGCGAAGCCGCCATGGAAGATAGAAAAAAACAAGGGTATTTTTGATTTTGAAATGTAGAAATCTTAAATTTTGAAATGTAGAAAAAAGCTGAATGAACCAACAAGAATTAAAAAACAGAACCAAGAAGTTTGCTATTGAAATAATTCTTTAAATGAGAAAATTTTCTAAATCGAAAGAAACAGACATAATCTCATATCAGTTGATAAAAGCGGCAAGTTCTGTTGCTGCTAATTATAGGGCATGTTGCAGAGCAAAATCAAAAGCTGATTTTATAAATAAATTAAAAATAGTGAAAGAAGAGGCTGATGAATGTTGTTTTTGGCTTGAAATTATACAAGAGTTATATAACGAGAATAAAGCGGAATTTAATAATGTCTTAAATGAA
The DNA here is from genome assembly GCA_905339165.1 of Flavobacteriales bacterium. Classification (GTDB taxonomy): domain Bacteria; phylum Bacteroidota; class Bacteroidia; order Flavobacteriales_E; family Vicingaceae; genus BCD5. Next base: position 2,189 of record CAJPFH010000131.1, read on the forward strand.
GCAAAAGAATTAACCGCTATTTTTACTTCGGCCGGAAAAACAGCAAGAGAAAAATAGCGAAACAAATAATTTAAAAATTTTAAATTTCAACATTTCAAAATGAACAAAGAAGGATATTTAAACATGGATTTATTACGTTTTACCACTGCCGGTAGCGTAGATGATGGCAAAAGCACACTCATTGGCCGATTGTTGTACGATAGTAAATCTATTTTCGAAGACCAGTTGGAAGCCGTAGAAACGGCCAGTAAAAAGAAAGGCGAAGAACACGTAAACCTTGCCTTGCTTACCGATGGGCTGCGTGCCGAGCGCGAACAGGGCATTACCATTGATGTAGCCTACCGCTATTTTGCTACACCCAAACGCAAATTTATTATTGCCGATACGCCCGGGCATATACAATATACCCGCAACATGGTTACAGGAGCTTCTTCGGCAAATTTGGCTATTATATTGGTAGATGCCCGAAAAGGAATTTTAGAGCAAACCATTCGCCATTCCTTTATTGCTTCTTTGCTGCAAATACCACATATCATTTATTGCATTAACAAAATGGACTTGGTAGAATACAGCGAAACAGTTTTCGAAAAAATAAAAAAAGAATTGGAAGCCTTTAGTGCCAAGCTCGATGTAAAAGACATTACCTTCATTCCTATTTCGGCCTTAAAAGGAGATAATGTGGTAGAGCGTTCCACCACCATGAACTGGTACCAAGGGCCTACGCTCATGTATTTACTGGAAAACATACATATTTCGGGCGACCATAATTTAATTGATGCCCGTTTTCCGGTGCAGTATGTAATACGTCCGCAAAGCACAGAATACCACGATTTTCGTGGATATGCCGGAAGAATGGCCAGCGGAGTGCTGAAAAAAGGAGAAGAAATTATGGTGTTGCCTTCGGGTTTTACCAGCCGCATAAAATCTATTTATTCTTCAGGCACCGAGCTGGAAGAAGCCTTTGCTCCTATGTCGGTTACTATTACCTTAGAAGATGAAATTGACATTAGTCGGGGCGATATGGTAGTGCGTGTAAACAACCAGCCCGAGCAAACACAAGAAATAGATGTAATGCTGTGTTGGTTTAATGAAAAGCCATTGGTATTGAACGGGAAATATGCATTAAAACACACTACAAAAGAGGTGCGTTGCATAGTAAAGGATATTCTTTATAAAATGGATATAAACACACTAAGCCGCAATACAGAAAATAAATCCATAGGCATGAACGATATTGCCCGCGTAAATTTACGAACCACTGCACCGTTATTGGCTGATAAATACCACCGCAACCGCATAACCGGAAGTTTAGTTTTAATAGATGAAGCCACTAACGAAACCGTGGCAGCCGGTATGATTATTTAACGTGAGTTTGAGATAACAAAATGACTCGTTTTCGATACAAAAATCTTGCAGATTTTTACTCAAACTGACATTGTTTTATTATATCGAATTCACATTTATTTAGATTTTTTATTTTCGCTGAAATCAATATCGAAAAGTTCTTTGGGGTGAATATCTAAAATTTCGGCTATGGCAATTATGGAGCTTATACTGGTGTTTACTTTTCCCAATTCAATGTTTACCACCTGATTTCTTGGTATGCCGCCTCAAAAGCCAATTGTGCTTGGGTAATTTTCTGAGCTTTTCTAATATCTCGTATCTTTTTCCCAATCAGTTTTCTGGCTTTTTCTCTACGAATGTACTTCACAGAGGAAAAAGTCGAATTATTCAAAAAAAATAAATGACCAAAATATTAGTCATTTTAAAAAAAATAATGCATCTCTGTTCTAACCTTTAAAACTATTTTTATGAAAAAGTTAAAAAATGTATTTTTTACAATAGCAGCAGTGGTGCTTTTTAACTTCATTTCTTGTAAAAAAGAAGAAACTAAATATCAAGCATCTAAATCACCAAGCAATGTTCAAAACAATTTTAGAGAGGGATTTGGTGGAACTATAGATTTGATTTCAGATTCTAATGTTTTCTTGCAAATAGTCAGGGTAACAGATGAATATTACACCATAATTCAAGATTACGAACTAGATATTTCTAACGCATATATGGTAGATTACTCTGATTCGACAATGAAACTAGTTGCTATCCCGATAATAGACTCTAACAATCAGATTTATTCTACTTTCGCAACAAAGATTGTTGATAGTATTGCCGTTGGATTTTATATAACGAGAATAGAAGGAACTAGCAGCTACTACAATAGTATTGGAAATAATCCCATATTCTACAATCATTCTGCAATACCTTTTTCAGGAGAAATGCTCTTTTATTCATTTGAAAGAAATAACCCTCAACCTAGCTTAATTATTACAATAGAAATTGAAGACGATGAACCTTTAACGTGGAAACACCACGGAGGGCATGCTACTTGGAGCGACTGTGTAAGTGATGCATATAGCCAAACCTGGGCCATAATAAGTGGTTTGATAAAACCTTATGCAACTTTTGCAGGAGTAGCACTTGGCTGTTTATAATCGGTTTATTACATTTGCAGTATGGAAACAATATTTTTTCTGAGAAAAATAATAAGACATTGCACCGTTAAACATGCTATTATCATAACATCAACTGTGATATTTTTGTGTACTGTATCGGGTTTTCTACTATTGGTTCAACAAAATAGCTTTGGTTATTTTTTTCTGGGATTAGGTTTTCATTTAACTATTGTTGCCGTATTGTATTTTGCAAAAAAGAATATTTAACTTATTTCTAAAGCAAGGAAACCAATCGTTTTCCCTGCTTTGGCTTTCCAAAAGCATATTAAATTTCTCTTTAAACCCGAAAAGATTTATTTATTATAAATGCTTAGGAAACTTAAATAACAGAAAATAAATTTTCTATGTTAGATGCTGCATTCGCTAAAATATTTAATCTTTAGAATATTAATTTTTCATAGCGATAATAACCGAAACATACGTTTCGTATTTGCATTTTTTTTCGTTAAAACAGATTGCATAGCCAATTCCAATATCGGTAAGTTTGCTGTTAAAGGGTGTTCCGTTATCTATGCCTAGTAAATGTTTACGGTGTCCTAAACCGGGTGTGTTCTCGTCTGTAATTAATATACAAACGGCATCTTCTCCGTTTTTTGCTCCTGCCACAATAGATTCGAAATAGTTTGCATTTTTCTTTTTAATGTATTCTTTAGGGAGGGAATAACCGGCTTCATGTATTAAAATATTTATTCCTTTTCCTTCGGGTGTGGTGTGTGAAAAATAATTTCTATTGGCCATATCGAGTGCTTTTTTTTCAGCCGCTTTAGACAAAGTGGTATTCCAATAAAGAGCCTTTTGTTTTTTCACGTTTTTTAAATTGATATTTATTTTTTTGCCGTACAAAGAGGGATTGTCTCTAAAACAATTTATCAGTTCAAATGCTTTTCGTGCTTCAACAGTATCAAGTTGAGCGGTTTGCGAGAGTGTACAAACGGAATAAAAAATACAATAAAGAAAAAGAAAAATAGGGTGTTGCATATCAACTGATTTACCATCAATGCAACGCGTAGAATCTTTTTTTATTGCAAAATGTAAGAAATTCAGAAGAGGTTTAATACTCTTCCAAAAACCGAAGTAAAGTTGGGTTGTCCTCTTTTTCTTTAATTTCTTTCAGTACAGATTTTAATTCGGTAACAATACGTTCGCTGGCTTTTATTTCTTTATGTAATGCTACTGCTTTTTCGGAGTTGGCCGGAGTTTCTTTTAACTCGTCTTTTGTAACTTTTAGTTTATTTTCATGAAAAGTACTGAGGTCAAGCAGGGCTTGTAATCCGGAGAGCCTCATCCACCATGCATTTTCATTCACGGCTACACTTTTAATAATGGGTATGCCTTGCAATACAATGTTTTCGGGTTGGCGTTTCAGATAACGAGTGTAGTGCTGTGTGTAGGTAAATTTTTCGTATCCGTTTATTTTTGAGAGAACATTCAGAAAGAAATTATTTTTACTTTCATTGGCATTGTAGCTGTATATTTCGCAGAGGGTAAGTAGTAAAGTGGTACTGGTTTCGTTTTCGTATCCGGCTGCATATTTCATGGCTTCATCGGCACTCTTTTTTTCTATGCTTAGAAGTGCGGTAGAAATCACTTTGTACGAACTGTCGTTTTTAAGCACATGGGTAAGCATCTCTTTTGTATCGGCATCCGGAAAAAGACGGGCTAATACATCAATGGCTTCGGCTCGCACTTTAGATTTCGAATCGTTTTGGGCTAATTCAACCAGTTTGTTTTTTACAAGGTCGGGTTGTACTTTGGCCGCTCTGCGTATGTTTTGAATAGCATATTTGCGAATATTCCAGTGAGTGTCGTTGAGTGCATCGAGCATGGTTTTAACCGAAATTTCATCGCTGTTTTTGGAGAGTTTTTGTATGGCTTCATAACGGTCTAGATACATGGGGGCATGGTGGTACTGAAACGACCATTCATCAACCGATTTTTTATTATCTTGTTTTGTACAGAGCAACATTTTTTGTGCATCAACATTTACCAAATCAGGTTTAGTGGGGCAGTCAAATTCAAAGGCTTGTTCGGCCAATTCGAGAGTAACTTTTACCGAGTCTTTTTTACCGTTACTGTATATATCAATTTGCAGGGGAATTTTATAGAGCGGAGTGGTTTCAAAATTTTGTTTTTGTTTTATTACTACGTACTGTTTGCGTGTAGTTTCGTTGTACGAGTAATCTATTACAATATCGGGGTGCCCGCTGGAATAGAACCATTGATTAAAAAACCAGTTCAGATCTTCTCCGGTAACTTCTTCGAATGCCAAACGAAGTTCGTGCATTTCAACCGGTTTAAATTTATGGCGTTCAAGGTATAGTTTCAAAGAGGCAAAAAATGCTTTATCGCCTACATATTTTCTAAGCATGTGTAGTATTCTACCGCCTTTGGCGTAGGAGTGGCTGTCGAACATATCTTCTTTATCGGGATAATCGAAACGAACCATGTTTACTTGTTTTTCTTTTGCCTCTTGCAGGTAAGTGCTGAGGTCGCCTTGCAGGTGTAAGTCGGCTTCGTCTTTTCCGTATTTATGTTCTATCCAAAGGTATTCTCCGTAGGTAGCAAACGATTCGTTAAGCGGAAGGTTTGCCCACGATTCGCAGGTAACCAAATCGCCAAACCAATGATGAAAAAGTTCGTGAGCAACGATGTCTTCATTATCACCATCAATCATTTCTCTTTTGGTTTTTTGTAAAAACTCTCCATGTATTACTACGGTGGTATTTTCCATAGCCCCCGAAACATAATCTCGAACTACCACTTGATGATATTTTTGCCAGGGGTATTCTACACCAAGTACGTTAGAGTAAAAAGAAAGCATTTCGGGAGTATTGCCAAAGATGGCTCGGGCATCTTTTTCGTATTCTTTTTCTACGTAATAGTGTACGTCTATAGGTTTTCCATCATTTTTTTTCCATGTATCTTTTACAACGGCATAGTCGCCAATGGCCATCATAAAAAGATAAGGAGCATGTGGTAAATCCATTTTCCAGTAGTCGGTGCGGGTTCCGTTTTTATTATCAACCGATGAAACCAACATTCCGTTCGAGAGAGTTTTAAATTCTTTTTCTATGGTAATATAAATTTCCTGTGTGCAGCGTTCGTTGGGCGAATCAATAGTAGGGAACCAACAAGAGGCGGCTTCCGTTTCGCCTTGTGTCCATATTTGTCGGGGTTTTTTAGGGTCTTCGCCTTTTGGGTTTATAAAATACAACCCTTTATCGCTGCTTATGGCCATACTTCCACCTTCCGGCAGTTCGTTTGGTTTTGCGGTATAATCAATAAAAAGAGTGTATTTTTCGTTGGCAGTATATGCTTTATCGAGCGTAATATTCAGTTTTAGGCTGTCGTAGGTAAAAGATAATTCTTTTTCGGTGTTTTCTACAAGTAGAGTTACCTTATGTATATCCATACCCTTGGCATCTAAGCTCAGCTGAGAGGAAGAATAAAAATAGGGTTTTAGTTCCAGCCAAGCTTGGCCGTGCATATATTGTTTTTCCCAGTCGAAACGAACATTTAGTTTGGTATGCAGCAAATCGTGTATTCGGGTATTGGAAGCATTGTAAACTTTGGGCTGAGGTACAGCGTTTACAGTAAACGTATCCAAACTTATCGTGTGGTTGGTGTTTGAGTTGGGAACTTTGCCGGTTTTGCAGCCGAACACTATGGTAGCAAGGGCAAATGCCCACAAAATTTTATTCATAAATGAAAGTATAGGATACCAAAATTGCAGAAAAAACTATTCTTAACCAACCAATATTGTATAAACGGTAAAATTGACTAAAAAATGTAACTTTGGGCATTATGAGAGAAGAGATTACCGTATTATCAGAAAAAGGGAAAAAAAATAAAATTAGGTTTAGCGATTCCTATTCTGTTCGTGGAGAGATAAATGAAACCCCTTTTGAATGGGACGTAATAAGAATAAAAGACAAATCTTTTCATGTTATTAAGGGAAACAAATCGTATAACATAGAAGTAATAAAAGCAGATTACAATGAAAAAAGTTTTACTATTTCAGTAAATGGCAATACGTACAAATTTATTGTACAAGATAAATATGATGAACTGCTTAAAACACTAGGCTTAGATTTGGCCGCAGCAAAGGTTTCTGAAATAAAAGCACCCATGCCGGGTTTGGTTCTTAAAATAAATACAGAGGTGGGTTTAGAGGTTGAAAAAGGCGATACACTACTTATTTTGGAAGCTATGAAAATGGAGAACATCATAAAATCTCCGGGCAAGGGAACGGTAAAAGCAATACTGGCAAAACAAGGGCAGGCGGTAGAAAAAAATCAGGTTCTCATTTCGTTCCACTAAACAATACCAATGGATTTTTGTTACATGATTACACTTTAAACGTAACAAAATATGAAAACATTTTTTATACCGGCAGCCTTTTCCGTTTTATTATTTATTTCTTGTGGAACCGAGAATAATAAAGAGATTACCAAGCAAACCGAAAAACAAAATACACTCGTTTGCACTTATTCGTATATACACGATTCTACCCATGTAAATTGGACGGCTTATAAATTTACCGAGAAAAAAGGGGTTAAAGGAACATTCGATTCGGTTGTTGTAGAAGGTGTTGCCAACGGAGCAACTAGTCCGTTTGATGTTTTTGCAAATGTAAGTTTTCGCATTATCCCCTCATCGGTAAACACCAATGATGCAGGAAGAGATAAAAAAATTCTCAATTATTTTTTTGGAAAAATGATGGCCACCAATAAGATTTCGGGAAAAATTGTTTCTATAAATGAAAAGGGAGAAGCAGAGGTGCTTATTAAAATGAACAATGTAGAACACAATGTTTGGGGAGTTTTTACAGTACAGGAAAATAAAGTAAGTTTACAAGTAGAAATAAACATGGATTATTGGAATGGGCAGGCAGCAATAGCCTCTTTAAATAAAGAGTGTTACGAATTACACAAAGGTGAAGACGGAAAAAGTGTGCTTTGGCCCGATGTTTCGGTACAAATAGAAACAACTCTTCAAAAAATATGCGAATAAGCCCTACATATCTACTTTTATTTTCAGGTATACTCTTCTTCTTTTCGTGTATAGATGAAAAAAACAACCAGGCCACAAATGAAACAGAAGAAGAAGAAATAGTAAGCCCGATAACAGTTACTGATTCGGTAAAAGAATTTCGCATTAGTGAAATAGAATTTTCTTGTGAAAGCCCTTTGCTATACACCGTAAATAAAAAAAGCGAAAACGAATATGTTTTTTCTCAGAATAAAAAAAATACAGAGTTTCATTCGTTTTTTAGCATTAACAACGGTAGCTTAAGCGAAATAACCCACCAAATGCCTTTTATTCTGCAGCAAGGGAATAATGTGGTGCTGGCTTTTTCGTGCCTTCCCAACGGAGTAAGTTGCAAAAACAAGAACTCCTATTTTTTAAAAAATTACATATTGGGCGAAGATTTAGGTTTATTCAATGAAAAACAAGAGCACCTTTTTTATTATCTTCCAAAAGATACTGTGTATGCAGAAAATGTGCTACTCGATTTTTATCTGTTAAATACAGTACTAAATAAAAACGGAAACAAAGTAAGAGCAACTATAGACGGTATGGAATTTTTGATTGAGAAATGGGCCACATATAACATAGAGGGGTTAGAGGAAGGGATACATACCATTCGCCTCGAACTGATAGATAGTGAAGGGAATTTAATTCCGGGGCCTTTCAATGATTCGGGCGAGAGAAAATTTGTGGTTTTAAAGAAAAGTACTTAAGATTCTAAATCGAGTTCTATATCAAATTGAACCAAATCAATAAAATCTTGCACTCTGTGTTCAATATCGGAATGTGTTAAGTGTTGCAATTTCTCGGTGCCAAATTTTTCAACGCAAAACGAAGCCATGGCACTTCCAAAAATTATTGCCCGCTTCATATTTTCGAAAGAAATATCTTTCGATGCCGCAAGATGACCGATAAACCCTCCTGCAAAGCTATCGCCCGCTCCGGTGGGGTCAAAAACATCTTCTAAGGGAAGAGCCGGTGCGAAAAAAACTTCTTTTTTATTAAACAATAAGGCACCGTGTTCTCCCTTTTTAATAATTAAAAACTTTGGTCCCATGGTCAAAATTTTCTGTGCGGCTTTTACCAGTGAGTATTCTTTGGAGAGTAGGCGGGCTTCTTCATCATTGATAGAAAGTACATCAATTAGTTGCATGGTTTCCTTCAATTCATCAAGAGCCATTTCCATCCAAAAATTCATGGTATCCATCACAATGAGTTTTGGTCTTTGCTTTAAATTATTAATTACCTGTTTTTGTATGGCCGGAGCAAGATTTCCTAACATCAAGAACTCGCAATTTTGGTAATTTTCCGGAATAACCGGATCGAATTTTTCAAGTACATTCAATTGTGTATCTAGGGTATCTCTCGTGTTCATATCAATGTGGTACTTTCCGCTCCAGAAAAAAGTTTTTTCATTTTCCAACACCTGTAATCCTTCGGTATCTACACCATGTGATTGGAGTAGTTGAATGTTTTCCTGAGGAAAATCACCCCCAACAACCGAAACAATATTTACCTTTTTGGTAAAGTATGATGATGACAAAGAAATGAAAGTAGCTGCTCCGCCCAGTATTTTATCTGTTTTTCCGAAAGGGGTTTCTATAGCGTCAAACGCCACAGTACCAATGACTAATAAACTCATTTAAAATATTTTTCGGACAAAGATATTGTATAATTTAAAAGAAACAAGTAATATTGCTCCCCCGTTAAGGGAAAAATTCCTCGATAGCTCAGTTGGTTAGAGCATCTGACTGTTAATCAGAGGGTCGCTGGTTCAAGTCCAGCTCGAGGAGCAAAAAGGTTTCGGTTTTTCCGAAGCCTTTTTTGATATAATGAAACAATGTTGTTCAATTAATTCAATTCAATGGCCACCACAGTTAACATCTATCTTACCTTTAACGGTAATTGCGAAGAAGCATTTAATTTTTATAAATCCGCTTTTGGCGGAGAATTTTCTTATGTTGGTAAATTTGGAGATATGCCTCCGCAAGAGGGTATGCCAGCTATACCCGATAACGAAAAAGAGAGGATAATGCACATAGCTTTACCCATTAGTAAAGAAACTATGTTAATGGGGAGTGATGCTTCCGATGCATTCGGAAATATAACTACCATAGGCGATAATTTTTCTGTTTCAATAAACACCGATTCTATAGATGAAGCGAACCGTCTGTTCAATGCACTTTCGGAAAAAGGGAAAATAAATATGCCGCTAAGCAAAACTTTTTGGGGAGCATATTTTGGAATGTTTACCGACCGGTTTGGTATCAATTGGATGGTAAATGTAGATTTGAAAGAATCTCATATTGGGTAAGTTTTTATTAAGGATTTATTTTAGTTATTTCTTCATCTTGCAATAAAAACGAAGGTATTTGCTCCATATTGATAATTGCAATGTGATAATTTTGTCGTTTTATTTTTTCTATTTGTTCTTTATTAGGCACCATGCTGTAGGCTATGTAGGGGGTGTAAAACATTACGGATATATGCCCGTTTACACTAGTATTTACATTAAAAAGAACCGTTTTTTTATGGCCCAGCAAAGCAGGTAATTTATGAATAAGTTCCATTTCCTTTAAGTCGTTTTCTCTGCCAAAATTATCGTGTGGTTTTTGGTGGGTGTGGTAATTTACCATTCTGTTTAAATCGAAAAGGAAATAACAAATAAAGAGCAGCAAAATCATTTCTACTGTTTTCTGAAGAGGTATGTGTGCAATTATCTTTTTTAATCTCGAAATAAATGTAAGAAACAATGAGCCTAAACCCAAAAAAATAAAAGGCGAAACAATCAGGCAAAAGGCTGTCATCTTAGTAGCAGCCAAACTGTAAAACACATAAACCAGTGTTATGGCAGATACTATAGCAATGCGGTAACGTGTAGAAGATGCTTTTTTGACATATAGTATAACGCCTGCTAATAATAGCAAGGGAACCAAATCGCCCGAACCATAAATTTTTTTTAAGGCATCAAAATGAAACCAACTATTTCCGGCATGGCCTTCTACAGCAGTAAAAAAATGTTGGGTGTTTAAATCGAATTCGTGTTTTGCTTCGGCAGGATATTGCGTAAAGATAAAAAACTGCCAGGGCAAAAACACAATACAAGTAATGAATAAAGAAGAAAAAAAAGGAATAAGAACTTTTGTATTACATACCTTCTTTTTTTCTGTTGCAGAAACCGAAATAAGCCAAATGGCATACACAAGCAATCCTACCAACCATTTTACCAAAACAGCACAACCGGAAAAAATACCTATCAGAATAAGCCAATATTTTTTTTGAGTGTGTTGGTACTCAAGCCAAGCCCAAATGCTTGCCGTAACATAAAAAAGAAAAGCAGTATCATTATGGTCTGTAGGGTATTTGCCACATACTAGTTCTAGTGGGTAATAAGCCACCGAAAAAAATAAAGCACCATAATATGCCACTGCTTTAGAGTGTGATATATTTCCTATTCGGTAAATTAAAAAGGTGGTAAAAGCATGAAGCAACATACTTGGAATTCTAACAGCGAGCTCGTTTGTGCCGAATACTTTTATGCTAAGGGCCATTTGCCAAAGAAAAAACGGTTGTTTGTGAAGCCATACATGGTTTCCTGCCCAGTTTGTATAATCGTATTCGAATACGGGGTTGGCGTAGAGTGTAGGTTTAAAAGGGTTTTGTGCCATGTTTTTTGCAACAAGGGCGTGGTATTGCTCGTCCCACAGATTTAAAAAGGGATCTAAATGGGCTGTAAAAAATGCGAAGCCAAGAGAAGCAAAAAGTAGTAGTATTAAACTTATTTTATGTTTATCTGTTGTATTAAAAATTATGGAACTAATTAAAAGCAACAAGCTTGGAACAAGCGGTAAAATTTGTTCGTTGGTAAAATGTTGAAATAACATATCATGCAATTTTACGAAACATTGTACTATCCTGGTTGTATTACGAAATTCTACTATAACTTGGAGGAAGTTTTTAACGTAAAGAAATTTGTTTTTAGTTCTTACATTTGGAAAAGCAGCAATTTGATTAAGAATATAAAATACAGTGCATAAAAAATATGAATAAAGAAATGATAGGCATTATAGGAGCAGGAGCTATGGGAAGTGGCATTGCTCAAGTGGCCTCCTCCTCCGGGCATAGTGTAATTTTATTTGATGCCAATTCCGAAGCCTTAAATAAAGCCGAAAGTAATCTGCTGAACACACTAAAAAAATTAGCCGAAAAAAATAAAATCAGTGAACAAGATATTTCATCCATTTTTTCGCGAATCACTTTTGCCAAGAGTATTCAAGAGATGGCCCCCTGCCAACTAATTATTGAAGCGGTAATTGAAAATCTTTCCGTAAAAAAAGAAATATTTTCTGCACTTGAAAATATTGTAGAATCAACCTGTATTTTAGCCACCAACACCTCTTCGCTTTCTGTAACATCTATTGCATCGGCTTGTAAATTTTCGAATCGTGTAATTGGAATACACTTTTTTAATCCGGCTCCTTTAATGCCCTTAGTAGAAATTGTACCGGCACTGCAAACTCAAACAGAAACAGTAATAAAGTCGAAAAAAATTATTGCCGACTGGAATAAAACAGTTGTGCTTGCAAAAGATACACCCGGCTTTATTGTAAATCGTATTGCTCGTCCTTTTTATGGAGAAGCGATACGTATCTACGAAGAAGGGATAGCCGATATATGGACTATTGATTGGGCGATGAAAGAAGTAGGTGGTTTCCGAATGGGGCCTTTTGAATTGATGGATTTTATTGGGCATGATGTAAATTATACGGTTACTGAAACGGTGTTTAAAGATTTTTTTTACGATCCCCGCTATAAGCCTTCCTTCACACAAAAACGATTGGTAGAAGCAGGATGGCTAGGTAAAAAATCGGGGAAAGGGTTTTATGATTATTCTGATTCTGTGGTTAAACAACCACCCCATAAAGAGGCAAAATTGGGAGAACAAATAGTGAACAGAATTTTAATGATGCTTATCAACGAAGCGGTAGACGCACTTCATTTACAAATTGCCAGCAAAGAAGATATTGAATTGGCTATGACCAAAGGAGTAAACTACCCCAAAGGATTACTAAAATGGGCAGATGAATTAGGAATAGAAAATTGTGTAAAACAACTCCGAGAATTATATAATACGTATCAGGAAGATCGCTACCGGTGCAGCCCTTTGCTCATTAACATGCAGAAAGAGAAAAAAACTTTTTACTCATAGTGGTATATTCTTAACAGCATATCATTCATTATTTTTTACAATAAATGTGAGTCTACTCCGATTTTTCGTTTTCTTTACAAGAACAAAAATGATATGGGAAGTAAAAAGAAAAAAAAGAGTAGTATAGAAAACTCCCTAAAACAAGCTATTTTAGAAGTATTTAAAAAAAACAATAATCATCCGCTCAATTATAAACAAGTATGTGCGGTGTTAGATATACGCGATACTTTTACCCGAAACCTTGTAAGCGATATCTTAGTCGATTTAAAAAACAACACCATTTTAAAAGAAACCGACAGAGGAAAATATTGCATGAGCGAGGTAAAATCAGCCTATCTTACCGGTCGCTTGGAGCTCACTGCCAAAGGTTCTGCATTTTTAATTAGCGAAGAAAGTGAAGAAGATATTTTTATTGCTCCGCGTTTTGTGCGAACAGCACTTAATGGAGACATTGTAAAAGTGCGTTTGCTGGCAAAGCGGCAAGGAGCTAAACCCGAAGCAGAAGTAATAGAAATCATTAAACGAACCAAAACAGAGTATGTCGGAATTATTCAGTTATCAAAAAATTTCGCTTTTCTTATTCCGGATGATAACCGAATGCCCGTTGATATTTTTATTCCATTAAGCGAATTAAACGGAGCCAAAAACGGACAAAAAGTAATTGTGCAAATGACTGGTTGGGCCAAAGGAGCCACCAATCCGGAAGGCAAAGTGCTTGAAGTACTCGGAGAACCAGGGCAACACGAAGCCGAAATGCACGCCATTTTGGCTGAGTACGGTTTGCCCTACCGATTTCCAGAAAAAGTTGAAAAAGCAGCCGAAAAATTAGACGTTTCTATAACCGAACATGAAATTGCCAACCGAAAAGATTTTAGAGCCACCCCTACATTTACCATAGATCCATTAGATGCAAAAGACTTTGATGATGCTCTTTCTATAAAAAAACTTGAAAACGGAAACTATGAAATTGGCGTTCACATTGCCGATGTTACTCACTATGTTACCCCCGAAAGTATTATAGAAAAAGAAGCACAAGAACGAGCCACTTCGGTTTATCTGGTAGATAGAGTAGTGCCTATGCTGCCGGAAACTCTTTCTAATTTCGCCTGCTCACTTCGGCCCAACGAAGATAAATACACTTTTTCCGCAGTGTTTGAATTAGACGAAAATGCCAACATAAAGAAAGAGTGGTTTGGAAAAACCGTAATACATTCTAAACGCAGGTTTACATACGAAGAAGCACAAACCATTATTGAAAATAAAGAAGGAGAATATGCTGAAGAAATTTTATTGTTAGATAAACTGGCCAAAAAATTAAGAACCAAACGGTTTAGAAACGGCTCCATTGCTTTTGATAAAGTGGAAGTAAAATTTACCATAGACAAAGAAGGAAAACCAACCGGAGTGTATTGGAAAGAAATGAAAGATGCCAATAAACTGATAGAAGAATTTATGTTGCTTGCCAACAAAAAGGTGGCCGAATTTATTGCAAAACCAGAGCCCGGTATAAAAAAACCAAAACGAACTTTTGTGTTTAGAATACACGATACCCCTAATCCCGAAAAACTGCGTGTTTTTAATGCTTTTGTATCTAAGTTGGGATACAAAATGAATTTAAAAAATAATTTAGAAATAGCTCGTTCTTTTAATACATTGCTCGAAGAGGTAAGTGGTAAAACAGAACAAAACTTAGTAGAACAGTTAGCGATACGCACTATGGCCAAAGCTATTTATTCTACCAAAAATGTAGGGCATTACGGACTGGCATTCGATTACTATACTCATTTTACTTCACCCATTAGGCGATATCCGGATATGATGGTTCATCGCTTATTGCAATACTACCTGCAAAATGGGCAAAGTGTTGATTCGGCTGTTTATGAAAAACTTTGCAAGCATGCTTCAGAAATGGAGAAAATAGCCTCCGATGCCGAGAGAGCTTCTATTAAATACAAACAGGTAGAGTACATGAGCGACAAGATAGGAAAGGAGTTTGAAGGCGTAATTTCTGGAGTAACAGAATGGGGATTATTTGTTGAAATTTTAGAAAATAAATGTGAAGGGATGATACGATTGCGTGATTTAGATGATGATTATTACGTCTTTGATGAAGAGAATTATCAAGTAGTGGGTAAACGACACAAGAACATATACCGTATGGGAGATACTGTTATGGTAATGGTTAAAAAAGCCGATTTAACCCGTAAACAACTCGATTTTGTATTACTAACCTAGTTTTTTTCTTAAGTAAGCATAATAGAAAGGATTGTTCCTAAATGAGTACATTGTTCCTGTTAGTTAAGAGAGTTAGGATGTAGTATATCAAAAACAGAATTTTATAGATTCCTTCGAAAATAAAAAAAGCGAAACTACTGTTTCGCTTTTTTTGTTAAACTATTTTTTGTTAATCAACAGCATCATGAATAAATGGATTATTTGGCCTCAGAAGTGTTTTTTTTTCCTCGTTGTTTTCATCAGACAAGGTATATCGAGAAATATTCGATTCCGAAGAATGAGGAATATCGTTAAGAGAAATTTGTTTTCTCTTGTATGCTGGCTCTTTTTCCATATCGTTTAAACCACTGGGCGATTTAAGTTTTAAGCTAAAGGCTTTAATTCTTAAAATTCTTTCCTGAGCTCTTTTTTGTTGTTCTTCATCAGGAAGTTTTGTAGTATAAACAGGCGTTTGAATGGGTTTAATCTCTTCCGGTTTTTCGTTCAACGAGGGTTGGGTTTCTTCTTTAAAAAGAGTTTCTTCTCTTTTTTTATTTATTTCATTGGTATCGTCATCTAAGCTAAAAACAATCACATTGGGTTTTTCTTCGCTTGAGGGAGTGTTGGTTGAAGGTTCTGTAATGTTTTCCTCTTTGAAATTAAAAGTAGAGGGTTCTGTTTGTTTTTTCAGAAAGGGCTCCGTTTCGGTAGATGTTTCTTTTTTATTTTCTGATGTGTGTTTTGTGTTCTCGCTAATATCTGTAAGGGGCTGAGTAATACTAGTGGGTACATCATCACTTAAATTTCTTACTACTTTTTTAGTTTCTTGAGTGGTTGTGTAACCTAATACTTCTTTTTTTCCAAAGCCGGTGGCAATAATTGTAACTCCAATTTTGCTTCCTAAACTTAAGTCGCTTCCGTTGCCCCAAATAATATCGGCTGTGTTGCCGGTTTCGTTTTGAATATAATCGGTAATCTCAGAAATTTCGTCCATGGTAATTTCACTTTCACCCGATGTAATGTACAATAAAATATAGTTAGCTCCTGTAATATCGTTATCATTAAGAAGGGGAGATGAAAGTGCTTGGCTAACGGCTTTAATAGCTCGGTCATCGCCCTCTGCAACAGCCGATCCCATAAGGGCTGTGCCACTGTCTTTCATTACGGTGCGTACATCTTCAAAATCTACATTAATGTATCCTGTAACGGTTATTATTTCGGCAATAGATTTAGCAGCCACAGAAAGAATATCATCGGCCTTGGCAAAGGCTTCAGACATTTTGAGGTTGCCATACATTTCTCGTAGTCGGTCGTTGCACACTACCAATAAAGTATCTACATTTTGTCTTAAGAATTCTAGTCCTTCTTCTCCTTGTATTTTTCTTCTTCTGCCTTCAAAAGTAAAAGGAATGGTAACAATGCCTACCGTTAATATGCCCATTTCTCTGGCGGCTTGGGCGATAATAGGAGCAGCACCTGTTCCGGTTCCTCCACCCATTCCGGCAGTTATAAAAATCATTTTGGTTTCGTTTCCTAAAAAATTTTTTATTTCTTCAATACTTTCGATGGCTGAATTTTTTCCTACTTCGGGATTAGCACCTGCACCTAAGCCTTTGGTAAGCGTTCCGCCTAAACGTATTTTGGTGGGAATGGGGCTTATGTCTAGTGCTTGCTGGTCGGTGTTGCAAATAATAAAATCTACACCGTTTATGCCTTGTTTAAACATGTGGTTTACAGCGTTACTTCCTCCGCCTCCAATACCTATCACTTTTATAATCGTATTTTGGTTGTTTGGCATTTCAAATTTCATAGTTTGCAGATTTTAATTTATATTGGTTTTATTGTTCGTCTTCAAAAAATTTTTGACCAATGTTTAACATTTTATCAAAAAAACTTCCTTTTGTTTTCTTAGAATGGTTGGCAACCGGAGTTTCTTTTGAGGGTTTATTTTCTTCTTGTTTTTCAAAGCCTTTAAGCACTAATCCTATGCAAGTAGAGTACATGGGGCTTGTTACTTCATCGGAGTTTCCTTTTGCAAGATGCTCGGTTGGGTAACCAATTCGGGTATCCATACCGGTAACGTATTCAAAAAGTTGTGTTATGTGCTTTAGTTGGGCTCCGCCACCGGTTACTACAATTCCGGCTATTAGTTTATTTTCGAAACCGGAGCTTTTTATTTCGTAATAAACGTGCTCAATAATTTCTTCCATTCTTGCCTGTATAATATTGGCAAGATTTTTAAGTGAAATTTCTTTCGGGTCTCGACCTCTGATGCCGGGAATAGAAACAATTTCATTTTCTTGGCTTTCGCTGGCTAGTGCCGAACCGAATTTAATTTTTAAAAGTTCTGCCTGATTTTTAATGATTCCGCAACCTTCTTTAATATCATCGGTAATTACGTTGCCTCCAAAGGGAATTACCGCAGTATGTCTGATGATGCCATCTTGAAAAATGGCTAAATCGGTGGTGCCACCACCAATATCTACTAGTGCTACACCGGCTTCTTTTTCTTCCGAACTTAAAACGGCATCAGATGAAGCTAAGGGTTCGAGGATAATATTCTCTACTTCTATTCCTGCTTTATTTACGCATTTATAAATATTTTTTGCAGCGGCAACCTGCCCAGTTATTATGTGGAAGTTTGCTTCCAATCGAACTCCTGCCATGCCTTTAGGGTCTTTAATTCCCTGTTCGTTATCAAGAATATATTCTTGAGGAATTACATCAATAATTTCTTCGCCCGGAAGCATTACCAGTTTGTGCATATCGTCTATCAGGCGATTGATGTCGCTTTGCTGAATTTCGTCATCGGTGTTGTGTCGGATAATGATTCCACGATGTTGTAAACTTTTAATATGTTGGCCTGCTATACCTACATTTACAATGCGTATATCTACACCTGCCTTTGCCTCGGCTTCTGTAACGGCTTCTTTTATGGATTGAATTGTTTTTTCGATGTTGGTAACTACTCCGCGTGTTACACCCAAGGATTCGGATTTTCCCATGCCGAGTATTTCCAATTTTCCGTACTCGTTTTGTCGGCCAACAATGGCTACAATTTTGGTAGTGCCAATATCTAATCCTACAATTATTTCTGAAAGTTCACTCATATTAATTTTTGCTACAAACCACTTGGTTGTTAAATTTTATGTTAATTGTTTTGTATTCGTTCCAGCCTATTTTGTTTAGTGCTTTTTTATAAAAAAACTTCAGTTTATTAAATTTTTCATCTATTTGTGTGGCATCACCAAATACAATTCTATGATTTCCTACTCTTGGTATCAATTCAAATTCAAAATCTTTATTAACATACAAATGTTCAATTTGTGCTTTCCAGAATGGATGGGAGTGGATGTATTGTGCCAGTAAAAAAATGTCGTCAAGTAATGAAATATTTTTAAGTGTATCGTTTTCGGAAATGTTTGTAATGCTTAATGAATAACGATTTGCGTATCGGTCGTTTATGTTTCCGCTTACCACTAAAACATGCGAAGTGTATTTATTGGAAAGGGGCATAAGAGTGCCTTCTTCATCGATATAATAACTTTCTTCGCTTAAATTAAAAATACGAACAATGGGGTTTCTTTGTTCAATAGAAATTTGGAGTTCTCCGTTTATGGTTTTATATACTTCGGCATTTTTAATGGCAGGAATGTTATTTATTTTTTTTTCCAGTTGCATTACAGAGAGTGTATTTGCGTGGGTACTTTTAAAAGTATCGGCACCGGGTTGTACTATTTGTAAAATATCTTTTTCATCAATGAAAAGATTTTTATTTAATCCGTGTATATCTATTTTAAGAGAATGAATAAGGGAGTGGTTTTGTTCTTTTTCCGAAAAGGCCAGTGCAGTAGATATTGCAACAAGCAATAAGCTCCAGTAGGCTATGGATATTATTTTTCTCATTTTTTCAATAAAGCGTTGGTAATAGGTTCTACAAGCCGGTCAATATCTCCGGCTCCCATAATTAGCAAGACTTCTATGTTTGATTGGGTAATTTTTTCTATTACATTTTCTTTCTCCACCAAGCTTTTGTTTTTGTTTTTCATCAAATTCAGAAGCATCGTAGAATTTACTCCTTCAATGGGAAGTTCTCTTGCGGGGTATATCTCGAGCAAAAATAATTCATCGAGCAGATCTAAACTGTTAGCAAATTCGTTTGCAAAATCTCTAGTTCGTGAGTATAGATGGGGCTGAAATATTCCGGTAATTTTTTTGTTTGGAAATAACTCTTTGGCAGATAGGATACAATTTTTTAATTCTTCGGGGTGATGGGCATAGTCGTCTATCAAAGTCAGATAATCCGTTTTAATATGGTATTCGAATCTTCTTTTTACCCCCTTAAAATGAGTAATTCCTTTTTTAACATCGGCTATATCGATACCGGCTTCTATGCAGGCTGCAGCAGCAGCCACTGCATTTTCTACATTGTGTATACCGGGGAGCCCAACGGAGATATTTTCTGTTTTTTGCTTGTGATGGGTAAGGGTAAAAAAGTAATTCCCCCTTTGTATATTTATAGATTCCCCTAAATAATCAGCCTCGGGCATTTTAATGGAGTAAGTGATTGCACTTGGAATGTTTATCTGTGATTCAATTTCTTTTTTTAAAATTAGTTTTTCTTTAACGCCATTGGCAAACGTAGTATATGTTTTTCGCATTTCTTCAGTATTTCCGTAAATATCTAAATGGTCGGCATCTACAGATGTAATAATCGCTATTTCGGGGTAGAGGGTGAGGAATGACTTGTCAAATTCATCGGCTTCTGCAATCAACCATTCGGCCTTTTCATCTAAAATTAAATTGGTGTTGTAGTTTTGTGTAACTCCGCCTAAAAATGCAATGATGTTTTTTCCGGACACTTTAAAAATGTGTGCAATCAGTGATGAGGTAGTCGTTTTTCCGTGGGTGCCTGCAACGGCAATGGTTTTGTATCGCTTGCTTATTTCACCCAACACCACAGAGCGTTTTTTAATTTCAAAATCATTTTCTTTAAAATAAACTAGTTCGGAATGATGTAACGGAATAGCCGGAGTGTAAATAATGAGTGTGTGGGTTTTGTTTTTAAAATTTTCAGGAATAAGTTTTATGTCATCTTCAAAATGAACGTGAATATTTTCTTTTTGTAGCTCTTGGGTAAGTGAAGAAGGCGTTTTATCGTATCCGCCAACTGATTTGCCCAAGTAATGAAAGTAGCGGGCTAGTGCACTCATACCAATTCCGCCAATGCCAATTAGGTAAACATTATGAATGGCGTTTAGATTCATGGGTTTGCTAATTTTAATACTTCGGCTGCAATTACGTTGGCGGCATCGCTGAATGCCATGCGGTAGGCATTACGCTGAAGTCGTTCGCAATGGTTATCATCATTTAAAAGGTCTATGACTTTTTTTACAAGCAACTCTTTCGCTTCGTTATCTTTAACTAGTTCTGCTGCGTTGTTGTTGATGAGGGCTAAGGCATTTTTTGTTTGGTGATCTTCGGCCACATTTGGAGAGGGAACTAAAATAGCCGCTTTGGCGGCAAGACATATTTCAGAAATAGAAATAGCTCCAGCTCTAGAAACTACTACATCGGCAATGGCGTAGGCATAGTCCATTTGTGAAATAAAATCGAAACAGAAAATGCTGTTTTTATGATATTTCTGAGTAGCATTTTTTGCCACTTCGTAAAAGCTTTTTCCGGTTTGCCAGATTAGTTGTATCTGATGGTTCGAAAAATTTTCTAAACCAGCAAGAATACTTTCGTTGATAGTTTTTGCTCCTAAACTGCCGCCTACAACAAGAACGGTTTTTTGATTAGGCGAGAGTTGAAAAAGTTCATATCCTCTTGCTCTTTTTGCTTCGAGGTTGCTTATGTCTTGCCTTACCGGGTTTCCGGTTAGAATAATTTTATTTTTCGGAAAGAAATTTTCCATATTGGGGTAAGCCACACATATTTTGTTTACTTTTTTTGCAAGCAATCGGTTAGTTAATCCTGGAAAAGAGTTTTGTTCTTGTATAAGTGTGGCAATGTTTTTTTTACAGGCTATTTTTAACATGGGGCCACTGGCATATCCGCCTACACCTACTACTACAGCTGGATTAAATTCTTTTATAATTCTCTTTGCCTGCTGTAAACTTTTATAAAGCAAAAAAGGAAATTTTAAGTTTTTTAAGGTTAACCTTCTCTGTAAACCTACTACAGGCAATCCAATAATTTTATAACCTGCCGTAGGAACTTTTTCCATTTCCATTTTACCTTGTGCCCCAACAAACAATATTTCGGTATTGGGTTGAAGTTGTTTTAAGGCATTGGCAATAGCAATAGCCGGAAAGATATGACCACCTGTGCCACCACCGCTTATTATTATTTTAATGGGTTGCATAAGCTGTTTCGGATTTATTTTCGATGGGTTCGGCACTACTCTCAGTTTCGGTTTCGCGACTTACACTTAGTATAATACCTAGCGTTAAACAGGTAAACCAAATAGATGTTCCTCCCATACTTACCAAGGGAAGAGGCTGACCTGTAACCGGAAATAAATTTACGGCTACAGCCATATTAATGAGTGCCTGAAAAACTAAACTGAAACTTAGACCTATAGACAGTAAGGAACCAAATATATTGCTGCATCGTGAGGCTATTCTTACTCCACGAAATAACAAAATTAAGTACAAAAATAAAACCACTACCCCTCCTATTAGCCCATATTCTTCAATAATAATAGCATAAATAAAATCGGAATACGGATGCGGTAAAAAATTTCGCTGAGTGCTGTTTCCTGGTTTTTTTCCAAAAATTCCTCCGGTGGCTATGGCAATTTTAGATTGTTCCACTTGATAGTTGGCTTCAGAATTTCCGTTTACATAACTTTCAATTCTTTTTTTCCATGTTCCTACTCTACCCTGATTATTGGAATTATAAACAATGGCTACAAAAATACCAAGAGCTACTAGGCCAATTCCAATTAAGGAAGCAATGTATTTAAGGTTAATGCGGCCAATAAACATTACCAATAAACTGGTTGTAAAAAGTATGGCCGATGTAGAAAAGTTGGCAGGCAAAATCAGTCCGCAAACTAACAGAATGGGAATCATAACCGGCACAAAGGCACTTTTAAAATCTTTTATTTCATCTTGTTTTTTTGAGAGAATACGTGCAACGTACATCAGCAAAGCCAATTTGGCCAAATCTGAAGTTTGAAATGTTTGGTTTATAACCGGAATTACCAGCCAACGACTGGCCTCGTTTATATCGGCTCCTGTGAGCAATGTGATAGCTAGAAGGGGTATAGCAATAATAATGGCTATTTGTGAAATTCTTGAGTAGTATTTATAGGGAACATTGTGTGCTGCCAACATTAATAAAAAACCAATAAATAAAATAAGGGAGTGCTTAAATAAAAAATATTCGGTGTTTCCGCTTTGGTATTTATAGGCAAGGGTTACTATAGAGCTATATACTGCCAGTACAGAAAGAATAGCAAGTAATATGGTAACCATCCATATTACTCTATCTCCTTTAATATATTTTAATATTCCTTGCACCGTTTTTTTAATTTTTTAATATGGCTCTTTTGTACTCCTGTTCGTTTTCCGGATTAAAGTAAATTACTTTCTTTGCAGGCGACTTGAAAAGTTTAACAATATTAACTGCTTCTATAATTCCCGATGCCTCTATGATGCAGTGATTATAAGGTTTTATTTTTTC
>CAJPFH010000132.1 GCA_905339165.1 Flavobacteriales bacterium
GGCGCAACACCTATTGAAAGGTCGCGCCACCATGAACGAATTGTTCCAAGCATATTAATTGGTTTTAAGTTTCAGCAAAGATATAAACAAAAATCCTTAGAATATATAACTATAAATCCTTTGTAGGGATAGAAACGAAACATTATTTATACTATCGTACAATAACTTAATATATTTGGGTTCTGTTATATTATAAGTATTTATTTTATCAATAACAAAAGCGTCATTTTCATTCAATGTCTTCCAATCTTCAATAATGAATTTACTTTTTATTTCTTTTTTATCTACACTTCCTGTTTTTGTATTTAACTTATAGATATAATGGCTTTTAGCAAAACTATAATAATAATTGTTGCCGTAATTATATGTGCCTATTGGAATTAAATTTGAACCTAAGCCATACAAATTGCCCGCTCTGTAATTTTCGGGAAAAAGGGTATTTTTAAATGCGATTTTTACTCCCGAATTTTTATCAATACGGGTAAAAATAGATTCTAAAAATTGCTTTGGGTCTTTATAATTAATATTTAAATTATTGCTTTTGAATATGAAATATTTTCCATTCACTAGGGTAAGCATTTGTAGTATTTCGTTTGTTGAATAAAAATATTTACCATATAAGAATCCTTGGTTAGTGCTTTTTGGAAAAGGGTTTACTTTAATTATACGCAATCCTTCGTTATATAAATGTTTAGCATATATGTTGTAACTGCTAAATACATATATAGAGTCTTCTATCGCTGGATTATAATAAAAATCTGTTATGGTTTCTTTATCTGATTCGAATGGTAAATCAAAAACCATTAGGGTATCTATTTTCCCCTTATTAAGGTCATAACTAATTATTATAAGTTTAGAATTTTCAGAGGCTTCTCCAATACCAATAAAGGATTCCCCTTTATTGGTGCTTAAATACCTTTTAGATGAAATAGACTCTATGTACTCTATAGGTAAGATTAGAGTATCTCTTTTTATGAAAATTATACTACTATCTTCATTTTGTTGTTGTGTATGGCATGCAATAAAATGTAAGAAAAAAACGAAAATCAGAAACACTTTATTTTTATAATTCATTTCTCATATATTAAATAAATATGCTACCATTTTAGATAGCATATTTATTATTTAGTTATTGTCTAAGTTCGTTTATTAAATTATCAATCTGACTTGCTGGCCAGCCCCAATTGTCAATTAAATGTCTTCTTAATGCATCATAATCCAAACCAAACATATTTAAATCGCTTGTTGGACCACCCGGGTTAATGGTATAAGGTTTACATTTTGATTTTGAAGATGTGCAACCTCCATTAAGAGTCGATGTACATTTCCAACCCAAAGGACCATTTATTTCAGGTTCACAATCTACCGCTTGATATCCTGTTTCGCTTGGTTTTAAAAGTATGTTTTCATTTTTATTACCTGTAAATGCGAATGTACAAACTACTGCTGTAGTTACACTTAAGAATTTGATTATTTTTTTCATAATATTATATTTAAAGTTTGAGGTTTCATTTTCATAACGGGTAGGTAGCCCAATTTACCAACTTTTTTTACGCAAAAATAAAAATATTTTTCAAAATAGCCCATATATGGGCTATTAATTTTATTAACATTAAAGGATAATTGCCGTGTGCAAAATATATCTGATAAGAAATTTCTAAAACTCTTGGGAAATAGAATTAGAGAACTAAGACTAAATTCTTCATTTACTCAAGAAGAATTGGGATTTCTAGTTGGGAACTCTGGTAAGCAAATAAGTAGAATAGAAAGAGGTGAAAACAATGTGTCAACTTGTATGATTTTTGCAATATCTAAAGCACTAAAGATACCCCTAAGAGAAATATTTGATTTTGAAGTTTAAATTAAGATTTTATAAAATAATTTGGATTTAAGCGGTAACTGTTCTCTTTTTTTCTTTAATACGAGCCGACTTTCCTGTTCTTTCACGTAAATAGAAAATTCTTGCTCTACGTACACTGCCTTTTTTGCTTATTTCAATTTTGTCAATAAAAGGAGAGCTAATTGGGAAAATTCTTTCTACTCCTATATTACCCGACATTTTGCGAACCGTAAATGTTTTTCCAGCTCCCGAATTTCTAATTTGCATCACAGTACCTTGATACTGCTGCACCCTTTCTTTATCACCTTCTTTAATTTTATAAAATACAGTAACAGTATCCCCGGCTTTAAAATGAGCGGTGTTGGTTGATGAGGCTAAGTCGTTTTCTACGAATTTAATTGCGTTCATAATAGTTTTTTTTAACCTTTTAAAGGGTCGCAAATTTATAGAAGTTTCCGTTAAATTTAAATATTTATTGAAATATTTATTGAAATAGGTAAAAAAACACTGAATTGATAGATACGTTTGGCAATGTTTTTACCTAAACATTTATCCAATAAATCAGTTTTACAACCAACGCTCTGTTTCGTTTTCCGTGTAAGGTAAATCGTGTATAATCCAGTCCCTTTATTTCGGAAGATGCAAAATAATTATCGGTGTAAACAATGTATAAATCCGACAAAGGTTTAAACCTCCATTGCAGGCGACTGTTTATATTCAAATTACTTTGTTGAGCATTGTATTGAATGTAATTATTCCAAAATAATTGGTCGGTAAACGAAAATTCTAATTCTGTTCCAAGTAAGGTCCAATTGGCCGAAGAGTAAGGAGTAGGCAAAGAAATATAATCTTGGTTGACGCTTGCTGTAAAACGGGCATAGGGCTGAATTCGGTAGGTAATGTTAGCATTAACGGTAAATTTGTTTCCGTTAAAATATTCTCCGTAATTGGCTGCCGCCTCAACGCTTAAATTTTTTCGGGTATTGCTGCTTGCATTGATGCCTGCGGTATTTTGGTAAGCAGTAAAACCATTCTGTAAGGTTAATCCGTTTGTTCCGGAGGGGTCGAAGGGGTAGGTAAGACGGGTAAATACATTCGAGTAGTAAACGGAGGCTTCGGCTGTGTTATTAAACACAAAGGCGTAATCTAGTTTGGCAATTTGATCGAGCAAATGGTACGAATGATTCCAATACGCATCGAGGTAAATCCCCGGACTGTGGCTAATAATAAATGAGTTTTCGGGCAAAAATCGATGTCTTATTTCTGGTTCTATTCTCCATATAGCTTTTCGAGGTACGAAGCCTACATCGGCTACATAGTTTTTTCCAACATATTCGTGGTTCCACATTAAAAACCATTTTCTGGTGTTGTAAGCCAAAAACGAAGCATTGCTACCCTCATCACCTAAATAGTTTGGATTGAATGATTGATGATAAAAAAGTTTTCCAATCAGGCGATTTTCGAATGCGTTAATATTGTAATCTACTCCTGCCACACGGTTAAAATGGGCGTGGTTGTAATATATTTTACTCGTTGTATCATTTCCTAAAGCTTGCCTGTTTACCATAAAAGCAGTAAGGTTTGAATTTCCCTTAAGTTTACGTTGAATAACGGTTACCGAATAATTTTGGGGGGCATACAAAATATTTTTATTGTAAGGGGTAAGCATATTCAACACTCCAATTCTCCAGTTTTTGTTTATTTTTCCGCTTAAGCGAGCTCCTCCAGCAATGGGTAATTGCTCGTAAATACCGGTGGTAGCATTAAAACCCAGCCCAATTCTACGAGAAAAAAAAGGCCTTATATTTCTGAATCCAAGTTGCCCGAAGAGGTCATTATTTTCAATAAAAAATTGTCTTTTTTCAGGGAAGAAGAGTGTAAATCGGCTCAGGTTAGTAACCTGCCTGTCCACTTCTACTTGCGAAAAATCGGGATTTACAGTTAAATCTAGATTTAGCGATGAAGTAATGGCAATTTTTGCATCGCCCCCACCGTTCAAATGGTACTTTTCTTCGATGGGGGTTTTAGTAAAATCAATTGTATTGCGTGAAATTCCGTAAGGAATAATAGAAACATTGGTGCCTGTTTTTTTTACCGGAGAATCCCAGTAGGTTTCTCCACAAAAATTAAGTACAGCTACATTAAAGTTTCGGGGAACAAAACTCCATGCCGAAGTTTCGTTACGTTTTAAGTTATTTCTAGAAAAATTAATTTTCCAAAAACTGCTGTTGTCTTTAAATCGAAGGGTTTTAAAAGGAATGGCCATTTCCACAATCCATTTGTCTTCATACATTTTTGTTTTACTGAACCATTTATTATCCCAGTCGGTGCTAACCCCAAAGCCGCCTCCGTTTGCAATAAGGCCTTCGCGTTGTACTCCGTAGGCATTAACCCCAAAGCTAAAGCCGTTGGTGCGGTCGTCAAAAGGGTCTATTGTAACCTGAAATGCATCGTTTTTAGGGAATGAAAAATCGCGTTTCAGCGATTGAATAACATATTTTTTATCGGGCATGTCATCGTAGCAGATGGCTGCTACATAAAGAAATTGATCATCGTAGGTTATAAATGCTTTAGTGGGTGTTATAGCTGCACCTGTGTCGTTTGGTAAGTTTCTAACAAAATCGCTGGCGGGGTCGGCTAATTGCCAATCGGGTTCGTTAAGTTCTCCATCTAGTACAATTTTATGTTTTGTTTTTTTAATATCTATACACTTCGTAGTTTGGGCAACAATGTTCAATGCACTAACACAAATCAATAGGGTGTGTATAAACCAAAACTTCATAGAGGGGCAAAGGTAAAAATACTTCCTCTCTCAGAAATATATATAGTTTGGTAGTATAAAGAGCAAATTATTCCACATTCTTTGGTTCAGGAAAACTTTGAGTAGGCTCGTTTTCAGTTGGCTCTTTAGTTTTCTTCTTTAAAATAGATTGAATATTGTAGGCCAAATAAATTTCGTGCGATCCGCTTGAATATTTTCTTACGCTGGTAATACAGTAATCGTACGAAACTCCAATGCGAAATTGTTTATGTTCTAAACCTGCAAGGAACACAATCGACTCTTGGTCTCGGTAAGATAAGCCAATCCAGTATTTGTTTTCGAGCAGGGCTTTACAGTTCAAATCGAATTGGTAGGGAGCGGCTGCAACAGATTTAATTAAAAGCGAGGGTTCCAATTGTGTTTTTTCATTTAGCTGAAAACGCCCACCTAAGTTAAAGAAGTAATGACGGTAAAGGCGGTTTAAGTTTCCCTTATTACTTTCTAATTCTACTTTGTTCTGAAAAAGTTGTGGAACAGAAAATCCGCTATAAAAATTTTTGTGATAAACATAAAATCCGAAGTTCGCATCGGCCACCATGTCTTTTTGTTTTATACCCAATACCGCTACATCATTGGCTTCATCGAGGTTTAGTTTAGACTGATCTAACACATGTTGATGAAACATGCCTCCAATACCTAACGATAATTTAATTTGATCGGTTAATTCCATGTGGTAGGCGTATGTTCCCTGTATACCAGTACGGCTTACCGGACCTGTTTTTTCGGCAAATACAATACCTCCCAGACCTATTCGTTTTCCGGTCATTCCGTTTCCACTAAGGGTAAAGGTTTTTGGCGCATCGGTAAAGCCAGCCCATTGATTACGGTAGGTTAAGGCAACAGGTATTCCTTCTTGAGTGCCGGTTACTGCCGGATTCAACAGAAAGCCATTGAGCATGTACTGGCTGTAGTAGGGTAGTTGCTGAGCATCGATTGTAATGCTTGCTGCACAAAATAGCAGTATTGGAAATAAGTTTCTCATATTATTTTTCAACATAGATTATCTGATAATAGTTACAGATCCGGTTAGTACGTTACTACCGTCTCCTAGGTTTATAATGTAGTAATAAACTCCTGGGGCTACTTCTTTTCCGTTATACCTTCCATCCCATGGTACTTTATATCCGTTTGAAGAACTAAAAAGAATACTACCCCATCGGTTCAGAACCTCAACCTTTATGTCGGGATAAGCTTCGGAACCTTTAATTCTCCAATACTCATTTGTGCCATCTCCATTAGGGGTAAAGGCGTTCGGAATATTAATACAGGCATTATTTTCTAAATCAACAAGAGCTGTGTCTTTCCCTATGCAGCCTCTAGCATCTCGAATGATTACTGTGTATATCCCGGTTTTAAGTCCGCTTATGCTTTGTTCGGCCACACTGTTAGACCAACTGAAGGTGTATGGGGCAAGACCGTATGTAACTGCTACGGTAGCTGTTCCATCAAAAAAACCAGTGCAACTTTCGGGTGTAGTTTCGGTTTTTGAGGTTATATTGTTAATTGATTGAATGGTTACGCTGGCTGTGTTAGAGCAGTTATTGCTATCGGTTACAGTTACCAAATACGTTCCTGCTTTTACATCAAACAGGGTATTATTTTGGGTAGAATCAGCATCGTTCCACCAATACGTGTATGGAGGCTGTCCACCGCTGGCACTGGCAAAGGCCACCCCATCGGAGAGGGTGCAAGTAGCCGGCATACTGTTGCTGGTAATACTAATCTCAATTCCTTGTAGAATAGTAAACGGAAAAGATTGTTGGCATCCGTTGTTATCCGTAACAGTAAAGGAATAATTGCCTGCCGAAAGATTGTTCACCGGACTGCTTGGGCTAACGGTATATGGACCTGTTCCGCCAGAAATATTCGTGATTAGAGCAGTTCCGGTATTTCCTCCAAAACAAATATTGTGCGTAACAAACACATCGGCTATAATGGAAGTTGGGTTTGAAATAATAAAAGAAACGGAATCGGTACAGCCATTATCATCAATTACCAGTAAAGTATATAATCCTGCAAATAGAGCGTTAGGATTTACTGGAGTTCCGTTTAAATCTCTCCAAATTTCAGTGTAAGGGGGCGTACCTCCATTGGTGGTAGCTGAAGCTGTACCTGTGTTTGTTCCAAAGCAAGTTGCATCGGTTGTGTTCAGGTTTATGGAAAGATTGCAGGGACTGGGTCCTTGAATAAATGTGCAGATGTTTTTAGAGCAGTTGTTTACATCGGTAACAATAACACAATAGTTGCCTTTACATAGATTACCAATGCTTGGCGTATTTTGGCCTCCTGGTGTCCATGTATAGCTGTACCCGGGTGTGCCTCCGTTTACCACAACCGAAGCGGCTCCATTGCAATTTATGCTATCGGTATTGTTGATGCTGTTAATATTTAAAAGAATTTCAGGTGCTTGATGAACCGTAACCGTATTAATACCAACACAACCATATACATCAAGTATGGTTACAGTAAATATTCCTGCAGGCATATTAAAAGCCGTATCGTTGTTTTGCGATGGCACAGTATTCCATGTAAAGGAGTATGGCCCTGTGCCGTTAGTGGGTACTGCGTAAGCCGAACCATTGTTTCCCCCGAAACAAGTAATTGTATCAATGACAAATGTGTTAGATGTAATGGAATTGTTTAGTTGAGAAATAGTTATTACCGTGCTGTCTTTACAGCCATTTGCATCGGTAACCACTACTTTATAAAGACCGGCCGATAAATTATTGATGCTAGAGGTGGTTTGATTTCCGGGAGTCCAAAGAAAGGTATATCCTCCACTGCCTCCGGTAGGTTCAACAATGGCCATGCCATTGTTCGCAGCACAAATGGTATTTTGAGAATTTGGATTAAGGTTTAAAGGCAAGGGTTCAGTAACGATAATAGTATCGGTAACGGAGCATCCTGCTTGGTCGGTGGTTTTTACAATGTAAGAACCCGCTTTCAGGTTGGTAGCGGTTGGGGTGGTTTGCACCGGATTGGTATTCCACAGATAAAGGTATCCGGGGGTTCCGCCACTTGGCGTAACCGTAGCGGTTCCGTTCGAATCTCCGTTGCAAAGTACCGGAGTAAACATTTTGGTGGTGGTTATTCCTCCTGAAGTATTCCACACATTTACATTATGATTGGCTGTACACCCTGCATTGTCGGTAATAGTAACGGTGTATGTTCCCTGCGATAGATTAATAGCTGTTTGTGTAGTTTGTATTGGGTTTGTATTCCAAGAGTAGGTATATCCGGGAGTTCCTCCAGAGGGAAATACAGTAGCTGTTCCGTTACCTGCACCGCAATTCTCGGGCGTAGTGTTAAAGGTCGCTGTAATTTGTACCCCCTGAGAAATGGTAACAAAGGCGGTGTCTTCGCAGCCGTTTACATCGGTAAGCGTAACCTTAAACGTTCCGGCAGGTAGATTAACCGCAACACCTCCAAACTGCGGAGGAATGGTGTTCCAAAGATAAGAGTAGGGTGGAGTGCCTCCGGAAGCAGAAGTAGTGGCTGTACCATTATTTCCACCAAAACAAATATTATTGGTTTTGGAAACAATAGAAACATTGGGTTGATTTCCGGGGGCAGTTAGTGTTACGGTAGCCGAATCCATACAGTTGTTTTGATCGGTAACGTACACTTTCCATGTTCCCGGGCCTACGTTAAAAGCCGTATCGTTTATTTGAATCGGATTTGTGTTCCATGTAAAGGTATAATTTCCTGTACCTCCATTTGCTCCTGCTACGGCTTGCCCATTAAATAAACCCATAGCACATTGAGGGTTAGAGCTACTTATAATAAAAGCACTAATGGGAGCGGGTTGGTTTACAGTGGCATTGATTGAATCTACACAACCTTTTGCATCGGTTATGGTGCAGGTGTAAGTTCCTCCGGGTAAGTTGGTAGCAGTTTGTGTATATTGTGGCGGAATACTTGTCCAAGAATAACTGTAGGGAGCCGTTCCTCCCGAAGGAATTACAGTAGTTGTTCCGTTTGTTCCTCCTGCACACGAAATTGGGGTAGATGAGGCTGAAAGAGAGATAGCACTTGGTTGTGAAATGCTTACAATTGCGATTTTGGTGCACCCATTGTTATTATCGGTAACGGTTACCGAATAAGAGCCGGCACTTAAACCCGTAGCGGTTTGTGTGGTTTGCAAAGGATTGGTATTCCAAAGATAGGAGTAGTTGCCAGAACCACCCGATACATTAACGGTTGCGGTGCCATTGTTTCCGCCAAAACAGCTAACACTTGTAGTGGTAAATGTAGTAGAAAGCAGGTTTGAAAAATTAGACACAAATACACTATCTAATTTATTGCACCCATTTTGGTCGGTAATGGTAACAAGGTAAGTGGTATTTCCATTTAGGTTGGTAGCCGTTTGAGTAGTTTGAGTAGGAAAAGTGTTCCAGTTGTACAGGTAGCCGGGTACACCTCCGCTGGGGTTTGCGGTTGCTGTTCCATCATTTCCGGGTGTGCAGGAAGAAGTGGTGGAACTAAAAGAAACCGAAATAGCGGAGGGTTCATTTACGGTGGCACTTAGCTGAGAAGAGCAGCCATTGTTTCCGGTTACTGTTACGGTATAGGCTCCGCCCGATAGGTTAAAGGCTGTATCGTTGGTTTGTACGGGGTTTGTATTCCAGCTATAGGTGTAATTTCCACCTGCTCCGGTAGCCGAAACAGATACAAATCCTGTGTTCGCTCCATTACATAAAACGTGACCTAGTCCGCTCAGAGAGAGTTGTGGGTTATCATTTACGGTAATGGAAATGCTATCGATGTGTTGTGAATGGCAAACGCCTTTTGCCGTAAGGAAGGTTTTCCATGTCCCGGAAGAGGTATAGTTTACTACCTGATTTGTATTTGAGGAAGTAGAAGGATTTCCGGCTGCAAACTGCCACTCGTAATTTTGTGCGTTCTGCGAAGCACTGGCAGAAAAGAAAACATTTTGCCCCTGACAAATAGAAAGAGGATTTGCTGTAATACTTGCATGAGCCGGAATATTCGTCATATAGGGAGAAATGAATAACGATAAGGTGGAAATACTATAGGCGGTAGAAAAACTTTGCCACACATTATTGCTTCCTTCTGTCCATGCCGAGTTTTGAAAAGAATTGCCCGGGCTGTTTGAAACAATACCTAGAGTATCGCCATTACCAAAATTTAGCATGGTTATACCAAAATAAAAGGTAGGAGTAATAGCCACCGAGGAAGGAAAAATCACTTCAAAGAAACCACCTCCCGAAGGATAAGGATTGTTCGGAATATTAGCATCTAAATCGGCTAAGGGAACACTAATAACGGCTAATACATTTCCGGGTTTACCTCCACTACCGGTATTATCCCATATTTTAAACTGTACGGTAGCATTATTACCCCCCTCTTTAATGTGACCAAAATAAATTCTACCA
Organism: Flavobacteriales bacterium; assembly: GCA_905339165.1. Taxonomy (GTDB): domain Bacteria; phylum Bacteroidota; class Bacteroidia; order Flavobacteriales_E; family Vicingaceae; genus BCD5. The sequence goes on from CAJPFH010000132.1 coordinate 10,058, forward strand.
CCGGTAACATGTGTAAGAGATCCAAATGAAGAGAAACGCTCGGCCATCGATTTATTTCCTGTACTATTATTTCCGGCCATGTAGCCCGAATTTGGAATTTGAAGACTAACAAGAGATAATGAACCAAAAGGGGGATTATTCAGAGTGTCACAAACGGCAAAAACAGTATGGTTGTAAAAAAGTAGGAGAAGCCCTGTGAGTAATGAAGAAATAGTAAATTTCATGATACTTAATGGTTTAAAAGAGGCATGAAATTACAAAAAACATTGTAAAGAAGAACTCTTACTTTTTGTTTAACAAACACAAAGATATTTCATTGTTTCTTAAAGTATTAATAAATAATCAGTTATTAACTTTTCAACATACACAATGAAAAGTATTAACAAATTGTTAATCGTGACTTTCCACTCCTTTTTTACAACAATCAGGCAGTTTATCATGGGCCTTTTCATCGGCTTTCACATCATCGGCATCGTATCCTGTTTTAGCAATTTTCTGTTTTAGTATTTCCGTATTTGTTTTTTTAGGGTTGTAGTAAATCGTAAACACTTTTGTGTCTTTGTTTAAAGTGGCTTTTCTTACCCCTTTGGTAAAGCCAATTTCTTTTTCAAGTCTTTCTTTACACATACCGCAAACAGCTGATGTTTTGATTTCTATTTTTTCGGTTCCCTTAGGAGTATCTTGGCACTTTGTATTTAGTTGAAAAGCGAAAAGAAAAACGGAGGCAATGATTAGTTTTTTCATAGTTAGTATATTTAATGGTTATTTTATTTTAAATCGAATTCCTCCATAAACCATTCGGCCGTTTACAGGTGCCCACATCATAGAGGCATCAAAATAATTTCCGAAAGGATCATTGGGAGCTATTATAGCATTAGGTTGTATAAAGTTTAATAGGTTTTCTCCACCTAAATAGGTTTCTATGTGTTTAAAAATTTTGGTAATCTGCAGGTGAGCCAAGGTGTAAGGAATAGAATAATGGTTTCGTTTATATACATCAGGGTTTGTGCTTGTATTGGGCAATCTGCTTTTTCCGAAGTAGTTGGCCGAAGCATCGAATTTCCATTTTTCGTTAAAGGTTGTATACGAAAATCCCAGTAAGATTCTGTGCTTAGGTACGAGTGGTTTTGCCTGCAAAATGCCATTGTAGGTACTTTGCACATCATAAAATTTATAGGCCATTTTTATTTCAAATTTTTCGAAAGCAAAAAAGTTTACTTCGGTTTGTGTGCTGTGCGAATAGGATGCTCCGTTTAAATTATAAAACCAAACTTGTTGCGGATGATAATCTAAATCTACCACTACCTGATTTAAAAAGGTAGTATAAAAATAGTCGGCCACAAACGATGCTTCTCTTCCTAAAAAGGTAAACTTGTGTAGCAGAGAACCTCCTGTATTTATAGCATCTTCAGGCATAATGGGTGTTTTTATAATTACATTTCTTGCACTAGCAAAAACAGAGCTGTTTTCAATAAAAAGGTTTGCAACTCTGAATCCTCTACCTATGCTGACTCGCAAAACAGTTTCTTGCAAAATATTGTATTTAAGGTGTAAACGGGGAGTAAATCTAAACCCGAAAAGATTATGCCAGTCGGCTCTTATGCCGGCCACTACCGAAAATTTTAATTCATCGTTATAGGTATATTCGGCAAAAGTTCCAGGTACTATTTCGGTACGGTTAAATAGGGAGTCGTTGTAATTTTCATTGTATTCATCAAAAACAAAACTTCCTCCTAGTTTTAGGGTATGAAAGGTATTTCCCAACATAGATTGGTGAATAATATTTGCGTTTACGTTTTGCTCAGTACCGCTATACTTTCGGTTTCCAAAAAACATTTCTTGACGGTGTATTTTTCCATTTACAATGGTGCCAATGCTTTTATTGGGTTTGTTTGGAAATAAAAAACCATTTTTGGTAAAAGCTTCTGCCAGTTGGTTATTTACTCCTATGCCATAAGCTTTTTGGTATTTTTGTTCTACGTTTTTGTTAAAATGGGTTTGGCCGGAAATACGGTCGTCCCACATTACTTTTATACCCGATTTCGATTCCCATTTTTCGGTATTTATATTCCATCGGTTAAACACGTTTATTTGATTGCTGAAAGGCATATCATAAAAACCATCTTGGTTCATATCGGTTTTAGATTGTACCGTATTGGCATGTAAAAAAAGCAGATTACTTATTTTTTTCGAAATTTTTTGTGCCAGATGAACATTTGCCTCGTAACGAGATTGGTGGTTGGCGTAAAGGTTTACAAATATTTTTTCATGTTCTTCGGGCTTTAAAAATTCAATATTGATTTGTCCGGCCATCGATTCGTACCCGTTTACAACAGAACCCGAACCTTTGGTAATTTGCATAGATTCTACCCAAGTGCCAGGCACAAAATTTAATCCGTACGATGAAGATAAACCTCTTAAAAACGGCATATTTTCAAAAAGAATTTGAGTGTAAACACCATCTAATCCAAGCATCTGAATTTTTTTTCCTCCCGAAACAGCATCGGTAACAGCCACGTCTACCGAGGCATTGGTTTCAAAACTTTCGGAAAGGTTACAACAGGCAGCTTTTTTTAATTCTTTCGAAGTAATATGCTCAATGGGAATTGCAGGTCTCATGCTCATGAAAGTTGAGGATTGCTCTGCACTTACTTCTACTTCTTTTAGTAAAATACTTTCTTCCAAATAAAAAATAATATCCTTGATTTGGTCATCATCAATACGAAGTGTATCGTTTCTAAAACCCACAAAACTGGCAATTAATTGGGCAGGTAACTTTATGGCTTCCAATTCGAATTGTCCGTTGGCATTGGTACTGGTACCTTTGTTTTCGTTTTTCCAGTAAACATTAGCTCCGGGTAAGGGAGTAAGGCTTGTCTTCGACAATACTTTTCCTCGAATAACTTGAGCCTTAATAATAGAAACAGAGAGTAGAAAAATAATTAAATAACAAACAACTTTCATTTTGGGTGTTTTTAAAGTGAATACTTTAACAATCAAGGGCTACGTCCCTAAACACCAAAAATCAAATAAGAAGAGAAAGAAAGAGTATGTGGAGAGAGTGATATTTTTTTGTGAGAAGCGGGGGAGGATAAATAATTTTACTTTCAGAAAAAAGGTCGAATGTGAAATCGTTAGCCTTTGTATTAGAGGTGTATAAAAAGGCTAAAAAAGAAAAAGAGGGTTGAAGTGAAAAATGATTTAGAATTACATTAAAATTATCTTTGATGGAAATACGCACACTTTCGTTTTTGCAGCAATCCGGAACCTTTTCGGCATCGCAGCAACTTTCGGGGGTAGAAAAAAAAGATATTTTTTCAAGAGTATCGCCACAATAATGCTTACCTATATTTACTCCTGCCAGCAGAAATAAAAAATAAACACAGAGTACTATGGAGCCAATTCCCTTCATGTCAGCAAAGTTAATATTTTTTTAAACAGAAATAGAGTATCATTCACATTTTGCTTACTTTAGTTTTCTAAAAAAAAATAAAATATGAAAAGAGTTTTACTTATGGCACTTGTAATAATAAGTGCAACATTTGTGAATAGTGCCTATTCGCAAACAAACCCCATGTATCAAGAAGGTAAATTATGGTTTAAACTTAAAGACCAATACCTCTTTTCAAAACATCAAAAAAGGAACGAAAACACACAAAAGGTAGAAATAAGTGAATTGCCTTTTATTCAGGATATTTCTGCAAAATATGGCATAGAAAGAATTTATCGTCCGTTTTTTGCAGCCGATTTACCTGCATTACAAAATACATTTATGCTCGAATTTTCTATGAGCCAGAAAACTGAAGCATTGTTGAAAGAACTTCTGCAGTTAAACGTGTTAGAATACGCAGAGCGAGTGCCTTTAGACGAGGTTGCTTCTACACCAAACGATCCGAATTATAATATTACATACCAATGGGGATTAATGAAAATTAATGCTGCTCAAGCTTGGGATATTTCCACAGGAAGCCCCAATGCCGTTGTAGCTATAGTTGATAATGCCTTTGATGTAAACCATCCGGAAGTCTCCATTATGGTGTATAACAATGTAGGAGAGTCGCCTACCAATCAAATAGACGATGATTGGAATGGATACGTTGATGACCGAAAGGGGTTTGATGTAGCCGACATGGATAATAACCTCATAGGGCCAAGCAATACATGGAACCATGGTACACATAACTTTGGCGTTATTGCAGCAAGAACCAATAATAACGGAGGAATAGCGTCTATTGGCTATGGCATAAGAGTAATTCCTGTAAAAGCTACTAAAAATACCAGCAGTCCAAATGCTATTACTCACGGATACGAAGGCATTGTTTATGCTGTAATAGCCGGAGCAAGAGTAATTAATTGCCCATGGGGAAGTACTCTAAATAGTGTTACGGCTCAGAACATAATTAACTGGGCAAAATCTAAAAATGTTTTAATTATAGCGGCTGCCGGAAATGCAAACACTTCTAATAATTTTTATCCTGCGGCATATACAGGTGTGCTAGGAGTTGGATCTACCGCTGCTTCCGATAAAAAATCTTCTTTTTCTAATTTCGGCTCTTATATAGATGTGATGGCGCCCGGCTCGGATATTTATAGCTGTGTTCCCACCAATCAATATACGTTTATGTCTGGCACTTCGCAAGCAAGTGCTTTAGTTACGGGCTTAGCCGGATTAATGCTTTCTTTAAACACCAACATGCCAGTTTCGGAATTAGAAAACTGCATTAAAGGTTCATGTGATAATATAGACTATATGAATACCGGGTATATTGGTCAAATTGGTGCAGGAAGAATTAATGCATACTCGTCTATGCAATGTTTACAAACTCTTGCCAATACAGCTCCAACAGCTAATTTCACAGCAACCGATACGGTAATTTTTGCTGGTACCAGTATCAAGTTTTTCGATCAAAGCACTAATATTCCGAGTTCTTGGCAATGGACATTTTCGGGCGGTACACCAGCCTCTTCCACTTCGCAAAACCCTTCGGTTACGTACAATACCCCCGGAAATTATACCGTCTCTTTGCAAGCTACCAATACCGGTGGACAAGGTGTAAAAACTAAAAACTTTTATATTACCGTTTTACCCACTACCGGTTGCAGTAAAATTACAAACACTAAACCCGGAGACCAGTTTGCTACTTACACTATTGGGTCCGGAGGGTATTTGGGTGGGCATAATAAGTTAAGTCCCCAAATTACCAAATGGTCCGATTTTTACGACAATTATGCACCTTACACCTATGTTACCGGAGCCGAAATTCATTTTTCGAAATTGTTTGTTAACAATCCGAATAGCTTTGTTACGGTTACCATGTGGGATGCCACTGGTCCAAGCAATGCTCCGGGCAATGTATTGGCAACCAAAAATGTTACATTGCAAGAAATAAAAGCATACGTGGGAACCAATTATAAACCTATGACTGTTTTATTTGATAGTGCTATAACCATACCCGGAAACTTTCATGTAGGTATTCAAATTACCCATACTCCCGGAGATACCGTTGCTATTGCGTATACACAGAACTTAAGCGGAATACCTCAGCGTCCCAACACTGCTTGGTCCTATGGTTTTTATACTTCAGCATGGTATCAGTTAACTACTATTTTTGGAGGAGCTCCTGAATTTAATATGCATATTTATCCATTGGTTACCGACACTTTTGTTAAAGCAAAAGCGAGTCCTCTGCTCAGTACCGTTTGCGTAGGAGATTCTTTACAACTCAGTTCGGCCGGAAGTACTAACGCAACTTCTTTTTCGTGGAAATTTCATGGAGCATTTCCTGCTGTTTCAACCAATCCAAATCCAAAGGTGGCCTTTACGGTTCCGGGTAAGCACTACCAGTATTTAAGTGCTTACAACGTATGCGGAACCCCCGCAGGAGCTACTATTGTAGTGAATGTAAAAGGAGTAAAAGAGTTGAATGTAACTTCTGCAGCACAAGAAATTTGTGTGGGTGGTTCTACCACTATTGAAGCCACAAGCACTAACGCCTCTACCTATATATGGAATAACGGATTACCCGCAACACCTGGACCACATACCGTTTCTCCATCGGTAACCACAGTATACACCGTAACTGCCGATAGTGGAGGGTGTAAACAAAGTGCCGACATTACTATTAAGGTAAAAGATGTGCCTGTGGCCAGTGCCATGTATTTTCCTAATATGGGTAAGATTTGTAAAGGAGAGCAAGCTTGGTTCGACCCTACTAATTCTATAGATGCCAATACTTATTTATGGACATTTACGAATGGCAATCCGGCTAACTCTACAGCTAAATTTCCAACCGTAACTTATGCTGCGGCCGGAAACCATGCTTATTCTTTGTTGGCTACCAACTCCTGCGGAAACAGCACATTTAACGGTACGGTGGTAATTAGTGATTGTACTCCCACCGATGTAAATGAATTAGACCAAAAAGAAAATGTAAGTGCATTTTTTACCGATGATTATAACCTAAAGGTAGCTTTAAGAAATTACAGCGGTAATACTACATTGAGTTTGTATAATGCGTTGGGTCAAATCATTTACACATCGAATTTACTTATAAATAATACTTCCGAAAATGTAATTATTCCGGTAAACAGAACACATGGAATTTATTTTTTGAATATTTCTAACAAAGAAAATATCCGTACTCTTAAGGTGGGTAAATAACCTTTTTCTATTCAATAAAACCAACAATGGGCTTTCCTTTAGAAAGCCCATTGTTTTGTCTGTTCGAGTAGCAAGGAACGAGCGTATCGAAAACTAAAAACAGTACTTCTCGATACACCTCCTTTGTCGGCACTCGAAGTGACAGTTTTTTTGTGATTTCGTTTTTTTTTGTCCGTTCGAGTAGCGAAGCGTATCGAGAACACCAAAAAAACTCAACAGATTTTTTTCACAAAAAAAAAGTCCCACCGAAGCAGGACTAAAGATTTTCATCTACGGCATATAGCCTTATTGTGATAAGATTAAAGATTAGGATTCTTTTTAGAAAAGAACTATCTTTATAGCCTAAAACAACGAACCTCTAGTAAAACTAGAGGCTCTGATTTAGGTACTTCATGAATTGCTTCAATCAGATAATTCCAACGGCTTTCGCCTTATTGTGATTTGATTAAGACAAAAGTAATAAATATTTTGAATAAAAACATTTGATATGAGTAAAATTAAACTTGGACTTGATTTAGGAACTAATAGTATTGGTTGGGCTGTACTAGAAAAACATGATGGAAAATATGACTTTTTAGAGAAAAAAGATAAAAAAGGAAATTTAATTCCAACTAAAGGAAGTTATATTTTTCCAAAAGACGTAAATGCTGACGAAAATTCTAAAGCAGCTGAAAGAAGAGGTTTTAGAGGGGCAAGAAGAAGATTAGAAAGAATAATTCTAAGAAAAATAAGTACGCTAAAAGTTCTTAATGAATTTGGGTTATGTCCACTATTTGAAGAAGGCGAATTAAGTGATTGGAAAAATAAAAAAATATACCCATGTAAAAATGAAAAGTTTATTGAGTGGCAAAGAACTGGAAAAAAGAATGGAAATGCTGAGATTGAACGATTAAAACAACCTTATTACTTACGTCATTTGGCAGCTACAAAAGAAGGTTTAATGGATTTTGAACAGGGTAAATTACAACTTGGTAGGGCTTTTTATCATTTAGCACAACGTAGAGGTTATCTTTCTAATGGAGAAGATGAGCAAAGTGATGATAAATTAGAATTATTCAAAAATGAATTGACAAAATTATTAGAAGAAGTAAACACAATAAATGAGTTTAGAGAGCCTTATAAAGTAATTTTTGAAAACAGAAATACAGATAAAAAAGTAAAAACAATTGATAAAAAAATTAATGCATGGATTAAAAAGGAAAAGGAATACAATAACTTGAAAGATAGCATTATTGAAGAAATAAATAAGCCTGATAATGAAGGAAAGGTTATGACCTCTATTAATGAGTTAAGTGAAAAAATAAAAGAAGCCCATGAAAAAGGAAATTGTGCACCAACATTAGGTAGCTATTTTAATTGGATTTATACAAAATCAAACAATCAAGGAATCGTCAATAAAATAAGAGGTCAATATACACACAGAGACAATCATTATATAGCAGAGTTTAATTATATATGCAAGAAACAAAACATTAAAAGTGAGTTAAGAGAAAAACTTCATCAAGCTATTTTTTATCAAAGACCACTAAAAAGTCAAAAAGGTTTGGTTGCTATGTGTCCTTTAGAACCAAAACGAAAAAGAATAGCTGTTTCACATCCTCTTTTTGAAGAATTTAGAATGTGGGAGTCGATAAATAGAATAAAAATAGGATATGGAGAAGGTTCAAAACTAGATTTTCTTACTAAAGAACAAAAAGAATTAATAAAGCCTTTGTTTTTACAGAAAACAGATTTTGAATTTAGAAAAATAGCCGAAAAACTTAGTGGAGATAAAACTTATTGTTATGTCAAAACACCTGAAAAAGTGTTTTTTAAGAAAGATGATGAACCTATAGAAGGAGGTGTAGCTGAACTATTTTTCAACTTTCCGTTAGATAAAAAAATTTCAGCTTGCCCCACTACTTCTGCTATATCAAAGCTGTTGGGTAAAGATAAATATAAAGAAAAACCCTTTCTAAATACAGGATATAAAGAAGAAAAGAATAAAACAAATATTAGTATTGAGGATATTTGGCATTGCTTGTTTTTAGATGATTTAGAAAAGAAAGACAGAAAAACAATTAGAAAAGAATTTGCAGAAAAGCATCTTGCGTTAGATGAAAAGGGGATTGAAGATTTTCAAAAAATAAAACTGGCAAAGGGATATGGTAATTTGAGTAAAGCGGCACTTAAAAAGATAGTTCCTTTTCTCGAAAAGGGAGAAATATATTCTCATGCAGTATTTTTAGCCAATATTTCAGCGGTACTTAATCGAAAAATAAATGATGAGGAACAAAAAATAATTGCAAAAAAAATAAATGAAGCTCTCAGTAATCACAAAATTGAAAAGCAAAATAGTGGCATTGCAAACAATTACATCAGTAAAGTAAAAGACAACAAAGAAGGTCTTGGAGATAATGCAATTAGTATTGAAGCACATAAAAATGGTTTGAAGAAAGAACTGATTGATTGGATAGGGGAATCGGAATATAATAAATTAAAAGAGGAAGAAAGGGACAAACTTTTAAGGGATTGTTGGAATAAATTTTCTGATGCCAGTTTAAATAAATCTTCAAAAGAAATAGTCTATATTTCTACTAAAACGATACCTGAATTTATTTTTGACAAACTAACAGAAACCTTTCCAAACGATGCTATTAATGTTTCTAAATTGTATCATCCCTCAGCAATGGAAGTTTATAAACCTGCTGACAAAAAATTAGGAAATCCAGAAATTAGCTCTATAAAGAACCCTGTATTTAACAGGTCAATGCATCAAATAAAAAGATTGTGTAACAAACTTATTAAAGAAGGTGTAGTTGATAAAGATACCGAAGTGAATGTGGAAGTTGCTGGAGAAATAAATAGTGCTAGTTATCGTAAAGCAATTGCTCGATGGCAAAAAGAACAAGAGGTTATCAGAGATTGGGCAAAAAATGAAATTATTAATACATATCCAAAAGAATGTCATCACGAAATACAACCTACGGATACAGATATCATAAAGTATATTTTGTGGAAAGAACAAAATCATCAATGTTTATACACAGAATCACAAATTTCAGTATGTGATTTTTTAGGAGGAAAAACAACTTACGATATTGAACATACTATACCTAGAAGTAAATTTAATGACAATTCATTAGCCAATAAAACACTTGCTGATGCTGAATTTAACCGAACAATTAAAAAAGATATTCTACCAGGTCTTTTAAATGAAAACTTCAAAGGAAAAACAATCAACAAAGAATCAATTATTACAAATAGAAACTCCAACCTTAAATCATATTCATTAAAAAACAATGTGCCAACTTGGAGTGTAGGCTTAAAATCTTTGAAAGATGAACATAAAAAGTATAAAGTAGCTGCAAGAAGTATTACCGACTCAATTTCACATGATAAAGTAATGACCAAGGTTCATTACACTAAAATTAAGTTAGATTATTTAAGCAAGAAATATAAAAATTTTGAATGTGAAGAAATAACCAATCAATTTTCAAACGCCAATTTAGTTGATACCAGAATAATTGCAAAATATGCTCGAGCATATTTAAACTCTTATTTTAATAAAGTGAATGTAGTTAACGGAAAAGTTACTGAAACATTGCGTAAGATGTGGGGCTTAGAACCTGAATATGCGGTAAAAGATAGAAGTAATCATATTCATCATTGCATTGATGCAGTTACCGTTGCTTGTGTTGAAAGAGCTACTGTTAACTGGATTTCGGAAGCATTTCATAAATACGAAAAAGATTATTTCAAGGGAAATGACAATCCAAAATACCAATTAAAACCACCTATGAATGATTTTGCCAATAGAATGCATAATCTTCATAAGGAAGTATTTATTTATCATAGACAAATAGATAGAATAAAACCATTGTTGGACGCCATTGAAAAAGGAAATAACATAAAACAAAACCTAAGAGGAAAATTAAACAGCCAAAATCCTTATGCTCATATTAAGAAAAATGGAAAATTAATTTTTGCTAAACGAAAACCGATTACAAAAATAAGTGAAGGAGATATTGAAAATATAATTGATGAAGGAATAAAAAATAGATTATTAGCTCTTGCCGATATTAAAGGCTGGGAGAAGTTGATGGAATTTCAAGTTAAAGAGAATGAAGATGTTGTAGAAAAGCAAAAAGAACATAAAAATAGTATTGCTTTTAAAATTTTTGAAAAAATAAAAAAAGATGACAAGAAAAAAGATGTAGTAGTACAATCCTTTTCAAAACAAAATCTTACAGCCGAATTTTTAGATATTAATGAGCTTATTACAATGTTATATAATACTATAATTAGATTAGATATTGACGAAAAGAAAAGAGAAAATTATAAAGAAAAAATTGCAAAAGAAGTTACTAACCTTACTAGAACTAAAGGATTGGAATTATTATTAAAAGAAAGTGAAGGGGTTATTGTTCTTCCTGAATATTATGATGAAAAGAAGAAAAAACAGATTGGTAGAATGGTAATAAAAAATATACGGTTAAAAGCATATAAGCAGAATCAATATCCGCTGAAAAATTATAGAGTTATAGATAAATCCATTTTTGATTATAAAACTGACTTTTATTTTATTAAAAAAAAAGGAAGTAATTATAAATTAAAAATTTACGGAGATTTAATGCCTGATAAACCTGATGGGCGTCAAAAGTTTACAAAAAGAGATGACGAATTAATAAACTCCTATAATATAGTTAAAAATATTTTTGATAAACCCAAAACTTTACCATTATTATTTGAGATTTATGTTGGTAGTTTTTTCATCGTTTTTGACAAAAATATTGATGAAATAAACTGGAATGATTTCTCTGATTTAAATAAAAGATTATTTAAAACTAAAAAATTTGATGATGATAAAAATATTATATTGGAAAGACATAATCATTCACATTCCAATGAAGATAAATACATAGGAAGTGAGTCGGATTTGACAGGTAATCAGTTTTTTTTATTAAAAAGAACAACATCAACATTAAGAGTAATCCCTGCAAAAATTGATACTTTGGGTAATTTAGATGTTGAGTTTTCTAAGAAATTTATTGAGTTAAATTCATAATTTTAAAAAGTAAAAATCACCCCCACAGGTAAAATAGAAAAGTGTTAATGTATAACCCAACGGCTTAGAGATTGTTTAATAAAAGCATGCTTTATAAATCAAAATAGGATAGAACAGTACCAAAAAACTATATTTACAAAGTAAATCTGCTTTTGCTATGAGTAATATTGAAATTTATAAATCTGCTGATAATAACATTGAGATACAGGTAAACTTTGAGAACGAAACATTTTGGCTTACGCTCAATCAAATTGCCGCATTATTTCAGAGGGATAAGTCTGTAGTATCTAGGTACTTATCTAATATTTATAAAGAAGGAGAGCTGGATAAAGATTCAACTGTTGCAAAAAATGCAACAGTTCAAAAGGAAGCCGAGAGAGAAATAGTTAGAGATATAGAATATTATAATTTGGATGCAATTCTGTCGGTAGGTTATCGTGTAAAATCTCAAAGAGGTATTCAATTTCGACAGTGGGCAACCCAACGCTTAAACGTAAAAATGACAATATAAATATGAACGAAGTGATTCTATACCAAACCAAGAATAATCAAACTCAAGTTGAAGTGCGTTTTGAAGGAGACTCCGTTTGGTTAAACCAGTATCAATTGGTTGAATTGTTTGAAAGCAGTCGGTCTAATATTGTTGAACATATCAAAAATATTTACAACACCGAAGAGTTAGATAAGAAATCAACTTGTCGGAATTTCCGACAAGTTCGAAAAGAAGGTAAACGTATGGTAGAAAGAGAAATTGAACATTATAACTTAGATGTGATTATTTCAGTAGGATACCGTGTTAATTCCAAACGAGGGACTCAATTTCGCCAGTGGGCAACCCAACGGCTAAAAGATTATTTGGTAAAGGGTTATACCATCAATCAAAAACGGTTAGACGAATTACAACAAACCGTACAGTTGATTCAAAAATCCATTTCAAACGAAACCAATTTAACCGAAGCCAAAGGTTTGCTCGAAATAATTACCAACTATACCCAAAGCTTTGTGTTGCTCAATCAGTACGACAGCAATACCATTAAAACAACTGGGCTAAATAAGGAAATTACTTACGAAATACAATACCAAGAAGCCAAACAAGCCATAGTTGAACTAAAAAAACAATTGATGGCAAAAAAAGAAGCCACCAATTTGTTTGGCAACGAAAAAGACCAAAGTTTTTCGGGCATTTTGCAAAGCGTAGTACAAACTTTTGATGGTGTATATTTATACCACAGCATAGAAGAGCAAGCCGCCCATTTGTTGTATTTTTGCATCAAAAACCATCCGTTTAGCGATGGCAACAAACGCATCGGGGCGTTTTTATTTATTTGGTTTCTCGAAAAAAACAAACACCGTTTTAAGAAAAACGGAGAATTGAAAATAAACGACAACGGGTTAACGGCTTTGGCACTGCTAGTGGCACAAAGCCACCCTGACGAAAAAGAGTTGATGGTAAAACTGGTGGTGAATTTAATTGCAAATGCATAACCTTGCAACAATCACTTACCAATAAAAAGTTCTTTGACATATTAATACAGCACAACCAATGTGAATGTTGACTCGAAAATTTGTCAGTTCGAGTAGCCCACATGGAGCGATAGCGGAATGTGGGCGTATCGAGAACTAAAAACAGTACTTCTCGATACACTCCGCAAAAGCTTCGTTACTCGAAGTGACAGTTTTTTTGTTATTTCGATTCTTTCTTTTTTTTGTCAGTTCGAGTAGTGAGGAACGAGCGTATCGAGAAGCGACAAATTTTCGAAAAACCACTCTTATCAGACCAAAATCAAACCACAACGCGAGCGAAGCTCGCGTTGTGGTTTGATTAAAGATTAGGAAGTACGATATTTAACCAAGTAACAGCTAAAGAACAACCAAGGTTGTGGTTTGATTAAAGATTAGGAAGTACGATATTAAGATTTCTGAAATAGAAAGACAATTAACGGTTGTGGTTTGATTAAAGATTAGGAAGTACGATATTCGCAAGGTTATCCGAGAGATTTCCTTCGGGGTTGTGGTTTGATTAAAGATTAGGAAGTACGATATTTGTCGGTAGTTTTAAATGCTAATGTAAAACGTTGTGGTTTGATTAAAGATTAGGAAGTACGATATTAAGGCGAACCAACTTACGAATTAGAATTTAGTTGTGGTTTGATTAAAGATTAGGAAGTACGATATTAAGTAGATGCCTTGATGGAGTTACTGGTAGTTGTGGTTTGATTAAAGATTAGGAAGTACGATATTGAATCAACGCATCGCCAATGCGGGCATTTGTTGTGGTTTGATTAAAGATTAGGAAGTACGATATTTGCACTTTACACTAAATCGTTATTCGGCAGTTGTGGTTTGATTAAAGATTAGGAAGTACGATATTACCAGTACAAGAAGAAACACCAGTACAGGAGTTGTGGTTTGATTAAAGATTAGGAAGTACGATATTATTGGACATGATAGACCTTATTGTTTTATTGTTGTGGTTTGATTAAAGATTAGGAAGTACGATATTGAGCCAACGCATACAGGCAAGAGATACACGGTTGTGGTTTGATTAAAGATTAGGAAGTACGATATTAGTTGCTCTGAAAGCTTCTAATACTTAAAAACTTAAAAGAAAATATCGTAAACAAAAATGCTTCTTTCTTGGTTGAAATTGCCTAGATTGAAGCATTTTTTTTTAATTCATAACAACATTGTCCGTTCGAGTAGCGAGGTACGAGCATATCGAGAACCGACAAGAGCAGGATTAAAAATGTGCACTTCTCGGTACGTTTTTCGTACCTCAAAACACTCGAAGTGACATGTTTTTTTTGTCCGTTCGAGTAGCGAGGTACGAGCATATCGAGAACAATAAAAAACATCTAATTTTGGTTTCTTATGAAAACACACCATTATTTCGTTTATATTTTAAGGTGTAACGATGGTACTTATTATACAGGAGTAACAAATAATTTAGAAAGACGATTTTCAGAACATCAAAGTGGAGAAGATACCAGTGCTTATACTTTTAAAAGAAGACCTGTACAATTAGTATTTTATGCCGAATTTTCGAATATTGATTTTGCGATTGAAAAAGAAAAACAGCTCAAAAAATGGTCTAGGGCTAAAAAAGAAGCCTTGATAGAAGGAAAGTATGAGTTATTATCTGAATTGAGTAAAAAGAAGTTTAGATAAAAACTTCTACTTCTCGATATGCTCGTACCTTGCTACTCGAAGTGACAGTTTTTATTTCGATTTGTTTGTCCGTTCGAGTAGCGAAGCGTATCAAGAACCGACAAGAGCAGGATTAAAAATGTTCACTTCTCGATACGCTTTTCGTACCTCAAAACACTCGAAGTAACAGTTTTATTAAGATTCTGAACTTGATGCGAGAGTGGCAAGCACACGTTTAAAATAATTCTAACTGATTAGGAGAATGTAACGATTCTATTTTTTTTGCTCCCCAAAAATTAATAATGCTCCCGAATTGTTTATCGGTAATACGTAAAATACTAATCTTACCCAAGGGAGGCACAATCTGGTTTATTCTTTTTTCGTGCACATCGGCACTTTCTCCACTGGCACAGTGCCTAATGTAAACCGAAAACTGCATCATTGCAAAGCCATTTTTTAATAAGTTTTTTCTAAATAAAGAGGCATTTTTTCTATCCTTTTTAGTTTCAGTGGGTAAATCAAAAAAAACAAACAGCCACATAATTCGATAGGCGTTTAGTTCCATAATTTGGGGTAAATTATCTTTTTATTTTTTCCTGAAAAGCACTGTTGCAAAGAGTTTGTGGTGGTGCTTAACCCCACCATTAAGGGGCTTTCCTTATTATCGAAATAAACAGTATGAGTTAAAATACTCAGCAGTTCGGCTTTTATTTTAGTAGTTAAATAATCTTCGGCATATCGGTTAATAATGTCAATCACTTTGGCATCTACTAAGGGTCTGTATGGTTCCATAATATCATCGGCCAGGCAAAACGCATTGTATTTATTTCTGTGGTGTATACCTAAGGTATTTAGCAATCCGCTGCCGGAGAGAGCACGGGCTAAGGCCGCCCTAAGTAAGATGTATCCGTAGTTTAAAAAAAGATTGGGAAAAGCACCGTTTCTTTCTCGTTTAAAATCAAATTCAAAAATATGTTTCCAATAATATGCAGCGGCAGCCCCTTCTCTATTATCGCTGTCGCCACTTAGTACTTTAGAAGCATAATACTCCAGCGGAGAGTTGTGCTTATTTAATTTATTTAAAAGGTGTGCCTGATTTAAAATCTTCGCTTTGATGGTTTGTTGCCAAAGTTGCTTTTTTAATGGCTCCGAAGCATTTATTTGATTTCTGAATAATTCCTGCTGCAAATGATGCCCCTCTAAATTAAATAACATGGAAGCCGGCATGTGTTTATCATCGCAAAAAATAACCGATGCATTGTGGTAGATTAACTTATTTAGTGCAGGAATAGAAATAAAACTTTCCTGATTTTCTATTACCACAAAACCAATATCTTCTATGGGAACAGTAGCCTCTCTTGTATCTGTTTTAATGTGCAGTTGCTCGTGTTTAGTAGTAAGAGTGCATTTATTTTCGAAAAACAAGGTGCGTTTTAACATAAAAAAGGAGTTGGTAAACCAATGCTTATACTTATTTTATTTTTGTTATGTTACATATCTTTCAATTACAAGGTATTCAATGTAAGGATGAGATGTTGGGAAATTCAGTACAACGCACTATAAATAGAATATTCCTAACTTCGCAATAAAAAAGAGTAATGAGTTTAACCGATAAAATAAACAATGATATCAAAGCAGCCATGTTGGCTAAAGAAAAGGAAAAGTTGGAAGCCTTGCGTGCCATCAAATCGGCTTTGCTTTTGTTAAGCACAGAAAAAGGAGCTTCGGAAAATACGAACGAGGAAGCCGAACTGAAAATGTTGCAAAAATTAGTAAAGCAACGCAAAGAAGCAGCAGAGATTTTTCGCACACAAGGCAGGGCAGACCTAGCCGATGTAGAAGAATTTCAATCAAAAATAATTGAAGCCTATCTGCCTGCTCAATTAAGCGAAGAAGAAATAAAAAATGCAGTACAACAAATTATTATGCAAACAGGAGCAGCGTCTGCTGCCGATTTTGGAAAAGTAATGGGTATAGCTGCAAAACAACTCGGTGGAAAAGCCGATGGAAAAATGATTTCTGCCGTAGTAAAACAACTCTTAGCCTAATGGTACACATTAGCCAATCGGTAGCCATATTGGTAGACGGAAACAATATAGAAAAAGGCCTGCATACCCTTACCGGAAAAGCAAATGCCATGCTTAATTTCGATAGCATCATTTCTAAATTAATAGCCAGCCGATCATTAAACCGCTTGGTTTATTTCAGAGAAGGAGAAAACATTTCATCGAAATTAGCCGACCGTTTGCACGAAAATTATTACGGAACGGTAGTGCCCTGCTATAAGTCGGCCGATATACCACTTACCATACATGCTACCCAAATTTCCGATAAGGTTGATACCATCATTATATTATCGGGTGATTCGGATTATGTTGAATTGGTGAGGCACTTACGCTCTCGAGGGGTAAGAGTTGAAATTGCTGCAGTGCAAAACTGCACAGCCTCTGTACTTATAGAAGAAGCAGACCATTACACCCCTATTACCATTGATGATTGCTTTATATTTACTTCCCCTCTTCAGAAATCATTTAAAAAGAAGAAACTCAAAAAATAATTTATCTTTTGTTTTTACGATAATCTCTTCCTGCCCAAATAAGCATAATTAGAGGCAGTAAGGGTACAAAAATATAGGGTGTAAACTTATCGTTTAAAAGCAATATTACATTCAGTACAGAAAGTAGTAAAATGCCCACAAATCCTATTTTTTCTAATGTGCTGTACTTTTCCATTGGTTTTATTTTAGCGTATAAAAGTAATTTTTTAAATTCGTTTTTTTTCTCAATTTAGCCACAAATCATAAAGCAAAAATAATATGAGTACAAATGGTGTGCACTACAGCGATTATTTACAATTAGATAAAATATTAAATGCCCAACAAACCGAAAGTGATAAAAAGGGAATAGAGGCACATGATGAAATGTTATTCATCATTATCCACCAAGCCTACGAATTGTGGTTTAAACAAGTAATTTATGAAATAGATTCCATAGGAACCATTATGTCTAAGCCGGTTAATGATAACAGTCCGGCCATGCAAATGGTAGTACACCGACTGGAAAGAATAAATACCATTTTAAAATTATTAGTACAGCAAATAGAAGTATTGGGCACTATGACGCCCATGGATTTTTTAGACTTCCGCGATTTGCTTCGCCCGGCTTCCGGTTTTCAAAGTTGGCAGTTTAAAATTACAGAAGCTAAACTGGGTTTAAAATACGAACAAAGACATGGGCAGGAATATTACATCTCTCAACTACGCGAAGAGCATCGTAACATGATTAAAGAGGTAGAAAATAGCCACTCTTTATTGGAACTATTAAATAACTGGCTGGAGCGTATGCCCTTTTTTGATGATGCAGAAAATTGGAAAAATTTTAAAACAAAATTTCCGGTAAAAAATGATGTACCTATTTTTTGGAGCGAATACATGCAAAGATACTCGCAGAGTTTATCCGAAAATGAAAAAACGAACCTGCAGGGCTTTTGCGAAACTTTTTTTGCCGAAAATAAAGAACGTTCGCTAAGTGCCAAAGCCTCTCGTTCGGCTTTATTTATTATGCTTTACAGAGCTTACCCTATGCTGTATTTACCCTACCGAATTTTAGATAGCCTACTGGAGGTAGATGAATTACTTTCTACCTGGCGTTTCAGACATGTAAATATGGTTCATCGCATGATTGGTACTCGTACCGGAACAGGCGGTAGTACCGGAAAAGATTATTTGAAAGGAGCATTAGATAAACATTATATTTTTAAGGATATTGCCGGTTTAACCAGCTTTTTAATGGAACGGAACAATTTGCCGGACTTAAGTCCGGAATTGGTAAAAAAACTCGGTTACTAAAAAAAATTAGATGCCGGTATGGTATAATACCAATCCTGCAATGGGTTTTTCTATTATTTTTCCAATATGTACGTTATTTTTTTCTGCTACGTACTGTAATGTTTCGTGGTGGTAAAAAGCAATAGAACCCACAAAATGCAAAGGAAATGTGTGGTAGTTAGTGTATTTGCAAATGTAGCGGGTAAAAAAAAGTTGAAAAGCATCTTCTACCAATAACCTGATGTGAGAGTGATTTTTGTGCTGTAACAGAAAAGGGGCAAAACTTGCCAAATATCTGGAAGGCATGGATTGTTTATATACGCTGTCTAATAGTTGTTCTAAAGAGAAAGGGTAGTTTTTTTTGAATGCCTCCATTAAATTGTTGGGTAGTTCGTGCTGAAGGTACTGTACCAACAGCATCCTTCCCATGTAGGCACCACTTCCTTCATCGCCCAGTAAATAACCTAAAGAAGGAATATTTTCTATTATTTCTTTTCCGTTAAATAAACAAGAATTGGCTCCTGTTCCGAGTATCGCAGCCATTCCTTTTTGATTAAGACAGGTGGCACGGGCGGCAGCCAATAAATCATGCTCTACCTCTATGTGGGCATTTACAAAGTTTTTTTGTAAAGCATTTTTTACATGTTGCTTTTTAGTTTCGGTAGAACAACCGGCACCATAAAAAAATAAGGCAGAAATTTTAGTAGCATCAATTTTTTTAGTGAGAACAAATACTTCGTCTGAAATCTGATTTTCGCTTAAATGATAAGGGTTTAATCCTTTGGTAATGTGTTGTGAAATTTCTACAGAATTGCTAATTAATCTCCAATCGGTTTTAGTAGAACCACTGTCTGCAATTAAAATCATTCGGTTTGTTAGTTTTTAATGAGTTTAAATGTTTTGAAAAGATTATTTTTTTTGTTTTGAAGAAAAATGAAATAAACTCCCCAATGTAGATGTGGTAGTGAAAGAATTATTTTTTCAGAATGAAACGGTTCGGAAAAAACTACTTTTCCTGTTACATCGGTTATTATTATTTCGTTTGCCAAAGCAGCCTCTACAGTAACATTATGAGTAAAAGGGTTGGGATACACCTTCCAGTGTTGAGTTAGATTTATTTCCGATAAATCATTTGTAGAACCAATGTATACCAATAAAGAATCGGTACACCCGTACATTAAATCCGTTACAATTACTTTATATGTACCGGTGGTAAGATTGGTTATATCTTGCGAGGTGTGAGCATTGCTCCATACATAGCTGTAATTCCCACTTCCTCCCAGTACATTCAAATCGATAGAACCATTATTTAATCCAGGAGATTCGTTTTGTATAAATGCGGTTAGAAACAGGGAGCAAGAATCACCAAGGCAAAATAAAAAAGTGTCGGAGGCTGCATTAAAACTAGTATCGAATGAGAGCGTATCAAAAGGAATAGTGTTGGTAATGTAAAACGAGCCGTTTCCGAAAGCACAGCAATAGCCATCTCCATAGCTATCTTTTAGCACAAACTTAAAGCAGCCCTCATAAAGGCAAATGGAGTGGTTGTATGTTTCGCCTCCGTTCACATCAGGGTATGGTCCTCCGGTAATAATAGAATTATTTTGCATATCTAAAACTTCCCATAAAGTTTCGGATCCGTAGCTATCGGTGGTTATTTCTAAATCAATAAAGTGAGAAGTATTATTTATAAAAAAAGTTTTCCTTATGGTATCATTCGGAAAATATAAGTCGGTTCCTCCATTTGGTTTTTTTAGGGCAATGGCAAGTTTGTGCAGGCCTTTTGCAGGAGCAGAAAGAGGTAATCCTATTTGTGCCACCTGATAAGGGGGTAAGTTTCCCGCCCAATTTATGTTTGATGTTGTTCCTCCATCATAGTTAAATTCAACTTCTAAAGAAGTGAGAGTTGTAATGCCGTTGTTTCTGAAATAAACGATGGGTTTTATGGTATCACCACATATTTTAGAATTTATTCTGCCAATGTAAATAGCAGCCGCATCTAATTGATTCGTGGCCGGGCTTGGACTAAACCCATCAAGGTGTGTGACGCCCGTATTATTGGGGTCTAACCAATGTTTAAGTTGTTTGAGTGTGTCTGAATTGGTATTCCACGAGTAAGAAAACTTTCCGTAATAATCCATTTCGTTATTATTACAAGAGGCGTTTCCTCCGTGTAACTGACCAACAATACGATGCAACTGATTAAATAGCGGAGAACCGGAAGAACCCCCTTCGGTAGTACCCGAATTCCAATTGGCAACCATCCAGTGGTTATTTCCGGTAGTGTAATATCCGGAGTTGAAGGCCGAATCTTTATCGTGCGATATTTTCATTACATCACCGCTGGGGTGGTGTATTCCTTTCGATTCCATAGGGGTTTCATCTTTGGCTTCCCATCCGGCATAAAACACATTATATTGCGGGGGAGGTGTTTGCAGCATTTCTAACAAACGAAAATCGGAGGGAGAATCAAAGGCTCTGATAAAACAACCTTGCAAGGTTTTGTTGGTTGGCCCATCTTGGGAATTGCTGCACGATGAAGACCAGTAGCCAAACATAACAATATGATTGGTACTTGTACCGCAATGGTTGGCGGTTAAGATGTACGGCTTTCCGTTTTGTTTTGTATTGTTTACCAATGCTCCGCTGCAGTATCGGCTGTTGCCCGCAGTAAGTAACATTACTACCGAACGCATTTCGGGTTTCCATAAAATACTATCGCAAATAGCATTTACATTGCAAGGTTCCGAATCGAGGTAACCTTTTGCTTTATCGTGTAAACTACGGTATCCGTAAACTACTTCAGAAAGTGTAATGTTTCCTTCAAAAGCAGCATTTGCAGGTTCGTAGTATTCTAAAATAACACTTTGCCCTTGTGTAAGAGAAGTTGCAAATTGCCCATCGGGGTTATGATTTAATGAGGTAAAGGCTCCAAGTATTTGTTTTTTGTCTGTGGAATATAAAAAGAATTGGGCATTTTCAGGAACCCGAAACACGGAATAGTTGATATTGATAGAAACCGCATTAGGAGCAATGATTTTTAATTTCCAGATACGGTCTCCGTTTGGAAGGGTGGTGCAATACCCCAAATTTTTAAGAGAAAAATGCACAGGAATAGGATGCCCGAATCGCCAGGGAATGTCTTTGTGTGAATCAGTGATGGCATCTTCGGCCAATAAAGAGTCTTTATTTACCGGGTTGATAATATATGTTCCTGTATTTACAAAAACGGTTGCCGAAAAACTTTTGGGCAAACCCGGAGAGGCAAGTTGAGACTTTAACTCTGTAAAAGTGGCTGTTAAAAAAAGTAAAGAAATGAGATGGAAAATAGCTTTCATTTGGGTTCGTATGTTAATTCGTGTAAATATCCGGCTAAGCTAATACGTAAAGTTTTATTATATCGTTGCTTAAAGGGAGAAATATCAAATTTTAAAAGGTGTTTCACTTTTTTATTACACTTATCGGATTTAAAATCGGAGTGTAAATAAAAGGTGGTTAAAGGAGGGAGGCTCTTCGTTAAATCGCCCTTTGTGTAGAGAGAAAAGTTTTGTTTTTCACAGCCTCCTATGTAGCTAACTTGAATGATTAATTGGTTTTGAAGAATAAAAGAGGTATCAATATGATAAGCCTTTTTTAGTTCAAAAGGACTGAACCTTTTGTCAATAATAAGCGATTGCGGAAGATTTTCCTTTATGGTTAGATTTTTTGATGAGTTGCAATGGAGTAAAAAAAGAGAGCAGGGGCAAATCAAAAAGAAAACTCGTATATTTTTCATAAATCTTTTTCCTTATTTTTAATGAGTTTATTTAATTCAAGCATTTCGTCCCTGAGGCGAGCTGCTTCCATAAAATCCATTTCTTTGGCCGCCAGTTTCATGGCATCTTGAGTTTGAAATAATAATTTCTCTAGTTCCTGCACATTCATATATTTAACAAGAGGATCAGCAGCAATTGTGTTTTCAATACTTATAGCGTATGCCTTAGCTTTTGTGGCGGTATCGGGAATAGGCCCTTTGCCTAGTATTTCTTTAAATTCTTTTGTAATTTGAGTGGGAGTAATTTGGTGCGTAGTGTTGTATTGTATTTGCTTTAGTCTCCTTCGGTTTGTTTCGTTTATGGTGCGCTGCATGGAATCGGTTATTTTATCGGCATACATAATTACTTTTCCATTCACATTTCTTGCGGCTCTTCCCGCTGTCTGTGTAAGCGAACGCGTAGAACGGAGAAAACCCTCTTTATCGGCATCTAAAATAGCAACCAGAGAAACTTCGGGTAAATCTAACCCTTCTCTTAATAAATTAATTCCTACCAACACATCGAACAAGCCTTTGCGAAGATTATCTAATATCTGTACTCTTTCTAAGGTATCAATATCGGAATGAATGTACTCGCATCGCACACCGGCTCTCTTAAGGTATCGACTTAACTCTTCGGCCATTCTTTTGGTAAGCGTAGTTACCAACACGCGTTCATCTTTTTCGGCTCTTTGAGTGATTTCTTCTAATAAATCATCTATTTGATTAAGGCTAGGTCTAACTTCAATTTCGGGATCTAACAAGCCTGTAGGTCGAATAACCTGCTCCACAATAATCCCCCCCGATTCATTCAACTCATAATCGGCAGGGGTTGCACTAACGTATATAACTTGATTTATGAGCGACTGAAATTCATCAAATCTCAGTGGTCTGTTATCTAAGGCAGCAGGCAAACGAAAACCGTATTCTACCAAATTTTCTTTCCGGGATCGGTCGCCTCCATACATCCCGTTTATCTGAGGAATAGTAACATGGCTTTCATCAATAACCAAAAGATAATCTTTCGGAAAGTAATCCAAAAGGCAGAAAGGGCGGTCGCCCTTTTTCCTTCTGTCAAAATAACGAGAATAGTTTTCTATTCCGGAGCAATAGCCTAATTCCCGCATCATCTCTATATCGTAGGTTACCCGGTCTTCTAATCTTTTTGCTTCCTGTGTTTTTCCGCATTGTTTAAAAAAATCAACCTGAGAAACTAAATCGGTTTGAATTTCTCGTATCGCTAATTCCAATGTTTCTTTTGTAGTAACAAAAATATTAGCAGGATAAATAGAAAGATTATCAAACGATTCAATACCAACTCCATTTAGAGGATTGAATGATTCTATCGACTCAATTTCATCGCCCCAAAACAAAATGCGATAGCTAATATCTGTGTATGCCGGCCAAATATCTACCGTATCGCCTTTTACTCTAAACTTTGCACGATTAAAATCGGTTTCTGTTCTGGAATACAACGCCTGTACCAACTTATGCAACAATTTATTTCGGCTTATTTTTTCGCCCACGGTAACGCTGGTAACATTTTCATGAAAATCAGCAGGATTTCCGATGCCATAAATGCAAGAAACTGATGAAACCACCACCACATCACTTCTTCCGGAAAGAAGTGATGTGGTAGTACTAAGACGTAGTTTTTCGATTTCTTCGTTAATAGATAAATCTTTTTCAATATACGTATCGGTTACAGGCAAATAGGCTTCGGGCTGATAATAATCGTAATACGAAACAAAATACTCTACAGCATTATCCGGAAAAAAGCCCCTGAACTCACTGTATAATTGGGCTGCCAATGTTTTATTATGACTTAATATTAAAGTAGGTCGTTGAATTTCTTGTATTACATTTGCAATGGTAAAGGTTTTTCCGGAACCGGTAACTCCCAATAAGGTTTGAGACTTGGAATTATTAAATAACCCCTCTACTAACTGTCTTATCGCTTCAGGCTGGTCGCCTGTAGGTTTAAAATCCGATTTTAAATTAAAATTCATTAGACCCAAAGTTACGAAATAGGTAGTTGAAAAGATATTATATGTTTCAATATATAGAGAACAAAAAAGTATTAAATTTGATTGGTTTAAACTCTAAAACAAATACATATGAAAAAACTATTATCCATTACAGCGGGAGTATTGAGTGCCTTTATCGTAAGTGCTCAATGCCCGCAAATTACCTGCCCAAGCAATATTACGGTAAATAACGCCCCCGGCACATGTGCTGCGGTGGTGAACTATGCACCCCCTGTAGGAACAAATCCTTGCGGAGCAGGTTCGGACACATTTAATTATTCAGGGAGTATAGTAACTTGGACAGTTCCACAAAACGTAACTTCAGTTACGATAACAGCCAAAGGAGCACAGGGCGGAAATTATGGAGGGTTAGGTGCCATTATGAAGGGTGATTTTACGGTAACACCTGGTCAGCAATTAAAAATACTAGTTGCTCAGAAAGGTTTTAATGGAGCATTAATGGGTACAGCGTTAAACGATACAACCAAACGAGGAGGAGGAGGAGGAGGAGGCTCTTTTGTTACTGATATTTCAAATAATCCGTTAATTGTTGCCGGAGGTGGTGGAGGAAGAACAGGTTCCGGTCCTCAGTCAGAAATTAATGCAAAAACCACTAACGATGGAGGCGATACATATAACAATGGAGGAGGGAATTCAGGTAATGGCGGATTAAATGGACAAACCAATGGACCAGCTGCCGGAGGTGGAGGATTATTAACAGATGGTCAAGCAAGTGGCAATAGCTACGGAGGACAAGCATTTGTTAATGGCGGTGCGGGTGCTTCAAATGATATGGGTTCTTCTTATCCTGGAGGCTTAGGTGGATTTGGTGGAGGCGGTGCAGGTTGGCATAACAATTACAATAGATCCGGAGGAGGTGGTGGATATAGTGGAGGACAGGGTGGAACTTGGAGTGGTCAGTTTAGTGGGGGAGGAGGAGGTTCTTTTAATTCAGGCACAAATCAAACCAATAGTGTAGGTAATTATAACAATGGACAGGTAATAATTTCCTGGACAGGAGGCGGAGCCACCACCACTCAAACAGCAGGTTTACCCGATGGAGCTACATTCCCTGTGGG
Source organism: Flavobacteriales bacterium (assembly GCA_905339165.1). Taxonomy (GTDB): domain Bacteria; phylum Bacteroidota; class Bacteroidia; order Flavobacteriales_E; family Vicingaceae; genus BCD5. The sequence goes on from CAJPFH010000132.1 coordinate 35,638, forward strand.
AGTAACCACCAACTGGTATAAAGTAGAAGACGGCTTAGGCAATGCCGATAGCTGCTCGTTTACCGTAACGGTAGT
>CAJPFH010000133.1 GCA_905339165.1 Flavobacteriales bacterium
GATTTTAATAATGCTATCAAACGCAGCATTGGGGTAAATATTCTTGTGCCCAAGCGTAATGTGGATATTGTAAACAACGGCAACACCGCTGCCGATGCCCAACTACGCCCAACTTATTTTTACCGATATGCAGGGGCGTATCATTAAAACCGTAGATATAAACCAAACTGGACACGGACAGTTAAAAGTATATGCAGCCAACTTATCACAAAGTGTTTACCAATACAGCATTATGGTAGATGGAAAAATAATAGATACAAAAAAAATACTGGTGGAAAAATAAACCACAATAAATAGAACCCATAAAAAAAGGCTGCAAAATTTGCAGCCTTTTTTTATGTAAAGAATTTATTTCTATTCTTCCGTTTCGGAACTTTTCTTTTGTCGTGGTTTCGATATTTTTATCGTTATTTCTGCTTTATCCTTATCGAAACCAATTTTTATAGTATCACCTTCGTTTAGTTTGGCTCTTAAAATTTCTTCGGCCAAGGGGTCTTCTAAATACTTTTGAATGGCTCGCTTCAGCGGACGGGCACCGTACGCAATATCGTATCCTTTTTCGGCAATAAAATCCTTTGCTTCGTCTGTAATTTGTATTTGATAACCTAGCTCATTGATTCTGCCATAGAGTTTTTTCAACTCTATATCAATTATTTTATGAATATCTTCTCTGCTTAAAGAATTAAACATTACCACATCGTCAATACGGTTTAAGAATTCCGGGGCGAAAGCTTTTTTCAATGCATTTTCAACCACCGATTTAGCATGGTCTGGAGATTGTTCTTGTTTAGCCGATGTGCTGAAACCCACTCCTTGTCCAAAATCTTTTAACTGTCTGGCACCAATATTAGAGGTCATAATAATAATGGTATTTCTGAAATCAATTTTTCTGCCTAAGCTATCGGTGCAATAGCCATCATCTAAAATTTGCAGAAGAATATTAAAAACATCGGGGTGTGCTTTTTCTATTTCGTCTAACAACACTACTGCATAAGGTTTTCTTCTTACTTTTTCGGTAAGCTGGCCTCCTTCTTCGTACCCAACATACCCGGGAGGAGCTCCTATCAATCTGGAAATAGCAAATTTTTCCATGTATTCGCTCATGTCTATGCGAATGAGAGACTCTTCGTTATCGAATAAATATTTTGCTAATTCTTTAGCCAATTGAGTTTTTCCTACTCCGGTAGGGCCAAGAAAAATAAAGGAACCAATAGGTTTGTTGGGGTCTTTTAATCCGGCACGGTTCCGTTGTATGGCTTTTACCACTTTAACAATGGCCTGTTCCTGCCCTATAACCGAGCCTTGCATTCGTTCGTTCATTTGCAATAAACGGTCGCCTTCGTTTAATGCAACACGCTGAAGCGGAATACCTGTCATCATCGAAACTACTTCGGCCACATTATCTTCCGAAACGATTTCTTTGTGAGAACGCGTTTCTTCCTCCCAAGCATTTTTTGCTTTTTCCAACTCTTCTTGTAGATTTTTTTCGGAATCGCGGTATTTGGCAGCCTCTTCGAACTTTTGACTTTTAATGGCTTTATTTTTTAATTCTTTTTCCTGTTCAATTTTCTTCTCCACATCGATAATATTTTGTGGCACTTTAATGTTTGTGATATGAACTCTGGAGCCTGATTCGTCAAGAGCATCAATGGCTTTATCGGGCAAATGCCTGTCGGTAATATAGCGTTCGGTAAGTTTTACACAAGCTTCTAACGCTTCCGGGGTATACGTTACATTATGGTGGTCTTCGTATTTCGATTTGATATTATTTAATATGATGAGGGTTTCTTCCGGAGTGGTTGGTTCAACCAAAACCTTTTGAAAGCGTCTTTCTAATGCACCATCTTTTTCTATGTACTGTCTGTATTCATCTAAAGTGGTAGCTCCAATGCACTGAATTTCGCCACGGGCTAAAGCGGGTTTAAACATATTGGAAGCATCGAGCGAGCCGGACGCTCCACCCGCTCCAATGATGGTATGAATTTCGTCTATGAACAAAATAATGTCCGGATTTTTTTCCAGTTCATTCATTACAGCCTTCATTCTTTCCTCAAACTGGCCTCTGTATTTGGTTCCTGCTACTAATGAAGCTAAATCTAAGGTAACTACTCGCTTGTTAAATAATACCCTAGATACTTTACGTTGAATAATACGAAGAGCAAGCCCCTCGGCTATGGCCGATTTTCCAACTCCTGGCTCTCCAATTAAAATAGGGTTGTTCTTTTTTCTACGGGAAAGTATTTGAGAAACGCGTTCTATCTCTTTTTCTCTACCTACAATAGGGTCTAATTTTCCGTCTTCTGCCATCTTGGTAAGGTCTCTCCCAAAATTATCTAACACCGGAGTTTTAGATTTTACATCACCCTGACGTTGAGAACCCGAGCCTCCTCCCCCCATAAAGCTACCGGCATCATCATCATCATCTTCAGGGGTATTTCCGGGTCGTTCGGAACGAATATCCTTATCCTTGTGCCTTAATAATTCTACTTTATCTCGTACCGCCTCATAATCAACCTGAAATTTATTCAGTGCTTTGGTGGCTATATTTTCATCATCTTTTAAAATGCAAAGCAGCAGATGCTCAGTACCTATAACATTGCTTTTAAAAAGTTTGGCTTCAAGGTAAGTCATTTTAAGCACCTTTTCGGCTTGTTTTACCAAAGGAATATTAGATAATCGTCCTGAATTGGCTCCGCTTCCTATTTTAACCGAAGCCTCAATGGTTCTTCTTAATTCGGCTAAATTTACCCCTAACGACTGTATAATTTTAACTGCCGTACCTTCTCCTTCTCTTATAATTCCCAACAAAAAGTGCTCTATTCCTATATAATCATGCCCTAATCGTAAAGCTTCTTCTCTGCTATACGTTATTACATCTTTAGCCCGAGGTGAAAAGTTCGTTTCCATATACTATTTTTTGTAAAATTACAAATAAATCAAATTGCTTTTAAGCCTGTTATTACTAAGTTTCCAAATGTCGTATATCCATTATTGCACCATAAAAATCAATTGCCTTTTTATCAACAAAATTTTGTTAGTAACATGAGGTAAAAAAAACGCTCTCATGCTAGTAAAAATAGTATTTTCGACCTCTTTTAAAACCGATTATTTATAACCTATTAATTACTAGAAAATATGGCAGAAGGCGAAAAAATTATTCCCATCAACATTGAAGATGAAATGAAAACGGCATACATCGATTATTCGATGTCGGTGATTGTATCTCGGGCTCTCCCCGATGTGCGAGATGGTTTAAAACCGGTTCATAGGCGTATTTTATATGCCATGATGGATTTAGGGCTTTATTCCAACCGGGCGTATAAAAAATCGGCTAGAATTGTGGGCGAAGTACTGGGTAAATACCACCCACATGGCGATACCGCTGTGTACGATGCCATGGTGCGCATGGCTCAGGAATGGAGCATGCGGTATCTTTTAGTAGACGGACAAGGTAATTTTGGCTCTGTAGATGGCGACAGTCCAGCTGCTATGAGATATACAGAAGCCAGGCTACAGAAAATGGCCGAAGAAATGATTTCGGATATCGATAAAGAAACGGTTGATTTTAAATTAAATTTTGACGACTCGCTTCAGGAACCCACCGTTCTGCCCTCGAGAATTCCTAATCTTTTAGTAAATGGAGCTTCCGGTATTGCAGTGGGAATGGCTACCAATATGGCTCCTCATAACCTATCGGAAATTATAGATGCTACCATAGCCTACATCGACCATCGCGATATAGATATTGCCGGCTTAATGAAACACGTAAAGGCCCCCGATTTCCCTACGGGAGGCATAATCTACGGATACGAAGGAGTAAAAGAAGCTTTCGAAACAGGTAGAGGACGCATTGTAATGCGGGCTAAAACAACCGTAGAACCTATGGAACACGGAAGGGAACAAATTGTGGTTTCCGAAATTCCGTTTATGGTTAATAAATCGGAACTGATTAAGAAAACAGCCGATTTGGTAAATGAAAAAAAACTAGATGGGATTTCCGATATCCGAGATGAATCGGACAGAAACGGTATGCGCATCGTTTACGAATTACGCAAAGATGCCGTTACCAACGTGGTGCTCAATAACCTTTTTAAACACACCTCTCTTCAAAGTTCTTTTAGCGTTAACAATATTGCCCTCTCTAAAGGAAGGCCTGTAATGCTGAACTTAAAAGACCTTATTGCAGAATTTGTTGAATTCCGCCACGAAGTGGTCATTCGCAGAACCCAATACGAACTAAGAAAAGCTGAAGAAAGAGCCCATATACTACAAGGTTTAATAATTGCCATCGACAACATCGATGAAGTGATTGAGATTATTAAAAATTCACCATCGCCCGATGAAGCCAGAAACTCTTTAATGACAAGGTTTTCTCTTTCCGATATTCAATCCAGAGCTATTGTAGATATGCGTTTACGCCAACTTACCGGCTTAGAACGCGATAAATTAAGAGCCGAATACGAGGAGCTAATGAAACACATTAATTGGCTTAAATCTATATTAGATAGCGAAGAAATGAGAATGGGTATTATTAAAGACGAACTGAAAGAGGTAAAAGAAAAATACGGAGACGAACGTAGGTCGGAAATTGTTTATGCCGCAAACGACTTCAAAATAGAAGACATGATACCCGATGAAGAAATGGTTATCACTATTTCTAGAATGGGATATGTTAAACGCACTTCTCTTTCCGAATACAGAGTACAGTCTAGAGGTGGAAAAGGTTCTAAAGGAAGCTCTACCCGCGATGAAGATTTTTTAGAACATCTTTTTGTAGCTTCTACTCACAACTATCTGCTCATTTTTACCCAAAAAGGAAAATGCTATTGGATGCGTGTATTTGAAATTCCCGAAGGACAAAAAAACACAAAAGGCAGAGCCATTCAAAACCTTATAAATATTGAACCTGACGATAAAATAATGGCCTACCTGAATGTTAAAAACCTTACCGATAAAGAATACCTTAGCAACACCTTTATTGTAATGTGTACCAAAAAGGGAATTATCAAAAAAACAACATTGGAAGCCTATTCCAGGCCAAGAACTAACGGCATTATTGCCATCAATGTACGCGAAGACGACCAACTGCTCGAATCTCGTTTAACCGGTGGAAAAGACGAAATTATGCTCGCTCTAAAATCGGGTAAAGCCATCCGCTTTAACGAATCAAAAGTTAGACCCATGGGCAGAAATGCTACCGGAGTAAGAGGGGCCACATTAGCTGGGCCAAACGATGAAGTGATTGGAATGATTGCCATTGCAGACCCTCTTGAAAAAACCGTGTTGGTGGTTTCGGAAAAAGGCTACGGCAAACGCAGTTTCTTACGCGACCCCGAAACAGGCGAAGAAGAATACCGCGTTACTAACCGAGGTGGAAAAGGAGTGAAAACCATTAACATTACCGATAAAACAGGTAATCTGATTGCCATCAAAGACGTAACCGACAACGATGATTTAATGATTATTAATAAATCAGGAATCATTATACGTATGGAAGTATCGGAACTTCGGGTAATGGGCCGTGCCACACAAGGCGTACGATTAATTAACCTTAAAAATGGCGATGAAATTGCAGCTGTTGCAAAAGTAGAAGTTTCGGAAGAAGAAAGACAAGCCGAAAAAGAAGCAAGAGAAATGGAAAACCTCACCGACCAATCTTCTATAGACGATACCGATTCTCCTACCGAGCCACAAGAATAAAAAATTGATAACACTATACCAAACCATTCAGCAATAATTTATTGAAAACTGAATGGTTTGGTATATTTGCACTCTTGGAACGATTTTTGAAAACCACTACAATTAAAAAAAACTAAAAACCATCTTTTATGTTAAAAAAAGCAATTGCAATATGCTCTGTTGTTGCCTTAAGCACAGGAGTTTTTGCTCAAAAAGCAAAGGTAGTAAGTGCCTATAATTATTTAAATGCTTACGAAAGAGGAAAAAAATGCAGCGAACTTAAAAACGGAAAAGAAGCTATTGATGCCGCTTCCGAAAACGACCAAACCCGCAGCGAGGCTAAAACCTGGTACTACCGAGGCAATATCTATTTTGCAATAAGTGAAGATAAAAATTGTAAAAGCTTAGATTCAGACGCCTTAAACAAGGCCTTTGATTCATACTCCAAGGCACTGAAATACAACATTCAAGACCCAGCCTACCATAACCTTGATATTGAAAACAACCAGGAAGATGCCGTAAAGTTTTTTCAGGCCTTAATGAATAAAAATACCAAAATGGATGACCCTGCCTACACCGCAGATATTATAGGAGTTCGTTTCCCCATAATGAGCAACCGTTTCTTAAACCAAGGGGTAGAACAATATCAGGGAAAAGATTTTGAGAAATCTTACGAATCATTCGGAAAATCAGTCGCTCTAGCTCAAATGGGCGGACGAATAGATACGCTGGGGATTTACTATGCCGCCATCTCTGCCGAAAAATCTAACAAGAAAAAAGAAGCCAAAGAATTGTATATTGTGCTAACCACTCTTAAATACCACGGAGATAATGATGGTCCTAAGATTTACGCATACCTTTCTCAATTATACAAAGAAGAGGGTGATAAAGAAAAAGCCAATGAAATTATTAAACAAGGAAGAGTAAGATACCCCAATGATAAAGGTTTAATTATTGAAGAACTGGATTATTACCTGCAAAGCGGCAAAAATCAGGAAGCATTAACCAATCTAAATTTAGCCATAGAAAAAGACCCCAACAACCACCTTTTACATTATGCACAAGGAACCATTTTAGATAAAATGGGCGAAAATGATAAGGCAGAAGCTTCTTACAAAAAAGCCATTGAACTGAGCCCCGAATATTTTGATGCCAATTACAACCTTGGAGCTATGTATTTTAACAAAGGAGTAGAATGGAACAATAAGGCAAACGATTTGCCTTTGAACGAAAAAAAGAAATATCAGGAATATTCTAAAAATGCCGAAGACCAATTTAAAAATGCTCTCCCCTATTTAGAAAAAGCCCATGAAATAAATCCTGCTGATGTTGATGTGGCAAAGCCTTTATTAAAAATTTATCAGATGACTAACGCAACAGATAAATACAAAGCTCTGAAAGAAAAAATAGGAGGATAACCCAAACCCGTAAAACAAAAAAACGCCTTTTTTAATCCGAATTAAATCAGGCGTTTTTTTTTACCTACTACATTTTGAAAAAAAATAGCTACATATCTGCAATTTCAATGCTTATTGCATTTTTTGTTTTCAATCACTCTTTGTTTTCGCAAAATGCTTCCGAAGGTACCCTTACCTTCGAAATGATGAATATAGCAGGAGAACATTTCCGAAAAGGGGATGAGTTTTTCAAGCAAAGAAAATTTGATAAAGCAGGTGATGAGTACGCCCTATCCTTTGAAACCTTAAAAACAAATAAAGATGCCGCATATAACGCTGCAAGCGCATACTCCCTTGCCAAAAACACCCCAAAGGCAATAGAATATTTAACAAAAGCAGTAAAAACAGGCCGATACGATTTTGAAAATGATCCCGATTTTTCTAATCTAAAGGGGACCAAAGAATATCAGGAACTATTGACATTGGCAGCCGACCTAAAACTAAAAATGCAGAATCAATCCATTGAACCTCTTATTATTCTTCCAAAAAATTTCGATAAAACAAAAACATATCCCCTACTGGTGGCATTTCATGGTTTTAATTCAAACCCTCAGGAATTTGTTTCTGTTTACGAAAATATTGCCTCTAAAAATAACATGATTTTGATGCTATGTAGGGGTAGTAAAATAATAGCCTTTAATAGCTTTACATGGAGTTTTGAACAAGAAGAATATGAACGTATTTTAGAGGAAATAGAACTGATTCAACTAAAACACAATATTAACCCGGCAAAAATCATATTAACCGGATATTCGCAGGGTGCTAATATGGCTTATTCGCTGGGAATGGTGTTTTCTCAATTATTTTGTGGTATTATTCCGGTAGCTGGCACCCTGCCTAAAAATGTAAGCATTACCCGAATGAAAAATAAAAACATAAAACTGTGCAGCATTGTCGGATTGCGTGATAACCCAAATATCTTAGAACAAAATCGCGAAGCAGAAAAATCGTTTACACAAAATAATATCGCCTTTAAATTAAAGGAATTTGATATTGGTCATGCCTATCCTCCTAATAAAGAGGATGTGTTTTCAGAGGCTATACAATGGATGTTGGAGAAATAAAAAAATTATTTTACGACCTGCAACTTCGCTACTTTAGTTTGTTTACCCTGTCTAACCTGCAATAAATACATACCGCTGCTTATATTCCTAAGCGGAATAACAATCTTATTACTTCCTGAATATAATGCATAATGTGTATTTATTAATTCTTCTCCGAGAAGCGAAAAAACGCCTATTTCCACTTCGCCCGAAACAAATGAATGAAATTCTGCCATTACAAAATCACTTGCTGGATTGGGGAAAAGAGCTAACTGGTCTATAAAATTATTTTGACTAATACCTAATTGAGTAACATTTCTGAATATATCCCTATAGGTAGCATTTACCATAGGCCCTGTTTTTACCAACATTAGAATAGGCACCTTGCCATTTGTTGCAAGCCACTTGTATTCGGTTTCAACCGGACGAGGAATTTTAAATCCGAAATTGTTAAAATTTAGAGTGTCGGTTCTATGAATAACCGATTTTACCCTTAATGTATTAAAAGTTCCAAAAGGAGTGGTCAATTCTCCCCACCCGTCAACCGTATCTTCTCGCATAATGTATTGCCCCATATACCCTATTCCCGGAATACTAAGTCCCCAAACAGAGAACGAAGAATCGGTATTTAGATAGTTTAACGGAAAAGAATATTGTACATCAACGGGATTATATTGTACAGAAGAGGGCACACCATTTATGGTAGCACCAAAACCCACCTGAGTATATTTTTGTGAAGAATTCTTAAAATAATTATATACATCCTCGATCTGAAATTGCTGAAACCCACCCATTCCTTGTGGGGAAGCTACCGCATAACTTGCCTTGTGATTGGGATACATCAATTGATTATTAAAATATAACTGGTAAGCAAACGGTGTTGAACTTACCGACTGAAACTCATCAACTCGTTGCATATCGGCCTGCAAACTCGAAAAATTCCATGTATAATTGGCTCCTGTTAAAGCCGGGTCAAAGCCCTGTACTCCGTTCTGAATGCTCAGTCGAACAGTATCGTTGAGCAAAGGCATATCAGAAGTAGTTATGGTAATTTGTGCCGATAAAACACTTGTTAAAAAAGGAAATAAAACGAAAATACATTTTGGGCTCATCATTTGCTATTTAGAATGTAAATGTAGAACAAAATCTAAAATCAACGTATTATTTAATAATTTTGAAGCGTATGAAAATAACAAGTTTGTTTGCCTTTTGTTTTTTGGTTTATTTTTCTTTCTTCGTAAACAAAAAATGCCTCTCTCAAAACAACCACAAATCACTTATTCAGTTTTCGGGTGTAGTGCTTGAAGTGGATAGCTTACGCCCCGCTTCATTCAGCACCATTATCGTAAAGGGAACAAGCAGAGGTACCGTAAGCGATTATTACGGATTCTTCTCTTTTGTTGCCTTTGAAGGCGATACCATAGAGTTTTCGCACATCGGGTACAAAAAAGCAAGATACATAATACCTGATAGCTTGCAAGAAGCCCGCTATTCTTTAATTCAAATTTTACAAACGGATACCGTGTTGTTAAAAGAAACCGTAGTATACCCATGGCCAACCAAAGAACAATTTAAAGAAGCCTTCTTAAATATGAATATTCCTGATGATGATTTGGTGCGTGCTCAACGAAATCTTTCTAGAGTAGCCATGGCCGATGCTGCACAAAATTTACCCATGGATGGAAGTTTGGCTCATAAACAAACATTAGCCCAATTTAATTCTCGCTTATACTATGCAGGGCAACTTCCCCCTAACAACCTGCTAAACCCTATAGCCTGGAGCAAATTTATTGAAGCTTGGAGAAGGGGCGATTTTAAAAAGAAAGAGTAATTTCTTCTTTATTTCGTAATCCTTATATTATTTATTTTTATTTCTTTAGTAATTGAATTACTTTTGGTTACGATTTCCAATGAAAATGAAATTTAAAATAGCTTTATCTATATTTTTTCTTTTTACAACCTTCTGTTGTGTGTACTCTGCTAACGAAAACGAAAGAAGAATTGATTCGCTAGTGCAAATAAACAAAAACATAGATGAATTCAAATTATTAGATTCTCTTTCATGGCAATACCGCTATACTAACATAGAATTAGCCGTTGCCATAGCCAATAGATTGCAAAAAAAAATTGAAGCTGTAAAAATTGACTCTTCTTTAATAGAGTATTTAGTGAATATCTCTTCTATTTACAGACAAAACAATGAGTTTGGAAAGGCCATGAGATTGCTAGATTTTGCAACTATTCATGCCCATCGTACAAATAATTTAAAGTTACTATGGAGAATTTATAATAATAAAGGAAATGCTTATAGAAACAACAACGATTTGATTAATGCATTGAAAACCTATTTTATAGGATTAAAAATAGCTGAATACTTAAAAAATGAAGGGGCCATGGCCTCTATTTACAATAACATAGGAAGCATCTATTTTTCAACCAATCGGTATAAAGAGTCCTTAACATTCTTTCTAAAAGCCTATAAGATTTATACAAACAATTCCGCTTCTAATTCATTCCATATTGCTGCCATTGCAGACAATATTGGCATGGTTTATAATGAATTAAAACAATATGACAAAGCGTTGGCTTTTCACTTGCAAGCAAAAAAAGGATTTGAAAAAACAGAAGATTTAGGTGCAAAATCAACGAATTTGACATCCATTAGTAATGTTCTTATTAACAAAAAATTATTTGATGAAGCTTTGGTTTATATTGATAAAGCAATTGAACTCTCCGGAAACTCAAATTCAATTAGTTTTGTTTTAGCCAATAATACTAAGTCTATTATCTTGTACGAATTGGGGCGATTTAAAGAAGCTGAAGAACTAAGTAAAATTAATATTAGATATTATGATTCTATAAACTCTACATTTGGCTTACACGAATTATATTATGATTTAACAAAAAATTACATTAAACAAAGAAATGTCGACAACGCTTTAAAATATTTAAGTTTATATAGGCATTTAAATGATTCTATTAACTCTTCCGAATTTAAAGCAGAACTATCTACCATCGAAGCAAAGTACGCAGCAGAAAAAAAAGAACAACAAATAGCCTTGCTCGAAAAAGATAAAAAAAATAAGCAGCTAATTATTTATTCTACCTCCGGAGGCTTAGTTCTTGTATTTGTATTAGCATTAATTATATTCAGAAGTTATAGAGAAAAAAGAAAATCAAATATAACTCTTGTTCAACAAAACAACATTATTCAAAGCAAAAACAAAGACATTACCGACAGTATAAACTACGCACAACGCATACAACTTGCGATGCAACCCTCCCGAAAATTAATTCAGGAATACTTCCCAAATTCTTTTGTTTTTTATCAACCCAAAGATATTGTTTCCGGTGACTTTTTTTGGTTTACAAAACAAGAAAACCATATATTTATTGCAGCAGTCGATTGCACCGGACATGGCGTACCGGGTGCCCTAATGAGCATGATTGGTATTAATTTTTTAAACCAACTGGTAATAGAAAATAAACAAACCGACACCTCTGTTATTTTAAATCGATTGCACAACCATGTAAAAAATGCACTCCGCTCTAATAACGAAGATGAAAAAAGAGATTCGAATGACGGAATGGATATTGCGTTGGTGCGAATCGATCCGTTGAATAACAAGGTTCAGTTTTCGGGAGCCGTGCGCCCATTTTATTATTTTGAAAACAATATATTAAAATCCGTTAAAGGCGATAAATACTCCATTGGCGGCATAAAAGACGAAACCACTCCATACACCTCTCATTCCTTTTCTTTTAATTCAATTCAATCGTTCTATATTTTCTCCGATGGGTATGCAGACCAATTTGGCGGAAAAGCAAATAAAAAATTTATGCTAAAAACCTTTCAGGAACTTTTAATTTCTGTTCAACATAAAACAGTTAAAGAACAGGAAGAAGAGATAAAAAAATCTTTTAATCAGTGGAAAGGTACGAATGAACAGATTGACGACATTCTTGTTATTGGAGTAAATTTAAATCCTTAACTATATTTTTTGCTTCTGCCACCAATCGTAAATATTATTTAATACTTCTTGTGTTTGCCTACCTGATGCATCGGTAATAAAATGAGCTTTTGAATAAATGTTTTCTCTTAAGCTTAGCATTTTCTGAATATGGCCGATTATATTATCCGAAGTATTAAGTAATGGTCTGCTATTTTTTCCGGCAACACGCTTTGCAATTTCCTCTGGGGTACATTTAAGATAGATGACAAATCCTTCCCTTAACATCTTTTCCATGTTTTCATAAAAACAAGGCATCCCACCACCAGTAGCAATAACAGCACTATTTTCGTTTATAAGTATCTGTTGCAATATTTCCGTTTCATGTTCTCTAAAAGATTGCTCGCCTTTCTCTTTAAACAAGTCTATAATACTTAATTGGCCTTGTTTTTCAATTTCTTCGTCTGTATCAATAAAATTATAATTTAGTTTCTGGGCCAATAGGCTGCCAATGGTGGTCTTGCCACAGCCCATAAAACCTACCAAAAAAATATTTTTGCTCATTATTTGAAAGGCGAATGGGGTTCTTTGACCATTTTATTAAAAACCATTTTCTCAATGAACTTCGGAAAAAATTTACCTAAAAAAACAACCATCTTCCCTTCTGTAGTAAGCACAATGGTACGCTTCCGTTTAGCTACCCCGTTTAAAACTTCAGAAGCCACTTCTTCGGGTTGCATCATTTTTTGCTCTTCTCTGGGCGATTCTCCTTGTGCGCTTCCGTTTGCTGTTAAAGCGGTATTTCGAATATTGGAAGCCGTAAACCCCGGACATACCACCATTACATGCAATCCGGTTTTCAAATTTTCGGTTCGTAACGCATCTAAAAAACCCTGCATGGCATATTTCGATGCCGAGTATCCAGTACGTGCAGGCAAACCAACATACCCCGCAATAGAAGAAACGCCAATCACTGTTCCTTTCGATTTTAATAAGTGAGGTAATGCATATTTTGTGCAATACACCGAGCCCCAAAAATTAATTTGCATTACCTGTTCCAAAACACTAATATCGAGTTCGGCAAAAAGAGCCCTCATAGAAATACCGGCATTGTTTATTAACACATCTATTCGCTCAAATTTCTTTATCGTTTCATCAATTATTTTTTTACAATCCTCTTTTTTAGCCACATCACTCTGCACTGCTAATGTTTCAATCCCTTCTTTAAGAAGGTTTAATTCAGCATTTTTAAGATTTTCGGCATTTCTAGCACTTATTACCACTTTCGCTCCTGCTTTACCAAAAGCAAATGCACAAGCCTTTCCTATTCCCGATGAGGCTCCCGTTATAATAACCACTTTGTCCTTCATACTTTTCAATTTATTGCAAATTACTGCTAAAAAACAAAAATAACACCTTGTTTACAGCATATTAATAACAAAATACAAAATAAAGCCAAGCATTTTTGCATTTTTAGATTATGCTAGTATATTTGCACTCCAAAATTTTAGACTGGTTAGCTCAGTTGGTAGAGCACAACACTTTTAATGTTGGGGTCCCGGGTTCGAGCCCCGGACCAGTCACTTACTCTAAGGCTGTAATACAGCCTTTTTTAATTTTACGTTATCTTTGTAAAAGTTTGCCCAGGTGGTGAAATTGGTAGACACGCTACTTTGAGGGGGTAGTGACCGAAAGGTTGTGCTGGTTCGAATCCAGTCCTGGGCACTTTTTATTTATTTTACTTATCTTCGCTACATAAACTTGAATTGCAATGAACCACTGGACAAAAAATCACTTCCTCATTTATCTTTACATTGTTTTAGCTGAGGCCGACTTTAATATTTCAAAGGCTGAAATGAAAAAGATAGAAACCAAAATGAAAAAACATATTTCTAACGAAAACGAATTTCATAAAATATTTGACGAGGCCTTTGATTTGTTTGAATCGCAAAATGATGCTGCTGTTGCCGATTTTATGCTTCACCAAGCTTCTCGTTTATGCGGAAGCAAAGCAGAAATAGATTCCATTATAAAAGATTTAATCGAAGTTGCTTTTGCCGATGAGAATGAAAGCAACGAAGAAACCTTAACTTTACTGAACATTAAAAAGATTTTACATTCCGTTTGCTGAGTTAAACCCTTTTTATTTCCTTTGTACAAATAAAAAAACACAATGAAACACCTTTACTTCCCTTTAATCATAGCACTTTTGTTATTTGCCTGCTCCGAACCTACGGTTGAAGAAACAGAGAATAACAAAGAGAAAATAGAAATAAAAACCGAAGAAGTAATTGTGGAAGCAAACAATATTCAGTTTTTTGTAAAAAAAGTAGGAAGCGGCACTCCTATTCTTGTTATTCACGGTGGGCCAGGCTATTCGCACAACTATTTTTTACCACATTTAGAAACATTGGCTCAAGAATTTCAGTTTATTTTTTATGACCAACGCGGGTGCGGAAAAAGTTCCTTCCCAACAGATTCGGCATTTAAAATGGACGATTACGTTGCCGATTTATCTGCTCTTGTCTCAGCTCTTAAACTTGATACCGTAAACATTCTGGCTCACTCTTGGGGAGGGCTTATTGCTCTCAATTATGCTAGTACTCATTCCGATAAAATTAATAAATTGGTGCTGAGTAATTCGTATGCCGTAAACTCAACTTTTCACGAACAATCGTTAGAAAAGAAAAATACTAAGCGATCCGAGCAAGATACTAAGGAATGGGTAGAGGTTATTATGAGTAACGAATACAAAAGCGGCAATGCCGATGCTGTAAAAAAAGCCTTTGTATTAAACGAAAAATACAATTTGGCCAAACCAGAAAACTATGAATCTGTTTTTTCTCAAATGGATTTTTCTGTGGCCGCCCAAAAGCAAATGAAATTAGTAGAAGGATTAAGCGAACGCTATTTGTTTAATTATACCACGGAATCGTTATTACCAAGCATACTAACAAAAACACTTATTATTGCAGGCGATTTAGATAATATCCCCTTTGATGCCACACAAATATTGCACGATAACTTAAAAAAATCTGAATTTGTGGTAATTAAAAACTCTTGCCATTACCCCTTTGCCGAAAATCCAGATGATTTTAATTCGGCATTCAAAAAGTTTTTTGAGAACTAGTTTAGTTTAGTTTACTTTTGGTTTCGCTGCTTAGCTACAACATTTTTCTTTTACCTAATTTTAGAATATTATTATGAAATACAACAAACTTGGTAAATCGGGTTTAGAAGTGAGCGAAATTTCTTTCGGCTCTTGGGTTACATTTGGCAATCAGATTGACGAAAAAACTGCCGAAAAGTGTATGGCAGAAGCGTATAAATGCGGTGTAAATTTTTTCGACAATGCCGAAGTGTACGCCTCCGGAATGTCTGAAACCGTTATGGGAAAGATTTTAAAGAAACAAAAATGGAGCCGAGATAGTTTTGTGGTATCAAGTAAGGTATTTTGGGGAGGCAAAGGTCCCAATCAAAAAGGACTTAGCCGAAAAAGGGTTATGGAAGCATGCCATGCCGCACTAAAGCGTTTGCAAGTTGATTATTTAGACCTCTATTTCTGCCATCGGCCCGATGATGTAACACCTGTGGAAGAGACCGTTCGCTCAATGCATACTCTTATTGAACAAGGTAAAGTTTTATATTGGGGAACCTCGGAATGGAGTGCCCAACAAATAATGGAAGCATACAGCATTGCAAGGCAGTACAATTTAACACCACCCACAATGGAACAACCTCAATACAATATGTTGGTGAGAGAACGGTTCGAAAATGAGTACCGAAGATTGTATAAAGAAATTGGATTAGGAACAACAATTTGGTCGCCATTGGCATCGGGAGTATTAAGCGGAAAATACAAAAACGGAAAAGTGCCAAAGGGAGCAAGATTATCCTTAGAAAATTTGCAATGGTTAAAAGAAAAAATGTTAACCAAAGAGAACATTCAAAAAATAGAACAATTGGAAGATCTTTCAAAAAAGATAGGTATTACCACTGCCCAGTTAGCCGTTGCTTGGTGCCTTAAAAATGAAAACGTAAGCACTGTAATTACCGGGGCAAGCAAAATTGAGCAGGTAAAAGAAAATTTAAAAAGTATACAAGTAAAAGAAAAACTTACAGCAGAAGTTATGGAAGAAATAGAGAAAATCCTTCAGAACAAACCTTCCATTGTTACTTTCTAATTTTTTATTTCTTTTAAAACTCTATCATTATTCCTACTGAAGGAAGTACTGTACCCGTATAATCAGGCACAAGGTAGGTTTCGTAAAAATCGGCATTATTTGCTTTGGTCATTGGATTCCCACTCACATCTCTTCTTACATCTAAATAGGGTTGCTGCTCGGCTTGGTAGTTATATATATTTTGTATATCGAGGTAAATGTTCAACGACCATTTATTAAAAAAATAACGCTTATCCAATCTAACATCTAAACCATGTGCCTGTTTTAAACGCATCGAATTTAATTGAGAATAATCGGGAATACCCCTCCCGGAAGCATCCCAAACCGTTTTAGTAGATGATAGTTCTATATTAAAAGGAGTATAAGGAGCTCCACCGGTATATCTCCATTTTACCCCAAGTTCCCAGTTTCTTTTAAATTTCTTTCCACCTGTTACACTTACAATATTCCCAAAATCCCATGCCGATGGTTTATATATTCCTAAGCCGTTAGTGAATTCACTTTTTACAAATGTGTATGCCAATATTCCGTAAAAACCCTTGTATAACTTTTGTTGCACTAACACTTCGGCACCATACGTTTGACCTTTAGAAATAGAATTCGCTGGAGAATCTCCTATTACTCCGAAATTACCCCCTAAATTGGCAAGAGATACGTTCTCGTTGGTTAAAAAGGGATAGTCTTTATACACTTTAAAAAAACCTTCAAGTGTTATTTTTGAATTCATACCCGGATTGTATTCTAATCCTCCTACCACGTGTTCTACTTTTATGTATTTAATTTTATTCTTTTTATTTACAAGTACTCCGTTGGGTAATCTATATCCTAATAAAGTGTAGGAAGGTAATTGAGTATACCTACCCACATTAAAATTAAAAGCCATTTTTTCAGTAATTGAATAAGAGAATGATAATCGGGGAGAAAGTTGCTCTATCCCATTTTGCATTTCGACCGAATACGTGTTCGCATCAGTACGAAGCCCAAGTGAAACCATTAATCGTTCGCCTAAAAAGCCTTTACTTACCTGAAAGAAAGCCCCTGCTTTGTGAATATCCAAGGCAGAGTGGTATTCTATTACAAACAATCCGGAGGGCAAAGCCCTTTTGTTGTAGGTAGAATTAAAATACTGTGCGAATTCGTAGTTTATCCCTACATTTATTTTGTAGCCTTTTGTACGTAGGGTATTCTCAAATCTAAACTTATTTTCAATTTCTTCCGAATGATAATTCAGCACAAGGTTTTGTGAGGTTGGTTCATCGTTATTAAAATATTTTTTAGCAGAATTATTTAAATGATTTCTGCTTACTACAATGGTTTGAAAACTGTTTTCTTTAAAATGTTTATAAACCAACCCTAGTGTATAATTCCACTGTTGGTTTACCGGAAGGTTTCCTAGAATATAATTATTTCTTTCTAAAATATTGGTATCGGAAACCCCCTCGTTTACGTTTTTATTTAGCTTAAACTCATCTATGGCTCCTAATCCAATTAAGGTTACCTCGTCTTTAGGCGAAAGTTTTATTTTTTGTTTAAACTGAAAATCGTTGTATGTAGGCAAAAAAGGCAATTTTAAGGCGGCAAATAAAAATTGAAGATAACTCCTGCGGGCAGAAAAAATAAATGTTGATTTTTTGGTAATAGGTCCATCAATCGTTAAACCAATATCACTTGAGCCTACCATAAAATTGGTAAGCAACTTTTCTGCATTTCCTTCTTTTTGTTTAAACTCAAAAACGGAGCTTAATGCATTGTTTCGATTGGCAGGAAAGGCTCCTGAATAAAAATCGACTTCGCGAATAAAATTTACATTAATTAAACCTACCGGCCCTCCGGAAGAACCTTGTGTGGCAAAATGGTTGATGTTGGGCACTTCCACCCCATCTAAGTAAAATCGGTTTTCATTTGGAGCCCCACCACGTATTATGATATCGTTTCGGAATGAAACCGTAGAAGCAACCCCCGGCAATGACTGAACAACCTTAGAAATATCTCTGTTTCCGCCCGGATTACGTTGTATTTCTGAAACTCCGATGGTTCGCATCGAAACAGGGCTTTCTTCTGTTTTATTAAAAGGCGATGCTACCACTTCAAAACCCTCTAGCGTGGTTAGTTCTTGTTCTAATTTAAATTCGACAAAAGTCGGGAATGCATTATTTACCTGAATTTCGAACAAGGTTTTCTTTTTATATCCAATAAAGCTGGCCTGTAAGGTGTATAAACCCGGAATTAAATTAGAGATTACAAAATTTCCGTCTATATCGCTAGATGCTCCTTTTTCTGTACCCTGCACCACAATATTGGCATAAGGAATAGGCTCATTATTTACAGCATCGCTAATTCTTCCTTTAATAACGGCATTTTGTGAAAACATATATACCGAAAAAAAACTATTTACTATAAATAAAACAGTACGCATAATTGGGATTAACAAAGGACAGACAAAATTGTTTTTATCAATTACAAAATGCTAATTTTATGGCATGTTTAACAAAAAAACACTTATTTCATTTCTCTTAATAACTTTATTAACCACTTCTGTAAAAGCAATTTCAGAAACAGACAGTTTACTACATATTACAAAAACCAGCCAAGCGGATACTATTAAAATAAAAGCTTTCAACGAACTTGTAAAAAAAGTATTTCATTACGACCCTCAACAAGCTTTTGTCTTTTCCGATAGTGCTCTTGCTTTATCAAAAAGAATAAATAATACTTATTGGGAAGGTATAACACGCATCAATAAATCGAGCCTGTTATACCATACCGAAAGATACAAAGAGGGGATTGAACAGGCTAGTATCTGCCTTAGAATATTTTCTTCTCTGCGTTCTGAACTTAATATGGCCAAATCCTATAATAATCTCTGTTTGTTATATCAGGCCGTTGGTGATTATCCTACCGCTTTGGATTTTGCATACCAAGCTCTGCGAATTGCCGAAAAAATAAATGAGTTATCTCAACTGGCTAATATTCACAATAATATTGGCATGATTTATTATTTGTTAGGCATGCAAAATAAATCAACCGAATATTTTTTAAAATCACTTGATGATAATATTAAAAGTGGAAACAAGCAAGGTATGGCTATAGGTTACCTCAATATGAGCAGTATTTTTGTTGAAAAAAATGAATTAAAAAAAGCCCAAGAGTTCTTGCAGAAAGCACTTCAGATAAACAAAGAATTTAATCTCAATACGGCCATTGCTCAATGTTATACCCAATTATCGAATATTCAATACCTAAAGAAAAATACAGATAGCGCTCTCATCTACATCAACTGGGCAAAAGATATTTATTTACAAATAAAAGATAGTTTGGGCCTAGCAACGGTTCATTATAACAAGAGTAAATACTTAAAAAGTAGTAATATTCATGCTGCTCTTGAAGAACTAATCATTGCAGAAAGATATATTGCACCCAATATAGACCTTCAGCAAAAAATCAATATCTATTCTGCTCTTTCAGAATTATATGCCATTAAAAAAGATTACAAAAACGCATACCAGTCTTTTCATTTTGCAAACCTCCTAAAGGATAGCCTTAACGACTTTGAACAAAAAAAGAAGGTGCAAGAGATGCAGATACGTTTTGAAACCAAACGTATGGAAAACGAAATAAGCAGACTTCAGCAAATTACAGAAACAAAGGAAAAAGAAAATACCCAACAACAAAACGAGTTAAAAAGAAGCAAAACCCAACAAGCCCTTCTGCTCTTTATTGTTTCTGCACTTGCTATCATGTCTATTCTACTGATAGCCATTTTATTGAACCGAACAAAACTAAACAGAAAACTTTCTTTGCAAAACATGCAAATATTAAAGCAGAAGGAGGAAAAAGAAACACTGTTAAAAGAAATACACCATCGTGTAAAAAACAATCTGCAAATAGTAAATAGTTTACTACGGCTTCAAAGTAACCAAATAAACGATGAAAAAATAACCGAATTGTTTGAAGAAGCACAGAACAGAATTATAACCATGGCTCTTATACACGAAAAAATATACCGTACCGAAAACCTTGCTCAAATTGATTTTAAAGAATATATCGAGGCGCTTTCAGGCAATCTTGTAAAAACATATAACTTAAATAAGCTTATTAAAATTGAAAAAAATATTGAAGTAGAACATTTTGGAATAGACCAACTGGTGCCTATTGGTTTAATACTAAACGAAATGTTGTCTAATTCTTTTAAACACGCTTTTACCAACACATTAGAGGGAAAAATTTGGATTTCTTTTAGAATAAATTCCGAAAAAAAATACGAACTCATAGTAGGCGATAATGGTAAAGGGTTAGATTCGATCGAATTTGAAAACCCTCGCTCGTTAGGACTTGAATTGATTAAAACCTTTACCGAACAGTTGAATGGCTTTATTGAATTGAATACAAAAAAAGGTACTGAATATAAAATTGTTTTTTAGCCTCTTTGTATCTTCTGCACTTCTTCAATAATTTTTTTTCGAGTAATATCGGTAACTTCAGTAAGGGGTAAACGAACCGTTTCTTTGCCAATAGAAAGGTGCTGAAGAACGCACTTTATTCCTGCCGGATTTCCATCAACAAATAATAAATGAACCAACTCATTTAATAAAAAATGAAATCTTCTTGCTGTCGCTACATCGTTTTTAATGGCGTAGCGTACCATCTCTGAAAATTGCAAGGGAAAAGCATTTGCCACCACAGAAATAACTCCATCGCCACCCAAAGCCAATAGGGGAAGAGTAAAGTTATCATCACCCGATATTACAAAAAAACCATCGGGTTTATTTTTAATTATTTTCGAACACTGTTCTAAATTTCCGGAGGCCTCTTTAATGGCTATAATGTTTTTGTGCTGAGCTAAACGTAAAGTAGTTTCCGGAAGAATATTGGAAGATGTGCGTGCCGGAACATTATATAAAATAACAGGCAATGGAGAATGGTTGGCTATTAATGAATAATGCTTATATATTCCTTCTTGTGTGGGTTTGTTGTAATAGGGGCTTACCGATAGTATGGCCGAGAAACCGGATAAATCTGTTTCTGCTATTTCATGAAGTATTTTTTGGGTATCGTTGCCGCCTATTCCTATTACAAGTGGTATTTTATTTTCTGCGGCTGCTTTTACCATTTTTAGCACCTCATTTTTTTCTTCTTTATTTAAAGTAGCCGTTTCTCCTGTAGTGCCGAGTACTACAATATAGTCAGCTTTTCCGTTAATAATATGCGAAACCAACTGTCGCAAGGCAGTGTAATCTACACTGGCATCGGGATTAAATGGAGTTACTATAGCTACTCCTGTGCCTCTTAAAAAATTCATTTTTTCAGTTTATTAAATGTAAGTAGTGTTTTAATTGTAATAATAAAAATTTTACCGAATAATCTTGGCTAATATCAATTTGCATATCGCAAAAAGAACTGTGATAGCCACCTATTTTTCCCACTTTCAATTTGGAGCGAGAAAGAGCACAAATATATTCTAAAGGAAAATGCTCGTCAATATTTAAATCTATAAGTAAATCGAAATTTGTATTTATAAAACGCTTTACTTCCGAAGTGGCAGGAATATTTAGCCAGTTCGTATTCTTTTTATTAAAGTAAAAAAAATCTAATTGCGGTTTAATAAACTCTGCCTCTTTCTTGGAGTTCACAAAACCAATTGAAACCACTCTTTTTCCTTCTTTTTTTAATTCATGAATAAAAAGGCGTATCAAGTCGTAAGTCTTTTTGTCGGTCGCATCGTATAAAACTCCCACTTCCTTAAGGTTACTGAAAGAAGAAGACTGGATTTCTCTTTTTAAAAGGCTCAGCTTTTTTCTTAGTAAAAAGCGGGCTGTAGATTTTTTTATATTTTTTACCAATGCCATTCAGGCAACAAATGTATTAATAATAGTGCTTTTGAATTCTGATGTTAGAGAAATAATAAAACGAACAGAAAATAAATCGATTATTTTGTTTTGTCGGCAAAAACTTTTCTAAACTTTTCCAACTTAGGCTGAATTACCGCTTTACA
Organism: Flavobacteriales bacterium; assembly: GCA_905339165.1. Lineage (GTDB taxonomy): Bacteria > Bacteroidota > Bacteroidia > Flavobacteriales_E > Vicingaceae > BCD5. The sequence goes on from CAJPFH010000133.1 coordinate 22,306, forward strand.
GTATGGTTGTTGTTTATTCAAATTGTAGTAATTGAGGTGTTCCTTTTCTGCCCTATAAAATTCCTGAGCCTCTGTTATTTCGGTTACTATTTTATTTTCAAAAGCTCCCGATTTATTTAACAATTCGGTATAGGTAACTACTTTTTCTTTTTGATAGGGATAATGATAAAAAATAACTGAGCGGTATTGAGAACCTACATCGGCTCCTTGACGATTCAATGTTGTGGGATCATGAATTAAGAAAAAAACTTCTAACAATTCTACATAAGCGATTACACTAGGGTCATAAGTAATTTGCACCACCTCGGCATGTCCGCTTAAACCGGAACACACTTCTTTGTATGTTGGATTTTTTAATTTGCCTCCCATATAACCAGGAAACACCGATTTTACCCCTTTTAATTCCATAAAAATACTTTCCGTACACCAAAAACAACCGGCTCCGAAGGTTGCCTTTTCTGACGTATTTTCTTTCCTTTCGTAATTGCTCATTTTGATTTTTAACTTACTCTGTTTACCTTGTAATAGGGCATAAACACATAAAGTGCTTAAAAAAGAAAGAAATATGGCCGCACTTTTGAAACGTGTTCGCTTAAGAACAGATTTACAATTCTTTTTGTTCAGAAAGTTGTAAAAACTTTTTTGCATCGTGTTTTAGAATGCCTACTAGAAGTAACGCATCGGCTTCGGAAATGTTCAAAGCAAAAGATACGAGGCTTCCATAATAATCGAATGCTATTGTTTCTCCTCCAATAACCCAATAGGAAGAACTCATGACTTCGGTAAACATTCCTTTTTCTTCTTTTTTGTATAAGCGAAAGTTTTTACAACCGCTAAGTTTAAAAGCAGCGGGTATACCTCTGTTGGCTATATTTCTGGTTATTGTAATTTCTTTTTTACTTATTTCTATTCGCTCTTTTCCTAATTTTCTCCATCGGTATGTTTGTAAAGCCTTAAATTCAAAATACATCCAAAAAGCCATCCAAACAATAAAAAAAACTTTTTCTTTTTGAGTATAATTTAGAAAAAACTGAGAAAAAATAAGGAGGCCTGAAAGTGTCCATAATACAATCCATGCAAAAAACATTTTTTGCTTTACTTCATCAAAGTATGCTTTTATGGATATTTCCGTACCCTCTGCACTTTTTTTAATATCAATTCTTTTGTTTACCAATTGTTCCATGTTCACCGAGCCATGCGTTGGGTTTTATTTTTTCTTTGGTAAGACCAAATTTTTCTACTGCATTTTTTTGAATATATGCAACCGCCTCCTCTACAGAATCGGTATAATGAAAAAGTGTAACGTCTTTTTCATCAATCGTTCTGGCATTCGCCATAGATTTTACAAAATCAATCATGGGTTTATAATATTCTTTCCCCATAATTACAACAGGAAAATCTTTTGTTTTACGTGTTTGAACCAAGGTAAGGGCTTCAAAAAGTTCGTCCATGGTACCAAAACCTCCGGGTAACACCACAAAAGCATAAGAATATTTGGTAAGTAGTACTTTTCTAACAAAAAAGTAACGGAAATTCAACCAAACATCTAAATATGGGTTGGGCACCTGCTCAAAGGGTAATATAATATTGCATCCTACTGAACGGCCTCCTACTTCTTTAGCTCCTCGGTTAGCTCCTTCCATTACACCGGGGCCTCCGCCAGTCATTACGGTAAACCCCATACGGGCTACAGCAGCCCCTACCTGCCTTGCAAGAGTGTAATAGGGATGGGTTTCGGCAAAACGAGCCGAACCAAAAACGGTAACACAAGGGCCTACAAAGTGCAAATTTCTGAAACCTCTAATAAATTCTCGCAATACGGAAAGAATCATTTTAAACTCTCGCCACCTCGATTGCGGTCCTCTTAAAAACTCAATTTCTTCTTCCGAGGGAACTCCGTATAACAATTCGTGGGCAATATCGTGTTTTCTTTCAGTCATTTTCTGATTCATTTACAAAACAAAGATATTAAAATTGAATCATGCTCCTTTTTAAATGCTTATTTAATAATGATAAAGGGTTTCGTCTTTAAAAACATTTCTAAAAAAATGCAATACAAAATCTAAAACCGTAAATTCGTGCAAAATTTTATCCTAAATTATTCAACACATTTTTGGTTATGAAAGAAGTTTATATTGTATCGGCAGTACGCACTCCCATTGGTAGTTTTAATGGTTCCTTGGCTGGAGTTTCTAGCAGCCGACTTGGAGCCACGGCAATTAAGGGTGCATTAAACAAAATAAATCTAAATCCTGCTGAGGTAAAAGAAGTACTGATGGGCTGCGTGTTACAGGCTGGTTTGGGACAAGCTCCTGCCCGGCAAGCGGCTAAATTTGCCGGTTTGCCCGATAGCACCACTTGTACTACCATAAATAAAGTATGTGCTTCCGGCATGAAAGCGGTGTCCTTAGCGGCACAAAGTATAATACTTGGCGATGCTGATGTGGTAATAGCTGGCGGAATGGAAAATATGAGCCAAGTTCCTCATTATTTACAAGGCTCTCGCAATGGATTTAAACTAGGCGATGCAAAGCTAACTGACGGATTGATTTTAGATGGATTAATGGACGTGTACAACAACATACACATGGGCAATTGTGCCGAACTTTGTGCAAAAGAAAAAAAGTTTACCCGCGAAGAACAAGATGCCTTTGCCATTGAATCGTACAAAAGAGCAGCAGCGGCATGGCAAAGCGGAAAATTTAAAGAAGAAATAATACCTGTAGAAATACCTCAGAAAAAGGGTGATTCCATTCTTTTTACCGAAGATGAAGAATATAAAAATGTTAAGTTCGATAAAATTCCACAACTGGCCAGCGTTTTTCAGAAAGATGGAACCGTAACGGCAGCAAATGCTTCTACCTTAAATGACGGGGCAGCCGCTCTTATTCTTATGAGCAAGGAAAAGATGCAAGAACTTAACTTAAAACCATTGGCTAGAATAATTGCCTCTGCTGATGCCGAACAAGCTCCGGAATGGTTTACCACCTCGCCAACTTTAGCCATAAATAAAGCCTTAAAAAAAGCCAACCTTACCACAAAAGACATTCAGTACTGGGAATTAAATCAAGCCTTTTCGGTAGTAGGCCTTGCCAACATTAAAGAACTTGGATTAAACCCTAAGTATGTAGATGTAAACGGAGGTGCTGTTGCCTTGGGGCATCCTCTTGGTTGCTCGGGGGCTCGAATAATTGTAACATTGTTAAATGTGTTACAACAAAACAATGCCAAACTAGGAGCAGCAGCCATCTGTAACGGAGGCGGAGGAGCTTCTTCCATTATTATTGAACGATTATAAAAAGTAGTAAATGAATTTCGGAATTTGCCCTCTCAGCATTATTCCCTGCCGTGCAGAACCATCGGATAAAAGCGAAATGGTTACTCAGTTGTTGTTTGGCGAAAATTTTAAAATTATCGAAAAACAAAATCAGTGGATTAAAATTCTTACTTCGTACGAAAAATATTCTTGCTGGATAGACGCAAAGCAAGCCTTAGAAATTGATGAAGAAACATACTCTATGCTCAACAAACCCCCTCAGTTTCTATCGGGCGAAATAGCTGGCATTGCTATACAAAACAAAACAAACGAAGCGAGAGCCATTGTGCTTGGGTCTACGTTGCCTTTTTACAACTATGGAGATTTTTTATTAGATGCCGAAAAATACGTTTTTGAAGGACAAGCCATAGACCCTAGTGAAGAAGGGAAATTTGAGAACATACCGGAAACAGCCTTTATGTACCTTAATACTCCTTACCTTTGGGGTGGACGTACTCCTTTTGGTATCGATTGCTCCGGATTTACGCAAATGGTTTATAAACTAAATGGCATTTTTATCCCTCGCGATGCCTATCAACAAGCCGAAATGGGCGAAACTCTTAGTTTTATTGAAGAAGCCATACCCGGTGATTTAGCTTTTTTTGATAATGAAGAAGGAAAAATTACACACGTTGGGATTGTTCTGGAAAATCAAAAAATAATTCATGCTTCCGGAAGAGTTCGCATTGATAAGTTCGATCACCAAGGAATATTTAATGCAGAAAGTGGGATTTATACCCACAATCTGCGGTTAATAAAACACCTTTAAAATACATTCACTATATTCTTATTTTTTCTATTTTTGGAATCCATAAATAAAAAATTTAGCAGAAATGGAAAACTTATACATAAAGGGAACTTTTAAAACCCCCACACTTAGTTTTAACTTCGAAAAAGGAGAATTGGATATAAGTGGCCGCTCCCTTCCAGAACACTCCATAGAATTTTACAAAGAAGCTATGCAATGGCTCGATAAGTATATCGAAAATCCAAAGCCAGAGACGGTAGTAAATGTTCAGTTAGAATATTTTAATACTAGTTCCTCAAAAGTAATACTCGATATTTTTAAGAAAATAGAATTACTACACTCTAAAGGAAACAAGGTAACCGTAAACTGGTACTACGAAGAAGATGATACCGATATGCAGGAACAAGGAGAAACATTTGCTGAAATAATCAAAGTACCTATCAAGCATATTGCTGTAAAGGAGTTTGATTTTGTATTTGTATAACACACAGCTATTTGTATAAGCCCAAAATAAGTACTTCGGTGGCACCCATTCCATAATTTTTGAAAGAAGCATCTCTGTAGCTTATACCCGTTTGCTCTTCCAGCATTTTTCTTAATGCTGTTCTTAAAACCCCTTGCCCTACTCCGTGTATAAAAACCAGTTTTCTTATTTTTATTTCTTTCGCCTCTTCAATGCATTTTTTAAAATGATTAATCTGTAATTGAAGTTTTTCGTGTGGTGATAAATGTGTTTGATACTCTACCAACTCTTCTAAATGCAAATCTATTTCTGCAAAAAATTCCCCCTTTTTCTTTCCGGCATGTTTTGTTTGTTTCAGATATTTTTTCAACAAATAACTCTTTGTCGTTTTTTTTCTTTTTTTCGGTTCCTCTTTATCATTTAGCGTTACCGGCACTTTTTCTAACTCTTTAGATTTCTCTGTATTTGCTCTCTTTACAAGCACTAAACAACTTGACAGATATTTATTTTCAAACCCTTCATCGGTTTTAACCAGCACCTGATTTTGTGAAATAACCCCAATAACAACGCCAGCTCCCAGCTCGTCTTTAAACTTTACAACATCTCCAACAATAAACATATGCAAATTTAAATGAATCTGTTTACAACGACACATAAAGCATATAAAATGAAAATAATTTCAAAAAATATATTGCAAAAAAATTGAACCAACAATAAATTAAATCCCTTGAAATTGTTTTATTTAAGCAATAAAACAATAATATCAATTCTTTAACCTAATTTTGTGGCTAGAGCCGACCTATCGCTCTGTAAAGTGTACAGAGAGGAAAGTCCGGGCAGCAAAGGGTGCCGCACCTTGCGAAAGCAAGGGTGCAAGTCGCAAAGTCTTGTAACAGACAGTGCCACAGAAATCAGACCGCCCCCTGCTATGCCGGGGGCAAGGGTGAAAAGGTGGGGTAAGAGCCCACCGATGTAAAAGGCAACTTTTACAGTCAGGAAAACCTTGCGGGCTGAAAGACCAAATAAACCCTGCTTTTGGGGTTACTCGCTCCAGTTAGTTTTTCACTACGGCAGGAAGGGTAGGTCGATTGTGGTTATGTGCAAACATAATCCCAGATAAATGATAGGTAATGTAGTTTAGACTTCTAAACTACAAAACAGAACCCGGCTTACAGGCTCTTTACGCTAAAGCCGCAACTGTTTGCGGCTTTAGTGTTTTGTAATTTTTAAATCTATATAGAATGACGTTTAACGAACTTGGACTTGACCACGAACTTTTAAAAGCAATAGAAACACTGGGGTTTGTCCAACCCAGTCCCATTCAGGAAAAAGCGATACCCGTATTATTAAGTGGGGAACGAGATTTTGTTGGGCTTGCTCAAACAGGAACAGGAAAAACAGCGGCTTTTGGCTTGCCCTTATTACAACAACTCGACATTTTTAATCCCACAGTTCAAGGTATTATTCTTTGTCCTACACGCGAATTATGTATGCAAATTACTAAAGACTTGCAGGTTTTTGCAAAGTATAAAGGGGCTGTTCATATTGTTCCTGTGTATGGAGGAGTTAGCATCTCTAACCAAATTCGCGATTTAAAAAGAGGAGCACACATTGTAGTAGCCACTCCTGGCAGATTATTAGACCACATTGAAAGAGGCACTATTAAACTAAATACAGTGCGATTTGCAATACTCGATGAAGCAGATGAGATGCTGAACATGGGTTTTCAAGACGATATTAATGATATACTTTCTCAAACCACTAAAGATAAACATGTATGGTTATTCTCTGCAACAATGCCCAAAGAGGTAGAGCAGATTGCAAGAAAATACATGAATAATCCGGAGAGAATTACGATTGGAAAAGTAAATGCAACAGCCGAAAATTTAGAACATCAGTTTTGTGTCGTTTCTGCTAAAGACATGAACAAAGTATTGGCAAGATTTATCGACTATTACCCGGAGATGTACGGCATTTTATTTTGCAGAACCAAAAGAGACACTCAGGAACTAGCAAATAAATTAATGAAAGACGGATACAATGTAGATGCCCTTCATGGAGATTTATCTCAGCAACAACGCGATACGGTGATGAACCGCTTTAGAACAAGAAATATTCAGATGCTCATTGCAACCGATGTGGCTGCCAGAGGAATTGATGTAAACGATGTAACACACGTTCTGCATCTTAATCTCCCCGATGATTCGGAAAATTATACCCACCGTAGCGGAAGAACTGCCAGAGCCGGAAAATCAGGAATTTCACTAGTAATTATTAATAGCAGAGAAACTGGAAAACTTCGTTCCCTAGAAGGACGCATTGGAAAAAAATTTAAAAAAGTAATGGTTCCAACGGGAAAAGAAATCTGCGAAAAACAACTTTTCTCCTTGATAGATTCTATTAATAATGCAGAAGTTGATGAAGCTGCAGTTGCCACGTATATGCATAAAGTTTTTACTGAATTTGAAAAATTCAGTAAAGAAGAATTAATAAAAAGACTCATCTCGGTAGAATTCAATAGGTATTTAAAATTATATGGGAAAGCCCCGGATTTAAACTTATCAGATTCCGGAAAAAACGGTGATAGAAGAGATAAACGCGAAGGAACACAAGATAGATCAGAAGTAAGCAACGAGTTATTTATCAATGTGGGGGCAATGGATGTTAATGATAAGTCTGGTTTTTTAGCCTTTCTGTGCGATGTATCAGGTGTAAGCGGCAGAGATATTGGACGAATAAATTTAAAGGATTCTTATTCCTTTTTTGGAGTGGAAGATGTTGAAGCTGCCAATAAAATAATAAAATCACTCAATGGAGAAGAAATTGAGGGTAGGAAAATTCGGGTAGAATTTTCTGGCGGAGCAGGTTCCGGGAATTCAGGTAACTCTAACAACAAAGGAGGTGGCGGATTTAAATCGAAAGGTAGAGGATTTGATAAAAGCAAACAAAGAAGTGGTGGCAGAGATTTTAATAGGTCTTCGGGAACAAAAAAAAACTACTCTAGAGGAAGATAATTTTTAGCATTGTTAAACATCTATAACCCACAAAAAAAGGAGGCTTAAGCCTCCTTTTTTTGTGGGTTATGGTATTCTGTTTTCTTCTTACTTGTGGGTTCGCTCGTCTGATACGGTAAGTCGCTTTCTGCCTCTCGCTCTGCGTTTGGCTAATACTTTTCGCCCATCGG
>CAJPFH010000134.1 GCA_905339165.1 Flavobacteriales bacterium
CTACACAAAAACGCATAGAGGATGTGCTTCTGAAGAGCCGGATGAGGGAAATCTTCAAGTCCGGTTCTGTGAGGGGGCTCATAGTATAACCCTGGGGCTATTACCTCAATAAAAGGTGGGCTATGGGCTCTACTCGACAGAACGAAACTCTGTGCTCTCTGTGTTCTCCGTGGTTGATTTGATTTACTCTTTTCACCGCAAAAAACGCAAAGCATGGAAGCTTTTTGTCATATATTTGTGCCGCAAGGGGGAATTATATCTGCGTTCATCTTGCGTTTATCCGGAGTAACGGGAAAAGGATTTAAATAATATGAATCTTTATACTTGACCTGCAAGGATAATAATGAAACCGCATCAAAAGAAGAATAATGAACAGGTTGTATTAAAAAACAAGAATATCGATAGAGAGTTCGAGTTAAAAGCAATAAATCGTATTCTTGACCGTAGATATGAAGTTTTAATAGAGTTAAGTTAATCTATTTGACATGTGCCTTGACGAACTTCAGGCATAAAGTAAATACAATATTTTCTGCCTGGTTATCATCCTCTTTTAAGACTCTTATGGACATTTCTTCATATGTTTTATAGACCATTAATCTACAGTTATAGAGTTCTTTTCTAAAATCAAAAGCTTCCACAGACGTATAATCTAAATTTAGACCATTATCTTCCAGAAACATTTCTATTGCGGTTAATGCGGTTCTATGGTTTGCATCAGGGAAAGCCTGCAGAAGTATTATATTTTTTAAATAATACGCAGCTACTTCAAGGATATCTCGGTTCTTCGGGGCATATTCGATTAGTTTTCTTATTTCATGCATCTTAATGGGATAATCTTCACTTCCAGAATATTCTATCCGGGGGTCTTTTGAGGCACGGATTTTTATTTGCTCATTGATATCCAGTAATATTTCCAACGTAAGAAGAGTGATATGACTCAATGTTTTCTACCAGCCTGCATAAAGCGATCCATGGTTATAATATTTATCCGCATCGTCGCCAGACCAGCTCATTTCCCCCCGCGATGAGCTTGAAGCCTACTTTCTGCGCTCGCAGGCGGACAGCGAGAAGCTGATGGAGGCGGTTGTGGGGAGGATGCTGGCGGGTGGAGATAACGCATAGAAATAAAATTTTAGCGATTGAAAAACCACAGAGTTCGCAGAGGACACAGAGAACGAAACTCTGTGCTCTCTGTGTCCTCTGTGGTTGATTATATTTACGCTTTTCACCGCAAAGTATGCAGAGAACGCAAAGCAGGAGCATTTTTTGGGACATATTTTTGCGCCGCAATGGGGATGTAAATCTGTGTTCATCTGCGTTTATCCGCGGTTTAAAAAGCCGAAATCTGCTCGATCTTGTGGAAACATCGGCGCCCAAAAAAGTTCATGAGCTTGAAGCCGGACTCATGCGCTCGCAGGCGGACAGCGAGAAGCTGATGGAGGCGGTTGTGGGGAGGATGCTGGCGGGTGGAGATAACGCATAGA
>CAJPFH010000135.1 GCA_905339165.1 Flavobacteriales bacterium
GTTAATGATAAATTGTAAATGATTAATGAAAAATGAAAATAATTTTGAAGAATATTTAATCAAAAATGGCTTTGTAGAAAAGACAAGGCAAAGAATGTTGTATTGCTCAAACCATTACTGTACTTGGCTTACAGAAAGAAATATCACCACAGAAGAAGCCACTTACAAAGATTTACTCAACTACATTGGCGACCTGCAACAAGAGAAATCAAAACCAGTTTGCAACGAACATTTACGAGCCATCAGCCATTACAACAAGTATCTTCAAATCCCCGATATTGCCTATCAAGTAAGAGTTAGGGGCATAGAGAAACCACAACAGATTTTATTTACCGAAGAAGAACTCAACCACATTTACAACAGCTACGAACCACAGGCACAGAAAGGCTTTTGGCGACATAGCGATAAGATTTTATTAGGCTTTACTATTTATCAGGCATTGGATGAAAGAGATATTTTAAGAATAGAATTAGAACACTTACAATTAGAAAAGGGCGAACTAAAAATCCCTGCAGGACAAAAAAGAAAAGAAGCCCGAACCCTCAAATTAGAAGCCCATCAAATATTACAACTACACAATTATTTAGAAAACCATAGAGATAAAAACGGCACAAAACTCATCAGTCCACAAGCAGAAAAATTTGATAATCTACACGACCAAATCACCAACCTAAACCGACAGATCCGAAAGCTCGGAGAAACTTTACAAATGGATATTAGACGGTTAAGCCAGTTAAAACAATCAAGAATAACACTTTGGATAAAGCAATATGGACTACGCAAAACCCAATACTACGCAGGATTTAAGCGAGTAGAAAATGTAGAACGCTACCGACAACAAGACAACGAAGAATTACAGGAAGCCATCAAAATGTATCATCCGTTGAAATAATTTTTTTCTTCACTTGAAAAAAAAGGAAGCGGTAAAAAATAAATCTTTTTCTTTTGTTGCTGAATTTATTGACCCACCCAGCCACCGCACAAAAAAAGAATAAAAAAGGGCTTTAGCCAACCCACACGGTTATTTTTTGTCATAGTTTTTGTAAGCCAACGCACCACAGCACATTGCTTTTTGCTTTTTGAATTGATTATTTTTTTAGCGGTAAAAAGCAAAAATCAAAGAGCTGTGCCAACACACAAAACAAAAATCTACGCCAAAAAATAACCTTTGCTACTGCGTATAATTCCAGCTTGGCAAAATGCTCGTTCCTCACACTTCGCCAAGCTGCCCGGGTCATTATACGCAATAGCAAGCCAACCCACAAAAGCCCTTTTTTATTCTTTTTTTTCCAACGCACCCACCCGAAAAGCGGAACATCAACAAAAGAAAAAGATTTATTTTTTGATTTGTTTTATACACCTCCCTACGGTCAAGCAAGTGTAAAGCCTGCGGCAGCAAGGAGTGGCAAAGCCACAGTTATTTATTGGGGCAATCTTCCAATGCCCCAAACCCCTTTGGATGCTCATTTTTTATAAAGCAAAACCCAACGCACAAAAGCCAACGCTTCGTTTTACTTTATAAAAAATCGAGCCGATAACTTTTTTCTTCACTTGAAAAAGTTCAACTGAAAAGTTCAGATGAAGAAAAAAATAATGGTAACTTTGCAACCGATGAAAAGGTTAATCAGCATAATAATTTTACTGTTTTTGGTAGGCAATAGCTTCGCCAAAAATGTTGATTTTTTTGGTGTAAGGGAAGTAGTTGCCGCTAAGACGAGTAC
>CAJPFH010000136.1 GCA_905339165.1 Flavobacteriales bacterium
ATTCAATCTCTGGAAGTTACTTGAACCGAAATATGGGTAAACTGATTTCAAATCGGCACCAAAATAAATTGCTTCGTAACCCGCGCCAATGCTCCATCCTGGCGCGGAAATTTGTGGGTTAACCGGACACTACTGATTGGCTATATATATGATAGCCATAACCATTATCCCCAAGCCAAGAGCTTTGTTATTCAGCAGTACGGACAAAACTGATGAAAATATTAGAGCTAAACATAAACTAGCTAAGTTTTTCCATGTAATTTTGAAATTCATTCAGTTTCCCGTTATAGGCTGTGCGGAATTCTTTATATTTACTGAAAACATAGCAAAGCACGGGGTCAGACCTTACATTTGACATGGCGCGAATGTAAAACGTAAGGCATGACCCCTTCAACTCTCGCTTGGCTCAGGCCGTCTAATGGGTGACCCCATTGATATGTTAATTATGTATTGGCGACTTTAGATATGTGCTTACTAATACCTCGGTCTCTGAACAACGCGAAAGCTACTGCAAGTCCGAGCCCACCAGGAAAACCAAACTCACCTTGAGCAAAAGCTCCAATAATTGTTAGTACCATTATGGCGAAAATTACCCAATAAGTTGTTCGATACCCCTTTGTCAGTGGATATGTCATTTTTTCTTGGCAACTTGGGCAAACTAGTTTTTGAAAACCTAAAAACGACTGCTTTGGTAGTTGATTAAACTTAGAGCTGCATTTTGTACAAACAGCATCAATTGGTGTTAAAGCCATAATGCCCCCTTGGGGTAACGTTAAATAGCCATCCCATTTGATGCAAAACCTTGCGTCAAAGTGATGGATAAAATATTTTTGTTCATGCTCAATTTCATTTGGATCGATCTCTTACATTTTTTATGTGTGTCCTAAAAATGCCTGAAAATCCATCATCAGTTTCATCATCCAGTGCCATTGGTGTCGGAGTCGAATTAATTGTCTCCCCCACGTCAGTGGCTATGTAGCTTCTCTTTCAGCCACACCTTGATCAGCGACTGATACGGCACATCGCGCGCATTGGCGGCGGCCTTGATGGAATCCAGCATGTGCTGGGGCAGGCGCAGCGAGACGGTCTTGGTCGTGGGCTTCAGGTTCGGCAGCACGGTTCGTTTGGCTTTCGTCCAGTCCACATAGTCGGCAGAGTCGTGCTTTTCCCAGAATGCGCGTTCTTCGGCTTCGCTGGTGAACTTGGGGATTTGTTTAAGTGGTTTGCTCATAAATCTTTCGCTCCTTCTTGTGCATGTCTCTGGCCGAAATCACGCGTATCTTTTCCCCGGCATTTCGCAAGAAGCAAAGGGCCTTACATTTGACATGGCACGAATGTAAACGTAAGCCCCTGCGATTTTACTGCGATTTTACTGCGATTCTGCTAGCTGTTATCCAGTCTGTCGAGCAATGCCAGTGCCTTTTTCGGATTACCGCGCAGGGCAAGGGCGCGAAAGCGAACTTCGGCATCGTGCGCCGACAAAACCGATGTCGTCAATTCTTCAATCAGCTTGTTGATGCTGAGATGTCGTGATTTGGCAAGCTGCTTTAAGCGCTGGTGTTTGTCATCGGGAAGTCTGATGGTCATGGTGGACATTTGAATACCTCCAGGCACTGTTTCGGGGTCAGAATTCTTGTATCAGAAAAAATCAGTTCCGCATTTTTCAAATCGCGGGTGTTGCGGGATATGATCGCTTGTGCGCCACCTGCAACCGCCAATTCAATTAAGTGGTTGTCGCCTTCATCTTGGAGGTTGGGCCGCCATGTAAAATAAATTTCCACCCACCTTGCCTGCTTAAGTAACGCGGAAAAAACCATTTCACGTTCTTTGTGGCTGAGCCGGCAATCAGCGAATAATTTGTCGCGTGCCAGCAAAGTTTCATATTCGACAAATAACGTTACGCCAAACAAAGGCTGGTAGAACCCCTGCAAGCATCTTCGAATAACTTCCCGCGCCACGCTGCTGTCATTGCGCGAGAGCAGTGCTGCAACAAAGATATCCGTATCTATAACGAGCGGGATCATGGAATAGAAGATAGCATATATGCTATCTTGTCGCAACGCTTGAGGGCGGGCCGGCGGCCGAAACCATCAGCGGCGAACAATGCTGCCGTTGCCGGTCTTGACTGCGGTGCCCTCGCTAAAGGCGACCGCGAACAGCAGGGCAAACTGGTTTTTCATTTTTTCTCTCATCGAATGACATACGGGGGGAAAAGCATGGACCAAATTGCGGGGAAATTCCATTGGCAACTTGCTGATTTTCCTTCTTCACGCACCCTCTCCCCAACCCTTCTCCCGCAAGCGTGAGAGGGTGAAACGGTTTGGTGCTTTGCACCTTTTCGCGGCGTATGATGATCAGTCAGGGGAAGCGTCATTGATCAACGCCGCACACAGGCAGGCCGCACATGACTGATCC